>NZ_JBNNIU010000001.1:0-973551 GCF_050269675.1 Peribacillus sp. NPDC076916
GGTGTTAAAGGAAATCAAATCGAGTTGAAAGATGGACAAACGATAACGGCCAATACGCTTGTTTGGACAGGCGGAGTTGCGGCTCTTCCTATCGTAGGCGAATCAGGCCTTGAAGTGGATCGCGGCAAAGCGACCGTTAATGAGTATTTGCAATCCAAATCCCATAATGACGTATTCGTTGTCGGGGACAGCGCCGTTGCGTTCCCTCCAGAAGGCGGCCGTCCATACGCTCCTACTGCACAAAATGCTTGGCAAATGGGTGAGCTTGTTGGATACAACCTATATGCAGCCTTTGAAGGCAAGAAACTTGAAGAATTTTCACCTGTAAACTCAGGTACACTTGCGAGCCTAGGCCGTAAGGATGCGGTGGCAACCGTTGGGGCCAATAACACTTCCCTTAAAGGCCTGCCGGCTACATTGATGAAAGAAGCAAGTAATGTTCGTTATCTATCACACATCAAAGCCCTATTCAGCTTGGCTTATTAATTTTTAGATATAGCACTCATTGAATTTAAAAGGACCATTCATCATTTGATGAATGGTCCTCTTTTGTAATGATCAAATCTTAACTTGGTTGATGCTGAATCTAAGGGAAAATCCCTCAGGTAATTTTGCTTGTGTCAAAATCCGGGTTTCTTTCAAGCGTTTATCATTATAAGAGGAGACTTCCATCAATTCTTCATCCATATAAGCAGGATGGGTCATTATCTCCACGCTCGCCCCATCCGGTACCCTCCCCTTCAAGTTTTGAAAATAATCTTCAACCACCATATCTCCATAAAAATCATCCAGGAATACATCTGTAACGGTTTGAATCCCAGCCAGGTGCCTTCCGGCATTACGCACTGGCAATCCGTATTTATCAGACAGCTTTTTTATTACAGGTAGAAATGCTGTGATCCCATGTACATGATGGTGGCTGTCGAAATGAGTCGGAAATAGACCAAATTCCAAGAATCTTTCGATTTGTGCTGACCACTCCCTCTCCAATTCCCTCAAGGAAATACCGGCAGGATCCCCATATATCAACGCTTGCTTTTTAAAAAAACCTGATTCGTCAACTAAACTCGGAACATCACTCAATAAAGGTTTACCCCATGTCAGCACTAAGTGTATACCTACTTTCAACGAAGGTGTCTTCTTTGCGATTTCAATCGCATGCTCCGTTGCTTTCGCATTCATCATGATCGTCGCCGAATTGACAATTCCATATTTGTGGCTATCCAAAATCCCATAATTCACCGCTTTAGTCAACCCGAAATCATCTGCATTTACAAGGACTTCAATCATGATAAATTATCGTGCAACTCCTTTTTTTCAAAAAACTGCGGCAAATACTCTTTATGCGCCTCCAGCATTTCGTCTAAGATAAGTTTTGCAACCCGATCACTTGGAACGAGTGGATTGATCGTCATGGCAAGCAATGCAGTATCATAGTCGCCTGTAATTGCGGCTTCGATGGCTACCCTTTCAAAGGATTTGATTTGCTGAATTAAACCGCGGACTGCGACAGGAAGCTCACCTACATTGATAGGCTTAGGACCATCCTTAGTTATCACGCAACTGGTTTCGATCGCCGAACCATAGGGGATGCCTTCAATCGCACCATGGTTTACGGTATTTACCGCTTGTATATCTCGCTTATCGGTATGCATCGAGCAAATCAACCTCACAGCAGCATCACTGTAGTACGCACCTCCGCGCTCTTCAAGCTGCGGCGGCTTGATGGCCAGATCCTTGTCTTTGTATAGCTCAAATAAACCTGTTTCAAGTCTTTGAACGACCTCTGCACGTGTTTCCCCTTTTTCTGCATCCTTCAATTCCTGGGCTAGCACATCTCCCGTTTTATAATAGTAGTTGTGGTATGGACACGGAAACAGGTTTAACGCTCTTAGGAATTCCGGTTCCCAGCCCATTGCATGGATATTCTTCATCGTGACAGCATTAGATGGATCTGTAATCAAATGGATGATTTGATCTTTGACACTCTCGCCATCAACGAATACATCCAAGCCGTAAACCATATGGTTCAAGCCAGCAAAGTCGATCCGGACTCTTGATGGCTCTACATCCATTAAATCCGCAACACCTCGTTCCATACCAATCGGCACATTGCAAAGGCCGATGATTTTGGAAATATTACTGTGACGCAGAACTGCTTCCGTTACCATTCCTGCAGGATTCGTGAAGTTAATCAGCCATGCTTCCGGACATAATTCCTCCATTTCATGAGCAATATCCAGAATGACGGGAATCGTTCTAAAAGCCTTGAAAAGCCCGCCTGGTCCGTTCGTCTCCTGTCCGATCACTCCGTGTTTCAACGGAATCTTTTCATCAAGCGCCCTTGCTGCTAGCTGGCCAACCCGCAGCTGGGTTGTTACATAATCAGCGCCTTTAAGCGCTTTCTTTCTGTCTAGCGTGAGATGGACTTCAATATTCACGCCAGCCTTTTCAATCATCCTTTTTGCCAAATTACCGACAATTTCAAGCTTTTCCTTTCCAGCTTCGATGTCCACGAGCCAAATTTCACTCACAGGAAGTTTTTCATGATATTTGATGAAACCTTCGATCAGTTCGGGCGTATAGCTCGAACCTCCGCCAATCGTGACAATCTTCAGCCCCTTGCTCATTCAGCAGTCCTCTCCTTCACAGCATCTGCATGTAAGAATTCTTCGCGTAGATCAATCATTTCAATTGCAAGATCCTTTATAGTCATCGCTGTCATCAAATGATCTTGTGCATGCACCAGGATAATGGGAAGATCAAATTGGTCCCCGCCCGCCTCAGCATGAATTAATTGGGTTTGGTATTTATGGGCTTGCAATAATTCTGTTTCGGCCTCGGCTATTTTCACGCGAGCAGAATCAAAATTCCTTTTCTTTGCTTCCTGCATCGCTTCCATTGCAAAGCTTCTCGCATTCCCGCTATATAAAATCAATTGAAAGGATAGTTGGTACAATTCTTCTTTTTCCATTTTCATCACCGCTTTCTTAAACGCTTAGCGTTTCTGAATCTTTTGTAAGCTCTGTTTTATTTTTGGTGTCTATCTTCACTTGAGCATAGACGAATGGTAAATAAATCACTGTTGAAATGACTAAGTTGATTGCAGCCAAGACCGCTCCGGACATATGCCCGCCTGTCGCCAGGAATCCGCCCACGATCGGAGGGGTAACCCATGGAATCTTGGCTACGATCGGGAAAACCATTCCGCTGCTTACCGCGATATAAGAGATCACGGTTGTAATTACCGGGCCGAGAACAAATGGGATGAACCACATTGGATTCAGAACGATAGGCAATCCGAAAAGGATGGGTTCGTTAATCTGGAACACTCCTGGTGCCCCTCCGAGTGCAATCATCTGTTTATACCGTTTCCGACCGGCAATGATCATTGCAATGATCAGGCCCAATGTTGCACCAGATCCGCCTAAATAAACAAATGCATCCAGGAAAGAACCCGCCAATACCCCGTATTGATCCATGTCTTTTACCCCTTTTGCATATAAATCGATATTTTTCACTCCCGAACTTTCAAAAAGCGGTGTCGTGATCCCGCCAAGGATATTGGGTCCATGCAAACCGATCATCCATAATAAATGAACAAGAAATACTAGTAAAATAGCGAATGGCAATGAATCTACTGCACTTTGTAATGGAGATACAATCACTTTACCAAGCCAGTCATTCAGTATCTGCCCATCCGTAATTTTACGGAATAGCAGTCCGAATACACCAGCAATAAAGATCGTCGCCATACCCGGCACTAACTTTGCAAATGAACGGGCTACCGCTGGAGGTACTCCATCAGGCAGCTTGATGACTAAATATTTCACTCGTGAAAGTCTCACAAAGATTTCAGTGGCAATTAAGGCAACAACAATTCCTGTAAATAAAGCTGTAGCATTAAAATAGTTAACGCTTACAAAACCCCATGCCCCGCCTGTTACATCCTTATCATCGATGGTCAGGGTGACATTTCCGATTTGAGGCAATAATAAGAAGAAACAGGCTGCGGAAACCAGCATCGCTTCAAAACCATCGTCACCGTATGATCGTGCCAATTTATAAGAGATGCCGAATACAGCGAATACAGTCATGAATGCAAAGGTTCCAAACCAAATGTCACCGCCCAGCGTATTCCATGCAGGACCGAAGATGGCCTCCATCATTCTACCGTAAGGCTTGATGACTTGCCCTAGATTATTAAACAGGACGGCGAATGACCCAATCATTGTAATCGCTATCATTCCAATCAATGTGTCACGAATCGCAAGCAAATGCCGGTTATTTCCTACCTTTACCGCCCCAGGCATAATATACTTATCAATAAAAGTCATCATATCCTTATTCTCCTTTTATTAAAGTAGTGGCTTGTTTTAATACTTCTTCACCATTACATAGTCCATAGAACATTGGATTGATGGTTGCGACTGGAATCCCCTTATCTTTCCCCGCTTCCTGTAACTTGGAAAGAAGATATCTAACCTGCGGACCTAATAAAATCACATCGGCCTTTTCTATTTCATTATTCACTTCTGTAGAACCCACAGCCCATATACGACATTCTATTCCTTGTTTTTTAGCGCTTTCCTCCATCTTGGTAACTAATAAACTAGTAGACATCCCCGCAGAACAACATAATAAGATATTCATTGAAATTACCCCCCTTTTTTAATGATTGATTATTCAGTATTTTCAAGTAAGACTAAACCACATTTTAGTATAAATCCATGTTACTTTGTTTTATCACTTCCCTTGAAAGGCTATATGAAGTGGGTATTATTACCTCCATACATATATTGTAGTTACAAATCAGGAAAATATCAACACAATTTTAAATTTGTTACTACAAATTTTCGTTTTAAAGTTGATTATTAAACTTATCCGAGATAATCTATATGTATATATTGGAATGAACATAGGAGGAATCACTGTGGAGACCATGAATAAAGAAGCGGCATTGCATTCCATAGTTAAGGAATCGATTATCGATCTCATAAAAAATGGCGAATATCAACCAAATACAAAATTACCTACCGAGGCTGAATTTTGTAAAATATACGGAGTAAGCAGGACAACAGTTCGTACGGCCTTACAGCAATTGAACGTCGAAGGCTACATCTACCGTGTTCAAGGCAAAGGGACTTTCGTTTCGGAGAATAAAGTGAAGCAATTTCTTACAAGCACGGTTGAAAAATTCTCTGAGCAAGTCACGATGCAAGGAAAAAACCCTTCTACGAAGGTCATTAGCTTAAAGGTGATTGAAGCAAACGCTACCCTAGCCAAGCTTTTCAAACAAAATATTGGAGACCCAGTAAATAAACTGGAAAGGATACGTTACGTAAACGACATCCCCCTTCAATATGAAATTGCCTTTCTACCTTGGTATAAAACACCCGGGCTTAATATCGAAGCCTGCGAAAAATCACTCTTTAAAGTACTTGAGACACAATTCAATTTAAAAGTAAAAAAAACAGTCGAACACTTGGAGTTTTCACTTGCCGACGATTCCATTTCTGACAAATTGGAGGTTCCGAACGGTTCACCTTGTTTTTCCTTAGAAACTTACACATATGAGAATGACGGATCGGTCATTGAATTCTCTAAAACTCTCTTTAGAGGCGATCGTGCACACTTTGTCATCGAGCGAAACTATTGATTGTAAATATATAAAAAATGACGGATGCCTAATTAATTAAGGCATCCTTACAAGAAACTCTAATGGATTCCGTAAACGTCCATATGAGAAGTGATGTTCCGGTTGGATCTTTTCTATCAGGCGGAATTGATTCATCATTTATCTGCTCCATCGCAATAGAATCAAAACTTTTTCTGTTGGGTTCGAAAGAGATGGATATAGTTAAATAAACGTTGCCCAGGAAACAGCGGCCGCTCTAAATTATAGAAATATAAGTTATATAATAAGTCCTGAAGAATTAGATTATATCTCCGGTTTCGGCATTTTATCTGCGATTTCGGAGTTATATCGTCAATTTTTGAAATATATCTGCGATTTTCGGTCTTATATCTCCGATTTTTGAAATATATCTGCGATTCCACCCATGGTGATATTTCAGAAAGTGTTGAAGGCGCTTTCCTCTGTTCTGCCAGAGGGTGTAAGAGGAAAGAGTTTTATAGAGCACGAAGTGGCGCGTTTGGAAAACCGCTATATCGGAAACGCAAACATATTCCCGCGGGAAAGTGCCGGAACATGTATGGAGCAGAAAGAAGCTAAGCTTTCCTGTTCAGATACGCCATTGGTTAAAGGACGAATTATACGATTGGGCAGTAAGGTAAATCAAGGAAAGCCCGGCCCGACTATCTTTTTAACAAAGCGCAAATTATCAAATTACTTGAAAACCATGTAAATAATAAAGCGGACAACAGCCGGAAGCTCTGGACCATTTTAACTTTTATGATTTGGCATCAAATTTATATAGAAAAATAATATGAAACACAGTCTTAAAAGAACTTACAATATGCTGTAAATCAATCATCTTTAATGGCTTTACCCATTGCACCCAAGCAAGCACCAATGATTGCTTGGGTACTGTTAATATTTACCTGATCATCACCATAAAACGAGTATCCATTCAATTCAATAATTCGTATATGACGAATTTCTCAAAAGGATTAGATTCAGTCAAGCCAGGTAACATCACTTCTTTTTTCAGCCTGAAGGCAGTTTGATTTTCAAGGAAAAAAATATAATCCTGTGAAGGATAAAATAATATAAGTTCGATTTGGCGCGATTCTTTTTCAAAGGAAAGCAAAATGTTATTGATGATTTTCATGAAAATCTGTACCGAGAACGGATTAAAGAAATAAAAACGATTGTCTTTCGTATCAATATCATAATCTTCTGCCAAACAACAGTGGAATTCTATATTGGCATTGTTTTTTTTCCTTTTCTCCATATAGCCATTCAGATTCTCGATCGCTTCTTTATAAAAACTTTCATTCATCTCCACGCCAACCACAAATGATTTATATAAATGATGGATAAAAAAATTCAAGCGTCCTTTACCGCATCCAAAATCTACAATGCGATCATTTCCTTTCAGTGCATATTTTTTGAATAAATGTTCTAATGCACTGTATGGAGTAGGTTCATAGCGGTGATAATGCAAAGAATCATTGAATTTTTTTTGTTCACCTTCCGTCCTGATGTTCAGCATTTCATCATAATTCGTTTCTTTCATTATTATTTGCACCTGCTTCATGTTTTTTAAAATAGTGGGCTTCATAATTAAAAACCCCGGATAAGGTTGATCTTATCCAGGGTAAGGTTTTGATATAAGAATGTCCAGACAATTAATTGGATTTTGCTTTAATTACATAATCATTAAAATCAGAGATGCTTGGGTTGGCTATATAATGACCGCCTTCCACTTGGATCGTCTGACCTGTAATGAATTTGGATTCGTCAGATGCAAGGAAGAGAACTGTATACCCGATATCTTCCGCTTCACCATGATATGGCAATGCATTGAATTTGGCAAAAATATCGAGTACGGCCTGAGGCATATTATTTTTCGCTGCAGGAGTTAAAATAAGGCCTGGTGCCACTCCATTACAACGAATATGATCTTTACCATACTGTGCAGCGATATAACGGGTCAAATTCACTACCCCCGCTTTGGACGCACCATATGCAGATCGTACGGAGTCACCTGTAAACCCAGCCATGGAGGCAGTATTGATTATCGATCCCCCTCCTGCTTTAATCATGTGAGGAATTGCAAACCTGCTTCCCAATAGGACACTTTTTAAATTCACATCCATAAGTCGGTCCCATTCTTCCAAATCTAAATTCACGACATCCAGATCTTTATGGAGGTTAGTTAAACCCACGTTATTAACAAGTACCGTAACCGTACCATATTGTTCAATTGTAAAGTCGACTGCTGCCTGGATAGAATCTGCTTGTCCAGCATCCAAGAATACTCCAGCCGCTTCCCCACCTTGTTTTTTTATGTTTTCGGCCGCTTCTTTTGCTCCTGCTTCGTTAAAATCAGCAATCACGACTTTTGCGCCTTCTTTAGCCATCAGAGTGGATATGGATAACCCTATACCCGAAGCTCCACCTGTCACTAATGCTACTTTACCTTGTACTCTTCCCATAATAAATAACCACCTGCTCTTCAAAATTGAATATCACTGCTTTATTACTCATGACTGCCAGTACAAGGATACAATATCTATAAAGTTATTACAAATAATTATACCTATGTTCCAATTCGTTGAAGGGAGATTATTAGAAGTTCATAAACCTAAAGAAAATTTTGTTTACCAAAGGGAAAACAGAAAAAAGCTGAAGCATCAAAAAGAGCTTCAGCTTTCTTTCATTTTTCTTCTTCATCATCCCATATGATCCAATCATGAACCTCAAGAATCTCCAGAAACTTCATCAACCGAGGTAAGGCTGGTTCTGCTTCCTCACCAAAATGTTCACTCATCGCTTCAGAAATCTGATTTACATTCCTTTGGAACTGCATCTGTTTAATGGCATATGCCCCAAACTTATCAAGCTTGATTTTACGGACTGATGGTTGTTTAAAGAAACGAATTGTAATTCGTTCCACAAAATTTGTCCTTTGAATGACCAAAAAAGTTGCTTCCGAAGATTCATGTACCATAGTGACGCGTCTTTCCAAAAGGGGAACCATAGTTAACAGGTTCCTCTTTTTTGATTGGCGTTTACGATGCATCTTCTTTTTTCCCTTTGCTGGATACGAACCAAAGCAATCCAGCTAGAGCAAGGAATAGTAGGAATGGCAGCAAATTGCTGGCTAATTTAGCCGCAGCCGGAACTTGGACACCTGCTGCGATCAATATGGCAATAAGAACACCAATCAATGATTCACCTGCTATTAAGCCAGAGGCAAATAATACACCTCTATCAACCCGAGCTTTAAGCGCTTCTTTTGTTTTCGAGAAGAACTCAACGAAGAATCGTATAAATCCACCGATCATGATTGGGACACTAGTATGAACCGGTAAGTAAATGCCGACTGCAACAACAAGTGAATTCAGACCGAAAAACTCTAATGTGATGGAAATAGCAGCACCGATAAAGATGAGGGTCCAAGGCAAATCCCCCCCTAGAACACCTTCAGCAAGTATTTTCATTAGTGCCGCTTTAGGTGCAGGTAGTTCTGCAGAACCCATCGTATATGCATTATCCATCAGAACAAGGATAAAACCAATGACGGAAGCGGACGCAACAACACCGATCATCATGGCAACTTGTTGTTTCCATGGTGTTCCGCCAACGATATATCCTGTTTTTAGATCTTGTGAAACATCGCCTGAAACCGCAAGTGCTGTACAAATGATTGCAGCGACGGTCAATGCGGCTACCATTCCAGTTGTACCAGTAAAACCAGTAGCTTTATAGACAATGGCCACAATCAATAGTGTAGCTATCGTCATTCCAGAAACAGGGGAAGAAGAACTTCCGACGATTCCAACAACCCTTGAAGCCACTGTCACGAATAAAAATCCAAAAATCGCAATTGCAATCGCACCGATGATCCCTACATCTGTTATAGGTGTGAAAGCAATGATTAAAATGACAATGATCGTTCCCAACCAAACATATTTAGCAGGCATATCCTGTTCTGTACGGATCGAACCTGATTTTAGTTGTCCTTTATTGGCTTTTACGCCTTTAATAGTATCAAAAACTGAACTGAAAAGTATTGGTAATGTTTTGATCAATGTGATCAATCCGCCAGTTGCAACGGCACCAGCACCAATATAGCGTATATAATTATCCCAAATTCCCCATGCATCCAATTCACCGATCGGTACATCGGAAGGGAAAATGGCTGTTCCATTGCTTCCGCCAAAAAAACTGATGGCCGGTATTAGAACGACCCAGGCTAATAAACCCCCACCTAGCATTTGTCCTGCAACACGCGGTCCAATAATATAACCTACACCCAAAAGGGAAGGAAAGGCATCAAGACCAACCACTGCATTTTTAAAATTCGTGATTCCCGTTTCAACCTCTGTCTTGAAGAGTTTAAACCCATCACCAAGCCCTTTAACGACACCGCCGATAACCAAACCGGCTCCGATTAGTTTCGCGCTTGTACCACCCTTTTCTCCTGACTTCAGGACCTCGGCACATGCCGTACCTTCAGGATATGGTAATGTTTCATGTTCCCTTACAATCAAAAGCTGGCGAAGGGGAACCATCATGAAGACCCCTAAAAATCCCCCAGTTAATACAACGAAAATGATGAATGCCTGACTCACGTCCATGTCCCACATGAATAATGCTGGTATGGTAAATACAGCACCGGCACCAATAGCCTCACCTGCCGTGGTCATCGTTTGCACAATATTGTTTTCTAATATTGAATCCCTGCGAAAAACCCCTCTTAAGATAGCCATTGAAATTACCGCTGCGGGTATTGAAGCAGAGACAGTTAATCCAATAAGTAGGCCTAAGTATGCATTTGCCGCCCCGAATACGATTGCAAGAATGATCCCTAGAATAATTGCAGTTGCAGTTAATTCCGGTAAAGATTTAGATGCAGAGACGTACGGGACGAATTTACTCTCTTTTGAATTGTTCGACAATTTAGCCACTTCCTATGTTAAACTTTAAAATCATAAAGAACATTATATCACTGTAATTTAAAGTCATGCAATGGGAAAATTCTGCTTATTTAAAGTTTGATTATATCTAATAATCAGATTAGTAGTTTCGGTTTTAAAATATATAAAAATACCATTCATCTCATAACCATCTTTTTGGGCCCATTCGTTACAGGAAATCCCTGCACCTCATTCATTCAATGGCCGGTTCCATCACACTCCTTATTAGCTCCATAAGCAAATAACCCATTGGGTTATTGCACATTAAAATGAGATTTACATATCCTGAAAAATCAAGTCTTAAATAAAGGAATGATAAATTCATGGTCTCCTATATGGACTATACTTCACCATCCACACAATACTTTTTTGATGTTAATAAAAGCAATTTAATGAAAAAAGACAATCAAAACTATATAAATGTATTAGGTATCAATCAATTGAACACACTCGAAAATGTTTCTTTATTAGATATTTACCTTAGTTCAAGCAATGTCGTAGAACCGCATTATCACCAAAATGCTGCAGAACTTGTGTATTGCATTTCTGGAGCGGCAACCGTTTCATTACTGAATCCTTTTACTAAGCAAATACAAAATTATCCTATTAAACCTGGCCAAGTAGCCAACGTTCCTCAAGGTTGGTGGCATTATGAAGTGGCTAATACGGATAATACTCACCTGCTGGCCATTTTTAATGCACCAACACCTGAGGTGATCCTAGGTTCGGATATCTTGAAATTGACACCTGCAAATATTATGGCACATACGTATTGCCTGGATGAAAACCAATGGAAAAAAGCGATTGCACCGGTTCAAACCTCAACATTGATCGGTCCGCCAGCCAATTGCCAACGAGCTTCCGAAGAAGACATGCAGCAATATCCGCAATATAATAATTACTATGATAACCAAATGTATACTGCCCCTGCATATAACTATCAATTCCAGCCCACTCCCCCATATTATTATTATTGAAGATATATTTTGGGAACTTGCTTAACCCTGTCCAACTCCTATCCCCCCTTCAAGGATGGGCGTCTAATAAAATCAAAATCGAAAAAAACAATGGAAAATCCCATTACGTCAGGGTTCTCCATTGTTTTTCATTACATGACCCGTATAAAAAACCGAATTCATTTTACTTCTCAACATCTCACATTAGTTGCATTTACTGATTTATTTAAATTTATTCATCCCTTTTATCAGAACATTTCATTTCCTAATAGAAAATTTATGGTCATTTTGGCGGTCACCCATTGAAAAATCCAGCACACACTTGGATACAATTATTCAATACTAGGATTTATCTTATATACAATTTCTATATATTCCACCAGCTTTCTTCTATTTGAACCGCCGCACTTTCTTGGTTTGCGATTCGATACTTGCAGTGCCTAACACATTATAATCAAATCGGGAATTTCGATAGAAGAAAAAGCTGCCTTAAAGACAGCTCTGATCTTCAGCTAACGCACCTGTTGGTTCATTAAGAAAAATCGCTAAGCTAAAACATGATTATTTTAGTTATTGCTCTCATAAATTCTTGAACTACTTCCCCAAGGATGGTATCCGTCACCTATGTAAGTAAATCCGTATTTTTCATAGTATCCAATGTGGTCAGTACAAAGGAAAACTTTATTGAATCCTGCTTTTTCGGCATCAGCTTTAGCACGTTTAAGTAGCTCTTTGCCTAAAGACCTACCACGATAACTATTTTCAATATAAAGGGCACATATCCAAGGCCATAAATCCATACGACTAATAAAATCATTGCTAATAAGACCTGCGCAGCCAATAACTTTACCATAATCATCCATTAAATACCAAATAGGAAATGGACTATCCGTTGTTATGCTGTGTGTAATACAGTCCTCATATACTTTCATACTGGTTTCGTTTGCCCATTTGCATTGAATATATTTTATTGCTTTTTCTTTATACTCTGGATGTTCTCTAACGCTAATTATTTGCATAAGACTTTCCCTTCGGGTTTCTTATTAGCGCGATACTTACTAGAGGATCACGCTACACCCATTCATTTTATCTTCATCCCATATACGTTCCAAGATCACTTCATTATTAATACAGTTTATTTGAAAAACGTCAGGATTACTAAGATTCTCCCAACCCTCGAAGTAATTCTTTAAAAGTAAGGATATTATATTTCCGTGACTGACGATTACTGTGTTTTCAGTCCAACTTTTAAAGACTTCTTCAACAACATTTACGATTCGATTCATCGCTTCTTGACTTGACTCTCCTCCTTCAAATTTCAATTCCATATCATTAAAATGTTGCTTTTAGTTTTTCATACCAATCAGGTAAGTCCGTTGTGCTTAGTGTTCGTTCCGAGAGGCGTTCATCAATCTCTATTTTAATATTTGTTTTCTCACTTAATGGTTCTACTGATTGAATAGCACGCAAAAAGGGACTCGATATTATTCGGTCAATTTTTGCATTACTGAAGAATTCGACTAAATATTTCGCTTGTTTCGAACCTTTTTCTGTTAATTGAGATTCCTAAGGTTGCCCCTGTGCTTCGCAATGTCTTACAATGTAAATCTTCTTTTGCATACAGATCCTCCCACATAAGTAGTAAATACTAGTTTCTATATTTATCCATAATTTTCCTTCTCGAACTAATCTGCCCCGTTAGTTCTATAAAAAAAGCGACTCTTATTAAAGAATCGCGCCCAATTGTGGAATACATTCTATTAGAGTTCAAGAATCATACATATTTCATCTTGCTTTATTTTTTATGACCAATAAATTTCGGTTGCTAAAAACTTCATCCTAACTTCACCGTTCATGTTCCAAATAAGATTATTTCATCATGTAACTATTTAAGCTTGGAATTGTTTTTCTTGAATATCTTTTTGAACGTTTATTCTTCTCACGATAAAGATGAGAACAATTGCACCTAATAAGCAGGTTGCCCCTCCTGCTCCTATCAAGACGAAAGGAACTCCAAGCCATTTGGCAAGAAGAGATCCCACCGCAGGGGCAATAAGCATAGAAAAGGTTTGTAATGATGTAGCCGCAGCAGATACTCTGCCCATCATTTGCTTAGGTGTCTCAGATTGTAAGATAAATCCATAAGGGACCGACTCACCGGAGCCCATGAAACCAAGGAAAAATGCGCCAATCACCCAGGCCAATGCAGGGAGATTTACAATCTCCATACTACCAAGACCCATTACAATGATTAATGAACCACTAAAAAGGAATGCACTTGACATAAAATGAATAGGTTTTCTTTTCCAATGAGTCCAGTTGCCCATTAAAAGGGAACCTGCCACGCTTCCCATACCTACAGCACTAATTAGTAACCCAAAATTCCCTTCAGTGAAGCCAAGATTTTGGGCAATAAATATGAATAGTCCATCGTACAGGAAAATGATAAAAAACGCTACAGACGATAGGATAACTGAGATTTTTAATAATGGGGTATATGAGATGTGCATAATGCCATCTAATAATTCTTTCCAATAGTGACCATTTTTCTTATTTATATTTTCTGATTTAGTCCCAGCATTCCTTTCTTTTTCATCCATGTTGGGAAGAGTTAACAAAAATAATATGGCGATGAAAAAACCTGCAGCTTCAAATAAGAATGGACTTTTTGTTCCAAATAAAGCTATGAGGCCTCCCCCTAGGGCAGGACCAATAATTTTCATTGTATTAACGGACAGCTGGCTAAGTGTTACGGCCTCTGGAAGGTGGTTATCAGGGACAGTAAACCTAATCATACTTTGTCTTGCTGGGTCGTAAATCGCTGATACTGTTCCCTTCAAAAATACAAATAGTAAAAGGATATAAAGGTTTGGAGCAAAAAACAGTCCACCTACAAACATGACCTTTAAAAATAAACAAATGATCATCATTTGCTTTTTTGGAAGTCGATCGACGAATACACTGGCAAAGGGACCTATGATGACCCAAGGCAGCCCTAATGCAATAATCACTGCGGCAATGGCTGTTTCATCTAACCCCCAATGATAAGCAACAATAACCTGTAAAGCTATAAAATCAAGCCAATTACCCAGATCAGAAAATAGCTGCGCGCCAAATAATGAACGAAATGGACGGAATTTTAAAGGCTCAAACATTCCAGCTTTCATGTGTTATTTCTCCTTTTCCCCTTGGGTTGCCCCTCTTCGTCTTGCTAGCAGTTTTTCTGTATTCCCGTTAGGATCCTGCCCTTTTGAAAGTTGATTATTTTCCAAAGCATTTATTGATTCTTCAATCCATTTCAACTCAGCTTCCAGTCTTAATTCAGAATAGCGAATGGTTAGCATACCCACCTTACTGATGTAAGAGGTTCCGTTTGTCGGCCAGTCTTTTACAAATTCAAGTAAATCTTCGGTTGTCTTTTTTCTTCTTAGTAGATGACTGATTAATACTGAGCTTTCCATATCTTCATGCCATGTGGACATCTTCATTAATAATTCGTCTCTAATTATTGGGTAGGCAGGTGGGAGTTGAAGCCAGTTTTCAAATTCCTCCCACCCTTTTGGGGTAAGTTCATAAAGTTTCTTTTTACGTCCCTCTTCCTCTTGTTCAATAGGATAAACAAGTCCTTCTTCTTCAAGCTTCTTTAATTTCGGGTAAATACTCCCATAACTCATTCCCCAGTATAAGCCGGCAGCTTTATGTTCAAACTCTGCTTTAATATTGTATCCTGTACTGGGCCAAAAGCTTAATATAGCAAGTATAGAACTTTCGATTGACAATGTAACAATCCCCCTTCCACATATCACTTTGATATATCATTATGATATGTCTAATCACAGGTAAAAACAACCATATCATAATGATTTTTACATAATTTCAAGAAAGTTATTTTTTCACCAATGAGCGGATCGAAGAATTACAATCTCACAAAGTTAAGAAACAGGTACATCTACTTTAAGTGGGGTTGAAGTTAATAGAGGATCACTTTGTCGTTTCTGCTTTTGGTGGAGAGCCAGTAAATCCCAATACGATACACAAGCAGTTTCTTTATGAGACTATGCTTGCCGGAATGAAGAGGATTCGATTTCATGATTTACGCCATACACATGCAACTATAATGTTGGAAATCGGAGAAAACTCGAAAGTGGTATCAGAAAAATTAGGCCATTCAAAAGTTTCTATCACATTAGATAAATTTACTCATTTACTCAGAATATACAGGACTCCTCTGCAGAAAACTTTTAAAAAGCTTCAGGAAAAAAGAGCACGAACCAATAAAAGTGGTCATTTAACTAAAAAAGCAATGGAGAATCCCATTGCATAAGGATTCTCCATTGCTTTTCATTACATGACCCTCTTGAACATTTTCTCCATTTCATAAATGGAATAAGAGATGATGATAGGTCTTCCATGAGGACATGTGAAGGGATCGGTTGTCCGCCTTAATTCATCTAATAATGCTTGGATTTCATCATTGCGCAGATGACGGTTTGCCTTTATTGAGGCTTTACAGCTCATCATGATGGCTGCTTCTTCACGCAGTTTTTTGATGTCGACCTTTTTCATCGATAGCAATTGTTCTATCATTTCTTCGAGGATTTCCTGTTCAATTCCTTTAGGGAACCATTGTGGATGCGATCGGACAATATAGGCGTTATAGCCAAACTCTTCTAAATAGACGCCTACTTTTTCCAATTCATGCCTATATTCATTTATCCTTATACATTGGTCTGTTGAAAATTCAAGGGTGATGGGAACTAGCATATCCTGTAGCTCGTTTTCAACACGTCCGACCTTTTCTTTAAAATATTCGTATTTGATCCGTTCCTGGGCAGCATGTTGGTCTATGATGTACAATCCTTTTTCATTTTGGGCGAAAATATAGGTTCCATGCATTTGCCCAATTGGGTACATGGGAGGGATGCGGCTATCCGGTTCATTCACCTCAATTTCTTCCTCTTGTTCGACCGTATAGGTTGTATACTTTTCAGCTGACTCGTAATTTGGTTTGCTTTCATCATCTTGTAAAACCGGAATATAAGCATCTGCCATTTGCTGCTTTTCATTGCTATAGATTATTTCCTTTATTGGTTCTAGATTGAAATCTTCATTATGATCCACGTAACTCTTTTGTTCCTGCTTTTCCCGAATCAAGGTATCCTTCAAGAGTGAAGCTTCTTTCTTGGCTTCTTCAAGGACCCGCTTGCCGCTTTCCACAACATGGTCCAATTCCAGCTCAGTTTGCTCACTTTTCACCTGTTCCGGCTTTGGTGTTGGTGTATATCCACTTGGTATTAGAGTCATCTTTTTAAACGAAGATTTGATCGTTTCCGATACAAGACTGAACAATTCCTGTTCCTTGCTAAGCCTTACCTCCATTTTGGATGGATGTACATTGACATCGACAAGAATCGGATCCATTTCAATATTCAACAAAGCAATTGGAAAACGCCCAATTGGAAGGAGTGTATGGTACCCATCCAGGATTGCTTTCACGAGCGCATAGTTTTTAATGAAGCGGCCGTTTATCATGGTTGAAATATAATTCCTTGAAGCCCGGGTGACCTCAGGCATAACGATATATCCGGATAATTTGAAGTCCAAGGAGCTTGCCTGAACCGGAATCATCTTTTTGGCAATATTCGTACCATAAATTGCGGCTAGCACCTGCCTGACATCACCGTTACCATTCGTATGCAGGATTCGCTTCTCGTTGTGTGATAACCGTATAGAAACATCCGGATGCGAAAGTGCAAGTCTGTTAGCGACATCCGTAATATTTCCTAGCTCGGTATGAATCGTTTTCATATATTTCAACCTTGCAGGAGTATTGTAAAATAAATCGGAAACCAGGATATCCGTTCCTTTTCGGCTGGATGAAGCTTCGAGTTCCTTAACCATGCCGCCTTCAAGAAGTATGCGTGTTCCCACACCTTCGCCTGTGCTGCTTTTCATTTCAAAACGGGAAACTGAAGCAATACTGGGCATTGCTTCACCGCGGAAGCCAAGTGTTCGAATTCGGAAAAGATCATTTTCATCTTTTATTTTACTTGTGGCATGGCGTTTAAATGCCGCTTCTATGTCATCAGCCAAAATTCCATCGCCATTATCCACGATCCGGATGGAACCAAGTCCAGCCTCCACCAATTCAATCTCTATAATGGTACTGTTTGCATCTATTGCGTTTTCCACAAGTTCCTTAACGACTGAGGCTGGGCGTTCAACAACTTCGCCAGCTGCGATTTTATTAGATAAAGCCTCATCAAGCTGTATGATTTTTCCCATTTTTATCGCCTCGCTTTAATTCTCATTTAAGTTTCTTTTGTAATTTATAAAGGGTATTCATTGCCTCAAGCGGCGTCATTTCAAGGATATCCAGTGATTTTATGTCATCCAGCACCTTTTTTTCCTTAGGTGAAGAATTCACTCTTCCTTTAGGAGCCTCTTCCCCAAAGAAGGAAAGCTGTGCCTCATTGACGGCTGTTACCGGGGCAGCTTCGGCAATAGGTGCTTCTACAGCAGTAGCAGCAGGCTGTTCAGGCATCGCCTTTGCCTGTCCATTTTCATTTTCCAGCTGCGCTAAAATAGCGGCCGCCCGATTTATTAACTGCTCCGGTAAATCAGCTAGCTTAGCCACATGAATTCCATAGCTTTTATCTGCTGGCCCTTCTTTAATTTTATGAAGGAAAACGACATTCCCATTCTGCTCAATGGCACTGACATGGATATTTTTCAATTTTGGCAGTTCTTCCGCCAAAACAGTCAATTCGTGATAATGGGTCGAAAAGAGAGTCTTTGCCCCAATTTCCTCATGAATATATTCAATGATGGCCTGAGCAAGCGCCATTCCATCATATGTTGATGTTCCCCGCCCTATTTCATCAAATAATATCAAACTGTTTTCTGTCGCATTCATGATGGCATTCCTTGCTTCGAGCATCTCTACCATGAATGTACTTTGACCGGAAATCAAATCATCTGCCGCGCCAATCCTAGTAAACACCTTATCAAAAATAGGCAATTCAGCTATACTTGCTGATACGAAGCATCCAATTTGCGCTAGAATCGATGTTAGCGCAATTTGACGCATATACGTACTTTTACCCGACATATTGGGTCCTGTGATCAAGAGTAACTCCCTGTCTCCATCCATAAAGCAGTCATTGGGGACATACTCCTGTGATTGAAGGACTTTCTCAACCACTGGATGCCGGCCCTCCTTCAATACGATTCTTCGATCATCAGAAAAGACTGGCTTCACATAATGGCGTTCTTCGCTAATCGTTGCAAAGCACTGCAGGACATCCAGTTCACTGACGCCTTTCGCTAAATCCTGTAAGCGCGGGATATAGCTTTTGACCTCTTCACGAAGATTGAGGAATAGGTCATACTCCAAACTGATGCTTTTTTCTTCTGCTTGTAAAATCAAAGCTTCCTTTTCTTTCAATTCAGGTGTGATATAACGTTCGGCATTCGTTAAGGTTTGCTTCCGTTCATACCGGCCTTCTTCAAGCAGATGCAAATTGGCTCGTGTGACTTCAATGTAATAGCCAAATACACGATTATATCCGATTTTCAAAGATTTGATCCCGGTCCGTTCCCGCTCTTCGCGTTCAAGCTGCGCAATCCAGGTTTTCCCATTTCTGCTGGCATCCCTGTAGGTATCCAGCTCCTTATGGAAACCATCCTGAATGATATTCCCTTCCTTTACGGACAATGGCGGGTTTTCTACAAGCGCCGTTTCAAGCAAATCCGTCACTTCTTCGCAAGGATCCAATTTATCGGCCAGAATTGAAATATCCTGATTGGAAGCCATTGACTTCACGATTTCACGAATGATCGGCACCTGTTGTAATGAACGCTTCAGTTGAATCAAGTCCCGAGCGTTTACATTCCCGAAGGCAACCCTGCCGGCAAGCCGCTCCAAGTCGTACACTTCCTTCAGGCGTTCACGTAAGTCCTGCCGTTCGAAGTATTGATTTTTCAGGGTCTCAACAAGGCTTTGTCTCCGCTCGATCTGTTTTTTATTAATGAGCGGCCTATCAATCCACTGTTTCAACATCCTTCCGCCCATGGCTGTTTTCGTTTCATCAAGCAGCCATAATAATGAGCCTTTTTTTCCTTTGGAGCGAATGGTTTCAGTTAATTCCAAATTGCGTTTGCTATAATAATCTATTTTCATATATTGTGATGTTTCATATGCAAGCACAGGCTGTAAATGATCCAGGCTGCGTTTTTGGGTACGGTAAAGATAATTCAATAAACGCGAGGTCGTTGTCGCCAGTTTCTGGTCTTTTAACAGATGAAGCAATGCAACGAATGATTCGCTTTGAACCAAATTATTCTCTAGGGATAGAGCGGCAGCGCCCCGTTCTTGCAGCCTTTTTTTCCATTCTTCATTGAAATCCTCGGCAATGACCACTTCACTAGCACCAAGGATGGCAAATTCATTCAGGACTTCCTCAAAACTCTCAATCAAAGTGACCTTATTTTCCCCTGTCGATAAATCATTGTATCCAAAGCCAAACTGCCCATCGGTGAAATAAGTGATGGTGGCAATATAATTATTTTCCTTTTCACGCAGACCCTTGCTATCCATTTTCGTTCCCGGAGTAATCAGCTGGACAACTTCCCTGCGTACCACACCTTTGGCTTGCTTCGGATCTTCGGTTTGTTCACAAATAGCTACTTTAAAACCTTTTTCTATCAATATATCAATATAATTAGCAGCCGAGTGATACGGAATGCCGCACATCGGAATTCGCTCTTCACTACCGCCTTCTCGGCTCGTTAATGTGATTTCGAGCTCTTGTGATGCATTCAGTGCATCGTCAAAAAACATTTCATAAAAATCGCCTAAACGAAAAAATAAAAAGGCATCCTGATACTCTGCCTTAATTTTTAAATATTGCTGTATCATCGGAGTATATCCAGCCATTCCTTCAAAACCTTTCCAAACTAAAATCTATTACACATTTATGTCCTTCATTATAACATACGGGAAAGCAACATTGCCTGTATTCGAAATTGCATGGTAAATCAATTATACATTGAATTCAAACTTTTTTTGAGCTGCCTATGCAGAGCCATACGCACGGATATAGTAACATTCACCCCTATTTTTGATCATGGCCAGGCCTGCTTGTCCCGCTTCAAATTAAATAAAACCGGATGAAGGGAATGTCATCCGGTATTAATTTCTAAATTCTATTCGTCTTCGAATTCATCAAGGAAATCCGGATCTAAATCTTCGAAATCCTCATCATCGAAATCAGAGCCCCAGTCATCCTCACAGCGGCCATCTGGACTAACAGCGACACAAATTTTCGTTTCGCCGACGACTTCCACAAAGAATTCCCTTTCCACATGGACAATGATTTTTTGTCCACATGGGGAGATGCAAGCTTCTAAACAATTCGGCTGTTGGACAGCTTTTGCAACGATTTCATGGTCATCAAGACAATCGGGATCACGGTATTTCAGCGAAATAACGTCGGTATATTGCACTTTTTCAGTTACAACTTCCGTCTTCGAAT
Organism: Peribacillus sp. NPDC076916; assembly: GCF_050269675.1. Taxonomy (NCBI): domain Bacteria; kingdom Bacillati; phylum Bacillota; class Bacilli; order Caryophanales; family Bacillaceae; genus Peribacillus; species Peribacillus sp. NPDC076916. The sequence goes on from NZ_JBNNIU010000001.1 coordinate 21,104, forward strand.
TATGGTTATAAGAATACCAGACGTTGATTTCGTAGCTGCCGTGAATTTCTACCTTTTTGCCGACTTTCTTTGCATCGTATTTATGGTTGATGATCCAACAACCTAGAATGCTAGAAGGATGATGAGCCGGGCAAATGGTGTGAGAGGACTTTGTGAACTTACGTCCTTTTGCCACCACCGCTTTAGTAATTATCTCTCTATATTGTGACATGCTAGCGAACCCTCCTCATACAGTTTCCATTCATCCTATGCGTGGTAAAAGTCTAGTGTGCGTAGAATTTTAATTGTTTGAAAACTGCTGTAATGTTTTAAACCTAGGTTATTTTATGCGCAAGTTTTGGGATATGTGTCACGAATGGGCACTGTATAAGGATTTCCGCATATAGAAAAAGCCCTTCTGAAATCAGAAGGGCTTTTTCTATATTCATGAACAGCTTCCGCCGCCAGCTTGTACCTGTGAACCTGTCTCACCGCGAAGGATGTCCCCTTCGGTCGATTCAATGATCAGGTCCGTCACCTTGTTCGATACTTGTGATGAGACCATTTGTAAAAGATCATTTACATCCACTTGGGATTGTTTGAATTCCTGCACGATCGGAAGTTCATCCAATTGCTTTTCCAGTGCATCAATTTTGGCCTGGACTTGGCTGTATGCTTTCTCTTTGCCGTAATGCTGGAAGTTTACAGCCTGTTTTTGCAAGCTCTTGATGCTGGCGATCATTTCCCTGATTTTTTGGTTTTCATTGATGTGAGCTTCTGCCCGTTTAAAGAAATCGACTTCTTCCGTGCTGGCGATCATTTCAGCAAGCTCGGCCGCTTTGTTCAGAATGTCATCTTTAGTATATTTAGTCATATTACTCCACCTCAATCGCCGTTGCTTCTTCAACCATATCCCCATTTAATGACCATGTTTTCGTTCCGGTGATTTTCACTTTTACGATTTGGCCAATAGCGGATTTTGGTCCTTTGAAGTTCACGAGCTTATTTTTCGTTGTATAACCTGCCAATACTTCCGCATTCTTCTTGCTTTCGCCTTCAACTAGCACTTCAACAATCTGTCCATCATACTCTTTCATTTTCAATGCGCACGTTTCATTGACAAGGGCATTCAAGCGTTGCAGACGTTCCTTTTTCACTTCCATCGGTACATTATCCTGCATTTTAGCAGCCGGTGTTCCCTCACGTGGTGAATAGATGTAAGTATATGCTGCATCGAAACCAACTTCACGATATAAAGACATCGTTTCTTCAAAGTGCTCTTCCGTTTCATTCGGATAGCCTACAATGATGTCAGTGGTTAGCGATACACTTGGAATAGCTTCCTTGATCTTTTTTACTAGCTCTAAATATTGTTCTCGTGTATATTTACGGGCCATGATTTTAAGTGTGTCCGTACTTCCCGATTGGACTGGAAGATGGATATGGTCAACGAGATTGCCGCCTTTAGCCAGTACTTCTATCAAGTGATCATCAAAATCACGGGGATGGCTTGTCGTAAAACGAATACGTGGAATATCGATTTTACGGATTTCATCCATCAAATCGCCGAAACGATATTCGATATCCGTAAAATCTTTACCGTAAGCATTCACATTCTGTCCAAGCAGGGTTATTTCCTTGTAACCCTGTGCCGCTAAATGACGGACTTCTTGGATGATATCTCCTGGTCTGCGGCTTCTTTCTTTCCCTCTTGTGTAAGGTACGATGCAGTAAGTGCAAAACTTATCGCAGCCATACATGATATTGACCCATGCCTTCGTTTTTCCTTTACGCACTTTCGGAAGGTTCTCGATTACATCACCTTCTTTGGACCAAACCTCAATGACCATTTCCTTGGAAAGATAAGCTTCATTAAGAATTTGCGGCAGCCGGTGGATATTATGCGTTCCGAAAATCATATCAACAAAATGGTGCTTCTCTAGAATCCGCTTTACAACTGACTCCTCTTGTGACATACAACCGCAAACCCCAAGCAGTAGATCCGGCTTTTCCAATTTCAATGATTTTAAATGCCCCAATTCACCGAACACTTTATTCTCTGCGCCTTCCCGAATCGCACAAGTGTTAAGTAAAATGACGTTAGCATCATCCACCGTGTCTGTCGGCTGATAACCAAGTGCCATAAAGATGCCCGCCATGACTTCTGTATCATGTTCGTTCATTTGACAGCCATAAGTACGGATGTAAAACTTTTTACCTTCTCCCATTCCACGGAAACCTTCAGGAATTGCAAAGTCATCATGATATTCTACTTCTTCTTTTCCTCGCTTTTTCGCATCTTTTAAGGAAGGCGGAATATAAACGGCTTGGAAGTACTTACTGAAGTCCTTTTCGGATTTTTTGTCCGCTGGATTCTCAGCCTGTACTTGTTGTGATTCTAATCGTTGTTTCTCGTTCATGGTTAATCTCCTTTCAAAATAGTTAGTTTATTTCTTTCACCAACTATTTCAAGACCTATCTTCAAATGGTTTTATACGGATTCCTTTTTAAGAATTACCAGTAAATATTAGCTATTAAGTGTGATATATCCACATTATTATAGTATAAAGCTTTTAACAGCAAGAAACAATCATTCTGTCGTGGCTTCTTCAATTGTAAGAAATTTTTCATAAATAAGGTAATTGTGAACTAAAAAAAAGAGACCTGATTCGCATATTCTAACGAACTTAGCCCCTTCTTACTATTCCTTCACAGCTTTTTCAAATGCAGACCATGCAATTTACTCCTGAGTTGACCGCTTTACTCGTGAGTTTGGGCGTTTTACTCGTGTTTTGGGCACTTTACTCCTGAGTTTGACCGCTTTAGTCGTGAGTTTGGGCACTTTACTCGTGAGTTTGGGCGTTTTACTCCTGAGTTTGACCACTTTACTCGTGAGTTTGGGCACTTTACTCGTGAGTTTGGGCACTTTACTCGTGAGTTTGGGCGTTTTACTCCTGAGTTTGGGCGTTTTACTCGTGAGTTTGACCGCTTTACTCGTGAGTTTGACCACTTTACTCGTGAGTTTGGGCCGTTTACTCGTGAATTTGACCGCTTTACTCGTGAGTTTGGGCGTTTTACTCGTGAATTTGACCGCTTTACTCGTGAGTTTGGGCGAGTTTGGGCGCTTTACTCGTGTTTTGGGCACTTTACTCGTGAGTTTGACCGCTTTACTCGTGTTTTGGGCACTTTATTCGTGAATTTGACCGCTTTACTCGTGAGTTTGGGCACTTTACTCGTGAGTTTGGGCGTTTTACTCGTGAGTTTGACCGCTTTACTCGTGAGTTTGGGCGTTTTACTCGTAAACCTTCTCACTCTTTAAGGAATAAGGAGAACCTTACCACACTGACCTTTGGTCATCAGTTCAAATCCCTTTTCAAAATCGCTTAGTGAAAAACGGTGGGTAATCATCGGTTTTACATCAACCTTGCCACTTTCAAGCAGACTTGAAACCTGTTGCCAGGTTGAAAACATCTTCCTCCCGGTTATCCCTTGGACAGTAAGGCCCTTGAATACAATATCCTCCGTTATATTAAGCGTGACGGGCTTAGAAGGCAGACTTAGTATTGATATTCTTCCACCATTCGTCGCCATCTTAAACCCTTGTTGGATAGCTGCAGGATTACCGCTCATTTCGCAAACAACATCCACCCCATCCGCACTTGTGAGATCTTTCGTGATTTCCAATGGATCCTGTTTAATTGAATGAATGAGGTCTGTAGCACCCATCTTTTGGGCAAGCTGAAGTCGATAATCATTAATATCTAGAGCGATTACTTTATCAGCTCCCGCAGCCTTTGCAACAGCAATCGCCATAAGTCCAATTGGACCACAACCGATTATTGCCACCGTTTTACCCAGCACCTCGCCAGCTAGCACTGAATGGACTGCATTACCCATCGGTTCTTGGATGGTTGCTATATCGAGTGGCATTTCACTTGGATTTTTCCATAAATTTTTGGCTGGCAGAGCTATATACTCTGCAAAGCATCCTTGTTTATCAACACCGATAATGTTTGTTTTTTTACAAATATGGAATTGACCGGTTAAGCACTGCCTGCATGTACCGCAAACGATATGTGTTTCGGCAGATACATAATCACCAACTGAAACATTGCTGACTCTTGCTCCTGTCTCGATTACTTCCCCAGCAAATTCGTGCCCAAATACGTATGGTGGACTCACTCTTCCCCGTGACCATTCATCCCAGGTGAAAATATGAATATCCGTTCCGCAGATCGAGGTCATTTTCACCCGAATCAAGACCTCGTCATCACGAATATCCGGTATATCGACAACTTGTAACTGTGCCCCATAACCTCGGTGATGTTTGACGACGGCTTTCATTTTACCTCTCAACATGTACATTCCCCCTGAAATAGGGCTGCTCTCTCCACACTCCTTAATATGTAAATATATGAAAAATCCGTCAAAAAAATACCATAATCGCTTTTCACATTAATAATGATGATTTTTTAGGGCATTCGTACATTTTCGTTAAATGGGTCATGTTTCTATAGCATCCTGTCCGCTCTTGAATAAGATATCTTGTACAAACAAAAATTATGAAGGAGTGGCTTATATGTCATGTGAATGCAAAAATCATGATCATCATGATAACCGAAATAATAACGACAGAATCGCAGACGATTTTTGTCGTGCGGTGAGGGGCTGTAATAAACGCGACCGGGATCGGGACCACGATCGTGACCGTGACCGTGATCGGGACCGCGATCGGGATCGGGACCGGGACCGCGATCGGGACCGCGATCGCGACTGTCATCGTCATGAACGTTGTTGTTGTAGAAGAAGGAATCGTTGTTGCTTCGGTTTCGGCGGCGGTTTCTGTGGCGGTTTCGGTGGCCGTTGCGGTGGCGGTTGCTTCTTTTAATCGCAACTTCGGCGGATGCAACAACGGTTTTGTTAAGCTAAGCCAGTCGAAAATCTTCTAGCATGTGGCACATCTACTGGAGAGCCTGATAATTAACCACAAAAAAGGTTCACCCCATCTTAGGGGTGAACCTTTTAACTTTTTACATAAATTCAGCAACAAGCTTATCAAAGTGTTGTTGATCCAGTGTCAGCTCTGATTTATTCAACGCTTTTTCAGCATACCCTGGCACTAATTCCTGGTACGAAGGGCGTGAAGAGTCTTGATAAATAATCCCTGTCACAAGGCTGTCATGTTGCATCAAAGTCTGCATGGCCTGTTCTTTATTTGATGAATCATAGCCTTCTATCGTGTTCAATTTAGTTAAGTTTTGTTTAAACCAATCATACGTATTGATCTTATTATATGTTACGCAAGGAGAGAAAACATTGATAAAGGAGAACCCTTTGTGGTTTATCCCTGCTTCAATGATCGCCGTCAGGTCTTTCAAGTCAGTGGAAAAGCTTTGGGCGACAAACGTAGCACCAGCTGACAATGCTAATTCCATAGGTGAAACAGCTTGTTCTATTGATCCTTCTGGTGTGGATTTAGTTTTAAATCCAGCTGCGGATCTAGGAGAAGTCTGGCCTTTTGTCAATCCATAAATTTGGTTATCCATGACTATATACGTAATGTCGATATTACGGCGAATCGCATGGATGGTGTGTCCCATCCCGATAGCAAAACCATCTCCGTCACCGCCTGAAGCTATAACGGTCAATTCACGGTTGGCCATTTTTACTCCTTGGGCAATTGGCAGTGAGCGGCCATGGATGCCATGGAAACCATAGGACTTGATGTAACCCGATATACGACCTGAACAGCCGATACCGGAAACAACGGCCAAATTCTCCGGCTCCAATCCTACATTGGCTGCCGCACGCTGCATGGCAGCCTGAACGGAGAAATCCCCGCAACCAGGACACCAGTTAGGTTTTACATCATTCCGAAACTCTTTAAACGTTGCCATATTCGAACATCTCCTTGCATTGTGTGTGAATTTCATGCGGGAGGAATGGGTTGCCATCATATTTTAGGATGCTTTTAATTTTATTAACATGTCCAACATTCATCTTGATAATATTAGCCAATTGTCCAGTCGCATTATTTTCAATAACTACTACTTTCTTAGCACTTTGCACCAATGATAGGACTTCATCTGCTGGGAAAGGATGAATCAAACGGATATGCGCATGATTCACTTTCATTCCATCCGTTTCTAACCGGCCGATCGCTTCATCAATCGTCCCGCGTGTTGAGTTAAAGCCGAGAATTAATAAATCCGCTTCTTCATGCGGTGTGTTTTTGTATACTGGTGTTTGGAATGTGTTAGATAAATTATTCAGCTTACGCATCCGTTTATCCATTTGCAATTTACGATTCAAAGCCGTCTCGGAAGGTCTGCCCGTTTCATCATGTTCAACACCTGTAACATGGTGAATCCCATTTTTCATACCAGGCACTACACGTGGTGAGACTCCGTCTTCCGTTACTTCATAACGCTTGAAGTAAGATTTGTTTTCAGACTCTTCAATTTCAAAGTCAACCAATTTTCCGCGTCTTATCTCCACTTTGCCGTAATCAAGCGGCTGAACCGTTTGTTTACCTAATGATAGCTGTAGGTCGGATAAAACGATAACTGGACATTGATATTCCTCTGCAAGGTTGAATGCTTCTGCCGTATCGTAAAAAGCTTCCTCAACAGTACTCGGAGCCATGACGATTTTAGGTATTTCACCATGTGTACCATAGATCATCGCCATTAAATCGGATTGCTCCTGTTTTGTAGGAAGTCCCGTGGATGGACCGCCACGTTGAGTATCGACGATGACAATTGGAGTTTCGGTAATGCCCGCTAAACCAATCGCTTCCATTTTCAAAGAAAGTCCAGGTCCAGCTGAAGCTGTGATGGCACGTACACCGCCATAGTTTGCACCGATTGCCATTGTAGCCGCCGCGATTTCATCTTCAGTCTGTATGACCGTCCCACCAAATTGAGGGAGTTTTTTAATTAAGTATTCCATAATTTCAGAGGCCGGAGTAATCGGGTAAGCTGCCATGAAGCGGCAACCGCCTGCAACTGCGCCTAGAGCGATGGCATCGTTACCAATCATGAACATTCGTTTTTGGCCATCGGCCTTTTCCAGTTCCATTGCTCCCAGTTTTTCTCCAAGCAACACTTCCATTGCCTTATAGCCAGCAGTAATGGCATCCATATTCTTCTTAACGATTTCTTCACCTTTACGGCCGAATATTTCATCAACCACATCGTTGAATACGGATATTTCCATACCTAGAACAGCACATGTCGCGCCGATTGCCACCATATTTTTCATTAATGATGTTCCTAATTCGGCTGCTATTTCCGTAAATGGAACAATATATAATTCTGCCTTTGTATCTTCTGGGCAGACAGGTTTGAATTTTGCATCTGCGATTATGATGCCACCCTCATGTAATTCTTTATAATTGACGTCAATTGTTTCTTGGTCAAAAGCAACTAAGATGTCTAAATCATCAGAGATAGCACGAGTTTCCGTAGTACTTACACGAATTTTGTTATTCGTGTGTCCACCCTTGATTCGGGATGAGAAATGACGGTAGCCATACAAGTAATAACCTAAGCGATTGAGGGCAATACAGAATATTTCTCCTGTACTTTCAATACCTTCACCTTGTTGTCCGCCAACTTTCCATGAAAGTTGATTGATCATGTCTTACACTCCTTTAGGACGTTCGTATATAAATGCATTTAACCGCACCTCTCTTCAGAACATTCAACTATGTATAATTAATCGTTCTATTTTAGGAAAGGTGTACTAAACGCTTTCAATTCTATCGGTTAAATCATTAAATTGCAACCTTTTTGCTTTTATTTTTTATATTTTCAGAATATTAATTCATATCTATATAGTAAGAATTAAAAATCATTTAAGATATTACCTTTTCATGCGGAAAATTACGGGTGAAATTATCAAAAAGGAGTCCTTTTACAAACTCACTGGAATAAAGCCTGTTCAGTTCATTTATTAAGTTATGATAATCCTTATAAGACATTAAATTTTCTACCATATGATCGATTCCATCGAAGTCCGACCCTAATCCAATTTGTCTTTCCCCTCCTAAACTGCATATATGTTCTATATGTTTCAAGATATCCTTTATCGTAGCCGAACCGCCATTTGAAAGAAATTGCGGGACAAAGGTTACGCCGATCACCCCATTTTTCTGCAAAAGGGCTTTTATCTGCCCGTCCTTTAAATTTCGTGGATGCGGACAAAGATGATAAGCATTCGAATGGGAGGAAATTGGGAATTCTGCCAACTTTAGGGTGTCCCAAAACCCTGCTTCAGATAAATGGGATAAATCACACCAAATTGACTTCTCATTCAATAGTGCCACCACTTCTGTTCCAAACCCTGTCAAGCCGCCCCCTCTTGTTTCTAATGCCCCATCCGCTACCAAATTAGCGTAATTCCAAGTTAGACCTATGGAGGAAACTCCAAGATGAATAAGTGTTTTCAGTTTCAACAAATCATTCCCAATGCAATCGCACCCTTCCAAAGTTAGCATTGCACCTATTTCCTTTTCTTTTAAAGATTGAATGTCTGCCTTGGTCTTTATAAATTTCATTTCCGGCTCTGATAAAATTTTTTCATAAAAAATATCCACCATCGCCAAAGCGGCTTGAAACCTCATATCAGGGTGGACTTTTTCAGGAATATATATTGCAAAACATTGGACCTTTCCCCCTTCATCCAATAATCCCCGCTTTGTTATATGCAATTTATCACTATTCGTAAAAGTAATATCCGGATCGATGAACATTTTCATCAGCACATCACAATGTGCATCAAAAATCGCCAATGTAATTCTCCTTCCTGTATCTTTTTAAGATTATACATTCCATTATAAAGGGACATGGATTTTTCGTCATTTGGATTTCAGGACAAAAAAGAGCCTGCTCGCCTTCCGACAAACAGGGCACCCAGACATGAAATTATCTTGGTTCAATGATTAGTTTTATTGCCGTTCTCTCTTCGCCATCAATAAGTATATCTGTAAAGGCAGGAATACAAATCAAGTCGACTCCACTAGGTGCGACAAACCCTCTCGCGATTGCTACTGCCTTGACGGCTTGATTTAACGCACCTGCACCGATTGCTTGAATTTCGGCTGCTCCTCTTTCCCTGAGCACTCCCGCTAGTGCGCCTGCTACAGAATTAGGATTAGATTTTGCTGAAACTTTTAATATTTCCATTCCTAGTCCTCCTTGTTTTCCCTGCCGATTCTAACTTGGCTCAATAGTTATAACACTTTCCACTGCTACTATATTCATCAAGTAAAACTTGTATGACAAAGAAAACCTGGATTGTCCACCATTTATTAATGAATGGAAAAAGGATGGACAGTTTGACTGTCCATCCTTTTGAATCATTGATAGAATGGATGATCTTCGTTAATCAGTATCCTTTCTATTTTTATTGCCTTGCCGGTTTTATCATCAATTTCAAGGAGAACCGCACTTAATAGGGTCCGCCCCTCTTTAGGCACTTCGAAACGAACAGGAAGGCTGGTTAGGAACCGATGGATGACTGCCCCTCTTTCCATACCAAGAATGCCATCATATGGTCCTGTCATGCCTACATCTGATATGTAAGCGGTGCCTGCAGGTAATATACGGTTATCGGCTGTCTGGACGTGCGTGTGTGTACCGACAACGGCTGTAACCTTCCCATCCAGGAACCACCCCATAGCTTGCTTTTCACTTGTAGCTTCTCCATGAAAATCGACAAAGATGATCGGTGTCTTTTTTCGAGCCTCCGCCACGAGTTCTTCCGCCTTTTTGAACGGGCAATCCAAATCAGGCATGAACGTTCTCGCTTGCAAATTGATGATCGCTATTTCATGATGGTTCAATTTTAAAAATTTCATTCCTTCTCCAGGTGCCCCGTCTGGAAAGTTAGCTGGACGGACGAGATATTTTGCTTCATCAATAAAGTTGAAAATATCCCGATTATCCCATGTATGGTTTCCCATGGTCACCGCCTGCGCTCCCGACTCTAAAAAACTGCGGTAAATCTTTTCTGTAATCCCCCGGCCACTTGCTGCATTCTCGCCATTGATGACCGTGATATGCGGACGATACTTTTCTTTTAACTTAGGAAGGTATTCTTGGATCATGTCACGACCAGGAGACCCCACAACATCTCCAATAAATAGCAATTTCATTGTAAAATCCTTTCTAGATTCACCTAATTATATGAATTATTCAAGTATGTATTGTAACATAATTTGGGGTAATTATAGGAATTACGCTTAACGACTAATTTCGGAAATAGAAAAAACGAAGTGGTTTGCACCACTTCGTCCTTCATTTACAATTATTTGGCGTATTCGACTGCTCTTGTTTCACGGATGACCGTGACTTTTATATGACCTGGGTAATCGAGCTCTTCTTCAATCCTTTTACGGATATCACGTGCGAGTCGATGTGCAGAAAGATCATCGATTTGTTCTGGTTTCACTAGAATCCGCACTTCTCGTCCGGCTTGAATCGCAAAAGATTTTTCCACTCCATCATAGGATTCAGAAATTTCCTCAAGTTTTTCAAGTCTTCTAATGTAATTTTCAAGCGTTTCACTTCTAGCTCCCGGTCTTGCAGCTGATAATGCATCAGCGGCAGCCACAAGCACTGATATGATGGAAGTTGGTTCCGTATCGCCATGATGTGAAGCGATGCTGTTAATGACAGTTGGATGCTCTTTATATTTGGTTGCTAATTCAACGCCAATTTCAACATGACTGCCTTCCACTTCATGATCAATCGCTTTCCCAATATCATGCAATAAACCTGCACGACGGGCAAGAACTTCATCCTCACCAAGCTCAGCGGCCAGTAAACCTGAAAGCTGGGCCACCTCAATTGAATGTTTAAGTACGTTTTGCCCATAACTGGTACGGAACTTCAAACGTCCTAGTATTTTGATGAGATCTGGATGGAGACCGTGAACACCAACTTCAAAAGTTGTTTGTTCACCAATTTCACGAATATGTTCATCTACCTCACGTCTTGCTTTGTCAACCATTTCTTCAATGCGAGCCGGATGGATCCGTCCGTCCTGAACAAGTTTCTCAAGAGCCAAGCGTGCCGTTTCCCGTCTAATTGGATCGAATCCGGATAAAATGACAGCTTCAGGAGTATCATCAATAATAAGGTCAATACCTGTTAGCGTTTCTAACGTCCGGATATTTCGTCCTTCACGTCCGATTATCCGTCCTTTCATTTCATCGTTTGGAAGATTTACTACAGAAACGGTGGTTTCTGCAACATGATCAGCCGCACAACGCTGAATGGCAAGAGAAAGGACTTCTTTTGCTTTTTTATCAGCTTCTTCTTTGGCACGGGTATCACTTTCTTTAATCATAAGCGCTACATCGTGAGCCAGCTCGTTTTCCATTCGGTCGATAATGATTGCTTTAGCTTCTTCACGAGTTAAACCGGAAACACGTTCAAGCTCTGTTTGCTGCTTACGAACCGTCTCGTCCACTTTGCTTTCCATCTCTTCAATATGCTGTTGTCTTTGGTTTAGAGAATCTTCTTTTTTCTCCAAAAGGCTCTCACGTTTGTCTAACGTTTCATCCTTGCGGTCCAGATTCTCTTCTCTTTGCAATAACCGATTTTCTTGTTTTTGTAATTCGTTCCTTCTTTCACGGGCTTCCCGATCCGAATCGGCACGAACTTTATGAATTTCATCTTTTGCTTCCAACAAGGCTTCTTTCTTAAGTGCTTCCGCTTCACGTTTTGCATCCTCAAGGATGTGTTCTGCAGAGCCCTTTGCCCCTGCTATTTTACTCTCAAATTTTGATTTGTGAATAAAATAACCAACAACTGCACCGACGATTAGGCCAAGCAAAGTGAAGATGATTGTCATGGGTTCCATCGTTTCACCTCCCCTTGCTATGAACTTTTTACATAAAATGTTGAACTGTCGGCAAGTACATTGCACATAAATTCAATATACAGCACTTAATTTTCAAAATTTTAGTTTGAAAAATTGTAAAATATACATATTAATTGTATAGTTGAGAATTTTTATTGTCAAGCGTTTGTCCCTTATGTATCAATGTTTATTCAAGTTTTCTTGATAACAACCATCATAATCTACAGCATTCATTATGGAAGAAGTCTGTGAATCTGATTTCAATGCCCTTTAATCCGCTGAAAATTTCGCACTTTTCTCAAAATATACATAAAAGGCCTAAGCGAACAAGCTTAGGCCTTTTTTAAATATCATTAATCAAGCAATTCAAAATGCTCTTCTGGTTCATTTTCTTCTGGCGGTAATTCATGCTCTCCATCGAGGTTATAGTGATCTCTGATTTTCTGAGAAATTTCCTGAGCGATATCCTGATTTTCTTTCAAGAACAGCTTCGCATTTTCGCGCCCTTGTCCGACACGCTCTTCATTGTATGAATACCACGAGCCACTTTTAAGGACGATATCAAGATCTGCACCCATATCGATGATTTCACCTTCCTGTGAAATCCCCTGACCATACATGATGTCAACTTCTGCTTGACGGAATGGTGGAGCAACCTTGTTTTTTACAACTTTGATTTTCGTTTTATTACCGACGATTTCATTACCTTGTTTTAATTGTTCCGCACGGCGCACTTCCAGACGAACAGTTGAATAGAACTTTAACGCCCGGCCTCCCGGAGTCGTTTCCGGATTTCCAAACATAACACCGATTTTTTCACGGACTTGGTTAATGAAAATGGCAATGGTATTTGATTTATTAATGGAACCAGACAGTTTTCTAAGTGCCTGAGACATCATCCGGGCTTGAAGACCCATATGGGAATCTCCCATTTCGCCTTCGATTTCAGCTTTAGGAACAAGTGCTGCCACCGAGTCAATGACAATGATATCCACCGCTCCGCTTCGAACTAACGCTTCAGCGATTTCTAAGGCTTGTTCACCCGTATCAGGCTGTGAAAGCAGTAACTCATCGATATTGACACCAAGTTTTTCTGAATATGCTGGATCTAAAGCATGCTCGGCATCAATGAATGCAGCCGTGCCGCCAGTCTTTTGTACCTCTGCAATAGCATGTAATGCAACAGTCGTTTTACCCGAGCTTTCAGGTCCATATATCTCAATTACACGGCCTCTTGGATATCCGCCCACTCCCAATGCTACGTCCAATGCTAAGGAACCGCTTGAAATCGTTGAAATCCTACGATCAGTCTGTTCCCCAAGTTTCATAATAGAACCTTTACCAAATTGTTTTTCAATTTGTTTTAACGCCATATCTAAAGCCGCTTGACGATCACTCACTCAATTTCCTCCTCTATATTCAAATAATCGGCTGCCCGATTAAAGGTGTACTTACGTTAGCAATTATTTGAGATCAAGGTTTGTACCCTGTCTCAAAACCTATCTTTACTATATACTCTTTTTACAATTTTGCCAAGCAAAAAGTCGAACATTCATTCGTTTTTTTCTTTCGGGATATTCTTTGTAAAAAAGCGTTTTATCTAAAGGAAATCTCCATTTCATTTCACTTACTCCCTAAAAAAAACATTTTCATTGAATTAACTTTTTTCTTTTTTTCCCTATTTTTCAAGAAACAAACTTCTAAAACCAAAATAAAAAGCAGAGCTGTAAAAAGCTCTGCTTATAGCGTTTATAAATCCCTTAATAGGTAATGACAGCCGTATTTCACACTCCGAATACGGTTTTGCGCCCTGCTTCCTGAAAGATTCAACTCCTTGAAATGAGTGTTTCCATCCCGATAGGAAATGCCAATAAATACTGTACCTACAGGCTTGCCTTCTTGTTCATCCGGCCCTGCAACGCCCGTAAAGCTTATGCCTACATCCGCATCGAGCTTGTTCCGGACATTAGAGGCCATTTCCATAGCACACTCACCGCTGACCACTCCATACTCGGATATGGTATCATCACTGACGCCGAGGACATTAGCCTTCGCATCATTCGTATAGCAGACTATTCCGCCTTTGAAAACTTTACCGGCGCCCGGGATGGTTGTCAGCTGTTCTTGGAACATCCCTCCGGTCAAGCTTTCAGCTGCCGAAATTGAAAGCTTGCGGATCGTTAATTCTTTTACAAGTTCCTTTATTAGCGAGGTATTATCACTTCCATAATGGAACTTGCCGACCCTGCTAAGAATTTCTTTTTCCGCTTCTAAAATAAGCTCTTCGCATTTTTCTTTAGATGAGTCTTTAGCGGTGATCCTTAACGTCACTTCCCCTTCGGCTGCCAGCGGGGCAATTGTCGGATTCGTTTGATTGACAAGGAGATCTTCAATCACCGTTTCCAGTTCGGCTTCACCTATACCGTAGAACCGAAGAACCTTGGAATCGATTCGTTCATGCTTTTCCAATTTATTCATGATCTTTTCATAACCATAACTTAAAAACATCGGCTCCATTTCACTTGGCGGCCCAGGTAGAAGCATATATGTAATCCCAGATTTGGACAAGACCATTCCCGGTGCCATCCCATGATCGTTTGCCAACACTTCACTGCCTTCTAAGACGAGGGCCTGCTTTTTGTTGTTTTCCGTCATCGGACGTTCCCTTTTTTGGAAGTAGGCTTCAATGGATTGCAATGCTTCATCATTAAAAACGAGCTTTTTCCCTATATGGCGAGCAATCGTTTCTTTCGTTAAATCATCTTTGGTTGGACCAAGTCCACCGGTAAAGACAATCAAATTTGCCCTTGATTCAGCGATTTCTATAGCTTGTTGTAAACGGCGGTCGTTATCCCCGACCACAGTATGGTAAAAAACGTTGATCCCCATTTCCGCAAACTGCTGCGATAAGAATCTTCCATTAGTATTATTGATTTGCCCTAAAAGAAGCTCTGAGCCCACTGCAATGATTTCTGCATCCATCTTTTCAAAACCACCATTCGTTTTACTTTGAATTAACAAATACTTCTTTGTTTTTTATAAAATAATCCAAACCTGACCAGATTGTAAAGATTAATGCAATCCATAATGCGATATTAGCAAAAGGAAGTGAAATGAGGGCAAATGGAAGGTTATGCAGCAATAAAGCCGATATAGAAACAATTTGTGCCCATGTTTTAATTTTTCCAAGCTGGTTCGCTGCAACCACTTCCCCCGTACCCGCTAACACCAAACGTAATCCGGTGACCGCAAATTCACGACTTATGATCACGATGGCGATCCAAGATTGACCGTACATTAAATCTAGATCAACCAAAACGATTAAGGCAGCCGAAACCAGAAGTTTATCAGCCAATGGATCTAAAAATTTCCCTAAATCAGTAATCATATTATATTTTCTGGCAAAATGGCCATCGATCCAATCCGTAGTGGAAGCGATAATAAAGAGGATGGCTCCAGCCAGATGCGCCACTGGCAAACTGTATTCTCCCCAAGTTAGTGTCCCCCATGAAAAAGGAACGAGCATGATGATTAAAAATACTGGTATTAAACAGATTCTTGCTACTGTAATCTTATTAGGCAGATTCAAAACTTTTACCTCCAAAATTTACGCCTGCCATTTGGGCAATGCGTCTTAGACTAAAATAATGCTTATATGTATAATTTAACTCAAAATCCAATCTTATATGCCGGGTAAACCATTTACTGCAGCCTTACTTTTGTATATATAGAGCAAAAATAGTCATCTATAAGATGACTATTCGGCTTTCGTAAATTGTATCGTAACCAATTGCGTATTCACTTCAGTCGGTGAAATGGAATACTCCAGCTTCTCATCATTCACATAAATCTCAGTTTCATATGCCCTGCCTATATTGATGACAGCTTCTTTCTCATTGGTGAAATCAATTTCCTGGCTCTTGTCCTTGTCGATGGTGCCCTGGAAAAGTAATTTACCTTCACCATTTTTTATGCCTACCCATGGTGAGCCTTTGGAGGTCACCTTTAATTTAAAGGTATCGGTATTTTTTAATTCATACGTACTATTTTTACCGCTGGAACTGGTGACGGCAAGGTTTTGCTCTTTCTTTTCATCCTTGACAACTGCATCATCTTCATTCTTCTTATCAGATGAATCTGATTTTTCTTCATTCTGTTTTTGGTCTGCATTCTCTTCTTCTTTGTTAAACTCTTCACTTTTATTGTATCCCACGGCATCGCTCTGTTTTGGGTCCTTTTTGTCATCGTTATCCGGATTACTCATATAATTCAATACAAGCACCCAAATCAATACGGCCACACCAATGACTAAAACGGCAGCCAAGATCTTCGGTAACATTTCTACAACTTTTGAATTTCCTGCCGGTATGGTTTTCCGGGATTGGACCCTTGAAAGCTGTTCTGGCAATTCCTCGCTATAGACCGATGGTATCTCACTCTTATATTGTTCGAAAATCTCTTCTGAATCCAGTCCGACCGCTTCACAATATTGCTTTATGAATGCCCGTACATAGAACTTCCCAGGCATCATGCTGTAATTTCCCTCTTCAATGCCAATGAGGTAACGTTTTTGAATCTTAGTTAATTCCTGCAAATCATCCAAGCTAAGGCCTTTGGCTTCCCTAGCTTCCTTTAATCGATTACCTAACTCAGTCAAATAAAACACCTGCCATTTTAAAAGTCAAAGGAACCAAAATCCGACCCCGAAAACTGGTCTTTTTGGTCGACAACTTCATATGTTATTTCTTCTTCAGGATTGTTTCGCAATTCAATAATATAATCAAAGTCTTCAAGGGTATACTCAGTATTTTGGACAAAAACATCCGGATGTTCGATTACTTTGACAGCATCAAGCCTCATAATTTCGCGAATCAACTGCCAATGACGTTCATTTGCACGGCGAGTTGAAACAATCCCATCTAAAATGAACAAATTATCATTATTATATTCATCCTCAATTAGCTGACTGCGGATAGTCTGCTTTAAAAGGGTCGATGACACAAACAACCATCTCTTATTAGCACATACACTCGAGGCTACGATAGATTCAGTTTTCCCGACACGTGGCATTCCTCGTATCCCAATCAATTTATGACCTTCCTGTTTAAATAGCTCGGCCAGGAAATCGACAAGCAAGCCTAGTTCATCACGAACAAACCTAAAGGTGTTTTTCTCATCAGCATCGCGCTGAATATAACGTCCATGCCTGACTGCGAGGCGATCACGCAATTTAGGTTCCCTAAGCTTAATGACCTTTATCGTATCCATCGTACGTAGGATTGACTCGAACCTTTCTATATTACGGCTGTCTTTCGCCAACAAAAGTAACCCCCGCCTGCCTTCATCGACCCCGTTGATGGTGATGATATTAATGGAAAGCATACCCAGAAGGGATGATATATCCCCTAATAAACCAGGACGGTTGACTTGAATTTCATATTCAAAATACCATTCTTTATTATCCACGATAACACTCCTTAAGCCTAAAAGTCTTTACCCTCTCAGGGGCAAAAAACTCATCCATCGGAAATTTCAAGGTCTGAACACTTTAATAGTAATTGTCTAGCTTCTATAATATAGCATTTCGTGATAAGTTAAAAGGAAAAACCCTAGAAAAATATTCATTTTTATATAAGGGGATAAATAGGCATCCACTTCAATCCAAAAGGCCCTGTTATTTAATAACAGGGCCTTTTGGATTGATATTTTACTTCGTTCCATTGTTCTCGACTAACCTGACCATGACGCTTGCCATGGCATGCTTTTCTTGATCGTTTGCGACCGACCAAAGATCAGCAAGCACTTTTTCTTGATCATTCTGGGGCTCAACCTGATTAGCCAGGTAATCACCGATTTCGAAAGCCAAGTTGTTAACAGCACTTTCTGACAAACCTTGTTGTTCACCTTGATTTAATCTGTCGCCTAAGAAATTTTTCCATTGATCCCAATTGTCCAGTACAGACATGAATGGTCACCCTTTCCTTCAAAATAGTACATAGATATTTTGTGAAGGAACCGAGAAAATTATACATGTCTAAAAAAAATCATGTGTACCATCCGCCATTTACACCTAAGATTTGCCCGGTTATATAAGACGACTTGTCGGAAAGCAAATAGTATACGGCCTCTGCGACTTCTTTTGAATGGCCCATCCTGCCCATCGGAATATCGCCTTTGATGATTTCCAGGTCTTCCGCACTGAATGATTCGAGCATGGAAGTGGAAATCGCACCGGGGGCAACGGCATTCACCCGGATTCCATTGAGCGATACCTCTTTGCTAAGCGCCTTGATAAAAGCATTTTGACTGCCCTTGACCATAGAATATAACACTTCACAAGATGCACCTGTCTGCCCCCAAATCGATGTGACCGCAACGATGGCAGCCTGTTCTTGGTACATGAGCTTTGGAAGCAGTTCCTTTGTTAATTGGAATGGGCTCGTTACATGCAGCTGGACCATTTCATTAACGATTGTCTCATCCATGTCCGATATAAGCCCATAATAGCTATTGCCACTATTAAGGACGATTGCATGGAGGGCAAAAATATTTTCCGCCAATTTCTTGTATCCATCCGCTGCAGCCAAATCCGCTTGAACCGGAATAAGTTCGACTTGATGAGGCTTCAGCTCTTCAATCAGTTCAAGTATCGCTTCTTCATTGCTGTTATAATGTAAATAAAGTGAGTAATTCTCCTCGGCGAGCTTTATAGCTATTTCCCTGCCGATTCCTCCGCTGGCTCCAGTAATAAGGGCAAAACGTTTCCCCACATTGCCGCCCCCTTTATATTATTTAGGAAGTACCTGGCAGACAGTCATCCGTTGATCGGATATTAAGTCCTCGGCGACCTCCCTGATATCTTCAATCGTTAGTTTTTCCAATACCGATACAACATCGAACAAGTTCATATCATTGAATGCATATCTGGTGAATTGATTCGCTATATATTCCGGCGAGTTCAGGGAGCGAAGGAAAGAACCGATTTTTTTCTTGATTGTCCTTTGCAGGCTTTCTTCATTCAGGCCAGTTCCCGCTTTTGATTTTTGCAGGATACCAAATAAAGACTCCCTCAACTCATCAGGTTTGGCACTGTCCCCGCCAATTAACGCAAACCCAAAACCTTGTTCTTGGGTATAATCATAAGAGAAGGTTTGATCGATCAACCCTTCCTCATATAGCTCCTCATGCAAAGGTGAACTCTTGCCAAATAGCATTTCCAAATATATATTGGTCGCCAATTCCCTTTTCAAAAGCTGTAAACCGGATTGGTGCACATTGATGGCCTTGATGCCCAGCATCACTTTTGGTGTCTGGACATTCATTCTTAAGACTTCCTTATCCTTGGCAACGACTTCCGGCTCTTCGTCAAATTTACGTTCCACTGCAGGTTGTTCGTTGTACCCTTTATTATTTTGATTATCCCTAATCAGTTTCATGGTGCTTTCGACATCTACCGGTCCTACAACGAATAGGAGCATGTTGCTAGGATGGTAAAAAGTATTATAACATTCGTAAAGCATATCCTTCGTAATATCCGCAATCGATTCCACAGTTCCGGCAATATCGATTTTCACTGGGTGTTGATGATACATATTGGCTATCGTCCCGAAATATAATCGCCAGTCTGAATTATCATCATACATATTGATTTCCTGCCCAATGATTCCTTTTTCCTTCTCTACCGTCTTTTCCGAAAAGTAAGGTTCCTGGACAAAGTCAATTAAGGTAGTTAGATTTCTATCGAAATCGGACGTGCTTGAAAATAAATAGGCTGTACGGGTGAAAGAAGTAAAAGCATTTGCAGATGCTCCCTGCTTTGAAAATTGCTGAAAAACATCACCATCTTCCTTTTCAAATAGCTTATGTTCAAGGAAATGGGCAATCCCATCAGGTACTTTAGAGAATTCCGTTCCATTCAATGGTTTAAAATGGTTGTCAATTGAACCATAATTAGTCGTGAAAGTCGCAAATGATTTATTGAACCCACTTTTCGGAAGAATATATACTTCTAGACCATTATCCATTTTTTCATGGAAAAGTTCTTCTTTCAATTGAGTGAATGCTATTTTTTCCATTACCCTTGCACCTCCGCTTCCGTTAGGAAATAAATCGTATCAAGCTGAATTTTTTTACCGACTGCAATGATTTCTTCCTTTGTCGTCCGCTCTGTTTTTGCAAACCAATCGTCGAGCGATATATCCTGCCCGGAAACCACATTATGATATAAAATTTCCACAAGACCTCTCGAAACGTCAATGGTTTCAAGGAGTTGGTTCTTAACGACCGCCTTTGTCTGTGCCAGTTCCTCTTCGGAAAAGTTCCCTTGCTTCATTTCCTTCATTTGTGCATGGATGATATCCAATGCCTGCTTGTAGTTGGCATTCTCAATGCCCGCCATGACCATTAAAAGTCCTTTATGACTTTCAAGCCTTGAAGCTGCATAATAAGCAAGGCTGGCTTTCTCCCTGACATTAATGAAAAGTTTCGAATGTGAAAAGCCACCAAAAATCCCATTGAATAGCTGGAGAGCATAATAATCCGGATCACCGTATGCAACTTGGGTTCGATAACCGATATTCAATTTACCTTGTTTTACATCCGAATTTTCGATGATTTCTTTTTCCTTCTCCACTACCTTGCCCGGCTTCCTTTGCAGTCTCACAGGCACTCGTTCTTGCAACGACACATGCTTGTCAGCTAGAGCCTCCACTTCCGATTCATTGATGTCACCGATTACATATAAATCGATTTCATCCTCCGTCAGCACTTTTTTATAATAGGCGTAAAGGGATTCTGGAGTTATCGTTTCCAAGTCTTGAAGATTGCCGCTCGCTTCTAGAGCATATGGTTCCTTTTTGCACATTTCCTCTACAAGGCGTGTAGCTGAGTATCGCATCTTGTCATCGGAAATGGATTGAATCCGCTGTTTTAAAGAACGGATTTCATTGGAAACCGTTTTAGAGTCAAAGGCTTCGCCGTTCTTCTTCGGATTAAAGATCACTTCTGATAATAACCCAAAAGCCTTTTCGAGAAGGGGGGTTGAATCACTAAGGAACTTTTCATTGACGATATCGATCGTAAAACTTATGATTTGATATTCTCCTTTTTTAGCAACATCGACATAAAACCCTGCTCCATATAAATCATCAAGATACGATCGAAGCTCGGGTGTTGTAGGGTATTTACTTGTATTGCTTTGTAACACATATGGCAGTAATGCACGATATGTAACGTCCTCTTTTGTCAACGGGGCTTTCATCTTCAGCACGAGAGTATTCGTTTTATATTTATCCGTCTGGACTACATGAAGCTTGTAACCGCTTTTTTCCGTAATTGTATCGGAAGCAATAGACATGAATAATCCTCCTCATTATATAAATCACCTTTATTAGCTTATTGTTTGTAGATTGGAACCCTTTTAAACATCTACTTAAAATATACATGTGAAAGGAAAAATCATGCAAGTTACAGCTACTTTTTTTGGTATTTCACCAGCCTCACCATCACTTATGGCTCAAGCTCAAAAGACAAAACCGGCCAGCAAAGTTTGCTGACCGGTTAAATACTTATCTTTTCCCTTTGATATATGGCTGTCCGGATGCCTTCGGAGCATCTGCACGTCCAATGAAACCAGTTAGTGCAATGATCGTCAGAACATAAGGAGCGATCAAGAGATAAACCGATGGAATATCCTTGAAGAAGGGAAGGCTCGAGCCAACGATACTTAAACTTTGTGCCAAACCAAAGAATAACGCAGCACCCATTGCCCCGATCGGGTGCCACTTACCAAAAATCATGGCGGCAATGGCCATGAAACCTTGACCATTAATTGTCGCATGATTGAATTCATTCGAAAAGATGGTAGCATAAATCGCTCCGCCGATACCGCCAAAAGCACCTGATAATAAAACGGCGGCATAGCGGATTTTCGTAACATTGACACCCATCGTGTCAGCAGCCATCGGATGCTCACCCACTGCACGGATCCTTAACCCGAAAGGTGTTTTATAAAGTACGTACCAAACGACAAAGGATATTAGAATCGCTATATATACGATATAATAACCATTTGAGAAAAAGATGGGTCCTATAAATGGAATATCACTTAGTAACGGAACATCAATCCGTGGGAATGTTTCTGTGATTCTATCAGTTTGACCTTTGTCAAAAATCAGCTTCACCAAAAACATGGTCAGACCTACTGCCAACAAGTTGATGGCGACCCCACTGACCGTTTGATCCGCCCTGAACGTAATGCATGCCACAGCATGCAGAATGGAAAACAGCAAGCCGGCAATCATTGCCGCCAAGACTGCCAGCCAAGGAGTCCATTCCCCAAATACATCAGCAAACATTAAGTTAAAAACAATCCCTGTAAAGGCACCAATGACCATCAAGCCTTCTAAACCGATGTTTATGACACCAGCCCGTTCAGAAAACACTCCTCCGAGTGAAGTAAAAATAAGTGGAGCAGCTAGAGCAATCATTGATGGAATAATAATTTGTAATACTTGGTAAAAGTCCACTTATTTCACCCCTTTCTTAAATCGAGCGGCAATCCAACGAATAAAATAACTGGATGCGACAAAGAAAATGATCAATGCTATGACAATATCTACTATTTCACTTGGTATGCCGGTTTCTAGCGGCATATTTAAGGCACCTGCTTTCAGCCCCCCAAATAATAAGGCTGCCAGCACGACACCAATAGCCGTATTCGCTCCTAGTAAGGCTACTGCAATCCCGTCAAAGCCCATACCTGTGAACCCGCCTTTGACTGCGGCATAACCGAAAGTTCCAAGGCCTTCCATCGCACCTGCAAGCCCTGCAAACGCACCTGAAATAACCATGGAAAGTATGATGTTCTTATTTACACTCATCCCTGCATATTCGGACGCGTGCTGATTGAAACCTACCGCTTTCAGTTCAAAGCCGGTTTTTGTCCTTTCAAGAAGGAACCACATGATGATTACGCAAATAATCGCGACCACTATTCCCCAATGCATCCGGGAAAAATCCGTAATGCTTTCGAAAAAAGGAGACCGAAGTGATGCTGTATCGGCAATTCTTTCTGTTTTATCCAGTTTGTCAGTCATTACATTCCTAATTAAATAATTCGTCACATATAAAGCTGTATAATTCAACATGATAGAAACGATCACTTCATGTACGCGGAACTTAGCTTTTAAATAACCAGGGATAAATGCCCACAAGGCGCCAGCAGCTGCACCAGCTAAGATGGCAAATGGTAAATGGATGATCCTTGGAAGATCAAAAGCAATTCCGACCCAAACTGCCGCCAGCCAGCCTACAATTAATTGCCCTTCCACGCCGATATTGAATAGGCCCGTGCGGAAAGCAAAAGCCACTGCCAAACCAGCAAGGATATAAGGGATGATTGTCCTGACGGATTCCCCTACATAATAAGAATCCCCAATAATTCCATTTATCATGGAGCCATAGCCGGCAACTGGGTCATAGCCGCTTACTAACATGATTATTGCCCCAACGACCAAGCCGAGGATAACTGCTATTAACGGACTCGTTAATTTAGATAAATACTTAGACATTTTGTTTTCCACCTGCTTCCGTCCGTTTACTGCCGGCCATAAGAAGGCCAAGCTCCTGTTCAGTCGTTTCTTTCGGATCGACAATTGCGACGATTTCCCCTTCGTATATAACGGCAATTCTATCGCTCACATTCATGATTTCTTCCAATTCAAATGATATGAGAAGTACCGCTTTTCCTGCATCACGCTGTTCAATTAGACGTTTATGGATAAACTCGATCGCTCCGACATCAAGTCCGCGTGTTGGCTGTGCGGCAATCAATAAATCCGGGTTCCTATCAACTTCCCGGCCGATGATAGCTTTTTGTTGATTCCCTCCAGAAAGCGCCCTTGCCGGGGTATATTCACTCGGGGTGCGAACATCGTAACTTTTGATCAATGAACGGGCTTTTTCGAAAATTTTCTTTGAGTTCAAGATACCTGCTTTTGAAAAAGGCTTTTGATAGTAGGTTTGCAAGACAATATTTTCCCCAATGCTGTAATCGAGAACCAAACCATGTTTATGTCTGTCTTCCGGAATATGGCCGACACCTGCTTCAGTGATCTTACGCGGCTTAAGGTTCCTGATCTCTTTTCCATTTAGCTTTATCGAACCTGCTGTTGTCTTCCTTAGTCCAGCCAATGCTTCAATTAGTTCGGATTGACCATTTCCATCTACACCAGCGATACCGACAATTTCTCCTGCACGGACTGTTAACTCCAAATTCCGAACAGCTGAAACGCCCCGGGAATCCTTGACTTCCAGTTCACGAACTTCAAGAACTACATCCGAAGGAGTGGCTGCCGCTTTTTCCGTCTTGAATAGAACTTCCCTACCGACCATTAAGCTGGCCAATTCGTCAGGGTTCGTTTCGTTGACATTCACTGTACCGATTCCTTGCCCTTTGCGTATAACCGTTACCCGGTCACAAACCTCCATGATTTCCTTAAGTTTGTGTGTGATTAAAATGATAGATTTCCCTTCTTTGATAAGGGCTTTCATAATATATATCAATTCCTTGATTTCTTGAGGAGTCAATACAGCGGTCGGTTCATCAAAAATCAATATCTCCGCACCGCGGTAAAGCGTCTTAAGAATCTCGACACGCTGTTGCATCCCTATTGAAATATCGGCAATTTTTGCGTAGGGGTCAACACGAAGCTGATATTGTTCTGATAGTTTCCTAACTTCCTCGCTCGCTTCTTTCAAATCGATCTTACCCGCTTTTGATGGTTCTTTTCCTAATATGATATTTTCCGTTACTGTAAAAGGGTCAACGAGCATAAAATGCTGATGGACCATCCCAATCCCTAAATCATTGGCAATGTTAGGACTGGTAATCTTGACTGGCTTGCCATTCACACGGATTTCTCCCTGCTCAGGCTGATATAAGCCGAATAAAACATTCATCAAAGTGGATTTACCCGCGCCATTTTCACCTAATAATGCGTGAATCTCCCCTTTTTTAACCTGCAGGGTAACGTTATCATTTGCGACGATGCCGGGGAATTCCTTACGGATATTGAGCATCTCAATTACATATTCCACGTATTATCAACTCCTAAAATGAGTGTACATATTCTTAAATCATTTAATTGCTGCTAGTAACTTATTGATTTTTAAAAAAACCAAATGAAAAACTACGATTCTATCATAGTTTTTCATTCGAAATTTTTCAGTGCAAAGAGTTATTGGGAAAAGAAAGAATAGAGGGCAATCCTGCCTCCCTATTCTTTCTGGCATTACAGCTTATAAACCAAGTTTTTCGAATTCTTCATCCGTACCCGGAACTACGAATTCACCTGATTTGATTTTTTCTGTCCACTCTTCGACCGCTTTTAAAGATTCTTCTGTAACGTTATCTTTTGTATCGGAAATGCCTACACCGTTTTCTTCGATACCGTACTCAATTACTTTTCCGCCAGGGAAGTTTCCTTCTTTCGCTTTCTCGGAAAGGTCTTTAACTGCTACGTCAACTCGTTTTAGCATGGAAGTCAGTGTGATATTGTCGTCAGTTCCCGGAACTGCCCCTAATTTAGCTTGGTCGCTATCTACACCGATAACATAGATTTCTCTTTTAGGATCTTTTTGCTTTTGCTCTACAGCTTCAGTGAATACACCTTTTCCAGTTCCTCCAGCAGCGTGATAAATGATATCGATACCAGAAGAATACATGGAGCCTGCAGTGGATTTACCGATATCAGCTTTATTGAAGTCTCCCGCATATTTAACTTCAACTTTCGCATCCGGGTTTACAGATAATACCCCAGCCTTAAAACCAACTTCGAATTTCTTGATTAATTCAGATTCAACACCGCCGATAAAACCGACCTTGTTTGTTTTCGTTTGCAATCCGGCAATTACACCTACAAGGAATGAACCTTGCTGCTCTTTAAAATTAATGCTGGCTACGTTCTTTTTATCAACAACAGTATCCACGATAGCAAAGTGTGAATCCGGACGTTGGTCAGCCACTTCACCAACAGATTCGGCTAAAAGAAAACCGATACCATAAATAAGTTGGTAATCTTCACGTACAAGCGTATTCAGGTTTTTAGCGTAATCGGCATCTGATTTAGATTGCAGGTAGTTATAGCCATCTTTACCTTTTTCCAGACCATTATCTTTACCGAATTCCTGAATGCCCTTCCAAGCGGATTGGTTGAACGACTCGTCATCCACGCCGCCTGTATCAGTTACCATCGCAACCGTGAAGTTATCTTTGTTTTTCCCATTTGAAGATTCTTTATCATCATTCTCTGAATTACCACATGCCCCTAGTAGCGTACCGGCTGCAAGAACAAGTGAAAGAGCTAGTCCTAATTTGCGCTTTTTCAATTTTTATCCCCCTAATTTACATAGTTTTTTGAGCAGGAATGTTCTGAAAAGTCATTTATGTTTGCGTTTTCACTTCTCGTTAATTTTTTTTGCTAATGTTTGATTTGAATTTTACGGAATCAAAACAAACGCTTGCATTCACCCGTATGCAGAGTCAGGGCCTACACACGTTTACGAAGAACATGAAAGCTGAACATATTGGCTTTAAAGTAGTTAACAGAATACAGGATAGGCTGGTCCCAATCATCCAGATGCATCTGCTTTAAAACGAGTAGTGCGGCTTCTGGAGAGCATTTAAGGATAGGAGAAACTTTCTCATGGTATCCAATAGGCTCAATCTCCGCTACGGCATGCGTAATTTTCCGATGCGCATCTCTTTCCAAAATATCAAAAAGAGACTCATCATTCCGGTCAAAATTTTCTGATAGTATAGATTCAGGAATTTTGTCAATGCAGTAGACAACTGGCTCCCCATTCGCTGTCCTTACTCGCTCGATGATGACGATGCGTTCATCTGTTGAACATGAAAACCTGCGTATATCCTCTTCTGTAGGTTCTTGGGCCGTCGAGCTTAAGAAAATCGTACCCGGTTTCATTCCTGCCTCTTCAATCATGTTCGTGACACTTTTTAATTGCTCGATACCTGAAGTGAACCGAGGTTTCGGATTGACGAAAGTCCCAACTCCATGGCGGCGAATGATGATGTTTTCTTCTTCTAAAATTCGCAGCGCTTCTCGAAGTGTCGCCCTACTCACTCCCAATTTTTTTGCAAGATCGAATTCTGAAGGGAATTTTTCATTTTCCTGATAGACTCCTGCTTCAATATCCTGCTTCAGGTAATCAATGACCTGCAAATATAAATGTCGACTATCTGATTTTATTGACATACAGTTTCCCCCAGCTAATTTCTTAAGACATCAGACCTCTGATGTTGAATCATTCCTACTAATCGAAAATAATATAACATTTTTTTTGATATAAATAAATAGTGTTTTACTATTTACTTTAAAAGAATTTAGGAGAAATTACCCTTACATGTGTCTTTCAATCTAGATAAGACCGCGAAATTTGTACGATTATTCTCCTAAATCAGATAAATTCATTTTGAAAATGCAAAATGAATGCCGCTCTGTTCAAGATGATGTTTTCCTGTATAATAAGATTTATCTTCTTTGAAGGGATGTACACAAGATGTTAAAGATTACAGAATACACGATCGAAAAATTAAATGATCCATTTGGTATTTTGTCCGGGGAACGTTACGAGTTGTTCTTGGATATTGAAGTGCCTGAAGAGGATGAGCTCTTTTCAGAAAATGGTTTATATATCAGGGTGCTTTTTGCTGTGGAAGAACAAATAGGCAAATTGATTAAATATGATATTTTTGAAAAAGGGAACGAAGGCGCACTCGAATTCGATTTAGAAGATGATGAAGAAGCGATGATTACCGACTTCTGCCTTAAACATTTGGACGAGGCGATGAATAATTAAAAAACCGGGCTGCAGCCCGGTTTTTTTCAACTATGATGAATGCGCTTCATCCTGTTCATCTTTAGTAACCAATACATTTCGTGGTTTACTGCCTTCATAGGGACCGACAATTCCCCTTGCTTCCATTTCATCGATCAATCTTGCTGCCCGGGTATAGCCAATCCGGAAACGGCGCTGCAGCATGGAGACAGATGCAGTCTGCATTTCTACGATCAAGGACACCGCATCCCCGTATAAATTATCTTCGACTTCACCATTTGAAGTTTCTGCAATTTCATCTGGTATCATCTCTTCGTTATATTGTGCTTTTTGCTGTGAAATGACATATGTGACAACTTCCTCGACTTCGTTGTCGGATAAAAAGGCCCCTTGAACGCGTACCGGTTTTGAAGCTCCTGCAGGCAGGAAGAGCATGTCACCCCGTCCTAACAGTTTTTCGGCTCCACCCATGTCGAGAATCGTTCTTGAATCGGTCATGGATGAGACACTAAAAGCGATTCGAGATGGGATGTTCGCTTTAATGACCCCTGTAATTACATCTACGGATGGCCGCTGAGTGGCAATTATCAAGTGGATGCCCGCGGCACGTGCCATTTGTGCAAGCCGTGTGATGGCATCCTCTACATCATTTGAGGCGACCATCATCAAATCCGCCAGCTCATCGACAATCACTACGATATAAGGCAAGAGCGGTTGTTTGGCATCTTCTTCAATGTTATACCGGTTAATATAATCATTGTAGCCTTCAATATTACGGGTACCGGAATGAGAAAATAGCTCGTAGCGCCTTTCCATTTCACTGACCACTTTTTGCAAAGCCTGTGCAGCTTTCTTTGGATTGGTCACTACAGGCGCGAGTAAGTGGGGGATTCCATTATAGACATTCAACTCCACCATTTTTGGATCGATCATCATCATTTTCACTTCATGCGGTTTTGCGCGCATCAGAATACTCGTGATAATCCCGTTGATACAAACGGATTTCCCGCTGCCGGTGGCACCAGCAACTAGTAAATGCGGCATTTTATTAAGCTCCGCCTTAACCGCTTCACCAGAAATATTCCGCCCTAAGCCTATTTGCAGTTTTGCGTCAGGCTTGTCAACTTCTTTGGCCTCTAAAACTTCCCTTAATGACACCATTGCCACTTCGGAGTTGGGCACTTCTATTCCGATAGCCGATTTCCCGGGAATCGGAGCTTCGATCCTAATATCCTTT
Organism: Peribacillus sp. NPDC076916; assembly: GCF_050269675.1. Taxonomy (NCBI): domain Bacteria; kingdom Bacillati; phylum Bacillota; class Bacilli; order Caryophanales; family Bacillaceae; genus Peribacillus; species Peribacillus sp. NPDC076916. The sequence goes on from NZ_JBNNIU010000001.1 coordinate 50,049, forward strand.
GCGGCAAGTGCAAGAGCCAAGTCATCGGATAGGCTGACAATTTTACTTACCTTCACCCCTACATCCGGATGGACTTCATATTTGGTTACGGCTGGGCCTAAATGAACTTGAGTGACCCTCGCTTTCACTCCAAAGCTATGAAAGGTGCGCTCAAGTTTTGCCGCATTCTCATGGATCAATTGGTACTCTCCGCTTTGGTCCGTTATTTTGGGCTGCAATAACAAAGAAAGAGGCGGTAAAAGATATTCTTTATTCTCCACTTCCGTAAAATTCATAGGCGGAACGGCGTCATCCTGTTCCTCTGCACTTTCGGCTGCAGGTTCCGTAACTACTGGAGTTATTTCGTTTTCGTCGCTATAGGCTTTATCAGCAAAGCTGGAAATGATCCGTTCGGTCGCCATTTGCTGTGTTTCCTCTTCTTGATGAAGGGGCTGATCGGTTTCCTCCACCGGATCGTTTTCCCGTTTCTTCTTTTTCACGGGATTCTTTTTCTTTTCTTTTTTGTCGTCATTCCACGTTTTCATATCATCTCTGAAAGCAGACCATTGCTTTTTGAAAAAGACGCCAAGACCCCTGAAAAACTTCCCGAGGGTTTCACCTAACGTTTTCCCGGTCAATAGGACGGCACCTACTATGATAAAAAGGAATGAAACGATTTTCGATCCAGCTTCGTCGAATAAAAAGTATGAGGCTGCAAATAATATCGCTCCAATCATACCGCCCCCAAGGTCCTTTGTGCTGGCCTTGCCGGTCACTTCCATCCAGAATAGTTCCCATGTATTCGAAATGACACTTGGCTTCGTAAACGGCCCTCCATCTGCAAGCATGTTAAACAGTGTGACATGACTTAGCAGGAGCATGCTCGCGACAAGAAAATACATCCCGACGAATTGCCGTTTTAACAGGTATGGGACCTCCCTTTTTATCATCAAATAGAAGCCAGCTGCAATTGCCCCCAACAAAAAGAGGATATACCATTCCCCCATGAAGAAGCGGATTAAAAAGACCGTCCCGTTTCCCACAGCTCCAAGCTTGGCAATGGCAATGATGGCCAAACCTATTAAAGTTAGGCCGATCAATTCATATTTAAGCGTTAGTTTTAATTTCTCTGTACTATTCTTTTTTCTGCGTTTCTTTTTTGCCATAATATCACCTGATTCTTCATGAAACTATTCTAACTTTCCTATTCAACATCACTACATGATTTCCCTTCTCGAAACAAACGTTCGCTCACTGATTATATCAAATATATATGTACCTGTCCTTGATATATATACCATTTATTATTTAGACAAACATTTTGCCCACATAATGAATAAAGCAGCCAAGCGGCTGCTGATTTTCATACCAGTATATCATAATTTACCTCAGTTAGTCGTTTTTACTAATGATTCATCTGTTCGAACACATTTATGACAGCCCCCGGCTGTATGTGTACATTCATATAATCTTCTGGATCCGTGCTTACTATTCGATCAATGCGAAACGTGCGGCCTCCGTCATGTTCAACCATTACATGTACACCATTATAGATCATTTCTATTAAATTTGCCGTCTTTTCATGGTGATGAGGGAAAATTATTTCTTCAGGAACGATTGTATAAAGCGTCATTGCAGAAGCCCCTCCTCTTCCCCGGCAATTTTTGGCCTTCTTTCTTCCATGAAGCTATTTAGTTTTCTCATGGCCTGGCCTACTCCTCCTACATCATCGATCATACCGATTTCAACTGCCTCGGCCCCGATTACATTCGTGCCGATATCCCGGGTTAAATTTCCTTTAGCAAACATTAAATCCTTAAAACTTTCTTCCGATACGTTGGAGTGCCGCGTAACAAATTTAATGACTCTTTCCTGCATTTTATCCAAGTATTCAAAGGTTTGAGGCACGCCAATGACTAGCCCTGTCAAACGAATGGGATGAATCGTCATCGTTGCTGTTTCTGCTATATAGCTATGGTCACACGAAACGGCAATAGGCACACCGATCGAGTGACCTCCCCCAAGTACAATCGAGACGGAAGGCTTTGAAAGGGAGGCCAGCATTTCTGCGATGGCTAGTCCCGCTTCGACATCTCCTCCGACTGTATTTAAAATGACAAGCAGCCCCTCTATATTGGGATTTTGTTCAATTGCCACAATTTGCGGAATAACATGTTCATATTTGGTCGTTTTATTTTGAGGCGGCAGCTGCATATGTCCTTCAATTTGTCCAATGATCGTCAAACAATGGATTTTTGAGTCCTGAGATAGTTGCGGAACATTAGTAGCCCCCAGCTGCTGGATTTTTTCGATTAAAGTTGAATTCTTACCTTCCTGTTTGCCTTCATTTTCATTTGGTAATGGTGCATTATCCACTATGCCAACCCCTTTCTCTTAAGCCTATAGCTTTATTATGTCTCGAGTCTCGGACTTCATTCTTCAAGATATAAGAGGTTTGACACAGAAAAAAGAACCCCTGACTGTTTAAACCAGGGGTTCCTTACTTAATATTCCATGATTATAGGTAAAATCATTGGGCGGCGTTTAGTTTTCTCATAGAAGAATTGGTTTAACGCATCACGCATTTCCTGCTTCAGCGTGGACCAATCAAAAGGTTGGCGCGACCCATTTTTCTTTACGATTTCACTTACTATTTCAGTTGCTTCCCCAATCATTTTTTCAGATTCGCGAACATATACGAAGCCCCTTGAAATGATTTCAGGTCCTGCTGCAATGCTTTTATCCTGACGGTTCAACGTGACCACTACAATCAAAATGCCATCCTGGGATAACAAGCGACGATCACGAAGAACGATATTACCCACATCTCCAACACCACTGCCATCTATCAGGATATTTCCTGCAGAGACTTTGCCGGAAAGACCCATTTTATTGCCCTTTAGTTCGATGACATCACCTTTTTCGGCAATGATGATGTTTTCACGTTCAATTCCCGCAGCAACCCCAACTTTTTGATGGGCATATAAATGACGGTATTCCCCATGTACAGGGATCAAGAATTTAGGATTCATCAAATTGATCATCATTTTAAGTTCTTCCTGGCTTCCATGCCCTGTTACGTGCACTTTATATTTATTGGCAGATACCACTTCAGCACCTACCCTGTAAAGCAAATCGACGGTTTTGGATAAAATAAGTTCGCCGCCCTGTAGGGGTGATGCACTGATCAAAACTGTGTCTCCCTTTTTGATCGTCACCTGCTTGTGGGTCTGTTTTGCCATTTTTTGCAGTGCCGCAATGGGCTCCCCCTGATGACCTGTCGATAACACGACGATTTCACGGTCGTCATACTGGCGAATTTCATTAATCGGGATTATCAGCTCTTCTTCGACCTTTAAGTAGCCAAGGTTCAAGGCTGTTTCATAAACGCGTTGCAGGCTTTTTCCTACAACTGCCACTTTTCTGCGACTTGCTGCCGCTGCATTGAAAACATGTTGAATCCGGTTAATGTTCGAAGCGAAGCACGCTACGATGATCCTTCCGGAGGCTGCATGAAAAACCTCTGTAATATCTTTGGCCACAACTGCTTCTGATGTCGTATAACCTGGCCTCTCGGCACCGGTACTATCCGAAAGCAAGCATAGGACACCTTCTTCACCGATACCAGCCATTTTACCGATTTCCGGTTTATATAAATCTGTTGCTGCTTGATCGAATTTGAAATCCCCAGTATAAACGATTGCACCTTCACGAGTGTGGATCACGACTCCGACGGAATCGGGAATACTATGGTTTGTCCGGAAAAAAGACACAGCCGCTTGAGGGAAACTTAAAAGAGAATCCGAATCGATTTCAGTGAATGTTGCCCTGCCGTTAAATCCGTCTTCCTTTAATTTCGTTTTAATTAAAGCTAGTGTAAGCTTTGTTCCATAAACAGGTGCCGGTAAATATTTCAAGACATAAGCAAGCGCTCCCATATGGTCTTCATGACCATGGGTAATGAATATCCCCTGCACCCTTTCCTTATTATCCATCAAATAAGAAATATCAGGGATGACCGCATCGATTCCGAGCATTTCGTCTTCTGGCAGCATTAACCCTGCATCAAGAAGATAGATGTCCTCGTTCACCTCAACGACGTACATATTTTTACCAAGTTCCCCTTGTCCTCCAAGAGAAATGACTTTTATTCCATTATTTTCATCTTTACCCAATCGAATATCCTCCTTAAAAATTCCCGTTCATAATTTCCCAATGAATTCATTATAACCGATGTTCAAAAAACATGACAACACTTACCATTTTCAGAGGGACATTTTCATATAATTCAAAAAAAACAACCTATTATGTAAGAGATCCTTTGTACTTTTATCCAGTTTCAATCGATAATAAAAAAATTTAAATAGAAATCGGAAAGGATATCCCATTCATTTACATCATTATGTAAAAACAAGCCAATCTTCAACGATCAGCTTGTTCCGTGTCATTTTATTTATTTAATACCTTAGTTAATGCAAGGCGCTCCTGTTCCGTCAATGGCACGATTGGAAGTCTCACCGAGCCAACGTCAATTCCATTTAACTGAAGCGCTGTTTTGACAGGTGCAGGGCTTGGCGCTGCAAACAAACCTTTTATAAGCGGTAACAGTTCCTGATGCAGCCTCGCTGCCTCTTTCAAATTCCCACTGATGAAGGCCTCCACTATTTTCTGCAACTCATTACCGGCAATATGTGAAGCAACCGAAACTACACCCACACCACCAATAGCCAATACTGGGAGTGTTAATGCGTCGTCCCCACTATATAACGCAAAATCTTCATCCGTGCCGGCTATGATTTGGGTCATAGCGTTTAAATCCCCGCTCGCTTCTTTAACGGCTACGATATTAGGAATTTTTGAAAGGCGGATGATCGTTTCCGGTTCAATGTTAACCGAAGCGCGCCCAGGGATATTATATACCATAACAGGGAGAGTCGTACTGGCAGCAATAGCCTTAAAATGCTGGTACAGACCTTCTTGATTTGTTTTACTATAATACGGGGCCACCAGCATTATCGCATCTGCGCCATTTTGTTCCGCTTTTTTTGTCAACTCGATGGAAGCATACGTATTGTTGCTTCCTGTCCCCATGATGATGGGCACACGTTTTTCTACAACCTTAGAAACATGACGCAATAACGCAATTTTCTCCTCCGAAGATAAAGTTGGAGATTCCCCTGTCGTTCCCGAAAGCACAAGCGAATCGGTTCCATTCTTTAATAAATAATTAACCAATGAAGTCGTCTTTTGAAAATCGACATTTCCCTTGCCATCGAAAGGGGTGACCATTGCGGTTGATACTCTACCAAATATCATCATCTAACACCTCTTTAATTTTTAAAACCTTTATTCAATAAAAAGCCAAATCATTGGACTTCCCTTTCATGCAATTGAAATGCATAGTGCAGGGAATTAACAGCTTCTATTAAATCTTCCTCTTTCACGAGTACCCAAATTGTCGTATGGCTATCCGCAGACTGGAGAATGGCAATTTCCTTTTCGGAAAGCGCTGTGACAATCTTCGCTGCAACGCCTGGCACTCCATTTATACCTGCACCGACTACTGAAACCTTGGCACAATTTCTTTCAATGACCGGTTCATGACCAAGCTCGGCCAAAATCGAGAGGGCATGTTCTGTCATCTCTTCCGAAACGGTATACACTACGCCGCTTGGATATATATTTATAAAGTCCACTGAAATAGAGGCATTGGCCATTGCTTTGAAAACTTCTGCCTGCAGATTATATTGATCTTTTTTCGCACGTACCTTGATTTGAGTGATCTTTGGTACATGGGCAATCCCGGTCACGAGCCTTTCACGTATGTCACTGCCCTGGCTTCCCTTGTTCATGCTTGTAACAAGGGTCCCCAAACCTTCACTGTATGTTGACCTTATCCGAATAGGGACTTTCGCCTGCATCGCAATTTCAACAGCTCGCGGATGAATGACCTTCGCCCCTTGATATGCCATATTGCAAACTTCCGTATATGAAACGATAGATAATGGACGAGCTTGATCGGCAATACGTGGATCTGCCGTCATGATTCCTTCCACATCCGTAAAAATATCGACCCGTTCAGCTTGCAATGCTGCGCCTAATGCAGCGGCAGAAGTATCACTTCCACCACGGCCGATGGTCGTGATGTCGCCGTTTTTAGCCGCTCCCTGGAAGCCTGCTACAACGACTACATCCTTCACCTCAAGTTCCTTCATGAGACGGTCGCATTTCATTTCGATAATTTTCGCACTTGAATAGTCGGTATTCGTCAAGAATCCCGCTTGAGCTCCAGTATAAGCGACCGCATCAATACCATGTTCCAAGAGCATGTTCGTGAATATGACAGATGATATCGTTTCTCCAACTGACATAAGTAAATCCTGTTCCCGTTTTGAAAGGCTGGCTTTCGCTCCATTTACTAGGGAAAGTAAGGTATCCGTTGCATAAGGATCGCCTTTTCTTCCCATTGCTGAAACCACAACCACCACTTTATAGCCTTCTTTGATCGCATTTTCAATATGCCCCTTGGCAAATAAACGGCTTTCCTCATCGCGAACGGATGTCCCACCGTACTTCTGGACGATAATTTTCATAATATGCACCCCAAATATAAGCCAGCTTCCCAATCCGGGAAGCTGACAAAAACTCTCTATCCTATTGGAATTTAATTTTTTTCTAGTTATTAAAAATAAATTATTACTTAACGGTAACCAAACCTAATTTTAAAAGGCTCTCAGCAATTTGAACTGAATTCCAAGCTGCTCCTTTTAATAGATTATCGGAAACCACCCATAAATGGAAGCCTTTATCTTCATCCAAATCTTTGCGAATCCGACCGACGAATACATCATTCTTGCCGACGGATGAAGCAGGCGTAGGGTAAACTTGTCGCTCAGGTTCATCTTCTAACACTATTCCAGGTGCCGTTTTCATTAAATCCTTGATTTGAGAAGCCGCTATGCCTTCTTTTTCAACTTCAATGTATACAGATTCCGAATGACCTGTTACAACAGGAAGCCTCACACAAGTTGCAGCCACTGGAAGGTCTTGCATATGCATGATTTTCTTTGTTTCATTAATCATTTTCATCTCTTCGAATGTGTACCCGTTATCTTGGAATTTATCGATTTGGGGAATGACGTTAAATGCGATTTGATAATGCTTTTCGTCCCCTTTTACCGGTAAAATCTTCGGATCTATTTCTTTTTCATCAAGCAAGTCGCGAGCCTGTTCCTTTAATTCATTTATCGCTGCTGCACCTGCACCGGAGACAGCCTGATAGGTTGAAACAACAATTTTTGATAAGCCGTACGTCTCGCGGATCGGTTCTAATGCCACAACCATTTGGATAGTTGAACAATTCGGGTTTGCAATGATCCCATTATGCTGTTTCAAGTCTTCTTCATTTACTTCAGGAACGACTAGCGGAACATTTTCATCCATGCGGAATGCGCTCGTATTATCCACTACTATCGCACCGCGTTTCACTGCTTCTGGAGCCAATTCCTTAGACACGCTTCCTCCAGCACTGAATAAAGCGATATCTATGCCTTCAAAGCTTTCAGGTTTTGCTTCCTGCACTTCGATTTCCTCGCCCTTAAACGTAAGTTTGATTCCAGCGGAACGAGCCGATGATAAAAAGATGATTTTCTTTATCGGTAAGTCCCTTTGTTCGAGTGTTGAAATCATTTGTTGTCCTACTGCTCCAGTTGCTCCCACAACTGCAATACGCAATCCCTGTGTCTCAGTCATTTATCCATACTCCTTTTCTATCTCTTAAATTAGTTATTTACTGGATTTACTGCTTCTTGTTCAGAATATCATTTATTTTATCACATTAACATTCCAAAGGGTCGCACTTTAACAAAATATTCTGGTAGTGGAGTGGTTTTTCATAACTTCAACCTACAAATTTATGCATATATGTTAGTCGTTAGAATGCGGGATGGAGGCAGAAATACTTGTTCAGACTAAATCATCCTTGAACCTTTCGACGATGACAGGTTGAATCTGTTCCCTTTCCAGTGCAGCTATGATCGTATCCCTTATCATGCTCATCCTTGCAACCATGGAACTTGGTTTGCCTTTGGGATTATCCTGGCCATATGGAACGAAATAAATATCTTTTGCAGCCATCAGCCTCATTAGATTGACACCATTTAACCCAAGTGCATCATTCGTTGAAATCGCGACCACGACCGGACGGTGATTTCTCATCGTCGCTTTTGCAGCCATAAGTACTGGCGAATCGGTAAGAGCATTTGCCATCTTACTCATTGAGTTACCCGTTAAAGGAGCGATCACCATGCAATCAAGTGGCAATTTAGGTCCTAAAGGCTCTGCTTTGACGATTGTATCAACGACATGATTCCCCGTCAATTTTTCTATTCTTTCGACCCAATCCTCGCCCTTTCCAAAACGGGTTTCCGTGTTTTGAACTGTCGATGTTACGATTGGAATGACTTCCGCCCCTTCATCTACAAGTTTTTCTATTTCCGGGAACACTTCATCATATGTGCAATGTGATCCTGTTAATCCGAAACCAATCCGTTTACCTTTGAGACTCATATCTTTTTCCCCTTCCTTTTCGTGAACTCACCTTGTATCAATAGTCCCAGTGCATTCGCTAATATCTGACCAGCTGTTTTCGGGGCAACTATTCCCGGCAGGCTTGGTGCCAACAGCGCCTTAATTCCCCTTTTTTCAGCGTAACGAAAATCCGTTCCCCCCGGTTTTGAAGCAAGGTCGATGATTAATGTATGAACGGGCATTTTAGCTATAACTTGTGCAGTAATTATCGGAAAAGGAATCGTATTGATACATATATCAACATTTTTCATTTCAGCAGCAAGATCATTTAAATGAAAAGGGGCTAATGCCATTTCACTGATCCTCGCAATATCTTCGCTTTTTCTTGCCCCTACCTTCACTTTTGCTCCCAGTGCATGGAATGACCGGGCTACACTCATACCGACCCTTCCCAGTCCGAGAACGGCTACATTCGATCCATGGATCGTAAAATCCGTATGTTGAATGGCCATCATGATCGTACCCTCAACAGTTGGAATCGAATTATAAATAGCCACATCATCACGTTCGAACAATAGTACAAGTTTGCGATCCACTTTCTTGAATATCCCATCGAGGTAATCGTTACTGATTCCTGCATAAAAAGTGCAATGTGCCGGGGTCTCTTTTATCATTTCTTCAGTTAAAACAACCTCTTCACTGGAAAAAATCGTTTCTACTTTCCCATCTGAATCGGTGCCCCGGACAGGTAGGATAACTGAATCTATTTCCTTGAAATTTATATCCTCCATTTTTTCCTTAACCGCTCCGGTAAAAGCATGGTCGAGCTGTTCAAAACCTACCAATAATAGCTTTGCATCAAGCTCTGTCAGTTTACGGACAACTTCAAGCTGACGCGCATCTCCACCAATTACAGCGATTTGCATGCCTGTGAGCATTAAAACCGTCACCTTCTTTATATAAAAGATCCTAAACATTCCTTGCCCTGCGATACAATCCCTTCAGGAAGCAATTCGGTTTTTGCTACATTCTCTAGTTACCCTGCCATCTTATGTTTTTAGTTAAAAAACGGTGATAAGAAATCAAAAAACGCCTTAGCTATTGCCAGCTAAGGCGTTTTCGGGATTGCATTTCGTGAAATTCCAAGGAGTAGGCGCGAGCATCCTCATCCATCCATTTGCTCTCCGTCTTTAAGTGAAAGTCCTTCTTGAAAATCAATGATGACCATATCCGCACCGATTTTTTTTATGTGATCCCATGGCACTCTTATTTCACTGCCACTCCTTAAAAGGCCGAACCATTTGACAGATGGGATGATCAACGAGGTAATTTGTCCAGTTTCATCTATTTCCAAATCCGTCTGACCAAGGATTCCTAATCTTTCCGCCCTATTCACATCGACTATTTCCTTACCGCTCAGTTCGCTTAACCTCATATTTGGTTCCCCCTTTTTCGTCTTCTATTCAATCTATATCCGAAAAAGGTAAACTTAGAAGGCCTTTATCCAAATATTGTCCAAAACACTGGCCCCTCCCACATTCAAAGAAAAAAAGCCTGACCTCCCTTTAAAAAAAGGAAGGTACAGGCTTAATCGTCATTATTTGTCCCAGTTTTCCAGCGGGCTCACTAATGACAAGGAATGTTCCGTAAAGATCTGATTTGCCAATTCATTGACGGTATCCTCTGTCACTTCGTCTATCTTGATGATGATATCATCTAGGGTACGGTGCTCACCTAACATTAGCTCATTTTTTCCGTTCCGGCTCATGCGGCTATTCGTGCTTTCAAGGCTGAGCATCAAACTTCCTTTAAGTTGCTCTTTACTATTACGTAATTCCTTTTCCGTAATGCCATCCCTTTTTAAAGTATCCAATGTTTCCTGAATGGTTTCATACAGGCTGTCAAGCTGGTTTGTGCCTGTCCCCCCATATACTGTCACCATTCCGCTATCTTGATAGCTGGAATGATAGGAATAGACGGAATAAGCAAGGCCGCGTTGCTCCCTGACGTCCTGGAATAGGCGGCTACTCATGCTTCCCCCAAGAATATTATTTAAGGTAATCAGGCTGTATGTTTTATCATTGCCGATTTCCAACCCTTTGTAACCAAGGCATAAGTGGGCTTGTTCCGTATCTTTTTTACGGGTAATCCTATTTTCATGGAAGGAAGGTTTGACCAATTCAAGACGGTCTTCCCCTCCTTGATACGAGCCGAAGTAGTTTTCGACCTCCTGAATCAATTTTTCATCCACATTCCCAGCAATGGACACTACTACTTTATCGGGTGTGTACATGTCATGCACGTATTTTTTTAATGTATCACTATTGAAGGTTTCAAGCGTATTTTCCGTTCCAAGTATAGGATAGCCAAGGGGATGGTTTTCATATACCGCCTTGCTTAAAAGGTCATGGACAATATCATCTGGTGTGTCTTCGTACATTTTGATTTCTTCGTAGACGACATTTTTTTCTTTTTTCAATTCTTCCCCATCAAATGTTGAGTTGAAGAACATATCAGCAAGGATTTCAAGCGCATAGCTTGCATGGTTATCCATTACTTTAGCATAGTAGCATGTATACTCTTTTGAAGTGAATGCATTAACCTGTCCGCCAATACTATCGAACGACTCAGCAATTTCACGCGCATTTCTCGTAGTTGTCCCTTTGAAGAACATATGCTCCAGGAAATGTGAAACCCCATTCAATTCTGGTGTTTCATTTCTTGAACCTGTTTTGATCCATACGCCAATTGCTGCTGAGCGTACTGTCGGAATATTTTCCAATACAATTCTAACTCCATTTTGACACGTGTATTTCTTAATCAACTAACATTCCTCCCAATCATTCTATGCTGCTTTCGTTACCAATGTTTTATGGATTCGATCGCTCTTCATCTACTGCTTCCGAAAGTGTAACAACATCTAAATCTTTCTTTTTTATTTCAATTATTAACGTCTCCAATGATTTTGCAGTAGATTCCGTCGGATGCATCAATATAAATGCTCCAGGGTGTATCTTAGAAAGCACTCTTTGTTGAAGGACTTCAGGGCTTGGCTTTTGCCAGTCGATCGTATCCACACTCCACATGGCGGTCTCCATACCGAAAGAATCGGCGATTTTCACCGTTTCATCCCGGTAGCTTCCACTAGGTGGTGCGAACCATTTCATTTTCAAACCTGTCACCGCTTCAATGACTTCATTCGTTTTTCGAATTTCCTCACGTGTAGCTTGTGCGGATATGTTTTTCATATCGGGATGTGAATAAGAATGATTTCCAATTTCATGCCCGCCGCCCATAATCATCTTGGCCAAATCAGGATTTTTCTTGGTCCAATTCCCTTCAAGGAAAAAAGTTGCCTTGACATTATTCTTTTTTAACACGGCCAACATATCTTGTAAGTATTCATTCCCCCAGGCCACATTGATTAAAAATGAAACCACTGGCTTTTCGGGGTGGGCCCGGTAAATCGGAGCCGGATCCAGATCCTCCATATGAATCTTTGCAGGGACCTGCTCAAATACCAGCTTATCCTTATCGAACACGCCCTCCTTCTTCATGGCTTTATACGATTCATCAATATTTACCTTCAGGCCGTTATATGCAGGCACGGTTTTCCAAACAGAATCTATTCGTGCATCCTGTGGTGCAATCTCATATTTTTTTGTTGATTCTTTTATTTGTAAAAGAAGCTCGTCTTCTTGCTTCATTGAAGCAACTGAATCATTGGTTAATTGGGTCAAATAAACTTGTGTATATGGATTTTGCACTAATAACCATGATATACCTGCAATGGCACTTATCGCAACTATCTGCTTCCATTTATTATTCATTTTTTACGCCCCCTTCATACCAAAATGTATGAAGAAAACGGACAAGGTAGAACATGACATGCTTATAACGCCATCGCGATATCGATATTCCAATATTTTTAAACAAAAAAAGCATGCAGATTCACAAGGAATCGCATGCCGGATTTTCATTTTCCATTACGATTGAGAAGGATTGGCTGCCTCTTTTTGCTCTTTCAAGACCGCTTTACGGGAAAGGTTTACCCTTCCTTGCTTATCGATCTCAGTAACTTTGACCAATAATTCATCGCCAAGTGAAACGACATCTTCCACTTTTCCGACTCTTTCTTCAGCCAGTTCAGAAATATGTACCAAACCGTCTTTACCATTGAAGATCTCAACGAAGGCACCGAACTTTTCGATACGTTTAACTTTACCTAAGTATAGTTCACCCACGACGACTTCACGTACGATATCCTCAATGATTTTCTTCGCCTTTTGAATCATTGGTTCATCAGTAGAAGATATGAATACCGTTCCATCCTGTTCGATGTCAATTTTCACGCCAGTTTCTTCAATGATTTTGTTGATATGTTTTCCGCTCGGTCCAATTACATCACGGATTTTATCCGGATTTATGGACATTGTAACGATTTTTGGAGCATATTTGGACAACTGCTCACGCGGTTGATTGATTGTTGACATCATTGATTCTAAAATATGCATCCGGCCATGTTTGGCTTGTAGTAAAGCTTCTTCAAGAATCTCTCTCGAAAGACCCTCGATCTTAATATCCATTTGCAGGGCAGTAACACCTTTTGAAGTCCCTGCGACTTTAAAGTCCATGTCCCCCAGATGATCTTCCATACCTTGAATATCCGTTAAGATTGTATAGTGCTCACCTGTTTTGACAAGACCCATAGCAATACCGGCAACTGGAGCTTTCAATGGAACACCGGCATCCATCATTGCCAAAGTGCTTGCACAGATACTTGCTTGTGATGTTGAACCGTTTGATTCAAGGACTTCAGAAACAAGTCTGATTGTATATGGGAAGTCTTTATCGTTTGGAATCACAGGCTCCAATGCTCTTTCACCAAGTGCACCATGACCGATTTCACGGCGTCCTGCCCCACGGATAGGGCCAGTTTCACCAACACTGAAATGCGGGAAATTATAGTGGTGCATAAAACGTTTTGACTCTTCGGTACCAAGTCCGTCCAGAATCTGCACATCACCAAGAGCACCTAATGTACAGATGGATAGCGCTTGGGTTTGTCCGCGCGTGAACAATCCGGAACCATGAGTACGAGGCAGAATAGTAACCTCTGATGATAATGGTCTGATTTCGTCAGGATTACGGCCATCCGGACGTACTTTTTCTTCCGTAATTAAACGGCGGACTTCGGATTTCACCAATTTATTCAGGATTTCTTTGATTTGCTTTAATTTTTCTTCATCAGTCTCTTCTTCATAATGAACCAACACACGATCTTTTACTGCTTTGATGGCGTCTTCACGAGCATGTTTTTCCTGAACTTGTACGGCTTTGTTCAAGTCTGCTTCACATAGTCCTTTCACTTCTGCTTCCAGTTCAGCATCCACTTGATATAAAGTGACCTGCATTTTCTCCTTGCCGATTTCAGCAACGATTTTCTCTTGGAATGCAATGATCTTCTTGATTTCATCATGTCCAAACATGATTGCTTCAAGCATGGTTTCCTCTGGTACTTCATTTGCTCCGGCTTCAACCATGTTGATAGCATCTTTAGTGCCGGCAACCGTCAGATTGATGTCACTTTTGGCTAGTTGGTCAACAGTAGGGTTAATAATGAATTCATTGTTGATTCTCCCTACTACAACTCCAGCAATTGGACCTTCGAACGGAATATCGGAAACTGAAAGTGCAAGGGAAGAACCTAGCATGGCTGCCATTTCCGTAGAGCAATCTTGATCGACACTCATGACCATGCTGATGATCTGAACATCGTTCCTGAAGCCATCTGCGAAAAGCGGACGGATTGGACGATCGATTAAGCGGCTTGCAAGAATTGCCCTTTCACTTGGTCGTCCTTCACGTTTTATGAAGCCTCCCGGAATTTTACCGACTGCATAAAGTCTTTCTTCATAGTTCACTGTCAAAGGAAAGAAGTCGACATTTCTAGGTTCCTTTGAAGCTGTTGCAGTACTTAATACAGCAGTTTCTCCATAACGGACTAAAACTGCCCCGTTCGCTTGTTTGGCTAATTGCCCTATCTCTACCGTTACATTACGGCCGGCCCAGTCAAATGAATACGTATGTTTTTCCTGTCCCATTTATTAAACCCCTCTCTGAATCTTCACTTAGAGGCTTAGTTTACCTAAACCTGTATTGGATTAAATCATTTATATGTGAAAGTAACTAAACTCGAGTTAAAACCAAACTATTCCTATTATGCACGAAAAAAACAAGCATTAACAGTAAAATGAATAAAAATTTCATTCATTTGATTATGTATATCCTGATCATTTATAAATGGAAAAGGACCCGGCTCCTGCCGAGTCCCAAGGACGAAGGCCCAGCCTTAAGTAGAATACGTCCAAATCATTTGATTAACATCAAAAAAGCGGGAAATTTCCCGCCTTCCTGAAAAAATTATCTACGTAGACCTAATTTGTTAATTAGTGTACGGTAACGAGTAACGTCTTTGTTACGTAGGTAAGTTAAAAGGTTACGACGTTTACCTACCATTTTTAGAAGACCGCGACGTGAATGGTGGTCTTTTTTGTGTGTGCGTAAGTGACCGTTCAAGTTGTTGATTTCTTCTGTTAATACTGCGATTTGAACTTCTGGAGATCCAGTGTCAGTATCGTGAGTTCTGAACTCAGCGATAAGTTCGTTTTTGCGTACTTGTGTAATTGCCATGTTATTATTCCTCCTAAAATTCTGTAAAATCACCTATTACCGAGCCAGCGTCGGAGTCTCGACTAGCCAAGCAATGGTTATTTTCATACATACAATAGAATACATGTTTTTCATTAAAATTGCAAGTCTTGTCTTTTATGCTTCAAGCTTTGCAAAATAGGCTATTGCATTTTGCTTATCCGTTTCAATCTGAGCGACCAATGCTTCAAGTCCGGAAAATTTCTGTTCACTCCGAAGTCTTGTATGCCATTCCACCGATACCTGGTTGCCATAAATATCTCCCGAGAACTCCAATGCATGAACCTCTACAGTGGGATACTTAGGTTTCTCTTCGTGGAACGTAGGCTTGTAGCCAACATTGCAAACTCCATTATACCATTTACCGCTTATTTTGATCCTGACGGCATATACGCCTGAAGCAGGGAAGATATAATCGTCACTTACTTCAATATTAGCGGTGGGGAAACCCAGCTTCCTGCCCCGCTTTTCACCGTGAACGACATGACCTTTCGTTAAATAGCGGCGGCCAGCCAAATGATAAAAGTCGGAAAAGTTGCCATTTCCGAGAGTTTCCCTGATTCTCGTCGAGCTAACCTTTTCATCTTCAAGTGTCTGTTTTTCAACGACTGTCTGCGAAAACCTTCCCTGTGCGTAAACAGGCAAATCCTCCATCGTCCCTTGACCATAGCGGCCGTATGAATAATCAAAGCCTGCAACTACGTGACGGACATTCAGCCCGGCAATGTATTCGTCAACGAACCGCTCCGGCAGTACCGAAGCAAATTCCTTGCTGAAATGGACAATGAATAAATAATCGATCTCCATCGACTCTATGATATCCACCTTATCTTCAAGTGGAGTGATATAGCGGATATTTTCCGTTTTCCTACCCAGTACTGCAGAAGGATGCGGGTCAAATGTCATGACTGCTGATTTAAGATTCATTTCATCGGCTTTTTTCTTGGCGGTTTGAATAACAATCTGATGACCTTTATGTATCCCATCAAAAAATCCAAGCGCCATTACAAGCTCGGGAAAATCATCCGAATTAAATTGATGAGGATGCTCTATTGCGATCACTTTCACCTTTCAATCTCCTCTTTCCGGCGGTAAAACGGTCTATAATTCTTGTGCCAATACTTTTACAGGTTTAATTAATCCCACTTTTGTCGGATGTATTTGATAAATGGCAATGGCCTTATCTGCTGGATCGACCATCACAAAAGGCTTTCCTTTTTCAACAACAACATCCTTTGTTTGTTCCAATACCGCACCGTTAAGTACTTTCTTTGCTACTTTATCACTAATCTGAAATTTGGGCAAATGAAATAATCCCAGCTCCAAAGGCAACAGAAATTCATCCGTTTGTCCACTTTCCATGAACTCTTCCACTTCAGCAAATGTAAAACAGTCCTCCTGCTTAAAACCTGCTGATTCAATACGTGTCAAGTCTGACATATGGGCAGGAAAACCCAGTTCTTCACCCATCATGACTGCAAGCGTCCGTATATACGTTCCTTTGCTGCATTTGACGCGAAAACGAAAAGAAATGGTTTCCCCTTTAAATTCAGAACGATCATCAAGAAGGGTAATTTCATGGATGGTGACCTCCCTTGTCGGCCTCTCCACTTCTATCCCTGCACGGGCATATTCATATAACTTTTTCCCGTTTACTTTTACCGCCGAAAACATTGGCGGCGTCTGTTCAATTGTTCCAGTCAATGATTCCAGCACTTCAAGAATCCGTTTACGCTGAATCACTTGATCAATCTTTTTCTCTTCCACTTTTTCACCGCTTGCGTCTTCAGTTGTCGTTGAAAAACCAAGGGTCACTTCACCTTCATACGCTTTACCGGCTTCTGTCAAATATTCGGCTATTTTAGTTGCCCTGCCAATACAAATAGGCAAAACCCCTGTTACATCAGGATCTAAAGTACCTGTGTGCCCAACCTTTTTTGTCTTTAAAATCTTTCTTAATTTAAAAACACAATCATGGGATGTCAATCCCTTGGGTTTCCATAATGGAAGAATACCGTTCACGCTTTCACCTCATCATTTATAAAACACCCTAAACTATTATCATAAAGCAAAATGAATTCCAATTCCGAAAGGTGTTTTTCCTTTTTCAAAAAAAAGAGACCGACTTCAAGAAGTGCAAAGCACTTATTGAGTCGGCCTCCTTTTACTGCTTGCTTATTCCTCGTCTTTTTCAGCCGGTTTATCCTCTGAATTGATTTGGGAAATCAACGACTCGATGCGATTACCATAATCGACCGATTCATCAAATTCAAAAAACAGCTCAGGGGTTTTGCGCAGGCGGATTCTCTGCCCAATTTCTGAACGCATGAATCCTTTCGCCTTAGCAAGACCTTGCAGGGTTTTCTCCCTTTGTTCCTGGTCACCCAAAACGGAAATATAAACTGTTGCCTGTTGTAAATCGCCTGTAACCGCGACATCCGTCACTGTTACAAATCCGATTCTTGGATCTTTAATTTTTCGGCCGATAATTTCACTCAGCTCTTTTTTCATTTGTTCGCCAACACGATTTGAACGAAGGCTCATAATATCACCTCGATAGCCTAAAGCCAGTCTATATCTGTTATTGTTCGCTCTAGTTCCGGAAAAGAATCTAGAAATTTAAGGGCATTTTGAAGTTCCCGTTCAGTGGCCTTCCTTGAGGATGTTACGGTTACGATAGTAATCTTTGTCCGCTGCCATAAATCCTGAAAATCGGTCTCTGCTACAGAAATATTGAACTTCTGCTTAAGCCGTGTCATGACACGCTGAAGCACTGCCCTCTTTTCTTTCAAAGAATGGGTGTCATGGATGATGCATTCACATTGGACAGAGCCAACGATCATTTACGTTCGATCTCTTCCATTACATACGCTTCAATTACATCGCCTTCTTTAAGGTCGTTGTAATTTTTAATCGTAATACCGCACTCATAGTTCGTTGCCACTTCTTTTACATCATCTTTAAAACGTTTCAATGCATCAATTTCACCTTCGTAAATGACGACACCTTCACGAATTAAGCGAATTCCGCTATCACGTGTAATTTTTCCTTCTGTAACGTAAGAACCGGCAATCGTACCCACTTTGGATACTTTGAAAGTCGTACGAACTTCAGCCTGACCGATAATTTTTTCTTCGAATTCAGGGTCAAGCATCCCTTTCATAGCCGACTCGATCTCTTCGATCGCTTTATAGATGATGCGGTGAAGACGGACATCAACATTTTCTGATTCAGCTGCACGCTTCGCATTCACATCAGGACGGACGTTGAATCCGATGACGATTGCATTCGAAGCTGTAGCAAGGATGATGTCAGACTCTGTAATGGCACCGACGCCAATGTGTATGATTTTAACTTTAGCGCCTTCCACTTCTATTTTATTCAGGGAAGCGGCCACTGCTTCCGCAGAACCTTGAACATCAGCTTTTAGAATGATGTTCAATTCTTTGATTTCCCCTTCTTTCATTTGCTCGAATAATGTATCCAGGGTTACACGGGATTTCTCATTACGTTGTGAAGCAAGTTGTCTCTGTGCACGCACTTCCCCAACTTGACGGGCCGTTTTCTCATCTTCAAAGACGATGAAGCGATCGCCGGCCTGTGGCACTTCGTTCAATCCAGTGATTTCAACCGGTGTTGAAGGACCTGCATCCTTAACACGGCGTCCAAGATCGTTGACCATAGCACGGACACGTCCGAATGTATTACCGATAACAATCGGATCACCGATTTTCAACGTTCCGTTTTGAACAAGCAAAGTGGCAACCGATCCGCGCCCTTTGTCCAACCGTGCTTCGATAACCGTTCCATTTGCTTTACGGGATGGATTCGCTTTATACTCCTCCACTTCACTTACAAGAAGAATCATTTCAAGCAAGCTATCGATACCCTCACCGTTTTTAGCTGAAATTGGTACGAAAATTGTATCCCCGCCCCATGCTTCAGAAACTAAACCATGCTCTGTCAATTCTTGCATGACGCGGTCTGGATTAGCTGCTTCTTTATCCATCTTATTAACAGCGACGATAATTGGAACTTCCGCTGCTTTAGCATGGTTAATCGCTTCAATCGTTTGAGGCATTACACCATCATCCGCTGCTACGACCAAGATTGTGATATCCGTAACCTGAGCTCCACGGGCACGCATCGTTGTAAACGCAGCATGTCCTGGTGTATCAAGGAAAGTGATTTTTTTGTCGTTAACTTTAACTTGATATGCACCGATATGCTGAGTGATCCCGCCTGCTTCGCCTTCTGTTACTTTCGTATGGCGAATAGAATCAAGCAATGTCGTTTTACCATGGTCAACGTGGCCCATGATCGTCACGACAGCCGGACGCTCAATCAAATCTTCAGAAGCATCCTCAGTGACAAGTGACTCAAGGTCAGTTAGGTCAACACGAATCTCTTCTTCAGCCAATACACCATATTCCGCACAGATCAATTCAATAGCATCTTTATCCAAAGTTTGGTTAATTGTAGCCATCACACCAAGCATAAAGAGCTTTTTAATGATTTCAGACGGTTCACGGTGAAGTTTTTTACCAAGCTCCATAACCGTCAAAGACTCATAAAACGTAATTTTCTCTGGTAGTTCTCTTTCTTTACGTTTTGTAACAGGTGCCGCCGGCGCTTGTTGTCTTTGTTTATTATTTTTATTCTTGTTATTGCGGCCCTTGTTGAACTGACCTGTTGGTTTTTTCGTACCTACAGGTTTAACTGGTGGTTTCTTCTTCAGCTTTTCTTTATTGACTGTGCTCTTTTCATCCGCTTCAGCTTCGTACTTCGCGACTGTAGCGTTAGCTTTTGGTTCAGCAGCTTGGCTTTTATCTTCGTTTTTAGGTTTGATTGAATCGTTTAATTTATTTACAGTTGAATCGTCTAATGCTGTCATATGGTTTGTTACCTCTATATTCATTTCTTTAAGTTTATTTATTACATCCTTGCTTGAAACGTTCTTTTGTTTTGCATATTCATATACACGCAATTTTGTCATACGTTCACCCCCGTAAAATTTAATCGAGCAGCGTTCGGAGTTTTTGTGCAAAACCTTCATCCAGAACTGCGACGGCAACTCTAGCATCCTTGCCTATCGCATGGCCGAGCATTGACCTGCTTTCGACTCTTTTTAAAGGAACCTGATAAAATGCGCACTTATCAGATATTTTTTTTTCAGTGTTTTTTGAAGCGTCCGCGGATAAAATAACAACTTTGGCATTACCGCTTCTAATCTCTTTAACCACTAATTCTTCACCCGAAATTAGCTTGCGTGCTCGATTGGCCAAACCTAATAGAGACATCCATTGTTGTTGTTGGGTCATGTTGTTAGTTTTTCTCCTTATTCACTAATTCAAGCAATTGTTCATAAAGGGAAGAATCGATTTGGGTACTAAGGTGATTAGCCAGCACATTTTTCTTTTTGGCCAGCTCGATAACATCCCGATCAAGAGTCAAATAAGCTCCCCTTCCCGATTTTTTTCCGGTCGGATCAAGGCTGACTTCCCCTTCTTTAGATCGAACGATGCGAATGAGTTCTTTCTTCGGCTTCATTTCACCTGTTGCCACACATTTACGCATCGGGATTTTTTTTCGGCTATTCATCTTTTTCACCTCGAATTACTCGTTATCCTCTTCGAAATCTGTTTCCTCTTCAGTAACATAACTATCTCTGCTCAAAAGGAATTCCTGTTCTTCCACAGGATAAATACCAGCTTCGCGGGCTTCCGTTTCACTCTTGATATCAATTTTCCAGCCTGTAAGCTTGGCAGCTAAACGGGCATTTTGTCCACGCTTACCAATTGCCAGGGAAAGTTGATAATCCGGAACGATTACAGTAGTCGCCTTTTCCTCTTCTTTAACGATAACTTCAAGTACTTTTGAAGGGCTTAATGCATTCGCAACGAAAATGACCGGATTCTCCGACCATTTAACGATATCGATCTTTTCACCTTTCAATTCATTGACGATCGCCTGAACACGCTGTCCCTTTTGGCCTACACAAGAACCGACAGGATCGACTTCTTCGTTATCGGAGTGCACGGAGATTTTTGAACGGTCGCCTGCTTCGCGGGCAACTGACTTAATTTCCACTGTTCCATCAAAAATTTCAGGCACTTCTATTTCGAATAAACGTTTTAAAAGACCAGGGTGTGAACGGGATACAAAAATTTGCGGGCCCTTTGAAGTCTTTTCAACTTTAGTGATGAAAACTTTAATGCGATCATGAGGTTTATACTGTTCATTCGGCATTTGTTCATTCACTGGGAGCAAAGCTTCGATTTTACCTAGGCTCACATAAATGAATCGGGAATCCTGGCGTTGAACGATACCAGTCATGATATCCTCTTCACGATCGATGAATTCGGCATAAATGATGCCCCGTTCAGCTTCACGCACTCTTTGAGTGACGACTTGCTTTGCTGTTTGTGCTGCAATACGGCCGAAATCCTTTGGTGTTACTTCCATTTCGACAATATCCTCTAACTGATAGTTGGGATCAATTGCTCTTGCTTCTTCAACAGAAATTTCCAGACGCGAATCGAACACTTCGTCAACAACGTCTTTTCTGGCAAATACACGCATAGTTCCTTTACCAAGATTCAAGTCGATACGTACATTTTGTGCTTGGTTAAAGTTACGGCGATATGCCGATATAAGGGCAGATTCAATCGCGTCGATCAAAACCTCCCTGGAAATTCCTTTTTCGTTTTCTAAAATATAGAGAGCATCCAATAACTCATTGCCCATGGTGATCCCCCTTACGGATATTTAAATTAATGATTTGCTTGACTTAAGAGAAGGTAATCGCCAATCTCGCTTTGGCTACCTTTTCGAATGGTATGACGATTGTTTTCTTTCTTGTTTTGATTCTGACTTCGATTGTCACTTCTTCACCATCGAAACTGGTTAAGATTCCTTCGAATTCTTTTTCATCTAAAATGGGCTCATATGTTTTTATGTAAACATTTTTACCGATAGCATTAAGGAAATCCTTCTCTTTTTTCAGAGGCCTTTCAGCTCCGGGTGATGAAACTTCGAGAAAATAATTTTGTGGAATCGGATCAACCTCATCAAGCTTTTCACTGAGTTTTTCACTCACATTTCCGCAATCATCAATATCTACGCCTGTTTCTTTATCAATGTACACTCGAAGGAACCAGCTTTTACCTTCCTTCACATACTCCACTTCGACTAATTCAAGCTGCAATTCTTCAAGAATTGGTAGTGCTAATTCCTCTACGACTTCCGTTACCTTTTTACTCATTTGTTTCCTCCATACGTGCGTTGTATGCGCTTGGTTTCGGATTCAAAATTAAATGGTCAATACAACACGAAAGAGTGGGTTTCCCCACTCTTGCCATTGGTTCCTCTTAGTATTTCCAATAAAAATATACCATAATCAAGATATTTATGCAAATATCATGTCTGTTTCTTCCTTTTTGGAATCAGTTTCCTCTTTAAAATAAAGATAACTGATTTTGTTCAGGCAATGACTCCAGACAGCCTTGTTTATCAAGGTATTCAAGGATGGTCTTCGAAACCTTCCCCCGTTGTTGAAG
This sequence comes from Peribacillus sp. NPDC076916, assembly GCF_050269675.1. Lineage (NCBI taxonomy): Bacteria > Bacillati > Bacillota > Bacilli > Caryophanales > Bacillaceae > Peribacillus > Peribacillus sp. NPDC076916. The sequence goes on from NZ_JBNNIU010000001.1 coordinate 72,827, forward strand.
GTCTTCTTTGGAAAGGAATTCACCATTTTCCCGTGCGTTGACGATATTGATCGCCGCATTCGTTCCAAGACCAGGTATCGAATTGAAAGGCGGTATCAAAGTATTTCCTTCAATCAAGAATTGATCTGCACTGGATTTGTACAAGTCCACTTTAGCGAATGAATATCCGCGTTCACACATTTCCAAAGCAAGTTCAAGAACCGTCAATGTATTCTTTTCCTTTGTGGATGCATCCAATCCCTTTACCATAATTTCTTCCATTTTTGATTTGATCGCTTGCGATCCCCGTGTCATGGCGTCGATTTCAAAATCATCGGCACGTACTGTGAAATAGGCTGCATAATACAATAAAGGCAGATGCACTTTAAAATAGGCAATCCGAACAGCCATTAAGACGTAAGCTGCAGCATGGGCTTTCGGGAACATGTATTTAATCTTTTTACATGAATCGATATACCATTCTGGCACCTCATTTTTCCTCATTTCCTCTTCGAATTCCTCCGAGAGCCCTTTCCCTTTACGAACAGATTCCATGATTTTAAACGCTAGTGAAGGATCTAGGCCTTGGTATATCAGATAGACCATAATATCATCCCGGCAGCCTATAACCTCACTTAGTGTACATATGCGGTTGTGGATCAATTCCTGTGCATTACTCAGCCATACATCCGTACCGTGGGAAAGCCCCGAAATCTGAACAAGCTCGGAAAATGTCGTAGGTTTCGTATCTTCAAGCATCTGCCGGACAAAGCGCGTACCAAATTCCGGTATGCCAAGCGTACCCGTTTTACACATGATCTGTTCTTCGGTAACTCCTAAAGATTCAGTACTGCTGAATATTTTCATTACTTCTGGATCATCGGTAGGGACGGTCTTTGGATCGATGCCACTTAAATCTTGAAGCATCCGGATTACAGTCGGATCATCGTGACCAAGTATATCAAGTTTCAAAATATTATCGTGAATGGAATGGAAATCAAAGTGAGTTGTTTTCCACTCAGAATTCCTGTCATCCGCAGGGAACTGAATTGGTGTGAAATCATAGATATCCATATAATCAGGAACAACGATAATTCCCCCCGGGTGCTGTCCAGTCGTCCTTTTCACACCAGTACAACCGGCAACAAGGCGATCAGTCTCGGCTCCACGCATGTGGATGTTATTATCAGAGGAATACCCTTTTACATATCCATAAGCCGTTTTTTCAGCGACCGTACCAATCGTTCCGGCACGATATACATATTCTTCACCGAATAAGACCTTCGTATAGTTATGGGCCTTCGGCTGATACTCACCGGAGAAGTTCAAGTCAATATCCGGAACCTTATCCCCTTTAAATCCAAGGAAGGTTTCAAACGGGATATCATGCCCGTCTTTTGTATAAGCAATGCCACAATCGGGACAGTCTTTATCAGGCAGGTCAAACCCGGAACCTACAGAACCGTCATTGAAGAATTCGGATTTCTTGCACTCCGGACATACATAATGCGGCGGAAGCGGATTCACCTCTGTAATTTCAGTCATGGTGGCAACGAAAGATGACCCAACCGATCCCCTTGAACCAACTAGATAACCATCATTCAAGGATTTTTTAACAAGTTTGTGGGAAATTAAATAAATAACGGCAAAACCGTGGCCAATGATGCTTTTCAATTCTTTCTCAAGACGGGCTTCCACGATTTCCGGCAGGTTCTCTCCATAAATCTTCCTTGCCATTCCATAACTCATTTGACGCATCTCTTCTTCTGCACCTTCAATTTTAGGTGTGTATAACTCATCCTTGATCGGCTTGATTTCCTCAATCATATCAGCGATTTTATTCGTGTTGGTTACCACGACCTCTTTGGCTTTTTCAGAACCGAGGAAGGAGAATTCCCGCAGCATTTCATCTGTCGTCCGAAAATGTACGTCAGGAAGCTTATGACGATTCAGCGGATTTGCGCCACCTTGTGAATTCACAAGGATTTTACGGTAAATTTTATCATTCGGATCTAAATAATGCACATTTCCAGTGGCTACGACTGGCTTATCCAATTTTTCACCAAGCTTGACGATATTGGAGATGATCGTTTCCAATGATTTATCATCCCGTACATATTCAAGCTCAATCAAATGCTTATACACTTCCTTCGGATGGATTTCAAGATAATCGTAGAATTCGGCGATATCGACGACTTCCTCAAAACCCTTCTGCATCATCCCTTCAAAAACTTCCCCTTTATCGCATCCCGATCCGACCAAGATTCCTTCACGATACTTTTTAAGTTGTGAGCGTGGTAGTCGGGGCACACGATAGAAATAATCTATGTGTGATATTGAAATTAATTTGAAAAGGTTTTTTAAGCCAGTCTGTGTTTGCGCAATCAGCGTACAATGAGACGGCCGGGAACGCTGATAAGCGTTTCCTTTACCCATATTGTCATTAAGTTGATCATGATGGGTAATCTCCTTTTCCATTGCATCCTTTAGCATCTTCAGCATAAGGTAACCTGTAGCTTCGGCGTCATATATGGCCCTATGATGCTGGGTCAAATCAATATCGAACTTTTTACATAATGTATTTAACCGGTGATTTTTAAACTCCGGATATAAGAAACGGGCAAGTTCCAATGTATCAAGAACAGGATTGGAAGCTTTAGGATAACCCAAGTTTTTATAGCCTATATTCAAAAATCCCATATCGAAGGCTGCGTTGTGGGCAACCAGAATCGCATCGCCCGCCCATTCCTTGAACTTTTCTAGTACTTCCGAGACTTCCGGAGCATTTTCTACAAGATCATCAGTGATTCCAGTCAATTCTATCGTTGTATTGGATAGTGGATGATGCGGATTAGCAAAAGACTCGAAGCGATCAATGATGTCACCATCACGAATTTTCACTGCAGCAAATTCAATGATCGTATCATAAACGGCTGATAGGCCTGTCGTCTCTACGTCAAACACAACATAGGTGGCATCTGCCAAAGCGATATGCGCCTCATTATAAACTATGGGTACACCATCATTTACAAGATTCACTTCGACACCATAAAGGATTTTGATACCATTCTTTTTCCCGGCACTATAAGCTTCAGGGAATGATTGAGCTCCCGCATGATCTGTAATGGCCACAGCCTTATGCCCCCACTTTGCAGCCTGGGCAACAAGCGCAGAAGTAGGCGTCACTGCATCCATTTGGCTCATTGGGGTATGCATATGCAGTTCTACACGCTTTTCCCCTTCCGGAGCCTTATCCTGCCGTCCTTGTTTAGAAATTTCATTTATATCATTTGCGATCATAACTAGGTCACGTACGAATGTATCATTTTGGATGCTGCCTTGGGCACGTACCCACATCCCTTTTTTCACACGGGCAAGTATGGCAGCATCTTCTTTATCACGCGAAAACATTTTGACCAATATCGAGCTCGTATAATCTGTGACTTTAAAAGTCAACAGGCTTCGTCCGCTGCGTAACTCACGCACTTCTGCATCAAATACGAAACCTTCGATAGCAATCCTGCGCTCTTCATCAATAATTTGTTCGATTCTGCGGAAATCCGCATCTTCTTTAATCGTATAGCCAATTTTAACCGGTCCATCGTAGACGGCATCGTCCCCGCCTTTTTCCGATTCTTTTTTCTGCATTTCCACTAGGGCAGCAAGTCCCTTTTCTGCGTCTTCCTTTTGTTTCTCTTCTAAGAACTTTTGGTAATCAGGATTCGAAACCGTTTCCTTCACTTCCGCTTCAAGTGTCAACGGAGGAAAACCGAATGTTTGATAGATATTCGAAATGATGCCGGAGTATTTTCGCTTCAACTGTCCAGCCTCCGTATCATTCCGGGCGCTAACGATAAGCTTATATCCATTTACCGTTGGAACTTGTTCATTTAGAAGTGATAACAGTGCAGGCGACATGCCTTCAAGCTCGCCAATGCAGTTTTTCCAATACTCCTTCACCAATTGTTCCGTCACTTGCGGATTGGCCACATTCAAGTTGAATGTTACCTTTGCAATATGGGAAAACGTACTTGCCAGATGAGTAGCAAGTCTTGTATGAACACTGCAAGGAATTAATGCAGGTATATTAAAGGCAAAATGCCATGTTTTGGACTCCCTCTCGATTGAGAGTTTATCAATTTCGGCACCTATGAAATAATTCACAAAGGCATCCTCAGTCAAGCCCATTTGCTGGAGCAAGAGTTGAAATCTCTCTCTACCGCTATTTGGATTTTGATCCATTCCCTCTCTCCCCTATCTATTATCTATTATTTTTCACAATCATTTTCTTTTGATACCAGAGGCTATTATAACATATCATGAATGTTTCACTAGTATCCAAATCCATGAAAAGGAAAGGCATCATCCAATTGAATGATGCCTAAATCCGCTATTTTTAAATTATGCCATTATTTCGTGAAGCTTTTGAGTCAGTTCAGCTCTTTCAACTTCAAGAACCTCACCCGTTTTACGGATTTTCACTTCAACGATACCCTCGGATGCCTTTTTACCAACAGTCACCCTGATAGGAAGACCCATCAAGTCAGAGTCTGCGAATTTTACGCCCGCACGTTCTTGACGATCATCCATAAGAACTTCCATGCCTTGTGCCTTTAGATCATTATATAAATCTTCTGCCAGTGCAGCCTGAGCCTCATCCTTCATATTGATTGGAATCAAATGGACTTGGTATGGCGCTAAATTCACTGGCCAGACCAACCCTTTTTCATCGTTGAATTGTTCAGCAACAGCGGCTAGTGTACGGGAAACACCAATGCCATAACAGCCCATGATCATAGGCTGCGTCCGTCCATTCTCATCCAGGAATGTCGCATTCATAGCTTCAGAATATTTAGTTCCCAGTTTGAATACGTGGCCTACCTCAATCCCTTTGGCAAATTTAATCTTTCCGTTTCCGTCCGGTGATGGGTCACCCTCTTGGATGAAACGAAGATCTATATAATTATCCACGTTAAAGTCACGAGCGGGATTTACGTTCACATAATGGTGGTCTTCCTCATTTGCACCACAAATTCCATTAACCATGGCCTCGACGGCAACATCCGCAATCACTTCGACTTCAGAAGTGACATTGATTGGTCCAAGAGATCCAATTGTACATCCTAAGACTTCTTTCGTCTCATTTGGATCGACCAATTCAACGATTGAAGCGTTATAGAAATTCTTCAGCTTGATATCATTGACTTCATGATCTCCTCGTACCAAAACAAGCACATACTTTTCATCCACTTTAAACAATAACGATTTTATTAGTTTCTCTGCACTAGTATTCAAGAATGAAGCAACTTCTTCAATCGTTTTTTGACCTGGTGTATGAATTTTTTCAAGTGCAATTTGTTCTTCGGAGCTTTTTTCATATTTTACGCTCACAGGTGCCATTTCAATATTAGCTGCATAATCGGAAGTATCAGAATATGCGATGGTATCCTCCCCAATTTCAGACAGGACCATGAATTCATGTGTATCCTTACCACCCATTGCCCCAGAATCGGCAATGACGGCACGGAAGTCCAGCCCACAGCGGCTGAATATATTCGAATATGCCGCATATAAATTTTTATAAACAGCATCCAGGCTTTCTTGATTAGCGTGGAAAGAATAAGCATCCTTCATGATGAACTCACGTCCACGCAACAATCCGAAACGCGGTCTTTTTTCATCACGGAATTTGGTTTGGATCTGATAAACCGTTAATGGAAGACGCTTATAGGATTTCACTTCATCACGAACTAAGCTGGTTATCACTTCTTCATGTGTGGCACCAAGCGCAAATTCACGGTTGTTGCGATCCTTAAGCCGCATCAACTCTGGACCATAGGTATACCAGCGTCCAGATTCCTGCCAGAATTCGGCTTGTTGCAGAGCAGGCATCAACAATTCTACCGCACCAGCATTTTCCATTTCTTCCCTAACGATAGCCTCAACCTTTTGAAGCACCTTTTTTCCAAGCGGCATAAAACTATATACCCCGCTGGAGTTTTGTCTCATAAATCCTGCACGTAATAGCAGCTGATGACTTTTGATTTCAGCATCTGCAGGCACTTCCCTTAATGTAGGGATCAACGTCATACTTTGTTTCATATCTGCACCTCTTCAATATTTCCTTTAAATTAATTGCGGCTTCGGTAAAATTCATACCGCAACATTAATACGGTCATTTTCATACAAAAAAGACTTTCCGCGTTTTTCAGAAAAGCTAATTTAATATACTCATTCTCGATTATACTTACGATTTCCCTAGAAAACAAACAATTTCCCCAAAACGGTTAAAAAACTAGGAAATCCCTTCAGATAAGAAAACGGCCAACAGATAAATCTGCTGGCCTGTTTTTGCATTATCCAAACTTATCTTACAGGAAGAATCGCTGGATATCATTCCATGTAACGACGATCATCAATAACATCAGCAAGGCAAAGCCGATGAAGTGGACCATTCCTTCTTTTTGACGGTCAATCGGTTTTCCTCTTAAGAATTCGACCACAAAGAATAACAGTCTTCCTCCATCCAATGCCGGCAGCGGAAGCAGGTTCATGATTCCTAGGTTAATGCTGAGCAGCCCAGCCCATTTCATTAACGTGAATAAACCTTGTTTCGCTACTTCCTCAGTTGATTTATATATTCCTACAGGACCGGATAAACTGTCGATCGTAAATCCACCCGTTACGAGGTCACCAAGGATGATGAAGATTTGTTTTGTCCAAAAATACGTTTCTGTGAAACCATATTGTATTGCTTTAATCGGTGCTTTTTCAACCGGAGGGTAAACGCCGATAATTCCGATTTTCTTCCCTTCCCTCTCCACTTCTTGTGGAACAACCGGAACTTCTAATGTTTTCCCGTCCCTGTCAACGACGAACTCGATCTCTTGCCCTGGGTTCTTTTGAATGCTTTCCTGAACATCTCCCCAAGTGGAGACTTCCGTACCTTCGATGGATTGAATGACATCCCCCGATTTTAAACCGGCATTTACAGCCGAACCATCTGGAGTCAACTCACCAAGTTTCGCTTCATCCACCACGACTCCTTGAAACATGCCGATCAACACAAAAATGACAAAAGCCAAAACGAAATTCATTGCCGGTCCAGCTACAATCGTCAGGAAACGATGCCCAAGCGACTTTGAGGCAAATTGCCGATCAAAAGGAGCAATCTGGTTTTCTACACCATTTTCAACGATCACCGCTTCTTTATGAATGGCAAACGTTTTTAGTGTATCTTCCTCGCCCTCCTCATAACCTGTAAGGATCAGTTTATGATCAAGATCGATCACTTCAACCTCCACTAGACGGATATCAGGATATTTATCTTTATTGTTCAAAATGATTTTTGTAACATTCTCTTCATTATCAAACATTAATCCCACCCGATAGCCGGGCTTCAATTCAATATTCTCTGCGTCTTCGCCAGCCATACGCACGTACCCGCCAAGAGGGAGCAATCGAATGGTATATACGGTTTCCTTCTTTTTATAAGTGAATACTTTTGGCCCGAAACCGATTGCGAACTCACGGCATAAAATTCCTGCTCGCTTTGCAAACACTAAGTGCCCAAGCTCATGGAAAAATACTAGAGCTCCAAAAATGATGATGAACGCTATAATCGTTTCTAAAGTCTGCATGTTCCGGTCACCTATCTTTCACTAAAGATTCTATATACTGCCTTGTCATATTATCGACTTCCTGAATCGTTTCTAAATCTGGAAGGGCTATGACGGAATGCTGATTAAGCGCCTTTTCAATCAATGTTTCTATATCAAGGAAGGTTACCTTTCCAGATAAGAACGCAGAGACTGCAGCTTCATTGGCGGCATTCAACACAGTAGTCATCGTTCCGCCCATTTTACCCGCTTTATATGCGAATTGCAAACAAGGATATCTGGTGAAATCCATATCGCTGAAGTGCAGTTTGCCTGCTTCAGCAAGATTAAGCCGTTTGCGACCTGTTAGCGGAATACGGTCTGGATAAGTAAGTGCATATTGTATCGGAACCCTCATATCCGGTGTCCCCAGTTGTGCCATCACGCTGGAGTCATGAAACTCAACCATGGAATGGATGATGCTCTCCTTATGAAGCAATACATCAATTTTATCGTAGGGAAGATCGAATAGCCAGTGGGCCTCAATTACTTCCAATCCCTTATTCATCATTGATGCCGAATCTATGGTGATTTTAGCTCCCATTGACCAGTTCGGATGGTTCAGTGCCTCTTCCACCGTTACACCCTTCAATTCTTCCCTGGTCCGATCTCGAAAACTGCCTCCTGAAGCAGTAATGACAAGACGTTCTATATTTTTTTCCTTTTCACCTTGCAATGCCTGAAAAATAGCTGAATGCTCACTGTCAACCGGCAGTAATCTGACCCCCGCTTTTTTTGCTTCACTTATGACTAAATGACCTGCAGTCACCAAAGTCTCCTTGTTGGCGATGGCTATATCTTTTTTAGCCTTTATTGCTTGAAGTGTCGGATGAAGACCCACGCTTCCGATGACGGCATTGACCAATATCGTCGCTTGACCATAAACGGCAACAGCAGTCAATCCCTCATCTCCATACATGAACTCGATATCTTTGCGGCTGGAGAATTCACTTTTCAAAACATGATAATCTTCTTCCGTTTGGACTGAAACCAGTTTCGGTTCAAATTCTTTTATATAAGTCCTGACCAATTCTATATTCTTTCCAGCAGAAAGCGCCACAATCTTGAATTGATCTGGATGGGACCTTACTACATCCGCTGTTTGTTGACCAATCGATCCTGTCGCGCCCAAAAGGCTGATATTTTTCAAATTGTTCATCTCCTAATTCAATAACGCTTGCCTATATATATATTATAAAACATGCAATAAATGCAAAATCGGTAAAATGAATATCACGCTATCAAGCCTGTCCAAAATTCCCCCATGTCCCGGGAGAAGCTTCCCTGAATCTTTAACGCCATAGTGACGTTTATACGCGGATTGGACAAGATCACCCAATTGCCCGAATACCCCAATGATTAATGAAATCAATAATAATTGTAATAACGTGTAGTCAAGGTTGGAGAAGACGTAAAATAGAACACCCACTACCATTGCGGAAAATAGCCCGCCGATAAATCCCTCCACCGTCTTGTTTGGACTTATTTCTGGCCATAGCTTTCTTTTACCAAGTGATTTACCAATGAAATAGGCTCCGGAATCGGTTGCCCAGATCGTAAATAGGGTAAGCAGGATATAGATCAGCCCCAACCCCAAAGAGTCCCGTGTTTCAAATAGGTAGTAGAAACCTATCCCCAAGTATAGGATTGAAATCACGAGAAAGCCTGCGTCATCAAAAGTGAAACGGTTTTTTGAAACGACTGTATAAAGTAACAGCAGCAAAACCCCGATTAAGAAGACTTGAACTTTATCGTAATTTATTTCCGCTAAAAAAGCGGTATGCTCATTAGGCAATAAAAGCACCCACAATAATATGTGTGCAAGAAATGATTCAAAAGACAATACACGTAACTTTTTCATTTTCATCAGTTCATACAAACCAATTGACCCTAACAGATAAACCGTCAGTAAAAAGGGAGTGCCCCCTAAAATGACTAGTGGAATGAAGATAGCGGCAACTACGACCGCCGTAATAATTCGTTGTTTCATTATTCCATTTTCCTCGCCTTCTACATTAAACGCCACCGAATCTTCGTGAACGCTTTTGATACTCCTCAACTGCCTGCAATAAATGCTCTTCACTAAAATCCGGCCATAGCACTTCAGTAAACCACATTTCAGTATAAGCTGACTGCCAAAGCATGAAATTGCTTAAACGGATTTCACCGCTTGTACGGATCAGTAAATCAGGATCCGACAAATGTTTGGTCATCAGATAACTGGATAACATTTCCTCAGTTACAGTTTCCTTTATTATACCATTCTTAGCATCATTCAAGATGCTATTCACTGCAGATACAATCTCCCCGCGGCTTCCATAATTCAGGGCAAAATTCAGAATCATCCCATCATTGCCTTTCGTGTCTTCCATTGCCCGTTTTACGGCACTTTGAGTATGTGACGGAATGAGAGACAAGTCCCCTATCATTTCAACTCTTACATTTTCGGAAATGAGCTCGGGTAAAAATGTCCCAAGAAATTCCTGTGGAAGCTTCATCAAAAAGTCTACTTCACTTTTCGGACGTTTCCAATTTTCAGTTGAAAACGCATAGACTGTCAAAGTTTTGACCCCTAATTTATTGGCAACTTTCGTAATCCTACGAACGGTTTTCATTCCTTCATGATGACCCGCCACACGTGGCAATGCACGCTTTTTGGCCCAACGGCCGTTTCCATCCATAATGATGGCTATATGCTGAGGAACATCAAACTGTTTAATATGCTGAATCCTATTTGTTACATCGGAAGAAGCATCTTTTTTAACGAAACGCTTCCAAAGTGAATACATATGTTAGTCCCCCATCAGGTTGTACTTATCTCTCTACAAAGGCAAAGTTGTCGTGCACTATGTATATCAAGCTTTCTGCCGCTTAAAAAGAATCTATATTATAATATCAAAAAAAAACTGGTTCTCATATTATTATTATGAAAATTATTTCTTCATTAGAAGCTAGAAAGGGAGAAATCATTACTTCTTTTTTTCTAAAACCGGTTTATGAATACCATGAAAAATGCAAAAAAAGGACCACCTCCAACGTTTGCATGCAACATACTAACTAAGGAGTAATCATAATCGGAGAAACCTTATTATAACAGTTTTCTCCTTTAAGCACACCTATATGTTAGAACCAAGACATGACCCGGTATGGATTCGGCCCTCTTTATTTAATCAATTCTTCAGCGAAAATTATACTTCCAAAATTTCTTTTTCTTTATCTTTTGTAATTTCATCGATTTTCGTGATATTGCCATCTGTCATCTTTTGGATGTCATCAGCATAGCCACGTAAATCATCTTCAGTGATTTCACCGCTTTTTTCAAGCTTTTTCAAATCATCATTTGCATCTCGACGCACATTACGGACAGCTATTTTCGCTTCTTCCGCTTCTTTTTTCACAACTTTCACAAGCTCTTTTCTACGCTCTTCAGTTAACGCCGGAATGGCTATCCTGATGATCGATCCATCATTGGAAGGATTTAAGCCTAAGTCTGATTTCAAAATCGCCTTTTCGATTTCACCCAATACCGTTTTATCATATGGTTGAATGACTAATAATCTAGCTTCCGGGACAGAAATGCCAGCCACTTGATTGACTGGTGTCGGCGAACCATAATAATCAATCGAGATTCTATCAAGCAATGAGGCATTTGCCCTTCCGGCACGGATGCTTGCTAATTCACGTGTGTACGCTCCAATGGCTTTTTCCATTTTCGTTTTCGCATTCGAAATAACTTGTTTCGGCATCTTTTATTTCCCCCTTACGATAGTTCCAAGCGTTTCGCCTAAAACGGCCCGTTTAATATTACCTTTTTCCATGATCGAGAAGACGATCAATGGAATATCATTGTCCATGCATAGCGAGGACGCAGTTGAATCCATTACTTCTAACCCTTCTTTAATCACATCAAGATAGGAAAGTTTATCATACTTCACTGCATTTTTGTCCTTAACCGGATCTGCATTGTATACGCCATCCACATTATTCTTCGCCATCAAGATGACATCAGCTTCAATTTCAGCAGCACGCAGGGCGGCAGTGGTATCCGTTGAGAAGTATGGATTACCTGTACCAGCTGCAAAAATCACCACTCTCTTTTTCTCCAGGTGCCTGATTGCACGGCGTCTAATGTATGGTTCTGCGACTTGTCTCATCTCAATGGAAGTTTGCACGCGCGTTTCAATTCCAAGCTGATCAAGGCTGTCTTGTAATGCCAATGAGTTCATGACTGTAGCCAGCATACCCATATAATCGGCATTAGCACGATCCATGCCCATTTCACTGCCTATTTTTCCGCGCCAAATGTTTCCGCCGCCGACAACAACAGCCACTTCCACATCAAGCTCAGCCACTTCCTTGACTTGTTCAGCAATGGATTTAATTACTGCAGGGTTAATTCCAAATCCTTCTTCACCGGCTAATGCTTCGCCACTTAGTTTTAGAACGACACGTTTATATTTAGCGTTACTCATGAGAACCTCCAACTATGTAATCTTTTCATTCGTTCATCATGTTTTCTTGCAATACTACCAAAAATTCATGACATTTCAAAAAATAGGGAACACAAGAGTGTTCCCTATTATTAATTATCAAACAATTAGTCTTTTTTAACTTGATTCATTACTTCTTCAGCAAAGTTTTCTTGACGTTTTTCAAGACCTTCCCCTACTTCATAACGAACGAATGATTGGATTTTTCCACCTTTAGATTCAACGAATTGTCCCACTTTTTGATCAGGGTTCTTAACGAAAGCTTGTTCGTTAACACAGATTTCTTCGTAGAATTTATTGATACGTCCTTCAACCATTTTTGCAACGATTTTTTCAGGTTTTCCTTCATTAAGTGCTTGCTGAGTAAGAACTTCGCGTTCGCGTTCTAGTTCGCTGGCATCAACTTGGTCACGAGAGATATATTTAGGGTTAATTGCAGCGATATGCATTGAAACGCCTTTAGCTGCCTCTTCATCAGTTGTACCTTCAAGAACTGATAATACGCTGATGCGTCCACCCATGTGAAGGTATGCACCAAATGCGTCGTTATCTGTTTTAGAAACGACTTGGAAACGGCGAAGAGTTAATTTTTCCCCGATTTTTGCAACAGCAGCATTGATATGATCTGCAACTTTTGCTCCATTTTCCATTGTTTGCTCAAGAGCTGCTTCAACGCTTTCAGGTTTGTTAGCAAGAAGGAATGAAGCCAATTCTTTAACAAGAATTTGGAAGCCTTCGTTTTTAGCAACGAAATCAGTTTCTGAGTTCACTTCAAGAATAACCGCTTGGTTTCCTTCCACAACGATTGAAGTTAGACCTTCAGCAGCAATACGGTCGCCTTTATTAGCTGCTTTTGCAATCCCTTTTTCACGTAGGAAATCGATTGCCTTTTCCATATCGCCTTCTGTTTGTACAAGTGCCTTTTTACAGTCCATCATGCCGGCACCAGTTTTTTCACGCAATTCTTTAACTAATTGTGCAGTGATTGCCATAATATATATCCTCCTCAAATTAAATGCAGTTTATTCAATCTTTACCCATTATTGCCAAAAAATACTTGTTATCATCAAAGAAAATAACGAGCCTTGACAATTCTCCTGAAAAAACATCAACTTTTTCAGTCAATTTGACGGAGCTAAACTAGTTGATGATTTTCATCCCCCAAAAATCGCCCATACCTTTTTATAAAGACATTCCGTACAGTGATTTTATGTAAGTTCATTTAGTGCAAAAAAAAGGGATAAAAGGCATTATCCTCTTATCACCTTTTTTCTTACTGAATAAGCAACCTTTTTTACTTATTAAGCAGTAGTTGTTTCAGTTGCTGTTTCTTCGCCTTGTTTAGCTTCTAAGATAGCATCTGCCATTTTACCTGTTAATAATTTAACAGCACGAATTGCATCGTCATTCGCAGGAATAACTACATCGATTTCATCCGGATCACAGTTTGTATCAACGATACCAACAAGTGGAATGTGTAATTTGTGTGCTTCCGCAACAGCAATACGCTCTTTGCGAGGGTCGATAACGAAGATCGCATCTGGAAGAGTCTTCATATCTTTAATACCGCCTAAGAATTTTTCTAAGCGATCCCATTCTTTTTTAAGTTGGATAACTTCTTTTTTAGGAAGGACTTCGAAAGTTCCGTTTTCTTCCATTTTTTCGATATCTTTAAGACGAGTGATACGTTTTTGGATTGTTTCAAAGTTTGTTAAAGTTCCACCTAACCAACGTTGGTTTACATAGTACATACCAGAACGGATAGCTTCTTCTTTAACAGATTCTTGAGCTTGCTTTTTAGTTCCGACGAAAAGAACAGTACCACCGTTAGCAGCTAGTTCTTTCACGAAGTTATAAGCTTCTTCAACCTTTTTAACTGTTTTTTGAAGGTCGATGATGTAGATGCCGTTACGCTCAGTGAAGATATATTTCTTCATTTTCGGGTTCCAGCGACGTGTTTGGTGTCCGAAATGCACACCAGCTTCAAGCAATTGTTTCATAGAAATGACTGACATTTTAGTTCCTCCTAAATGGTTTTGTTTTTCCTCCGCACCGATCATTTTCATACAGAAACTGTCGTAACAGCACCATCTGCAAGAATCACGGGGCGTGTGTAATAACACCATTTCATAATATATCATAATGACTCTGTACAATCAAGAGATAACTTATCTATTCTCACGAAACTTTAGTAATAGCTCTATCTCCGTTTGACCGCGACCTAACTTTTTGGCGATTTCCTCTACTGAATTCCCTTGATCCGCTAACATATCCACTTTTTCATCCAATGACCATTCATTTAACGAAGCCTGCAGCATGTCCGAAAATTCCATGCCAGCCGACTTCCCCTCGCTTTGAGGGGAAGTCGCTGCCGATGAAAGCTCCAATTTGTCCTCGACTTTAACGGGTAGAGCATTGGCCTCATTTTCTTCAGGCACTATTTTATAAGCGTTAATCGCCTTCATTTTAGCTGCGGCACGATTTCCCTCTTCATACTTACTGTTTTGTTCTTGTTTTTCATCTTTATCTTCCTTTGTTTCCTTGTTTGAACCATATTCTTTTTCTTTGTGTCCAAGATCGTGATTCATAGCCACCGAATTGGTGAATGCCTTTACCAATGTCTCGTTGTCCTCTTTCATCTCCATTAAATAACCTGACAAAAGTTGTTCCATTTCCCCAATGATGGCTTTTTGGTCTTTTTCCAACTTACTTAAACGATTTTGGCGAAGATATAAAACGATGATGGCAAAGATGGTGAATATGTTTAATACAAACAACAGAAATATAAAAACCGCTGACATGTTGCCTCCTATTAACCGGAATAGTCAATCCTGTTACCTTAATACGGATGAGGATCTTTTTTCACTGTTGTTTTTCCTTGATTACTTTCTCTATGCTTTCATGAAAAAGTACAGTTCGAACATTCTGTGATTTCGACATTTATTGATCCGGGTACCCGTAAGAATTTTTTCAATTTGACATATAGGGGCTTTCTTCGTTCTCCAAAGCCCTCTTCAAAAAAATCATGATTAAATCTTTTGATCTTGCATCGTGTTTCTTAATTTATATATCGCTTTCGAGTGAATTTGGGATATCCGGGAAGTAGATAAGCCCATCACTTGTCCGATTTCGGTTAATGTTAGTTCTTCCTTATAAAAAAGCTGTAAAACCAACTGTTCTTTTTCATTAAGCGTTTCTATGACTTTGGCTAATTCGACATACAGTTCTTCCTTTAACACATGTTCCTCAGGTAAATCCGCCTTTTCATCTTTAATATGAAAATTCGCGCTTTCTTTATCGTCCTCTTGGGGATTTTCATCAATTGATAGTACATTGGCAAAGAAATTCTCATTTAATGCAGCATATACTTCATCTTCCGGGATTTTCAATTCAGCGGCAATCTCATTTGGCGAAAGGTTCCTCAAGTATTGCTGCTCCAGCCTTTCTATTGCAGATTCAATTTTCTTGGCTTTATCTCTTGCACTCCGTGGAAGCCAATCCTCTTTCCTTAATCCATCTAAAATAGCACCACGGATTCTAAAAGATGCATATGTGTCAAACTTCAGGTCACGCTTCGTATCAAAGCGCTCCAGGGCATCGAATAACCCCATCATCCCTAAACTTCTTATATCATCCCGGCTCACATTTTTAGGAAGACTTACCGAAATACGTTGAACATGATACGATACGAGAGGTATGTATTTCTTTACCAAAATGTCCCCGGCCAGCGGATCTCTGCAATCCACCCAATTTTTCCAACATAACTGCTCTTCTTCGATGGTCAGATGAGACATTGGACATCCTCCTAACATTGTTATATGATTTGTGATCAAAACGGCCCTTAAAGCCATAAATGATTAATGGTTCAGTAGCAAGTGTACCTGTCATATTTTTGACTTTTTAAAAGCCAATTCCGATCCTATATGTTTTTAGTCCCTTTAGTAACGGTCCGAATTTTTAGCAAACAATCCTTTAAATTGAATTCGATCGTTCTTCCGCTATTCCCGCCAACATCTTCGGCAACGACTCTAATCCGCAAGTCAGATAACTCTTTCCGGACAGCTTCCACATTCCGGGGTCCTATCCTCATTAAATCCCCTCCTGAGGCAAATTGAAACATTTGCGCTCCGCCAGCCAACTTCGCTTTTAGGAAAGGCATTCTTGCGCCTTCTTTTACTAAGATCTGCACTAATTCCTTAATGGCCGTATCTGCAAATTTGGCAATGTTGATCTGTCCCGATTTAGCGAGTGAAGAGTCAGGCAGCATGATATGGGCCAAACCTGCAATTTCTTTTTTTTCATCATAAATCACGACTCCAACACACGACCCCAACCCGGAAGTACGAATCGTATCGGGAGGCTTTATTATATTCATATCCGCTATTCCAACCTTAACAACCTGGTCCTTTAACAATTCAGTCATTAGGTGACACTCCTAAAGCAGAAAAAATGATATCAAGAAATTCGGGATCAGGTAATAGAAAGAAATGACCATTAATGGAGTCATCAAAAAGTTGGTCTTTTTCAAGTACTGTATCAATGACGATGGCTGCGTCACTTACTTGAGATAATTCCAATAATCCATAACTGATCGTTGCCCCTACCATATCGATGCTCAAGGAAGGAACGGATGGATGGATATTCAATCGGGTGAAATCAGAAAGGGAAGAGAGATAGGATCCCGCTAATATATTCCCTAACTCCTGAAGGCAAGAGAGTGCCAATTCATTATAGGGTGCTGAATCTATTAAAAAGGTCACATCACCAGTCATCTTACGAATCAAGTATTCAGCTACGGGTAGCGCAAGGATAAAAAACATACTCCCTGAAGCATCACCTTCCATTCTAAGGAAAACGCTGGCAACGACGTGATCTGCCCCGCCAGCCATTTCCATCATTTCATCAAAGGAAACGATTCGGACATTAGGAACATTCATAGCAATTTTCCTATTAAGGATGGCAGAAAGCGCGGTTGCTGCGTTCCCTGCACCTATATTACCGATTTCCTTCAAAATATCGAGTTGAAGAGGGTTAATTTTCTCAATGAATGACATATGATTATCCTTCTCTTAACATATTTTCAGTCACTTCTAGACTTAAGGCCTTCTCCAAATTAATTAGGACGAGCAGTCGTTTCTCAATTTTAGCCACTCCGCTAATATATTCTGAAGCTAGATGTCCCACAATTTCAGGCTGAGGTTCGATACTTTCCACGGGAATATCCAAAACATCATTAGCAGAGTCCACTATTAGCCCCACTTCCATATCATCTAGAAAGACGACGATAATCCTTGTTGACTCATCGTATTCCACCTCTTCGAAACCAAACCGAACCCGTAAATCAATAATTGGAGTGATTACACCCCTTAAATTTATGACTCCCTTAACAAATTTTACAGTCTTTGGAACTCTGGTAATATGCAGAAGCTTTTCGATACCACTGACCTTATCCACTGGAATTGCATATTCTTTATCCATAATTTGAAACACAATTACTTTCATATCCTCCGACATCTATTCCCCTCCTTTTAAAAAACACATGATGATTGTAAAGCCTTGATACGCATCGGCACGGTCGAACTAACGCCCCATTACCCTGCCCCATTTATCTATCATTCAATGAATCAATGTGTTGCAATCTATGATTAAAGCAACTTGCCCATCACCAAGTATCGTTGCCCCGGAAATTGCAAATGCACTAGTTAAATAATTACCTAATGACTTCAGAACGATTTCCAGCTGCCCGATAAATGAATCAACGACTAATCCTGCTAATTTATCACCTTTTCTTACAATGACCACAGAGAGGGACTCTTCTTCTTCCTGACTGATAGGAACTTCGAATATATCTTTCAAGAACAGAAGCGGTAGAACCTTCCCCCTGTAGTCAATAACTTGTTGATTATGGGCATTCATGATATCTGCTTTTTTTATTATTGCTGTTTCAATAATGGAAGAAAGCGGTATGGCATATTTTTCGTTTTGGATTTCAACCAGCATGACTGAAATAATGGACAATGTAAGCGGAAGTTGAATAAGGAAGATGGATCCTTCATTCTCTTTGGAATCGATTGTGACAGATCCACCGAGGGACTCAATAGTATTTTTAACCACATCGAGCCCCACACCCCGTCCCGATACATCTGAAATGGTTTCCGCTGTTGAAAAACCAGAAGCGAATATCAATTCATAGATTTGCTTATCCGTTAGGGTGGCGGCTGTTTCCTTAGTTAATATCCCATTGGATAGGGCCTTGTTCAAGACTCGATCTTTATTGATGCCTGCGCCGTCATCCTCGATTTCAATGAAAACATGATTACCGCTGTGATATGCTTTTAAGAGGATTTTACCTTCTTCATTCTTTCCTCTAGCCAAACGTTCTTCAGTTGTTTCAATTCCATGATCCATGGCGTTTCTTATTAAATGGACGAGTGGATCACCGATTTCATCAATGACTGTACGATCAAGTTCCGTTTCGGCACCGTTGATTTCCAAATTGACTTTCTTGTTTAAATCCCTTGCCAATTGACGAACCATTTTAGGAAAACGATTGAATACAGTTTCCACGGGCACCATCCGCATGTTCAATACGATTGTTTGTAAATCACTTGTTATACGGGACATTCTTTCTACTGTTTCATGCAATTCTTGATTATCCAAATCACTGGAAATTTGATCAAGTCTGCCTCTATCGATTACTAGTTCCTCGAATAAATTCATTAATATATCAAGCCGCTCAATGTTCACCCGAATGGTCTTGCTTGATGCCGGCTTGACGGGAGTCTGTTTTTTCTTATCATCGTTATCAGTTGGAAGCAAGGCATCATCTGACTCTTGTTTTAGAATTTCAGTAACATTATCCTCTTTAGATTTAGCTTCATGCCGCACGCATTCTAGATCAATTGCATTTACAACAACTTGATCCACTTCGGTAACCTTCATGATTTTTTTCTTTATCTCTTCACCCGATTCTGTTGTTACCATCGTGACCGTAAATTGCTGATCGAATTGCTCTTCTTCCAAAAGTTCGACGGGTGGGTGGGACTTGATTACTTCACCTGACTTTTCAAGCACTTCGAAAACCATAAACACACGGGCAGCTTTTAAAAGACAGTCCTCACGCAACCCTATCGAAATTTCGAAGTTGTTAAAGCCCTGATCCTTTGACTGTTGAAGTACTGTCCATTCAAATTCATCATACTCTCCCGCAATCATTTCCTTCTTTTCCAGGACGGCAGAAGCTGCTGCAATCTCTGCATTGGTGGAAGAAAAGGGCGACTCCCCTTTTTCAATCATTTCCAGCTGATGGACAACATCCTTCACATTTCTTTTTCCATCTCCACCTTCAGCAATGGACATGACCATTGCTTCTAAATGATCAACCGCTAAAAATATCACATCAAACAATTCAGGCGAAAGGGCGATTTGGCTGTTTCGAATCGCATCCAGCACATTCTCCATTTTATGAGTTAAGTTGGCTAGATCCTCATACCCCATAGTTGCCGACATCCCTTTTAAGGTATGGGCGGAACGAAAGATTTCGTTTACGATCGAGAGGTCTTCCGGGTTCTTTTCGAGTACCAGCAACTGTTCGCTGCACGTTTGAAGATGTTCTTTACTTTCCTCTATAAATACCTCTAAATATTGATTCATATCCATACAATCTCACACCTCCACGTGTTAACAATAGCTTATTATCGCTTTAGCTATTTCTTCTACATCCTCTACGCTATCTATTAACTTGGTATTGATTGCCGCTTTAGGCATACCAAAAACGATTGATGTCTCCTGTGATTCGGCTATCGCTTTTAATGGACCCTTTTGTTTGAGATTGGTAAGCCCTCTCGCCCCGTCCTTTCCCATCCCGGTCATGATAACGGCTATTTTCGCAGAATCATTCATTTCACTTACCGATTCAAATAGCACATCAACCGACGGGCGATGTCCATGACGCACTTCGGATTGATCCAAATGGATTGCCCAGCTCATCCCGACCTTCTTCACTTTCAAGTGAAAACCTCCAGGTGCGATGTAGCCGATACCTTTTTGAATCAGTTCTCCCTCTTCAGCTTCCTTCACTTTAATCTTGCATAATGAATTCAGGCGTGTTGCCAAGGATTTTGTGAAACCGGGGGGCATATGCTGGACAATGAGTATGGGTGCATCAATTTCTTCTGGGAGTCCTGTCAAGACTGTCTGCAGCGCTCTCGGGCCTCCTGTTGATGTGCCGATAACGATTATCTTTTTATATCCATAGGACCATTTTTTTATATTTTTTTCGCTTTTAGTCATTTGTATTGAATCTATTTTACTATATTTTCCCCAAACGGATGGGCTTCTTTCAATATTTTTCGCATGTTTTTCTAGTTTGTGAACATTTGCCCTGCTGGCAGCCATAACTTTTTCTTGGAGTTCTTTCTTGATTTTATGTAAATCCAATGAAATGGCTCCCGAAGGCTTAGCCACAAAGTCAAAGGCTCCACTGTTCATGGCGGCAAATGTATTTTCCGTTCCTTTTTTCGTGGTGCTTGATAACATGACTACAGCGGTCGGACATTCATTCATAATCCGGTTTAATGCTTCCAAGCCGTCCATTATCGGCATTTCCACATCCAAAGTCACGACATCGGGTTTTAAAGCCTTTATTTTGTCAATGGCATCTCTTCCATTCCTGGCAGTCCCGATGACTTCCACCCTGCTATCTTCTGCTAAAAACTCTGAAATTAACTTTCTCATAAACGCAGAATCGTCCACTATCAGCACTTTTACTTTACCCATATAAGGAGACCTACTTTCCAAAAAAATATCTCTTCATATTTTGGAGGAAATGACTTTTTTGCAAAGTCAATTCTTCCCCAAATGAATGATTTGCATATCTTGAAGCAATGTCCAAAATGGCTTTCGATACATCGGCTTCAGAATCGAAAAGGAGAAAGGGCATTTGTTTGGTAACAGATTTGGGTACGGTTCTATCATCTGGCAAGTAGCCTAGAGCTACAGTTTCCAGCCCCAAAAATTTCACTAGTGCATTTTGGAGCCGCTTAATCGTTTCTTTGCCGTCCTTACTCGTGAAAACCCGATTGCAAACTAGGAACAATGGAATCTCTTTATTTACTGAATGGATATATTTCATTGCGGAGTAAGCATCCATGATAGAAGTTGGTTCAGGCGTCGTGATAACGACTAATTCATCCACACATAACAGGAATTTCATGGAATCCTTAGTGATGCCTGCTCCCATATCAAATAATATATAATCGTAATTCGCCAGCAATAAACTGAATTCTTCATTAAAACGGGTATACTGATCTTCATCAAGTGAAAAGAGATCCGTCAACCCTGTCCCACCTGTAATGATTGAAATATTTCCCGGTCCTGACATGATGATATCCTTCAAACTACAATCTTTTTCAAAAAAATCAATAATACTGCAGGGAGAGTGTTCACCTATCAAAATATCAATATTCCCCATACCGATATCCATGTCGAACAACAGTACCTTTTTGCCTCTTTGGGATAAGGCAATGGAAAAATTCAAAGTAAAGTTTGATTTTCCCACTCCACCTTTACCGCTTAAAACGGCAATCGTTTTGGCCATTGTCTTATTTTGGCGGGCTTCCAATCTTTTTCGTAAATTCTCAGCTTGATCTTTCATATTTTTTAGCCCCGATAGCCATTTTCAATAGCTGTGATGATGTAGCTATTTCAATATCGTCTGGCACATTCTGTCCATCTGTTATATAGGCCGCTCCCAATTTATGAGTGTGTATAAAATTAAAAATCGGTCCGAAAGTGGAGGTTTCGTCCGCTTTTGTAAAAATCACCTGTTTAATCGGTATGCTAGCAAACTGTCGGTAAATATCTTCCATATCCTTTTGTTTAGAAGTCAATGACAACACTAAATAGGTTTCCATCTCATCAGTAAAATGGATGATTTCATTAAGATCCTTAACATATTGCGGGTTACGGAAATTCCTTCCTGCCGTATCAATAAAAACATAATCGTAATGGGAGAAGCGTTCAGCCGCTCTTTTGAAGTCTTCCAGGTTATAAGCGACTTCAATGGGAACGTTTAGAATCTTGGCATATGTCTTAAGTTGATCTATTGCAGCGATCCTGTACGTATCCGTCGTAATGAAAGCCACCTTTTTATCATGCTTCAACATGGTTTCCGCAGCTATTTTTGCCAGGGTCGTTGTCTTTCCCACACCTGTTGGACCAACAATATTAATATACTTTTTTTGCAGCCCGTTTTTTCCATTTTCGGCCTTTTCCAAAATCGCGAACATGGCTTCTTCCAACCAAACTTGAACCTCTTCATCAGTGGATTGCTGTTTAAAAACGAACCATTTTTCAAGCAGTTCATCCATGATTTGGCACCGAAGTGATATATCCACTTCCTGCTCAGTTAGGTATTCATGGATTTTCTGCAGTTTCGCCGGATATTTTCTATCAAGTGAATAGGTTTGCAAACTCTTTATCATATCTTTCAAACCTTCGATCTCTTTTACTAAGTCAGCACTTTCCCTATTGCCTTCATTAGGCTCATGGGCATGACTTGCCACTTCCAGCTTTGATGGTAACTTCTTCGATTTTTGTCTGGTTACGGTTTGGACAGGCTGTGGCACGGGGTCTATGGCTGCAATGACTTCAATATTCCTCTTTTTGAATAATCCTAAGAAACCACCAGTATATACAGCCTTTGAACTTAAGATTACCGCATCACTGCCTAGTTCCTCCCTTATTCGCTTCATTGCCTCGTTCATTGATGGTGCCAAATATTTCTTTACCTTCAATCGAAATTCACCACCCCTACACTTTGTACTTCTACATTCGATTCGAGTTCATTGTATGAAAGAATCGGTACATTAGGAAAATATCGTTCAGTTAATTGCCGGGCATACATCCTTACTGCTGGAGAACAGAGTAAGATCGGTTGGTGATCCATTAGGGTCAGCTCTTCCAATTTGGCTGCAATTGCCTCCAATATGGATTGTGATATAGTTGGATCCAATGATAAAAAATTACCATGTTCGGTTTGCTGTACACTATCCGCGATGGTCTTTTCCACTTTCCCTGATAATGTTATGACTTTAATTCTATTTTCATCCGAAAGAAAAGAATTCGTTATTTGCCTGGCTAAATTCTGCCTTACATATTCAGTAAGCAAATCTGTATCAGTCGATAACTTGCCATAATCAGCAAGTGTTTCGAAAATGATCGGTAAGTTCCTTATTGAAACTTTTTCCTTCAATAATTTTCCCAATACCTTTTGCACATCTCCTATGGACAAGGGGTTCGGAGTGACTTCCTCTACTAGTATAGGTGCCGATTCGTGGAGATGATCGATCAATTGTTTCGTTTCCTGCCTGCCCAATAATTCATGCGCATTGGCTTTTATCACTTCCGTCAAGTGAGTGGATACAACACTTGGCGGGTCCACAACTGTATAACCCAACATCTCGGCATGTTCTTTCATATCATCCGTGATCCACTTGGCCGGTAAACCGAACGACGGTTCTATCGTATCGATTCCTTCTATTGAATCATCCTCCATCCCTGGACTCATGGCCAAGAAATGATTTAGGAGCAATTCCCCCTTGGCCATGACACTTCCTTTAATCTTCAGCCGATATTCATTGGGATTCAACTGAATGTTGTCACGTATTCTGACGACAGGGATCACGAGTCCCAATTCAATTGCAAGCTGCCTGCGGATCATGACGACCCTGTCCAGCAGGTCTCCCCCTTGATTGGCATCCGCAAGCGGAATCAATCCATATCCAAACTCAAATTCGATCGGGTCGACACTTAAAAGGTTAACAACGCTTTCTGGACTTTTCATTTCATCGGTTTCCAATACTTCTTCCATTTCTTGTATTTCACTTTCGTCCTGCTTTGGTATCCTTGAAATTGTATACCCTCCAACGACTAATAAAGCAGCGATCGGAATCGTGAATAGGTCGGAAATGGGAGTGAATAAACCTAAAAGGAAAATGGTTGCAGCTGTCAGGTAAAGCATTTTGGGAAATTGGAATAACTGTTCAACAATATCCGCTCCGAGGTTTCCATTCGAGGCTGCCCGGGTTACGACAATACCCGTAGCTGTAGAAATCAATAAAGCAGGTACCTGACTCACGATACCGTCACCAACCGATAACATGGAAAAATGGACGGCTGCTTCTCCAAAGCTCATGTCCAATTGCATGACGCCAATAATCATACCGAAAATCAAGTTTATGATGACAATGATGATGCCCGCTATGGCATCCCCTTTAACAAACTTACTCGCTCCATCCATGGATCCATAAAAGTCTGCTTCGTTACTGATTTTTTCCCTTCTGCCACGTGCTTCGTTTTCGGAGATCATCCCAGCATTCAAATCTGCATCTATGGCCATCTGTTTCCCTGGCATCGCATCCAGCGTAAACCTAGCCGCTACCTCCGAGACCCGTTCGGAGCCTTTGGTGATGACGATGAAATTGATGATGACCAAAATGATGAATACAACTAATCCTACAAGCACGTTACCGCCGACTACAAACGACCCAAAGGTTTCTACAACTCCTCCAGCATCACCATAGGTCAAAATGGCACGAGTCGTCGAAACATTCAACCCCAGCCTGAACAATGTCAGTAAAAGGAGCAAGGAAGGAAAGATTGAAAATTCGAGAGGTTCTTTCATATTCATCGTAGTCAATAGAACCAGCAACGCAAGAGAGATATTTAAAAGGAGTAAAATACTTAACAACCATGTTGGCAATGGAATGACCAACATGGTAACGATCATGATGACGCTTGATATAACAACTAAATCTCTTGCTCGCATGTTTTTTCTCTCCTAACTAGCGGGTTACCCTATTACTTCTTTACAGTTTACCTTTGGTTTTATATACAAAGGCCAGTATTTCAGCGACCGCCTTAAAGAACTCTTCAGGTATCGCCTGGCCTAATTCAGCTTGATCATATAATGACCTGGCCAAAGGCCGATTTTCCACCATGGCCACATCGTTTTCTTTAGCAATGAATTTAATTTTCTGAGCAACAAAATCAACGCCTTTTGCCACTACGTACGGAGCCTCAGCTTTTTCTTCATCATATTTTAAAGCAATAGCAAAATGCGTCGGGTTAGTGATGACGACATCCGCATTGGGAATTTCCTGCATCATTCTTTGTGCGGCCATCTGCCTTTGCTTTTGCTTTATCTTGGATTTGATGAGCGGGTCCCCTTCGGAGTTTTTATACTCATCCTTAATATCCTGTTTGGACATCCGGATGTTTTTTTCAAAGTCATATTTTTGGTACAAATAGTCTAATAGAGCAATGAACAATAAAGCCACGGCAGCATAAAACCCTACTTTAATCGTAATATCCGCCAATGTTGCCATCGCTTCTTCCACAGAAATCTGTGATAAAATCATAATCTCGTCCATGCGCTGCCATAGTACATAAAAGGCAACAAAGCCAACAAATGATATTTTAAGAATGGATTTCAATAATTCAACGATGGCCCTCATTGAAAAAATACGTTTGAATCCTTTAATGGGATCCAATTTATCCAGTTTGAACTGAATGGATTCAGTCGAAAACAAAAAACCGATTTGCATGACATTAGCCAGTATCCCAGCCACTATCGATGCTGCGAAAACGGGTCCCAGGATAAGGCCCATCTCCTTTAAAACCTCAATCATGATAATTTGCATATTCTCCTCACTGAATCCAGTCAAGGTAAAATGTTGCAGATATTCTTTCATTAGACCGAGCAGATGATTATACATGTATGGTCCCATAAGCAATAGCACAGAAAACACTGCAATTAAATTCACAGAGGTATTTACATCCTGACTCTTTGCCACCTGACCTTTTTTCTTCGAATCCTGACGTTTTTTGGGAGTCGCCTTTTCGGTCTTCTCTCCAGCGAAAAACTGTAAATCCAGCTGAAACCTCTCCATATCAAACGCCTCCAATCAACTGCATTAGTTGACGCATGGTCAAAAGCAAGAAATTGAAGAGCTGTGTTACAACTGTCATCATCATCCCCATTACCAGTATGATAACCGCTAAGCCGGCAATGATTTTCACTGGGATCCCGACAACGAACACATTTAATTGAGGGACCGTCCTGGCAAGGATCCCTAACGTGACATCCACTAAGAAAATACTTCCCACTACAGGTATGGACATTTGAAAAGCAATCATGAAAGCTTTGCTGAAAGCTTTGGCCAAATATTCTATCAGTGTTTGATCTCCGAATGGTACAAATAATTGGTCAATCGGGATGAACTGGTAACTATAAAAAATTCCATCCAAAAGCAAATGGTGGCCGTTCGTACTCAATAGGAATAATAAAGCGATTGTATATAGGTATTGTCCCATCAGCGGGCTTTGCGCCCCCGTTTGGGGATCGATGACATTCGCAATTGAAAAACCCATTTGAAAATCAATCAATCCTCCAGCGATTTGAACGGCTGATAAAATCATATAAGCGGCAAACCCGATGAAAAGCCCAACCAGCGCTTCCTTTATGATCAATAAATAAAATGTGACATCCAATACCAGAACCGGGGCATCAATGGTATAGTACATGATCCAGGCAAGGAAGATCCCAAGCCCTACCCGATGTTGTACCGGTATTGAACGGTAAGAAAAAATCGGCATGGCCACGAAAAACGTAGTGACCCGTACCACAATTAATAAAAAGGCGGGAAAGTGCGGAAATAGTTCCCCCATGTCCTACCCTACAAATCGATTCAGATTACCGAATATTTCATTTGCGTATGATAATAGGTGGCTCAGCATCCATGGAGCCAATAAAATGAGTCCCAATAAGACTGCCACGATTTTTGGAACAAATGCCAAGGTTTGTTCCTGAATCTGTGTAGTCGCCTGAAAGATGCTTACTAGCAGTCCTACTATAAGAGCGATGACCATCAATGGGCCAGCGATAATCAATACCATATAAATTCCTTTTTCTGCTATATCAATAACAAAATCTGCACTCATTTTTTCTCACCTGCTTAAAAACTCTGTAATAAAGACTTCACTACTAAATACCATCCGTCAACAAGAATGAAAAGGAGGATTTTAAATGGCAGGGAAATCATGACTGGCGGCAACATCATCATCCCCATTGACATCAGGACACTGGCAACGACCATATCGATAACCAGAAATGGTATGAAAATCATAAAACCTATTTGAAAAGCCGTTTTGATTTCACTGATAGCAAAAGCTGGTACAAAGGCAGTCAAGGGTATGTCCTGTATCGTTTCCGGCTTATCCACCTTGGCATACTCCAAGAATAACGCCAGATCCTTTTGTCTTGTATGGGCACTCATGAATTCCTTAAATGGTATCGAGGCCTGAACATATGCCTCTTCTAAATCTATCTCTTCATTAAATAACGGGGTTAATGCCTTTTCATTCACTTCCTGAAAAGTCGGTGCCATTATGAAGAATGTCATGAAAAGTGCCAGGCCGACCAGTACCTGGTTCGGCGGCATCTGCTGGGTAGCTAGCGATGTTCTCACAAAGCTCAGGACAATGATGATTCTTGTAAAACATGTCATCAAGATTAATATGCTTGGTGCCAGCGATAAGACAGTCATTAGGAGAACAAGTTTTACGGAAGTAGAGACATTAGTGGGATCACTGTTATTAAAAAACTCCATGAACTCATTCATTCATTGTCTCTTCCTTTCCTACCAAGCTCATTTAACAGCCTTTTCCTGCTATCGGACATTTGATCAAGTTGATTTTTGAACTCTGCAGAGATACTGGCAGTTCCGGATTCGCTTTTCTTCAACCACTTATTTTTCAACTTTATCGCAAATTCCCCAGGCTGGATCATTTGATCGATCTTATCGTTGTGATCTTTCAAAAGCTGTTCATATTCCTCGGGATCATCTATTTCTTTCAAGAGCTGAATGTTTTCGCCAACCCCGATCACCAATATTCGCCCGCCTACTTTAACAAGCTGGACTGAACGATTTGCCCCAAGGCCCGTACCGCCTAAATTCTCCACTGAATTTGCCTTTTGATACGATTTATTTTTTTTATTGATGAATTTCAATAGGGTATATAGAAGGGCCACAACAAAAATAGTAGCAAATATCATCCTCAGAAACTCCCAAACGGTTATCCCCACTTTATCAGGATTAGAAGCCTGTCCGGTAGATTTCGAGTCTATTGATTCATCTTTATCCACCTTTAAATCATCTGGCTGCTCATAAACATCCTTCACTGTTTTATCAAGGTCTTCAGCATGGGCCTGTATGGCCCCAGAGAAGAATACTGCTATCAACAGTGAGACCTGAAGCCATTTTTTTATTAAAAACAATATGAAGACACCCTCTTAACTTAATGCTTTATTTATGGCTTCCAATACCCGGTCGGCCTGGAATGGCTTCACGATGAAGTCTTTTGCACCCGCCTGGATCGCATCAATGACCATGGCTTGCTGCCCCATCGCAGAACACATAATGACCTTGGCTTGAGGGTTTACCTTTTTAATTTCCTTTAACGCTGTAATCCCATCCATTTCAGGCATGGTAATATCCATCGTAACAAGATCCGGATGGGTTTCTTTATATTTTTCCACAGCTTGGGCGCCATCTGCTGCTTCCCCGACTATTTCAAAACCATTTTTAGAAAGGATATCCTTTATCATCATTCTCATAAATGCTGCATCGTCCACAATTAAAATTCTATTAGCCATTATTCTCGTCCCCCAAATTATCTTATTTTATTTAATCGTTCACTTTGACTCATGATATCCGTAACACGTACCCCAAAGTTTTCATCAATCACCACTACCTCACCTTTCGCTATCAAGCGGCTGTTTACCAAAATATCCACTGGCTCTCCTGCTAATTTATCCAATTCAATGATCGATCCGGATGACAGCTCCAAAATATCCTTTACGGAGCGTTTCGTTCTTCCAAGCTCCACAGTTACTTGCAAAGGGATATCCATCAGCATGCTGAGGTTTTTCGTTTCAGACTCCTGAAGCTGATAAGGCTGAAAACTAGTGAAACTGGCAGGCTGAACATTTACCGGCTGTCCTGTTGGTACGGATGGAACTCCAAAATGTTGCGGAACATTCGGCATTTGGTTCGCAGGTTGGGTTTGGTGACCGCCTTGTCCATAAATTTCATTTGCCGATCGATCTGACCTGGTGTCCTGGAATGATGCAGGCTCCTGATTTGGAATGTTTGGTACTGGATCACTTAGTACTTGTTGCGTATTAATATCGGTAGGCAGGCTTTCGCTCGTCCCATTTAATAATTCAGAAACTAAACCTTTAGCAAACTCTAATGGCAACAATTGCATAATACTGGAATCAATTAAGTTGCCGACACGGAGGCGGAACGAGATTTTTGCAAATAAATCCTCGTCAGGTATCGCATTTTCACCTACACCGTTTAAAAAATTAAGTAAGTCTATGCTAGGTGGAGAAATATCCACTTTTTTACTGAAAATGGTCGACATGGATGTCGCAGCAGAACCCATCATTTGATTCATTGCTTCCTGAACAGCACTCAATTGAATTTCCCCAAGAAGGTCAGAAGGATTCTCCCCATCTCCTCCAAGCATCAAATCTGCAATGATAGCAGCATCGCTTTGCTTGATGACCAGCATATTTATACCTGAAAAACCTTCTGTATATTGCACTTGAATCGCTACATACGGATGCGGGAATTCTTCCGCAATCTGTCCCCTTTCAATTAAAGAAACCGTCGGGGTGGTGATATCCACTTTCTGATTCAATAAAGTGGATAGGGCAGTGGCCGAACTTCCGAAGGAGATATTACCAATTTCACCGAGGGCGTCGAGTTCCATCATTGATAAATAATCGTCAATCGAGAGAGGGAACACCTCATCCTCTATATCACTTGTACCTTTTAAAAGGGCATCTATCTCGTCTTGTGAAAGCATTCCATCACTTACCATCTTCGTCTCCCCCTTTCAAAATATCAAGAATCTGGATAGCATGTTTTTTTCCTACTTTTCCTGGCTGCCCACTGAATTTTGGGATCCCCCCAATTGTAATCGTCAAAGGTTCATCGATTGCCTTATTCAAATCGATGACATCGCCAACATCAAGCAGCAAAAAGTCCTGAATGGTGATATCCGTAGAACCAAGTTCGGAAATAATGGGAAGATCTGCGTTTCGGATACGCTTTTCCAAAATCATGATTTCCTCTGGAATTTTTTCCTTTTGGGAATTTTCCATCCAATAATGTGCGGATAACTTTGGTATGATCGGTTCCAATACGACGTGAGGGATGCAAACATTAATCATTCCGCTCGTTTCGCCAATTTGTGTATTCAAGGAAATGACCACAACAGTATCGTTGGGTGAAACGAGTTGCAGAAATTGTGGATTCACCTCGAACTCTGTCATTACCGGTTCGATTTCAACAATCGTTCCCCAAGCCTCCTGTAAATTTTCAAAAGCCTTCTCGAATAAATTCGACATGATTTTCGTTTCTATTTCGGTTAAACTATCTACCTTATTCACGCTTATGCCCCGCCCGCCCAAAACACGATCCATCATGGAATAGGCGATATTCGGGTTGACCTCAAGAATGATTCGGCCATCCAAGGGCGGTACCTCAAAAACATTCATGATGGTCATTTTTGGAACTGATCGGATAAACTCTTCGTATGGTATTTGATCTGCCGAAGCAACGGATATTTGGACATATGTTCTAAGTTGAGCAGAAAAGTATGTGGTCAGCAGCCTCGCAAAGTTCTCGTGTATTCTAGTCAAACTGCGGATTTGGTCCTTTGAAAACCGAAGCGCCCTTTTAAAATCGTAAACTTTCACTCTTTTTTCTACTTCTTCTTTTTTTAAATCATCTGCATCCATTTCACCTGTGGAAATGGCCGATAACAGTGCATCTATTTCATTTTGCGATAATATTTCCCCGGACATTAACACTCACCTCCAAAGCTTCCCCTTCTTATTTAATGAAGCAAGGATGTTCTTATTGCAGAATCGAGGAAGTAATATAAACCTTTTCAACTTTTCCTTCTTCCATTAATTCATTCATTCTGGTCCTCAAAGTTTCTTGAAGCTTTTCCTTACCTTTTTTACCGGTTAACTCTTCCGCTTTCATTTCAGATAGTTCGGTTATAATTATATTTTTCACTTGGAAATTTCTTTTTTCCAACTCTTCTTTCGCTTTTTTGCTTTCTGTTTGGACCATAAAAGAGATTTTGATATAATCATTGCCGGCAAGATTCGTAGTGATTTCAGGAATCTCAACTGATGATTTGACAATTTCGTCAATGCTAGGTTTACCTTCGGCAGATGTGGGATCAGATAACTTTGTCACAACCACGACCGCTATGACACCTACAAGCGTTATAGCCACGAGTATAATCAACATAATAGTCATTAGATTTTTTTTCATGAACTTTCCTCCACATCCTTACGAAAACCGAGAATATTGACGGTACGGTAAAATTGTATAATAGCTCCAACCAGTTCCTCTTCCTTCTCTAGCACAACGATTTTCTTACCATTTGTAAAAGTAATGGTCGTATCTGGCAATGACTCGACTGTGTCTATGTACAATGCATTGATATGAAAGCATTTTCCATTGAGCCTTGTGACTTTGATAATGATATTTAGGAGCCAAAGCAAAAGCACCTGGCTCCTCCCTCCCTTAACTTATCGTTTTAAGTTAACTAATTCCTGTAAAATTTCATCCGACGTCGTGATGATTCTGGAATTCGACTGGAAACCACGTTGTGCAACGATCATTTCAGTAAACTCTTCGGATAAATCCACATTGGACATTTCCAATGAACCTGATGCAATCACTCCACGCCCCTCACCTGCGATATTGATGTTTGCCGTACCTGAATTGATTGATTCCTGAAAAGTGTTACCACCCGTTTTCGTCAAGCCTGATGCATTGGAGAACTTGGCGACGGCCAGTTGGCCTAAGGTTGTTATCAGACCGTTGGAATAAACGCCATTTATTTCCCCTGATGCGCCAATATTGAAGCTTTCCAGTTTTCCTTCTTTATTACCATCTGGATTGACAAGAGCTGTAGTGGAACCTTTAACTTGAGTGAGGTTGGAGAAGTCAAAATCCAACTTAACTTTTTGCACACTTTCATCAACTGTTGTATCCGAGTCATCCTCTTTGCCGCTTGAAATGTTAATCGTTTGTCCTGCCTGGGTTTTATCGGCTGCCACTATCTGACCATTTGCATCGAATTTCACCGAAGTGAACGGTTTTGGTTTAGTTGTTGATGTATCCCCCAAAGCAGGAGGTTCTTCATCAAAAAGCTCCCATTTATCATCACCGTTTTTTTGAAAATAGATAGTAGCCGTTTGTTCTTTTCCGTTTTCATCCACAACTTTCATTTGCTGGCTAAATACGGTACCATCAATTGCGTCAGCAGCTAGATTTCCACTTACTGATATTTTAGTAGTGGCAATGGCAGGTAAAATCGCATTGACGTTAACAGCAACGTCGCCAATCGTTTTTGATCGTTTACCGTTTTCATCAACCTTGTAAGCCTGTACTTTCAATCCATTCGCGTTGACAAGTGTACCGTTATCATCCAGATAAAAGTTTCCTGCACGTGTATATGAAAGTGAATCGCCTTGCTTGACGACAAAATAGCCATCACCAGATATTCCTAAATCAAGATCGCGGCCGGTGGTTTGCAGGCTTGACTGTGTATGGATCGTATCGATTGTAGCTATCGTGGAGCCCAATCCAATTTGTTTAGAATTGGTTCCGCCTTTATTGGCTGTTGCTGCACTTGCACCAGATACCGTTTGGTTCATCGCATCGCTGAATGTCACACGGCTTTTTTTGAAACCATATGTATTGACATTGGCGACGTTATTACCGATTACATCCAATTTTGTTTGTAAGTTTTTTAATCCGCTTATTCCCGAATACATTGAACGAAGCATGTGAAAACTCCCCTTTCATTTATCGACTGCTTCCGTCATTCCACAGTCCAGGCTTCCTATTCCAGGTCCAGCCTATTTATCTATAATTATGGTTCCATTGATGTTCGTGAAGATTTGTGATGTTGCTACATCCCTGTCCATGACCGTAATGACCTTGTTGTTTTTCGTGCTTACTATGAGTGCCTCATTATCAATAATGATAAGAAATTCAGTTACACCCATCTTTTTGGCCTCATTGGCTTTATCAGCTATTTTGTTCCAGGTTTTTGGTGCTATTTCTAAATTCCGTTGACTCATCCGCAATTGAGCATGTTTACTAATGCTCAATTTTTCATTTGTGGAGACAGCAATTTGAAAATGCTGTCGAAAGTCGCTTTGGATCATCCGCCTTTGCCTTAACAGTAATCTTGTTTGTGGCAAAAGCTGAGCGGAATTTGCTTGAAAACCAAGTTCATTGATATTTCCATCCCTTAAGCTTTAGCGATCTTCATCAATTGCTCTGATGTTAACTTGGTGTTGTTTTCATCATCCACTTCAATTTCCAGCTTGCCATTACTCATGGATACCGAAATTACGACAGCAGACGACTCACCATTTTTATCGTCCATCCAGGAAACACGCTTGCCTATTAATTCACTTGCCGCCGTCAAACTATTCGACGTCGAACTTGGTTGCTTCATTGCTGAAATATTTGCGGGTTCAAGCTTTGTGCCATCTTCTAAAAGAAAATAAACACCATCACCCTTATATTGAATCGATTTAACGATGCCTGTCCCTTCTTCTATCGCAAGCTCATCATCGCCTTCATCCAATTTGTGCCAAGTGACTTCCTTACCGACAAAAGAGTTATAGTTCATTAAACTATTTTGTTGATTGATCCCGATTATTTCTTCCATTTGGGCTCCCATATTCATCATCTGTTCCAAGGAAGAAAAAGTGGCCATTTGGGCGATGAATTCCGTATTGTCCATCGGACTTGACGGATCTTGATTTTGAAGCTGGGTAAGCAACAATTTCAAGAAATCATCCTTTCCCAATGCATCCCCGTTTTTTCTGTTTTCAGTTTGAGAATTTGATAATAATAGTGACGTATCGATGGTCGTCATTTTTTCACCTACACTTCAAGATTTAACAGAGCATCGGCAAGGGATCCCGTAAACTCGCTTTCCGTTTCCTCATTGCTTTCTTCCTTACTCTCCTGTTGTTCATTATGTTCATCCGCATCTTTATGGCTGAATTTCTCAGAGCTAAAAGCATTGAAGGCCTGTGATATTTCAATTCTTTCAATTTGAATGTTTTGTCCGCTAAAGGCTTGTTTTAAGCCGTGAATCTGATTCTCCAGCATATCTTTGGCCTGAGCAGTAGAAGCCATAATCTTGGCTGACAGCATACCATCCTTTTGAATCAACTCGATTCTTAAGGACCCTAAATGTTCAGGAGTCAATCTGATTAAAAGTTTATTTACACCGTTGGTTCCGTTAAAGTTCGCCTTACTCAAAATATTTTCAAATTGTTTAATAAACTCCTCTTGACTGACAGTTTGCTCACCCTTGGGAGCTGCCAAGACGAATTGCTCCAGTTTTGTCATGAGAAAAGGCATACCAGTCCCTTGATGTTTAACACCATCCGAACTTTGCAAAGTAACACCGGTGCTGACTGCCCCATCTTTATTTACCTTGTCGCTCCCGGATAATTGCGAGAATGCACTTTTCAATGTTTCTATTGTATGAGTTTGCCCTTTCCCAAGAGCGTTGGATTGATCAGGTTCAGCTTTTGACTGATTGGACAGCCATCTCTCCAACTTTCCCGTCAACCCTTCAAGCAGGTGTTTCAATTGTTTCTGGATGGCCGCTTCATCTTGGGTCATATCCTTATTTTCCGAGAGAAGATCATGAGTTTTCACCAGTTTCAAAAGATTCACCACACCGGATAATGAGGGGTCATGCCATTTTTCTTCGCTTAAAACAGTAATTTTTTTCAGGATGGTATACAGATTCATGACATTGGCTGATAACAAACTTTGTGGATTCAGGCTGAAGTCGTCGTCCACTCCTTGTTCTAAATCCAGATCCTCGATGCTCCCAAGGAAATCATCAAGAGCACCCTCATCATTTCCGGCTACATTTTTTAGGACCTGTAAAATAAGGTCGTTGTCTTGTTGGTTTACAGAAGGGGCTTCGGCAACTCTCTCTTCCCCTGTTTCACTTAGCCTTTCAAGTTTCAAAAAACCAAGTAGATCCTTTACTACAGACATTCGTCCTTCAGTAAGGGCGCCTATATCCGATGGAATGGGAGGTTCTGTCCCAATGGCTGATTGTAGGACTGAACCAAACCCTGAATCAGTTTGCTGATTTGGCTTAACTGGTGCCTTTAGACCTAATGATGCCAAGGGAAGTAAAGAATTAATTGCTGAATTCATATATTCACCTCCTCACTCTTTACACTTAAGAACTTTGTTCCGTTAGTTTCTTCGTTAACCTTGCAGCATCAGCCGTTGTCATTTGCTCCAAAACCTTAGCTAAAGTGGCAGCCTTCATACTTGAGAGAATCTCCACTGCATCTTCATCATTCATTTCCATAATGATAGGTGCAGCCTTCTTAGGAGCCATCGTTTCATAAGTGCGGATTATATCTTTAAACGCTTGTTTACTATTATTCTGACTATCCCTAAGTTGATTCTTTTCTGTTTGAAGCTGCTGTTTTTCCGCTTCTGCCTTTGCAATGGCCTTATCACGTGAATCAATGATGCCCTCAAGCTTTTCTATCTCTTTTTCCTTGTTTTCAATCTCGGTTTCTAATTTTTCGAGTTTCATGGAAACTTTCTCATCATTCTTGGCAGGTTTCCCCTTCTCTTCATCCTTTTGATCCGATTCAATGAAGGGTATTTTCGAAGACATTTCCTTTGCCTTTTCCACTACATTCACCCCTGCAACTGTAAAAACGATCAACGCTACAGTTACCGCAAAGATTAATGGAATGAAGATGACAAGAAACCATTGAAACTTACTTATCTTTCTTTCTTCCAATTCTTCCGATCCATTAGATTCACTTTTTTTACGCATTCCATCACCTTACGCCTTTGCTTAAGAATTGCCGGATAGATATTTCATCCATTTGTTTGTTCTCAGCTTCTTTAATGACATCGAGGAATTTAAGAAAACCATTTTCTTTCATTTTTTCGTACTTTTTAACCTCGATATTTCTTTCCATTAATATATCCCGTTGATTATTCATCTTGTATCGCGCTTCAATGACTTCCTGTTGACAGTGGCCTAAGAGTTTTTCCAAGTTGTCCATAAATAACTGATGATGACGAATTTCCTGAACGGATAATCCATTTCGCAGCTTTTCCTGTTGAAACTCTAGCAACTCTTCTTTTTTCTTTAAAAGCTTATATAACTTTTCTGCCACTTCTTCAAATTTTTTTAAAGCAGCATTATATTTAGCTAGTGCATCGGTCTTTTCTTTTTCTTTGATGGTCAGGATCTTCTCGAATTTATATTGATAAATCATTATTAATCACCTTTCTCCATCAATTCGACAAGGGCGTTGATACTATTATCTTTGGAAGCTTTTTCATGGGTTCCTTGTTTCAAAAATGAAATGATTTCCGGATAGCGTGAAATCGAGTTATCAATTTGTTTAGAAGAACCCTTCTTATATGCTCCTATATTAATCAAATCTTCCGACTCCATATAGGTTGATAAACTTGCCCGCAATTTTTCTGCGGCGTTTTTATGCTTGTCACCAACAATATTGTTCATGACACGACTAATGCTCTTTAATACATTGAGCGCTGGAAACTGTCCTTTATTGGCCAAGTTACGGTCTAGTATGAAGTGACCATCCAAAATCCCCCTGACTGCATCAGCAATCGGTTCATTCATATCATCACCGTCGACTAGTACCGTATAAAAAGCCGTTATGGTCCCCAACTGATTTGTTCCCGTTCTTTCGAGTAACCTTGGAAGGATGGCAAAAACGGATGGCGTATATCCTTTGGTCGTCGGCGGTTCCCCGATAGCAAGCCCAATTTCCCTCTGGGCCATCGCAACCCTCGTGACCGAATCCATCATCAGCATCACATTCAATCCCTTATCACGAAAATATTCCGCAATGGCAGTTGCCGTCAAAGCCCCCTTTATCCTCATCAACGCTGGCTGGTCAGATGTGGCCACTACAACGATTGATCGTGCCAGCCCTTCTGGTCCAAGATCTTTCTCAATGAATTCTCGAACTTCACGGCCACGTTCACCAATAAGACCGATTACGTTTAAGTCAGCCGTCGTATTCCTTGCCACCATACCAAGCAACGTGCTTTTCCCGACGCCGCTCCCTGCAAAGATACCAACACGCTGTCCTTTTCCAACTGTTAATAAACTATCAATCACCCGAACTCCTACATCTATCGGTTCATTAATAGGGGGGCGTTTCATCGGATTCGGCGGATCTTGATCCACAGAAATTGTCGCGAGACCTTTTGGAAGCATTGAGTCATCAATGGGATGTCCCAATGGATCGACTACTTTGCCAATTAGCCCGCTTCCCACCTTTATCTCAAGGCTCCTTCCTCTCCCTTCCACGATACAACCCGGTGCAATATCACTAACTGCTGTAAATGGCATTAAAATAACCATTTCATCACGGAAACCGACAACTTCAGCTAAGATTCGATTTTTCTTTTTTTGTATACCCGTATAGATATAACAAACATCACCAACAGAGCTTTCAGGGCCTTGAGATTCTATCATTAACCCCACGACACGTTTGACCCGTCCATAGTGTTTGAATGGATCAACTTCATCAACTAAGGTCAATAGGTCTCTAGTTTTCATCTTTACTCCCCTTCCAGCAATTCAGTTAGTTTCACTTTTATTTCCTGCAGCTGGCTGTCGACACTCGCGTCCATCCTTCCGTTTTCGGATTCGATGATACAGCTGCCTATTTCAAGCTCATCATCCGGAAAGATATACAACTCAGTATCTTTCGGAAAGATTGCCATCAACTCATCTTTGTGAGAAAGAATCGATTGATATTGGATCGGATGGATATGCAATTGCACTTCACGGTAATCCCTCACCTCTTTGATGGCTCTTTTGACGATGGATAAAAAAGACTCTTCATCTTTTTCAAGCTGTTGCCCGATAATTTTCTCTGCCACCTTCAGGGCAAGATTCAAAATAACGGTTTCAGATGATTCGATATTGTGCCGATAATCTTTTTTAGAGGACTCCACCACTTCTTTTGCGAAGGCTATTTCCGCTGCAATCTCGTTATAACCCTTTTGGATCCCATCTTCGACTCCCTGCTGATACCCTTCTTTTTGAGCTTGTTCAATAAACATTGATTTTTCTTGATTCTCCCATTGTTCTCGGTCTTGCTGGATTTCAGCAGCAATTGCTTGGGCTTTTTGTTTAGCTTCGCGCAATATCGTTTCCGCTTCCTGTTTAGCATCATTGAGCAATTCATCAGATTGAATATAATGAAGTTTTTTCCGCTCATCTGCATCATCATTTTGAAGAAAGTCGAAAGGGCGAACTTTTATTACGATCTTCTTGCTTTTCTCCTGGTTAGCCTGCTGGGATTTGATAATCCTAGACAATGATATCATCCCCTCCGCCGCGGGCAATCACGATATCCCCAGTTTCCTCCAGACGTCTAATGACGGCAACAATTCTTGATTGTGCTTCTTCTACATCACGCAATCGAACTGGCCCCATATATTCCATTTCTTCCTGGAAGGTTTCAACCATACGTTTTGACATGTTTCGGAAAACGATTTCCTTCACTTCATCACTAGCCACTTTAAGAGAAAGTTTAAGATCTTCGTTATCAGATTCCCTGACTACTCGCTGAATCGCTCTGCCATCAAGGGTCACGATATCTTCAAAAACAAACATTCGTTTCTTGATTTCCTCTGCAAGCTCCGGATCTTGAATTTCAAGTGCATCCAAAATCGTTCTTTCCGTTGAGCGGTCAACACCATTCAACACATCTACAACAGCTTCCACACCACCTGTCTGTGTATAATCTTGGGTTACAGTCGCAGAAAGTTTTCTTTCGAGTATTTGCTCCACTTCATTGATGATTTCCGGAGAAGTGCTATCCATTAAAGCAATCCTTCTTGCAATATCCGCCTGCACCTCTTGCGGAAGTTCAGACAATATTTGTCCAGCCTGTGTGGGATCAAGATATGACAAGATCAATGCAATGGTCTGCGGATGCTCGTTCTGGATGAAGTTCAGGATTTGTCCAGGGTCTGCCTTTCGCGCAAAGTCGAATGGCCGAACCTGCAAGGATGATGTTAAACGGTTAATGATGGCGGTTGCCTGATCAGTACCTAATGCCTTTTCAAGTACCTGCTTTGCATAACCTATCCCGCCCTGCGAGATGTAATCCTGTGCTAAAGCAATATTATGGAATTCTTCCAGAATTTCTTCTTTATCATGGGAGTCCACTTTTCTCACTCCCGAAATTTCAAGGGTCAATCTCTCAATTTCCTCTTCAGAAAGATGCTTATATACGGATGCAGAAACATCCGGGCCTAAAGAAATAAGGAGGATGGCAGCTTTCTGTTTGCCAGTCAATCCGGCCTTTTTTTTTCTATCTGTCACTTTCAAAAGCCTCCTAGTCTTCCGCTATCCAGCTTCTTAATAATTTTGCAAATTCATCCGGCTTTTCTTTCGCAAGTTTTTCCAGTTGTTTTCTTTTTAAAGATGCTTCCGTTTCCTTCTCTTCATTCAAATCCGGAACATCGAATACGACTTCTTCCTCTTCAACCACGTACTCCTCTTCCATTTCAGCTTGCTTTCGGGATCTGAGGAACAAGATTAAGAGAATGATAATGGCAAGTATTAGCACTCCGCCTACGATGTATGCCCATATTGGTAACGAAGGATTCGTTTCGCCTTTTTGCAACGTCATTTTCCCGTTAAACGGCTGAACGGAAATCGCAATTTTATTATTAAGCTCCTCGTCCGTCAGTTCTTCACCTTCAGCTTTTTTCTCGATTGTCGTGCGTATTATCGTACCAAGGATTTGAGTAATATCCTCCACACTCTGTTGAGATAAAGAATTCGGATCATCAGCGGTGGGCGGTTCGACCATGACCTGGATACCTAAATCTTTAACCTTATATGGGCTTTCGACTATTTCCTTCTTGATTCGGTTCACTTCACTATTTATCGTTTCATCCACTTTTTCATAATCACCGGATCCGTTTGTACCTTCAGCGTATTTGGATCCCAATGAATCTGAGGAATCCTCACTTTGCGGCACGCCTCCTGCACCTGCTGCATCCCCACTATACGATTCATTGATCCTTTGCGCAGAAATCTCAATTCCAGCCATATTTTCTTCATCGACCGGTTCAACTAAATTCTCTTCCCGGTTTTCTTGAGTGAAATCAATGTCTGTCGTGACTGAAACAACCACTTTGTCTCTCCCCATTAACGTTCCAAGCATATTTTGCACCTGTCTTTGAATATCACGTTCTATTTCCTTTTTTATTTCATTTTGTGTGGCGAATGCCGACGCGAAAGAAGTATTTTCATTTTCAAGATCGAAGTACTCAAACTCTTGGTTCATTATGACGATATTATCAGTAGGGAGATTCGGAACACTTTTTGAAACCAAATGATAAAGGGAATTGATTTGACTTTCTTCAAATTTATAACCTGGCTTCGTATTCAATACGATGGATGCTGACGCTTCCCCAGTTGAATCACTGACAAAAACTCCTTTATCAGGAAGAGTGATCATTACACTGGCATCTTCTACTCCATCAATCTTTTTTATTAAACTGGCCAATTCCGTTTGCATCGAGTCCAGTTTAATGACATTGAATTCATTTTCAGTCATTCCAATACCAGCACTTTGACTAAAAAAGGAATAGTCGATATTGCCTGATTCCGGAATTCCTTCAGCTGCTAGTTCCACTTTAAGTGAATCAAGTCTTTCTTCAGGAACTTTTATGGTCGTACCATTTTCAGAAACTTCATTTGTAATCCCTTGACTGTCTAAATTCTCTTTAATGCTACCCGTTTCTGATGGAGTTAAGTTGGAATATAAGGGCACCAGCGTCGTACGCGTGGTTAAAATTGAAACTGCCGTAATGATGATGATTATTAATGCTGCTGAACCAATCATCATGAATTTCTGTTTTTTACTGCGGCCCGTCCAATAAGCAGTTATTTTGTTTTTAAAATTCACTAGTACATCATTCATTTAAATCCCCCGGTCAGTCTATGAATTTATGATTGGGGGATTTTTTCCCCCTGGTCATTTTTCTCTATATAATGAGGTTAAAAAATGAATGCTATATACTCATTCTCATCATTTCCTGGTAGGCTTCCACAACCTTATTCCGAACCTCTAATGTAGCCTGCATGGTAATGCTGGCTTTTTGTGAAGCTATCATCACCGAGTGAAGCTCAACATCCTCTCCATTAACCAATTTGGTAGTAAGGTCATCAGATGCCACTTGTGCTTCGTTAACTTTATTCATTGATTCTTTTAATACCGACGCAAAATTTTGCTGTGCTCCGTATGGTGTATTAGTATTGCTTTGATCTTTTTTCTGCACATTGCTTACATTGTTCATTGCAGAAAGAGAAATCCCCTCCATATCAACAATCCCCTTTCAAACTTTTATTTTCCAATTTCCAAAGCTTTCATCATCATTCCCTTTGATGCATTTAAAACTGTCACATTTGCTTCGTATGAACGTGTGACACTCATTAAATCAACCATTTCCCGAAGCGGGTCGACATTTGGCATTTCAACATAACCATCTTCATTGGCATCAGGATGATCTGGATTATAATCCAGTTCAAAAGGTGTTTTATCTTTAACTATTCCAGTCACATTCACACCATTCCCTACCTCGCTCGTTTTTTGGGATGCTGCGTTCAAGAAACTTGAAAAACCGTTTTCCTTACTTTGCAGCACAACCGATTTTCTTGTGTACGGCTTCCATTTTTTAGATTCGGCGTCATATTCCGCCCTGGTCGTATCGGCATTAGCCATATTAGCAGAGATTACATCCATCCTTAGCCTTTGACTCGTCAGGCTGGATCCGGTGATGTTTATACTTTGGAAGATTCCCATCACTTACCTCCTCTAATTACATTCTGCAATGATTGAAACTTACCCGAAAGCCTGTCGGTTACTGCATTATAATAAATCTGATTGGCAGCAAGCTCCGTCATTTCCTTATCAACGTCCACGCTATTTCCATTATTGTTATATCGGACATTTTTCTGCGTCACGATCTGAGAAGCATGACTCCCCTCTGATTTGAAGGGGAAATGTCGTTCATCGGTACGATATGAATCCAGGGAAGATTCCAGCTCTGTCTTAAAGGATTGTGTTTTGTCGACCTCTTTAGCTTTATAATTAGGTGTATCCGAATTGGCTATGTTCTGTGAAATGACTTTTTGTTTTACATTAGAATAATTAAGGGCATTTTCTAGTGATTGAAAAGTATTTGAAAATAACTCCACATCGATTACCTCTTTCTATAACTAACATTTAATTACAATATCAATAAATTAACCCAGTGCATTTACGTTTTAATTTTAAAGAAACATTATAACTATGTCCATAAACAACACATGGACTTTAGACCTATTATCGTCGAAAATTGTCACAAATTGAACAATTTTGTCGTGATTATTAGTATGATTACAGGATTAATATTACGTAATATTACATTTTAATATGATTTTCTACATATTAACCAAATTTTCCATCCATTAGCTTTTATATCATAACGAAAAACAAATCCATATACCTGATACTTTAGAACTAATTTTCACATTTACTTTCAATTAATTATCTCAAATTTAGTTGATTTCACCCTTTAAAATAAAGGATTCATAAGAAAACAAAGGATTACTGCCTTTTTTCTATTTTTGAAAAAAAAAACGTTTTTTCAAAGCGCTGATTCATTCGACAAAATCCCTTAATGGTTGAAAATCGTAATCCATAGGGTTTTAAAAATCAAAAAAAGGTACAACCACGTTCTTTTTCACTATTACAACAGTTATAATAATATAATTACCCTTTTAAAGAAAAATTTAACTATTTTTCTCAATTCTAATAGAAAACAAGCCTATATTCACATTTACATTTAATTCGAATGACCTCTTTTTCCTATCTCTCCCCTGACGTTCACCTCCTTTTGCTGATTAGTCCCAGAAAGCAACAGATCCAAATACCACAAAAAAAAGCAGCCTTTTTAAAGGACTGCCCAGACTGTAGACAAACTCGATGAAAACCGAGTTTGTCTACAGTTTCTTTTCGGGGTTGTGCAATTTGAACGTTGATTTCCACTCATTCCGCGGGCGGTCCAATGAGTCCAATGAGCCTCCTCGACGCCTTTGCGCCTGTGGGGTCACCCCTGGACTCGCTTTTCTAAGCAGGAGTCTCGTACCTTCCGTTCCAATCAACTTTGTTATAGATAGAACCCTTTTTCCTAAAGTCTTTATTGTTTTAAAAATAGTATTAATAAAACTTGAGGTGAAGAGGATGCTTTCTAAATACTTTAGATCAACTAGTGCCTGCAACCATTTGGTTTGTAAAATTGAGGGTGCATTTGACTTCACTTTCATTTATGAGTTAGTGAAAGAGTTGTATTACAGAGATAGGACGCCCAAGTATTGATCCAGTTATATTAGTCAAATTGACTTTCATTCAATATACCTTCGGTTTTCGTTCAATGCGTAAAACAATTGAAGAAGTTGAAACAAATATGGCTTACCGTTGGTTCTAAGGCTATGGTTTCCTTGATAAAGTGTCACGTGCTCATTTTACTCACGGTGTACAGAAAGCCAAGACTATCTAAAAGTGGTGACACGGCATTTCTGGCAAAAATGTGTAAGAAACAGATCACCTGCGTCATCATCAAGCTGTAAAACCTATATATGCGAAACGTAAAGAAACGATTGAGCGTGTATTCGCAGATGCAAAAGAAAAAAGCATGGTATACGTGGGACTACTTTAGACATAAAAAATTGTCGATGCAGGCGATACTTACTTTCGCTGCCATAAATTTAAAGAAGATGGCCAATTGGAAATGGCAAGGTCCAAATAACTTTAGGCGAAAAATCAAAAGGCAGCCCTTTTTAAAGGACTGCCTTTTTTGTATGTTAATTATTTTTAAGCTTTTCTAATTCAAGAAGGAATTTATCGTTCAATACTTTGATATAAGTACCTTTCATTCCTAGTGAGCGGGATTCAATGACTCCGGCACTTTCCAGTTTCCGTAGGGCATTTACGATAACGGAACGGGTGATGCCGACACGGTCTGCAATTTTGGATGCTACAAGCAGACCTTCATTACCTTTAAGCTCCTCAAAAATGTGCTCAATCGCTTCCAATTCGCTGTAAGATAACGAGGAAATTGCCATTTGAACGACAGCTTTACTACGAGCTTCTTCTTCTATCTCTTCTGATTTTTCACGCAGGATTTCCATGCCGACTACAGTCGCACCATATTCAGCCAAAATTAAATCATCATCATGAAATTTTTCTT
The DNA here is from genome assembly GCF_050269675.1 of Peribacillus sp. NPDC076916. NCBI lineage: Bacteria > Bacillati > Bacillota > Bacilli > Caryophanales > Bacillaceae > Peribacillus > Peribacillus sp. NPDC076916. Next base: position 117,437 of record NZ_JBNNIU010000001.1, read on the forward strand.
GTAATCGCGCAAGGACCAATGTTCCTAAACGTTCTCCCCCGCCCATAATCGGTACGATCGTTGTTAATCCAGTTGCGAAAAGCTCTTTGTTTTCGACTGGGAAAGCAGTATATTCGCTTTCGATATCAAGATTAGAAGAGGTTTCAGGAATATTGAAGAGGTTTTTTGTGTACTCTTCAGGGAATTGTTTATCTTCCAACATTTTGTACATGCGTTCGTTTTCAATTTGCTGACTTACCGCAATGCCAAGTAATTTCCCGCGGCGGCTGACGACGAATACATTCGCTTCGATAACTTCACTTAAACTTTCAGCCATTTCCTTGAAGTTAACTGCTTTACCTGCTGCTTTTTGTAGCATTGCATTGATTTTTCTTGTTTTTGCTAATAAGTTCATTTGATTTGTTCCTCCTAAAAATACCATGGTTCACAATAACTATGAAGTTGTATTTCCGTAATTTTATGTTTATTGCGTAGGCAAATCATTGCCAAGATTGTTTCTTAATTAAAGGATAAACTGGCTTAAATCTTTGTTCCGGGCGATAGAACCAAGCTTACCTTCGACATATTGGGGCGTAATTGTAATCTTCTCCATCGTTATTTCCGGAGCTTCAAAAGATAAGTCTTCAAGCAACCGTTCCAAAATGGTATGAAGTCTTCTTGCACCAATATTGTCTGTATTTTGATTTACTTCGAAGGCCACTTCAGCTATCTTACGAACAGCATCGTCAGAAAATTCAATTTCTATACCTTCAGTTTCTAATAAAGCAACATATTGTTTTAACAAAGCATTATCCGGTTCATGAAGAATCCGTACAAAGTCGTCTACAGTCAGTTTGTTCAATTCTACACGAATTGGAAATCTACCTTGTAATTCAGGGATAAGGTCGGATGGCTTAGCCATGTGAAAGGCCCCTGCAGCAATGAATAAGACATGATCCGTTTTAACTGAACCATATTTAGTCACTACTGTCGAACCTTCAACGATTGGCAGGATATCCCTTTGGACACCCTCTCTTGAGACATCCGCTGATGAACTTCCTGATTGCTTACTGGCAATTTTGTCTATTTCATCGATGAAAATAATCCCATTTTGCTCAGCCCCGTATAATGCATCGGAAGTGACTTCATCCATATCAATCAATTTTGCCGCTTCTTCATTTGTTAAAACGGTTCTTGCTTCACTTACTTTCAATTTTCGCTTCTTGCTTTTTTTCGGCATCAAGCTTCCTAAAGCGTCCTGCATGTTCATCCCCATTTGTTCCATTCCCGAACCTTGGAGCATATCAAACATCGAAGCAGTCTGTTCTTCCACTTCGACCGTTATCATTTCACTTTCTAACTCACCATTAGCCAGTTTTTCAGCGACGATTTTTCTTTTTTCCTGCAAACTTAAATCTTCGGAATTTTCTTCCGAATCCTGTTCGTCTTGATTGTTATTGCCTCCAAAAAAGACTTCAAGAGGATTCTTGAAATTACTCTGTTTTTTTGTTGATGGCACTAAAAGTTCTATTAAGCGGCGATTTGCATTTTCTTCTGCCCGCTCCTTTACGCTGGCCATCTTTTCTTCCTTCACGAGGCGGACGGAAGTCTCCACCAAATCACGAACCATCGACTCAACATCCCGGCCGACATACCCGACTTCCGTAAATTTCGTTGCTTCAACTTTTACAAAAGGAGCACCTACCAATTTAGCCATTCTCCGAGCTATTTCTGTTTTCCCAACGCCTGTCGGTCCAATCATTAATATATTCTTCGGAACGACTTCATCACGAAGTTGATCCGAAAGAAGGGAACGTCGGTAGCGATTCCGAAGAGCCACTGCCACTGCCCGTTTTGCCTCACGCTGCCCTACGATATACTGATCCAGTTTTTCAACGATTTGCCTCGGTGTTAAATTAGCTTTTTTTGACATTTGCGCTCCTCCTTACAACTCTTCCACGATTATATTCGTATTCGTAAATACACAAATTTCCGCTGCAATTTGTAAAGATGATTGAGCGATTTCCTTTGCCGATAAATGGTCACTGGAAAACCTCATTAATGCCCTGCCGGCAGCCAGGGCATAATTCCCACCCGATCCTATTGCGAGAATCCCGTCATCCGGTTCAATTACTTCCCCGGTGCCAGAAACGAGCAGTAAGTGGTTCTTATCCATCACGACCAGCATGGCTTCCAGTTTTCTCAATACATTGTCACTTCTCCATTGCTTTGCCATTTCGACGGCAGCGCGCTGAAGATTGCCATTATACTCTTCAAGTTTAGCTTCGAACATCTCAAATAAGGTGAATGCATCTGCAACGGAACCTGCAAAACCTGCCAGGACATTACCATTAAAGATTTTCCTTACTTTCCTCGCCGTATGCTTCATCACTACTGAATTTCCTAAAGTAACCTGCCCATCACCGGACATGGCACATTCACCTTTATGATGCACTGCAAATATCGTTGTCATAAAGTGTCCCCTTTCAACATTTAAGGCCGCGGATGTGATGCATTGTAGACTTTTTTCAATTGGTCTTTTGTAACATGCGTATACACTTGCGTTGATGAAATTTTGGAATGACCAAGCAATTCCTGAACCGTGCGAATGTCCGCCCCATTATTCAATAGGTGTGTAGCAAACGAATGCCTTAGCATATGGGGATGAAGACTTCCATCTGCGGCTGACTTTTTTATCAATTCATTCAATATATAGCGAACTCCCCTAGGTGTCAGAGGGTCTCCACGAAAATTAACAAATAAATAAACATGCGCCTTGGCGTCAGACGAAGTCAATTCCATCCTGGCTGTACGTATGTATAAATCTATTGCTTCCTGTGCATAACTGCCAACCGGAACGTAGCGATCCTTTTTTCCTTTTCCATGGATCAGTACCGTCCCTAAGGAAAGGTCGATATCCTGCAGTTTAATCTCACAACATTCACTTACACGAATTCCTGTAGCATACAATAATTCCAGTAAGGCATTGTTCCTTATTCCTATCGGTGAATCTTTCTTTAAAGTAGAAAACAACTGATTCATTTCCTTCTCATAAAGAAAACGTGGCAGTCTTTGATCCTTTTTAGGTAAAGAAGCCAAAGAAAAAGGGTTATCCTTCACATCACCTTCACGTAGTAAAAATCTATAAAGGCTCCGCAAGCAAGAAGTTTTTCTTGCTACAGTGCGCTTAGAAAGGTTTTTCTCATATAAATTCGTTAAATATAACCGGACATCCAAATATTCAACGGACGTGATATCCTCAATGCCCTGTTCATTAAGGAACAGAAAAAATTCGTGAATATCACGTTTATAATTTTCAATGGTGTATTGTGAACTGTTTTTTTCAATCTGTAAATATTCGATGAAGGATGATAATGCCTTTTTTTGATTAATCATGGAAACACCTCGCAAAGGCTAATAAATAGTATCATACTTTAAAACAGCAGGCAAATATTTTACAAATTTTTCACAAAGTTCTGAATTGTGTCCAAAGCGCGTTTAGCATGCGTTTCGTTCCGCTCTTTTTTTGATTTGATTCTCACTTCCAGGTCTGGAAGCAATCCAAAGTTGGCATTCATCGGTTGGAAGCTCTTACCATTCGTCGAAGTTATGTACCTTGCCATGCTGCCCATCGTCGTCTCCGCAGGGAATATGATAGGCTCCAATCCTTGGACGATCCTTGCAGCATTGATACCTGCAACAAGTCCTGATGCAGCAGATTCTACATACCCTTCGACACCAGTCATTTGACCGGCAAAGAATAAATCATCCCGATTCTTGAATTGATAAGTAGGTTTCAATACATTAGGTGAGTTTATGAATGTGTTTCGATGCATGACTCCATAACGCACAATTTCCGCATTTTCCAATCCAGGTATGAGCTGCAACACTTCTTTTTGCGGCCCCCATTTCAAATGTGTCTGAAAACCAACAATATTATAAAGTGTTCCTGCCGCATCATCTTGACGCAATTGAACTACAGCAAAAGGACGTTTTCCCGTTTTTGGATCTTCTAATCCAACAGGCTTCAATGGACCAAATAACATCGTTTTCTTCCCACGTGATGCCATCACTTCAATTGGCATGCAGCCTTCAAAAAAGATTTCCTTTTCGAATTCTTTAAGTGGTACTGTTTCTGCAGCGATCAATGCTTCATAAAAGCGGTCAAACTCTTCTTCCGTCATCGGACAGTTCAAATAAGCTGCTTCCCCTTTGTCATAACGGGATTTCAAATATACTTTATCCATGTTTATGCTGTCTTTTTCAAGAATTGGTGCGGCGGCATCATAGAAGTACAAGTATTCTTCATCCATGATTTGCTTTAAACTGTCAGATAGCGACTGACTTGTAAGCGGACCGGTTGCAATGACGGTAGGACCTTCCGGAATTTCCGTCACTTCTTCATTAATGACCGTCACATTTGGATGATTTTTAACCCTTTCCGTAACAAGACCGGCAAATTCATGTCGATCAACAGCTAAAGCACCGCCAGCCGGTACAGCACAAGCATCTGCTGCCGACATGATGACCGAATCCAGAATACGCATTTCTTCTTTTAAAACACCAACTGCATTTGTTAAAGTATTTGCCCGAAGTGAATTGGAACAAACAAGTTCAGCGAATTTATCGGTATGATGGGCTGGCGTTTGTTTTACCGGGCGCATTTCATATAGATCGACTTTAATTCCTCTTTTAGCTAACTGCCACGCCGCTTCACTTCCAGCAAGCCCAGCACCGATTACACTTACTTTTGTTTCTTTCATTTTTCGAACCTCCATGTATAGATATGATAAGACAGGATCATTTATCATTAAAACTGCTTTTATTAACGTTTCATTTTTAACGATATCTATGTATTTATACCCGAAATACTCATTCCTGCTAACGATAATTTTAAAGCATATGCCTCAAGCCGGCATTCTTCCTGCAATCTTCTTTTCTAAAAAGGGTAACGGACACAAATAGGAATTATATCTTTAAAAGAATGTACTTGTCCACTGAATTTTACATCACATGGCCTAAATAAAAAAGTTTCAAGCTTTATCCATTTTCTTCTTTGAAACGAATTCACATATTATCATGATATCATACTTTCCTGAACATAAAGAAACCCGGCAGATGCCGAGTCAATTTATATTTAGGTTTTTTCGATAGTTCACAGGGAAAGTAAACGATTTCACGGTCTTTTCTATGCTTGCGGCATTTCCTTGAAATCACAATCCATGCACTGGACCTGGACGCCTTTTTTGAGTTTCTTTTCAACAAGTGTACCTTCACATTTTGGACAACTCCGCGGAAGCGGTTTATCCCATGATATGAAGTCACATCCAGGGTAGGTATCACACCCGTAAAATATGCGGCGTTTTTTACTTTTCCTTTCAATGATGTTTCCTTCTTTACATTTTGGGCATTTGACACCGATTTCTTTAACGATTGGCTTTGTGTTACGGCAATCCGGGAAATTGCTGCATGCCATGAACTTTCCATAACGCCCCATCTTAAAGACCATCCCATGTCCGCATTCCACGCAATCTTCACCGGCAGGTTCATCTTTAATTTCAATTTTCTCCATCTCGACTTCAGCTTTGGCCAGATGAATTGCAAACTCTTTATAAAATTCATCAATGACCTTTATCCATTCGATACTGCCTTCCTCGACGCTGTCGAATTCCTGTTCCATCTTGGCAGTGAACTCTGCATCAAGAATATCCGGGAAGAATTCGCGTATCAATTCAAGAACGATCTCACCAAGCTCAGTTGGGATGAACCGTTTATTATCCAAGGTAACATAGCCCCGTTTTTGAATCGTATCCAAGGTAGGAGCATATGTAGAAGGACGGCCTATTCCCAGTTCCTCTAGGGTTTTGACAAGACGTGCTTCAGTATATCGGGGCGGAGGCTGTGTGAAATGCTGCTTTGGCTCGATATCTTTTGAAAAGAATTGATCTCCTTTTTTTACATCCGGAAGTGCATTTTCCTTTTCTTCCACCGAGTCATCGGACCCTTCAACATATACCTTCATGAAACCCGGAAATTTAATTTTTGAACCATTTGCCCTGAAGATGACATCCCCGTTATGCAGGTCGATACTCATCGTATCCATGACTGCCGAAGACATTTGACTAGAAACGAATCGTTCCCATATCAATTTATAAAGACGGAATTGATCTCTGGATAAGAACTCCTTGACCACACCCGGTTCACGTAATGTGCTTGTTGGCCTGACTGCTTCATGGGCGTCCTGGGCATTCGTTTGTTTTTTCTCCTTGCGCTGTTCAGCCTGAACATAATCTTTACCATAATTATTTTGGATGAAGGTATGGACTTCCTCTTTCGCAACATCGGAAATCCGGGTTGAATCGGTTCTCATATAAGTGATTAACCCGACTGTACCTTCCTTACCAAGCTCGATTCCTTCATAAAGCTGCTGAGCAAGCATCATAGTTTTCTTTGCACGGAAATTCAATTTACGTGCCGCTTCCTGTTGTAGGGAAGAAGTTGTAAAAGGGGCAGCTGGATTGCGCCTTCTTTCCTTTTTAGCCACGGCTCCTATCGTAAATTCACCGCCATTTAAAGAGGCGAGCACTTTTTTGACGTCCTCTTCGGTTTTTAATTCCTTCTTCTCTCCGCCAAGGCTGAAGAAGGAACCTTCAAACTGTTCTTTGCCTTTTACAAAATCAGCCTTGATTGTCCAATACTCTTCCGGGATGAAATCTTTGATTTCCTTCTCCCGGTCAATGATCATCCGTACAGCAACCGATTGGACCCGTCCCGCACTTAAGCCTTTTTTTACCTTTTTCCACAAAAGCGGGCTTATATTGTATCCGACTAAACGATCCAAAACCCTTCTTGCCTGCTGGGCATCAACCAATTTCATATTTATTGGCCTCGGCGATTTAAATGATTCTTTGATGGCCTCTTTCGTGATCTCGTTGAATACCACACGGCAATCAGAGTTAACATCAACATCAAGACTGTGAGCCAAATGCCAGGCAATGGCTTCCCCTTCCCTGTCGGGGTCAGCCGCGAGATAGATTTTTTTCGCTTTTTTCGCAGCGGTTTTCAATTCTTTTAAAACCGGGCCTTTGCCGCGGATAGTTATATATTTAGGCTCATATTCATGTTCAACATCGACACCCATTTGACTTTTAGGCAAATCTCGAACATGCCCCATGGAAGCCTTTACTTTATATTTTTTTCCCAAGTAACGTTCTATTGTTTTCGCCTTTGCGGGCGATTCCACAATCACTAAGTATTCTGACATCCAATAAATCCTCCTCAAAGAGGTAATATAAATCTTCACTATTATTAATCATTCAAAAATCATTTGTCAACACCTCTTTACTTTTCAAAGCATGCTGATTCATTTATTAATAGGTATTTTGACAAGAGGTGCCATTTGCAAAACTTATAACAGTTTTACAATATTTTCAACCTTTTTGTCTAATAATTCAACCCATCCTTCTAAAAAAGCACCTTTTTTCTATTTTCCCGTATGATTCTCCGCCTATCTTCTATATTATATTGTCAAAACTCTTCCTCGATCTGCCTGGAACTCAAAACAAGTTTGGCACCATCGGAAATCAATTGATTGGTCCCCAGTGATTCAAGGCTTGTAACATTTCCAGGAAGTGCAAATACCTCCCTGCCATGTTCCAAAGCAGCTTGTGCCGTAATAAGGGAACCGCTCCTTTCTTTTGCCTCGACCACGAATACTCCCTGTGATAATCCACTGATGATTCGATTCCTAAGCGGAAACATCCAAGGTTCCGCCTTCATTTCCGGTGGAGTCTCAGATATAAGCAGGCCTTTATTGACGATTTCTTCAGCAAGGGTAACATTGGATTTCGGATATATTTGCATAAGCCCTCCTCCTAAAACCCCAATCGTATCTCCGCCTTCCCTTAATGTGATCTTATGTGACTCTGCATCGATTCCAGCCGCCACCCCGCTTATGATCACGAACTTTTTCTTTACTAGCGGTAATAGAATCGATTTTAAGGCCTCCAGACCATACGAGGTTGGCTTACGTGTTCCAACAACACCTAGTGTATTCTTCCTTGTTAAAAGCTTCTTATCACCTTTATAATAAAGAACCCACGGAGGATCGAATATTTGCTTCAGCAAAAAAGGATATTCATCATCGAAGATCGTCAAACAATGGATTTGGCTATCTTCGTAATTTTTAAGTTTATCGATGGTATTGAGTGAATGTAAATCTTTGAGAAAGAGGTTGAGCTTATTTGAAGGGATAGGGAGCATTTTTGCCCATTCAACGTAATCCGTCGTGAATAGGGAAGATAATGACGGATCTTTTGACATGATTGTTTGGATTGATTTCCATCCTGCCCCGCGGCAATGATGGAGATGGATTAACTTTTCTTTTTTATTCAATTTGAAACGCCCCTAACCGGATTTTTTTAAAGGTAGGTTGATGGTGATGTACTCGGTGTCTCCCGAGGAAATTGGAGGAAAATAAGACCGACCCAAAAAAAGGTCGGCCCAGCTTAAATTAATGTGTTTTACAAGGTTCGTAAATCTCTTTTTCTTTCAAGACGGAAATCAATGTTTCACCCATTACGGATGGAGTTTCGGCAACTTTAATTCCACATTCGTTCATAACGCGGATTTTCTCGTCAGCAGTTCCTTTTCCTCCTGAGATAATGGCTCCGGCATGTCCCATGCGTTTACCGGCAGGAGCCGTACGGCCACCAATGAAACCAACAACTGGCTTAGTCATATTTTCCTTCACCCAGATTGCTGCTTCTTCTTCTGCCGTTCCGCCGATTTCCCCGATCATGATCACAGCATGTGTTTCCGGATCTTCATTGAATGCCTTCAATACGTCGATGAAATCCGTTCCGTTAACTGGATCCCCACCGATACCGACAGCCGAAGATTGCCCGATGCCTGCTTGTGATAATTGGTGAACGGCTTCGTACGTTAAAGTTCCAGAACGTGAAACTACACCTACATGGCCTTTTTTGTGGATATATCCTGGCATGATACCAATCTTACACTCTTCAGGAGTAATGACACCTGGGCAGTTCGGTCCGATCAAGCGAGTTTTTTTGCCTTCCATGTAACGCTTAACCTTGACCATATCCAGGACAGGAATATGTTCTGTGATACAAATGACAAGATCAAGTTCTGCGTCTACAGCTTCCAGAATTGCATCGGCAGCAAATGGCGCCGGTACATAGATAACGGAAGCATTCGCACCGGTTTCAGTGACAGCTTCGGAAACTGTATTGAATACAGGTACCCCTTCCGCTTCTGTTCCACCTTTACCCGGAGTGACTCCTCCAACGATTTTCGTGCCGTATTCCAACATTTGTTTTGTATGAAATAATGCTGTTGCACCAGTGATTCCCTGAACGATCACTTTCGTATCTTTATTAATATAAACGCTCATTATGTTCCCCCCTGCCTATTATCCTACAAGTGATACTATTTTTTGTGCTCCATCAGCCATTGATTCAGCAGCCGTAATATTTAAACCTGACTCTTTTAGAATCTTTTTGCCAAGGTCCACATTCGTTCCTTCAAGACGAACAACAAGAGGGACATCCAAGCCAAGCTCTTTAGCAGCAGCCACGACGCCTGTTGCGATGATGTCACATTTCATGATTCCTCCGAAGATATTAACGAAGATGCCTTTAACATTTTTATCGGAAAGGATGATTTTGAAAGCCTCTTTCACTTTTTCCTCAGTGGCGCCGCCACCAACGTCAAGGAAGTTAGCCGGATCTCCCATATAATGTTTAATGATGTCCATCGTAGCCATAGCAAGCCCGGCACCATTAACCATGCATCCGATATTTCCGTCAAGCGATATGTAACTAAGGCCATGTTTTGATGCTTCAATCTCTTTTGCATCCTCTTCATCCAAATCACGGAATTCCGCGATGTCTTTTTGGCGGTAAATCGCATTATCATCAAAATTCAATTTAGCATCAAGTGCCATTACATTTCCGTCGCCCGTAACCACTAATGGGTTGATTTCTGCGATTGAGCAATCTTTTTCAACGAAAGCAGTATATAAGTTAACCATCAGCTTGGAAGCTTTATTTATAAGTGAAGCCGGAATATTGATATTGAATGCAATCCTCCGTGCTTGGAAGCCAGTCAGGCCGACAACCGGATCGATTACTTCTTTGAAAATTTTCTCTGGCGTCATTTCGGCCACTTCCTCAATTTCCGTTCCGCCTTCTTCAGAAGCCATCAACACGACACTATTCGTAGCACGGTCAAGGACCAGCCCGATATAATACTCTTTCGTAATGTCGCAGCCCTCTTCTATAAGTAAACGCTTAACTTCCTTGCCTGCAGGTCCTGTTTGATGGGTCACCAACGTCTTGCCAAGAATCTCTTCTGCATATGTACGAGCTTCATCAAGATTCTTCGCTACCTTGACTCCGCCGGCTTTCCCGCGGCCGCCCGCATGAATTTGAGCTTTTACGACAACAACTTCCGTACCTAACTCCTTCGCTGCTTCCACTGCTTCATCAACAGTAAAGGCAACCCGGCCATTTGGAACGGATACCCCGTATTGTCGCAATATCTCTTTCCCCTGATACTCATGGATATTCATTTCCCATCCTCCTTATCTACTAAAAAACAACTTCGAAATTTAATGCGTGTTTTCTCTATCATATTACAACAAAATTCTCCTTCGTGCATAATTTTCTTTCCCGGAATTTTTAAAATATTATTATAATATACTTCTATTCTCCTGTGTAAAATGGAAAATACCTTCTTTTCCGTAGATTTTTTTCTTGTTAAAATCATTCATTTTTGCTCTGAAATTCTATTGTCATTACAGTTGAAATCTAGATAAAATGTTACTATGAAAGCCTTTTCAACATATTGACTCAGAAAACTTTTCATGAGAATCCACGGTTATCCCTTGTCTTACCCTAAATAAAAGCAAAAGGACAAAGCCATTGCCTTGTCCTTTTGTAAATAGTTTAGTATTTTTTTAGTATAATGAAAATATGATAGTGATTTCCCTAATATTCTACATAAACCAACATAACTCCATTTGGTGAAATAACAGATAACTAGGATCCTACCGATTCATGTCCTTGTCAACTTTATAAATGAATGCAAATACCTCTGCAACTGCTCCATATAATTCTTCCGGAATCGTTTGATTTATATCCAATTGACCTAAAAGTGCAGCAAGCGATTCGTCCCTCTGGACCGGTATATTCAGTTTCATGGCCGTTTTCAGAATATTTTCAGCCGTTTTACCTTTCCCCTTCGCCAATATGACGGGCGCTTTGGACGTTCTTTGATCATACTTTAAGGCAATGGCTTCTTTTCGTTGCTCATTTATCATATTCGAATATCCAATCCGCTATATGAACCGGTTTCCGAAAAAGGAATCGGTTTCACCTCTAGGACCCGCTCTTTTTCATTCACGGTTTTTACAAATGAAACCCCTGATAATCTGTAATCCATTTTTCCGAGATTTTCTCTTAGGATGTCAAGATATTGACCGGCTGCCTCTTCAAGGAGCGCACCATGCCCATTGATGACCGTCACTTTTATGATACGGTTTTGAACCTGCATGTCGATGACCGTTTCTTTAAGACGTTCCAATTCTAAATAAAATAGGACTCTGCAGTAATCCGGGTCTATTTTGCCATCTTTTGTTTTCCTTCCGCTCCATTGTAAAGTTAGGTCTGTTTGAATCGATCCCAAATTGAGTGGAAGTGTCAGGAGCAAATTCTGGATCGGCCCATTTTCCTGTGAAAGGACCTGTTGCGCAGTAATCCGATTCAGGATTTGTTCTGCCATCTCCTTGATAGATGCCGGAATTTGCTCATTCAGCAATTTAAGCAGCAGCGGTTTAAGTGTCTCTAAATCATTCGGGATCTCCTTCGTATCATCTCCAGAAAGATTAAGGAGTGCATGTTCCAGCTGAAGGCCAAGGACCTTGGTCATTTCTTTTAGTTGGTTTGCAACGGAAGGCCCGTTGGTGAAATCGATTGTTTGAAACTCAGCTTCCAGTACATGTGAAAGGACAAGCCGCTCATTATTCCTAACGTATTGGGCCTCAGAAAGCTTATTAAGGGACTGAAACAGTAATTCAGCCACCTTACCCTTCGACTCCTCTATTTGCTCTGTATCCGTATTCAAGTAGCCTATAAGGTCATTCACTTCTATTTTTCCGCCTATTGCCTTTTTAGCTGTTGCTTCGGTAAAAGCACTCTGGAGTAAATGAAAGACAAGAGGGGAAAGTTTTTCTGCAGAAATGTTTTTTCTCTGTATCGAGTGGAGATCAGCTGGCAGGTTTGCTCCCTTATGATCATGACCGGTAAATTTGCGATCAATGGTCGTTTCGGCCTCTACAACTTTTGCAAATGCACCGCTTTTTGTCCCGGAAAGCAACTGCAATCCTTGGTGTAATTTATCAATCACTGAATTCTTGGCCATAACGGACCTTGCCTCAGTCCCATCCATTAAGTTTTCCAGAAAGACAGCTTCTGTAATTCCTTTTGGAATTAAACCCGTCTTTTGAAGCAGGGAAAATGCACCAGATTTCATTTCTGGCGTTGAATCGGGATTCAGCCAAGTGGTCACTAGGTTTTGCAAACCATTTTGTTGAAGCTGGTTCTGTTTAACAACATGCAAAGAGTCCAATACATCCTTAAGCTTGACGGCAGTCCTCGTTACTGCCCCAACATCTTGCAGCTGTTGCTTGAAGGCACTGAGTAGTTTGTGGAAAGGTTCACCTTTGGACTGCGTAAATAATGCATCAAATACATCTTTTACAAATGGCAGTTGCTGATTGTACATCGATTTTATTACAGGCAGACCAGCTTCTGCAGCATCAGCAGCTTTTAACCATTGTAAAGCGGACTGAAAGGTTTCCTTTGTTATCGGAAGCCTATTTACCAAGAGGTATTCGGCAAGCTTCGAAGCGGCCGGTTCAGGCGACATGCCAAGATGAGCGATCAATTGTCCAGCCGTTCCCTTTAAGCCGGAAACACTCATATCGGGGGAATCTAAAGCTTTTAACACGATCCTCCCCTCTATTGGGTGCTTCACTTGAAACCAATACCTTTCTCCTGCCCGTAGCGGGATTTCGAGATTGGCAATCATTTTTTGATGGCCAATCTGTACTTCGGCCGTTTGGTCAGGAAAAACCTTATTCACCTTCCCGATAAGGATTTGTCCATTTTTCAAACTCACAGATCCTTTTACTTCAATGGGTGAAGAAACGGGTTGCCCGCTTGTTATGGATTGCACCCTCATCCCCCCTTAGCTCTTCGTTCTTGCAGCGATTTCCTTAACTGGTGCAAAACTTCTTCTATGCCAAGGTGTAAGCCCGTGCGTGCGGAGTGCTTCTAAATGTTGGCTCGTCCCGTAACCCATGTGCTTTTCGAAACCATATTCCGGATATTTTTCACCATATTCCTTCATCATCCTATCACGGGTCACTTTCGCTATTATGGAGGCCGCAGAGATGCTAATGCTTCTTGAGTCCCCCTTTATGAGTGAAAGCTGCGGAATCGGCACATCCAGTTCCATCGCATCGATCAGCAAATGATCAGGAAGTTCTGACAAATCGTTCACTGCGGCCACCATTGCCTTTTTCGTGGCTTGATATATATTGATTTCATCAATAACTTCGCTATGTACAACACCCACACCTATGGATAGTGCTTCCTTAAAAATCATCTCATAAAACCGTTCCCTTTTTGATTCTGGAATTTTTTTAGAATCATTAAGACCTGGCAAATAAAAAGATTCAGGCAAGATGACTGCACTCGTCACAACTGGTCCTGCGAGCGGTCCTCTTCCCACTTCATCGATACCAGCCAAAATGGAAAACCCCTGTTTTCGCAATTGCCGTTCAAACTCTGTCATTTCCGTGAAAGCATCCCTTACCTTTTGTTCTTTTTCATAAGCTCTTTGCCATTTGCCTACTAAGTCGGTTACTCCCTTTCTTCCATCCTCCTGGCATTCTTGTAAAAAAGGATCTTCGGGTTCTCTTATTGTCATTAATTTTGAGGAGATTTCCTTAATGCTCATTGTAGTTATCATCTTTTATCACCCATCATATTAATTATCGGCAGTCTTGCTTCCTTTCTTCAGTTCAGAAAAAAATACGGAGCGGAAAAGAGACATCAAAAAGAAATACCTTTTCGACATCCAGCTCCAGCTCCGTATCACTTCCAGTTAATCGGGAATATCAACCTCTTCATAATCCAATGGGACCTCGAACGTAAGCGGGCCCATCTTTTCTGAACGGATTTCACGTACGACCAACTCCGCGGTTTTATCATAATCGATGAAGCCCCCAGATGCCAAACAGCCCCTGAACTTTCCGACCGCATCGAACAATTCTAGCGTTTCCTGCGGAATTACATCCAGGTTATAACGGGATTTCATTCGATCCGGATATTCTTTTTCCAAAAAGCGAAGACCGTATAAAGAGACTTCGTGCAAGTTTAAAATCGTATCCTTGATCGCACCTGTCAATGCAAGCTTCAAACCAACTTCTTGATCTTCGAATTTCGGCCAGAGAATCCCCGGCGTATCCAGCAATTCCAATTCCTTACCAACTTTTATCCATTGCTGCGCTTTCGTGACGCCAGGAGTATTCCCTGTTTTGGCAATGTTCTTTTTGGCAAGTCGATTGATTAGTGTCGATTTCCCAACGTTCGGAATGCCGACTATCATGGCACGGATCGCTCTCGGCTTTATTCCTCTAGATTCCATCCGCTCATACTTCTCTTTTAAAAGTTTTTTGGCAGCAGCCGTAATCTGGTTTAAACCGTTTCCTGCCTGAGAATTAATGGCAATCGCCGTTTTCCCCTGCGATTTATAATGCTCAAGCCACATATTGGTTTTTACCGGATCGGCCATATCCGCTTTATTCAAAAGGATAACCCGCGGTTTATGCTGAATGATTTCATCGATCATCGGATTTCGTGAAGATGCCGGAATCCGGGCATCCACAAGTTCAAAGATGATGTCGATCAGTTTTAATTTCTCTGTTACTTCCCGTCTTGCTTTGGCCATATGGCCAGGGAACCACTGTATTGTCAATGGAATCCACCTTCCTACTATTCCGCCAATCGAAAGTCTTCAATCGGCCAATAAACTAATTTAGTTTTTCCTAACACTTTATCGTAAGGAACGACACCTACGCCAATATGGCGGCTATCCTTACTAAAACGGCGATTATCCCCTAGGACAAAAAGGGTGTCT
Source organism: Peribacillus sp. NPDC076916 (assembly GCF_050269675.1). Lineage (NCBI taxonomy): Bacteria > Bacillati > Bacillota > Bacilli > Caryophanales > Bacillaceae > Peribacillus > Peribacillus sp. NPDC076916. The sequence goes on from NZ_JBNNIU010000001.1 coordinate 132,644, forward strand.
TCAGGTACCGTTCCTTGTTCTATGACATCACTTAATGTAAAAGATTCGGTCAAATCCCCGCCATCAATCAATTGTTCTTTATATTCATCCAAGTATGGCTCATCATAAGCTTTTCCATTCACGTATAGAGTATCATCTCTATATTCCACTTTTTCCCCTGGCAATCCGATGACCCGCTTTATGTAATCTTTTCCTTCTGGAGCTTCGAAAACGATAATGTCGAATCTTTTCGGTTCGCCGATCGAATAGGAGATTTTATTAACGATCATGCGGTCCGTATCCTTTAATGTCGGCATCATGGAATTACCGTCCACAACAATAGGAGCCAGGAGGAAATAACGAATCAGCGTCGCCGCTATAACCGCGATTATGACCGCCTTCGTCCATTCCCACAATTCATTTTTCTTTTTCGCCATCCTTACCCACCCTTTTTGAAGCATATCAACAATTATTTTAACATGTTGCGAACGCTATAGCGAGCAGGATTCTATATAGTTTTCACCGTATGTGCATTCATCGTTTCTTAAAGTGCAAAAAGGGAGCCTGATAAACAAGCTCCCTTTTTTTTGCATGATACTGTTTGGTTATTCACCTTATGTGGATCATGGTAAACCCGCATGAAGATATTCGAAGGATTAACGACGAATTTCTTTAATACGTGCTTTTTTACCACGAAGTTCGCGTAGGTAATAAAGTTTCGCACGACGTACTTTACCGTGACGGATAACTTCTAGTTTCGCAATTTTTGGTGTGTGAACAGGGAAAGCACGTTCTACTCCAACGCCGTAAGAAATCTTACGTACTGTGAAAGTTTCACTAACTCCGCCGCCACGACGTTTGATTACAACGCCTTCAAACAACTGGATACGTTCGCGAGTTCCTTCAATAACCTTTACGTGTACACGTACTGTGTCACCAGGTCTGAATGATGGAAGATCTGAGCGAAGTTGTTCTTTTGTGATTTCGTTAATAAGATTTTGCATCGATTTCAACTCCTCCTGGACGCTCTTGCAAATACATATTGTTTGCAGCGGAACATCGTTATAAGACTGAGCATTTTGCCCAAGTCACAAGTTATATCCTATCATACTATAAACGTCGATGCAATAGACATCAGTCTTCTTTTTTAATCTCGGATAATAATTTTTTTTCAACTTCCGATAGTTCATAACTATCGAGCAAATCCGGACGTCGAATCCAAGTTCTGCGCAGAGATTCCTTCATCCGCCATTCATCGATTTTTTTATGATTCCCGGATATTAACGGATCGGGAACCTTCATCCCCCGGAAATCTGCAGGCCTAGTATAATGGGGATGCTCTAACAAACCAGAAGAATAGGAATCAAGAATCGGGGAGTCAACATTTCCCAGAACGCCAGGCAGCAAACGCACAACGCTGTCAATAATGACCATCGCACCCAATTCCCCGCCTGTAAGTACAAAGTCTCCAATCGATATTTCATCAGTGACGACATGCTCCCGGATGCGCTCATCATACCCTTCATAATGCCCGCAAATGAAAATGAGATGTTCCTCTCCGGCAAGCTCTTCGGCTTTTTTCTGCGTGTAACGCTCTCCCTGGGGACAAAGCAGGACTACCCTTGGGGTTAGCTCACCTTGCCCTTTTAAAGCTTCCACAGCATCAAAGATCGGCTGTGCCTTCAATACCATTCCGGCACCGCCGCCATACGGATAATCGTCTACCGTCGAATGTTTATTATCTGCATAATCTCGAAAATTGGTCACCTTATAGCTGACAGCCTGCTTTTCCGCTGCCTTTTTTAAGATTGACGAACCAAATACCCCTTCGAACATTTCTGGAAAAAGCGAAAGCACATCGATTTTCATCAGTCCAAAAGTCCTTCCATCGGTGTAATGATGACCTTTTTAGCGGAAATATCCACTTCTTTTACAATTTGTTCAATATACGGGATCAGGACGTCCTTACTGCCAGCTTTCTTAATTACCCAAACATCATTGGCACCAGGCGTAAGAACCTCAATGATTTCCCCAACTTCCATGCCTTCATCAGTAAATACCGAACAGCCGATGATTTCATGGAAGTAGAACTCACCTTCGTCCAATTTGCCAAGCTGTGCTTCCTTGACTTTCAGGACCCCGTTTTTAAAAGCCTCGACCTGTCCGACGTTATAATAATTCTCGAATGTCAGCAGGTTAAAGTTTTTATGGGTGCGATGCGACCTGATGATAAGCGGCAAGGGTTTTTTCTCCGTGTCCCTAAACAAATACAGAGTATTTCCCACTTTGTATCGTTTTTCTGGAAAGTCTGTTGAAGAAATAACACGGACTTCTCCTAAAAGACCATGTGTGTTGACAATTTTACCTACATTAAACCATTTTTCCATTCTTTCACCTCTAACGAATTTCCGAGACGATTCCATCTTTAATGACAATGGTCTTCGTTGCCATAATTTCGTCCCAATCTGCCCCAATTTCCACATCAATGATACTTTGAACTTCCCGTTCCTTCAATTCACTTCCTGCGGGAAGGATCTCCAACTGCTCCATTTGAAATTCAAGCAGTTTAATTTTTTCTTGCCTCTGGTTTATTTCTTTTTCAAAATGAGCACGGAGACTAGCAGGTTGGAGAGTTCTTGTTTTTTCAAGTTTTTTCAGTTCAAAGCGAAGCTGTTCACTCTCTTTTTGAAGCTGAAGGCGTTTTGACTTGTATTTCTCGAGGAGCTGATTCTTGCTGGATTCCGTTAATACTTGGTTAACGATTACATTTTGGAGAATTTTCATTCCAGCACCTCCTATTATCTATGATTTCTTAATTCCTTCAAAAAATATGTATGATGGGGTAATCTTTTTGAAATGGGGGTCATTCTCTTAAGTATAACGTAAATCGGTAAAAGATGCGTCTTAAAAAGGCGTAAAGTTTAAAGTCCTGGTCTATTCAATTAGGATCCGAGTCGGAATTTCACTTTCTTGAAGTACAAAAAAAGGAGGGGTATTAACCCTCCTTATTCGGAAATCTCCAAATAGATTTTCTTCTGCTGTGAAGATCCTGCTGCATATACCACAGTCCGAATCGCCTTAGCAACACGCCCTTGTTTACCGATCACCTTGCCCATGTCCTCTTTATGAACGGAGAGGATATAAACAATCCGGTCGGATTCTTCCTTGGAGGTCACGATGACCTCTTCCGGATAATCCACAAGTGCTGAAACAATCGTTTCAATCAGTGCTTTCATCAACTACCGTCGATTACTTGCTGTTTTTTGCAACATGGAATTTTTCCATGATGCCTTGTGTTGAGAATAAGTTACGAACTGTATCAGATGGTTTAGCTCCATCTTGTAACCATTTAAGAGCAAGCTCTTCGTTGATGTCAACTTTAGCTGGTTGAGTCACCGGGTTATAAGTTCCTACAACTTCAATGTAACGTCCGTCACGTGGTGAACGGGAATCTGCAACTACAATACGATAGAAAGGAGATTTTTTAGCTCCCATACGTTTTAAGCGAATTTTTACTGCCATTTTAAATAAGCACCTCCGAATAGTTTCACACAAGATAGTATAATATCAAATGTCTTGTATGTTTGTAAAGGTTTTTTTCTTAACAGGTAAAAAAAGTGTTGAAACACATGGATTCGACCCGTATTTCACTTCAGTTTCGACCTGAAATAAACCTTACATGAACGGGAATTTGAATCCCTTTTTCTTTCCTTTTTGCATGTTCGTAACCTGTTTCATCATCTTTTTCATTTCTTCGAATTGTTTCAGTAGACGGTTCACTTCTTGAATCGATCTGCCGCTTCCCTTGGCAATCCGTTTCTTGCGGGATGCATTCATGGATTCCGGATGTTCCTTCTCATGCGTAGTCATTGAACGGATGATAGCTTCTACATGACCGATCTGTTTCTCATCGATTTGAAGATTGTCCATCCCTTTCATTTTATTCGCACCGGGAATCATTTTCAGAATATCATCAAGCGGTCCCATATTCCGCACCTGACCAAGCTGATCAAGGAAATCATCAAAGGTAAAAGTGGCTGTACGCATCTTTTTCTCTAATTCTTTCGCTTTTTCTTCATCTACATTGGCCTGTGCTTTTTCGATAAGGGTCAATACATCACCCATGCCGAGAATCCTTGACGCCATCCGTTCTGGATGGAAAGCTTCAAGTGCATCCAACTTTTCCCCCATACCGACGAATTTAATCGGCGTGTCGGTGACTGAACGAATGGAAAGTGCCGCACCGCCACGTGTATCCCCATCAAGTTTCGTTAAGACGACTCCTGTCAGGCCTAGCTGTTCATTGAAGCTTTGGGCTACATTGACCGCATCCTGACCTGTCATCGCATCGACAACCAAGAAGATTTCATCAGGTTTTGTCAACTCTTTGATATCCTTCAGTTCACCCATCAAGTTTTCATCAACATGTAGGCGGCCTGCGGTATCAATCAACACATAATCATGATGTTCTTCCTTTGCTTTTTCAATTGCCTGTTTGGCAATTTCAACAGGGCTGACCTGGTCCCCAAGGGAGAAAACAGGCATGCTTAATTGTTTGCCAAGTGTTTCAAGCTGCTTAATCGCCGCCGGACGGTAAATATCAGCCGCAACGAGCAATGGCTTGCGGTTGTATTTTTTTCTAAGAAGATTGGCAAGCTTTCCGGTGGTCGTCGTTTTACCAGCACCCTGAAGCCCTACCATCATAATGACAGTCGGTGGTTTCGAGGCAACGGCAATCTTGCTTTGTTCGCCGCCCATCAGCTCCGTCAATTCTTCCTTAACTACTTTAATTACCTGTTGACCGGGGGTTAAGCTTTTCAGCACTTCCTGACCTACCGAACGTTCACTGACACGTTTTACAAAATCCTTCACGACTTTAAAGTTAACATCCGCTTCAAGCAGGGCCAATCGAACTTCACGCATCATTTCTTTTACGTCCGCTTCGTTGACCTTCCCTTTTCCGCGGATTTTTTGCATCGTGCTCTGCAGTCGGTCGGCCAATCCTTCAAATGCCATATTGCCGCCTCCTAATCCAACTTCTCAAGCGTTGTGATTGCTTCAAGCAGCTCCTCTTTTGAAAAGGAATCCTTTTCTATGAGTCCCTTCATATTAGCAATCCACTGGTTACGCTCTTGAAATTTTTGAAATAACAAAAGCTTTGCTTCATATTCCTCAAGCATCGCTTCCGTTCTTTTTATATTATCATAGACTGCCTGCCTACTGACTTCGTATTCTTCGGCAATCTCGCCAAGAGAGTAATCATCCAGATAGTAGAGGGACATGTAGCTCTGCTGCTTCTCTGTTAACAACGATTGGTAAAAGTCATACAAATAATTAATCCGCGTTGTCTTTTCAAGCATCTTAGCAAGCCTCCCTGCTGTTAAGTGAAAACCCTTTACAAGTTTATATTGTAAAGCCTTGTTTATTTGATGTCAAGTTAAACTCCTTACCACATGTTTGCAAAGCATTATTTTTTTCTTTTTTCATCCTCTTTTTTGTACCTTTCTGCAATTGTTCCTCCAAATAACCATTGTGAACAAAAAACCAGAAGAGAATTATCTCTTCCGGCTTGCATTTTTTCTAAACCTCTTCTTTATCGATGATATCAGCAAAAAGGCCGTAAACATATTTCTCAGCATCGAATTCCTGTAAATCGTCCATTTTTTCACCTAGCCCGACAAATTTAACGGGAATGGCCAATTCATTGCGAATTGCCAAAACAATCCCACCTTTTGCAGTGCCATCAAGCTTTGTTAAAACAATACCGGAAACATTGGTCGCTTCCTTGAATGTCTTGGCCTGAATAAGTGCATTTTGCCCAGTCGTAGCATCAAGGGCAAGCAACACCTCGTGTGGTGCACCTGGTACTTCACGTTCAATTACACGTTTCACCTTTTCCAATTCCTTCATTAAATTCACTTTATTCTGTAAGCGGCCGGCCGTATCGCAAATCAGTATATCCGCTTTTCGTGCCTTGGCGGCCTGAATGGCGTCGAACATGACCGCTGCAGGGTCAGAACCTTCACCCTGTTTGATTACACTGACACCGACACGCTCTCCCCAAACCTCGAGCTGTTCGATTGCACCGGCACGGAAGGTATCACCGGCAGCCAATACGACAGATTTACCTTCTGTTTTGAATTTATGGGCAAGTTTACCAATGGTCGTCGTTTTTCCTACCCCATTAACCCCTACAAACAATATGACCGTCAAACCTTCTTCTTGTATATTCAGGCTTGAAGTCGCTTCACCATCACCTTGGTAGATTTCTACAAGCTTTTCGGAAATAACGGACTGCACTTCCCTCGTATCAGAGATATTGCGAAGCTTGACTTCCATTTTTAATTGATCAATCAGTTCCATCACAGTATCAAAGCCTACATCAGCCTGTATCAGGATTTCTTCAAGTTCTTCAAAAAAGTCCTCATCCACTTTCCGGTATCGGGCAACAAGTTCATTAACCCTTCCCGTAAAGGAATTCCTCGTCTTTGTCAAACCTTGTTTGAATTTTTCCCCTATGGATATTTCTGCTTCAACTGATTTTTCTTTTTCTTTTTCTTCCTGGGTCGTAAATTTCTCTTTTAGCTTTTTGAAAAAACTCATTGTCCCACTTCCTTTAATTCATGAATTTTAAACTTCAATAAAGTTTTCTGATTCTTCCATCCGGACGGAAACAAGTTTGGAGACACCTGACTCCTGCATCGTAATGCCATATAGGACATCCGCCTCTTCCATCGTGCCCTTGCGGTGAGTGATCACGATGAACTGCGTTTCCCTGCTGAACTTCCTTAAAAATTGACTGAACCGGACGACATTCGCCTCATCAAGCGCTGCCTCGACCTCATCAAGGATACAGAAAGGCACAGGACGCACTTTTAGAATGGAGAATAAAAGGGCTATGGCTGTCAATGCTCGTTCTCCCCCGGATAAGAGGCTCAAATTTTGCAGTTTTTTCCCAGGAGGCTGTGCAATGATATCTACTCCTGTATTTAGTAAATCATCCGGATTTGTCAGCTTCAGCTCCGCTCTGCCACCGCCGAATAAGGCTTTGAAGACTTGTTCGAACTCTTCACGGATTGAATAGAAGGTATCCGCAAAACGCCGCTTCATTTCATCATCCATTTCATCGATGACTTGGAATAATGTATCTTTCGCCTGTTGAAGGTCTTCCTTTTGACTAAGAAGGAATTCATAGCGTTCAGCTACTCGTGCGTATTCATCAATTGCACCTAGATTCACCGTCCCCAGTTCCTCGATTGCAAGCTTGATCAGCTTCACCCTTTTTTGAGCTTCTTCTGCAGGCATCATCAATGGATACTGTTCTTTAGCACCCTCAAAGGAAAGGGTATATTCTTCTCTCAAGTGGGCGAGGCGATTTTCCAGTTCGACATCCAGACGAGTTAATTTCACTTCTTCATCCTTTATCACTTCGACAATGCCTCTATAAAGCCTATTTTCCTCTTTCAAGGACAATTCAAGAGTTTCAACTTGCGTTAGAAGCTCGTCTTTTTCCTGTTTTTTCATGGCGATTCCTTCAATTGCCCCATTTTTATCGAGCAATTTCTGCTGAGCCATATCTTCCAGCGACTCTTCCCCGCTTGAACTGTCTGTCATTTCATTGGTCAGGAGCCCTAAATCATCTTTGTTTTCGGCAAGCCTGCTTGTTTCCTTTGAAAGATCCGATTCAATGCGTTCCATCTTCTCTTTTTGGTTTTGCAGCTGGCCGCGCTTAGAGGCAAGCATTACCCTCAGTTCATTCGTTTCTTCAGCAAGGCTCTCTTTCGAGGATTGTTGAGATTGCTTTTGTTCGGTCATTTCTGAAATCAACCGGTCCAGCCCTTCAATCTCATTTTTACACGATCCCAAAAGTTCTTCCAGCTCTTCAAGTCTTGCAGTTTTTTGCTGTTGTTCTTCCAAATATGAATTTTTATCCAAATCATAAAGATGCAGCCGTTCATTCACATTTCTTTCCTGCAGCTCCACTTCACGGAGTTCGCCCTTAAGGGTTTGTTCTTGTAATCGAAGTCTCTCTCCTGTTTTTCTGGTTTGTTCAAGCGTTTGCTCTTGAACACCCAGATCCACTTTGAGCTGTTTGACTTGCTTTTCTAGCTGATTTGTTTTAGCTTCCATTGCAGCAAGTTTTTGATGGAGCTCTTCCAATTCCGTTTTCCTTGAAAGCAAGGAGGTCGTTTTTTGCTTTAAGGCTCCACCAGTCATTGAACCACCTGGATTGACGATATCTCCTTCAAGTGTTACGAAGCGGAAACGGTGCTGCATCATTTTGGCCAGGTCATTTGCACCTTTTAAATCGGTGGTGATCATTACGGTTCCTAATAGGTTTTCAGCAATCGCTGCATGCCTATCATCATATTGGATCAATGAGGAACCCGTCCCCACAAAAGCTGGATGGCTCTTCAGCATCGATAGTTGGTTAGCTGATATCTCTCTTGCCTTTATGACTGATAATGGCAAGAACGTCGCACGCCCATACCTATTTTTCTTCAAGAAGGAAATGGCTTCCCGTGCATGCTCTTCGCGTTCCACGACAACATGCTGCATCGCTCCGCCCAAAGCCGTTTCGATAGCCGTTTCATATTCCTTTGGAACCTTTATCAATTCCGCAACTGCCCCTTCAATGCCTCGAAGGGTTTCTTTCGCTTTCAAAACCTCTTTTACCCCTTGAAAAAAGCCTGCATAATCATCTTCCATTTCTTCAAGTAGTTCCTTACGAGATTTTGCCTGTTGAAGGAATTGATAGGCCTTATAAAGGGTGGTTTCTTGTTTTTGATACGTATCTTTTGCAGCATTCAATTTATTCTGCTGATTTCGGAAATAAGTGACATGCTCTTCAAGCTGCTTGGTCATATTTTCCATCAGCTGTGAATATTCCATTTTTTTAGCAGCAATTTCCATTCTTTCGGTTAAGAACTTTTCATTTTCCATATCCAGTTTAGCATTTTTATGTTCCTGCTGCGTTAATTGCTGGAGCAGGTATTGTTTTTCGTTTTTAGCCGATGCCTGCTTGTTCAACCACTCGATATAGTCACTCTTTTTCGCTTCGATCATCGCTTCAATATCACTATTGAATAGGCCTAGGCTTTTTTGTTTTTCATGTAAGGTTTCAGAAATCCCTTTCACTTCCATGTTCAGTGCATTGAGGATTTCCGTTTCTCTTTCCTTTTGCAAAGACAACCGCTCGACGGCAGCCTCACCTTCCACAATCGCTTTTTCTAGCTGTGACTTGTTTTGGGCAGCATTTTTTTTCCGTTCTTTCAAAACCTCTTTACGGCCTTCAAGCTTTTCAAGTTCTTCGCTGGCATTCAGGAGAACTTCCTGAAGCCCATTGATCGATGTCTCAAGCGCAGCAAGACTATCCCTTAGTTTTTTGAGATGCCCTTCCCTGTCATGAAGCTGTCCTGCCATTTGCTGTTCCATTTCATTATGTTTTTCAAGTTCTTGAGAAAGTTTTTTCCATTTCTCATAAAGCTCTTCTATTTCAAAAACGGTTAAAGCCACTTCTATTTGCTCAAGCTCTTCTTTCTTCGCCAAAAATTCCTTGGCGAGGGAAGACTGAATTTTTAACGGCTCCACCTGTCCCTCCAATTCATGGAGGATATCATGGACACGGTTTAAGTTATCCTGTGTTTCCGTCAGCTTCGATTCCGCTTTTCGTTTTCTGGTTTTATACTTAAGGACACCGGCTGCCTCTTCAAAGATCACTCGTCTTTCTTCAGCCTTACTGCTTAGGATTTCTTCCACTTTCCCTTGGCTGATGATGGAAAAGGCTTCTCGCCCAAGACCAGAATCCATGAAAAGGTCTATGATGTCTTTAAGACGGCAACCTTGATTATTAATGAAAAATTCACTTTCTCCCGATCGATATACACGTCTTGTCACACTGACTTCATGAAAGTCGATCGGTAGGGAATTGGTCTCGTTATCAAGGGTCAATGATACTTCCGCAAAATTCAACGCTTTCCTCGTGTCACTTCCCGAAAAGATGATATCTTCCATTTTTGCTCCACGCAGTGATTTCGCAGACTGCTCTCCAAGTACCCAACGGACTGCATCGGTCACATTACTTTTACCGCTTCCGTTTGGTCCAACCACTGCCGTGACACCAGGTACAAAATCAATCGAAATTTTCTCTGCGAAAGATTTAAATCCTACAACGTCCAAACGTTTGAGGAACATGACCTTTCCCCCTCTACTGTTCAACTATCTTGTTGATTTTTTATCTTTTAAAACGATCAATGCATGCTCGGCAGCATGCTGCTCCGCTTCTTTTTTTGACTTTCCTATTCCAGTGCCCAGCTCTTCCCCATTAAGGGAGACGGTCGAAACAAACTCCCGATTATGAGCCGGTCCTTTTTCCTGCAAGATTTTATATTGCAGGACACCGATGGCATCCCGCTGGATCAGCTCCTGAAGCTGGCTCTTATAATCCATCACATGAGAAAAAGCACCCTCGTCTATCTTCGGAAACACGACATTCGTCAAAAACTGCACAACCGGCTCTAATCCTTGATCAAGGTACAAAGCGCCAATGTAGGCTTCGAATACATCCGCAAGCATGGCAGGACGTTCTCTTCCACCTGTCATTTCTTCACCTTTTCCGAGTAATACATATTCCCCGTAAGAAAGGCTGTTGGCAAAAGCAACTAGTGAAGGCTCACAAACAATGGCAGCCCTTAGTTTGGTAAGTTCACCTTCGCTCATCATCGGATATTTTTGATATAAGTATTTAGAGATGGTCAATTCAAGTACAGCGTCCCCTAAGAATTCAAGCCTTTCATTATCTTCATAAGGCTTACGGCGATGCTCATTCACATAAGATGAATGCGTAAAAGCTTGTTTTAATAGATTTTCATCTTTAAAATGAAAACCCAGATTTTCTTGCAGCTGTTTAAAATTATTATCCTTGATTGATGGTTTACGATTGTTTCCGTTCCTACGCATCACACAAAACCCTCCACAACGGTTCAAAAAGCATATTTTTCCAATATATATAAAAAGAAACCTGGCAGGAATTCCTGTCAAGCTTTCCTATGTACCATCATACATTATTATCACCTTAAAGAAAACTAATGGCAAAAGACCACTGCCATGCAGGCGGAACTTACCGTGTACATGCTCATTTCCTTATCTGCTGATGCAACAAACTTCTTTAAGCAATAAGAGAAAGCCCCGTTAAAAAACGGAGCTTTTAGTCAAATGACAATTCATTACATAGTGCTTTGTATGTAATTCACAGCATCACCTACTGTGGCGATTTTTTCAGCGTCATCGTCCGAAATTTCCATATCAAACTCGTCTTCGAATTCCATGACTAGTTCAACTACATCAAGGGAATCGGCACCAAGATCTTCTTTGAAAGAAGCTTCAAGTTTTACCTCTGATTCTTCTACGTTCAAACGATCTACAACGATTTTAGTTACTCTTTCTAATACATCTGCCAATGTGTTCACCTCCCCTCAAAACATTATAAATTAATTTCGAAAAAAATCAAAGAAAACTTACATGACCATGCCGCCATCTACATGAAGAGTTTGCCCAGTCATATATTTGCTGGCATCAGAAGCGAGGAAAGACGCCACTGCAGCAATATCTTTAGGGTCACCGAACCGCGCAAGCGGAATTTGGTCCAGCATGGCTTTTTGGACATCTTCAGGCAATTCACCCGTCATATCCGTTGAGATGAAACCTGGGGCAATAGCATTGACCGTAATGCCTCTTGAAGCAAGTTCCTTTGCCGTGGTTTTAGTCAGGCCGATCACACCAGCTTTAGCCGCTACATAATTAGCCTGCCCTGCATTACCGCTGACGCCGACGATCGATGCCATATTGATGATCCTGCCGCTACGCTGTTTCATCATTTGCCTTGTAACCGCTTTGGTGCATAGGAACACGCCTTTAAGATTCGTATTGATCACTGAATCCCATTCATCTTCTTTCATACGCATCAATAGGTTATCACGTGTGATGCCAGCATTATTGACCAGGATATCCACTCTGCCAAACTGTTCGATGACCTCTTTGATCATACTTGTCACCGATTCACTATTTGCAACATCGCATTGTATGGCGAATGCATTACGCCCCAATGCCTTGATTTCTTCAACCACTTCATTCGCTTTAGCTTCACTGCCAGAATAGTTGATGGCAACATCTGCTCCCTGACGGGCAAGTTCCAATGCAACTTCCTTGCCTATACCTCGTGAGGCTCCCGTTACAAGTGCTTTTTTTCCTTCGAGGATCATGATTGTACCCCCTTCAATGTTTCAATTGTTTTAGTTAGAGTATCTAAATCGGATACCGAATGAATTTGAACGGAACGATCAATTTTCTTTATCAATCCGCCCAATACTTTCCCAGGGCCCACCTCGATGAACGTATCCACGCCCAATTCAAGTAGATTTTTCACACTGTCCTCCCAAAGGACCGGTGAATACAGTTGTTCGATTAATTTTTCTTTTATTTCGGCAGGAGCTGTAATGGGCTTGGCCGTTACGTTTGAAATAACAGGAATTTCTGCCTGTTTGATGCTTACTTCATCGAGGACACCCTGTAATTTTTCTGCTGCCGGTTTCATCAATTCCGAATGGAACGGTCCGCTAACCTCAAGAGGAAGAGCCCGTTTAGCGCCATTTTCCTTGGCTTTTGCACTCGCAAGTTTAACCCCTTCCGAAGTGCCTGAAATGACGATTTGCCCTGGACAGTTAATATTGGCCAATTGAACGGATTCCCCTGTGGCCGTAATTTCAGAAGTGACTTCAGATAGGGCTTCCCGGTCCATTCCCAAAATCGCAGCCATTGAGCCTTGACCATTCGGTACCGCAGCTTCCATGAATTCACCACGCTTACGCACTGTATATACAGCATCCTCAAAAGAAATTGCACCAGATGCCACTAATGCCGTATATTCACCTAAACTGTGCCCGGCTGTATAATCGGGTTTGATTCCCGCTTCTTCCAACTCCTTGACGAAAGCATAACTCGTGGTCAATAAAGCAGGCTGTGCATTATAAGTCACCGTTAATTCTTGTTGTGTGCCATTAAAGATCAATTCGGAAAGTGGAAAATCAAGTTTTTCATCAGCTGTTCGAAAAATTTTCTGAGCACGCTCGTTTTCCTGAAATAAGCCATGCCCCATTCCTATTGATTGTGAACCTTGTCCTGGAAAGACAAAAGCAATTTTACCCATCTGTTACTCCCCTGCCTCTTTGATTTATTATTGTTTTTCTATCGTCTCCGCAATTGTCGATATGACGTCATTTCCAACCATATTGCGAGTCTGGCGTATTGCATTATAGACCGCATTCGCATCTGAAGAACCATGAGCCTTAATGACAGGGGCCTTCAAACCGAATAGGCCCGCACCGCCATACTCCGAATAATCCATTTTATTTTTTATGCCTTTTAGTTCAGGTTTTACCATTGCTGCGGCCAACTTACTCTTGAGATTGCTCATCAAGGCCGTTTTCACCATTTTGAATACGCTCATAGCAGTACCTTCAAGCGTCTTTAATACCATATTTCCCGTGAAGCCGTCCGTAACGACAACATCTGCCGGCCCGTTCAGGAGGTCCCTTGCCTCTACGTTACCTATAAAGGATATCTCCGATGATTGCTGCAGTAATGTAAAGGCATGCTTTGTCAGATCATTCCCCTTTTTTTCTTCTGTGCCAATATTAAGTAATCCGACACGGGGCTTTTCGATTCCTCGCACTTTTTGGGCATAAACAGACCCCATTATGGCGAATTGAAGGAGATGCTCCGGTTTCGCATCGGAGTTCGCACCTACATCCAGTAACACAAAACCTTTACCATCGATTGTCGGAAGGGTGGGAGCCAATGCCGGACGTTCAATTCCTTCTATTCTTCCGACCACAAACAAGCCCGCAGCCATTAGCGCCCCCGTATTGCCTGAGGAAATGCATGCATCTGCTTCTCCGTCAGCTACGTGCTGTGCAGCCAACACCATCGAGGCGCTTTTCTTGCGCCGGACCGCACGAACCGGTTCGTCGGTACTCAATATTTTTTCATCAGTATGTATAACCCTTATACGGTCATGTTTTGCTAAGTATTGGTTTATTTCAGCTTGATTGCCTATCAAGGTGATTTCCACATCGGAAAAATTCTCGACAGCTTTCATCGCCCCCAAAACCTGCGCCTCGGGAGCATTATCGCCACCCATGGCATCTATCGTAATCTTCATTTTCTTTCATCCTTTACTAGAAAGTTAAGAGCGATACATTTCGAACTCGCCTTTAAAAACCAGTTCATTACCCACGTAGCTTCTGACTTCCACCACGGAACGATCGTTGGTGTGATCCACGCTTTTAACCCTCGCTTTAGCTACCACTCTTTCATTTTCCTTTACAGAACGAGTAAATAAAATGGATGCTTTTGCAGTCAAGGCCAGTTCATCATTTATGACTGCCACAGCCAATGAATTCGCTTGGGCAAAAAGGTGATGCCCCCTTGCAATTCCATTCCGCTTAAAGACATGCTCTTTATTTATATCTAAAATCGAAATTGCATTATCATCTAAATTAAGGTCAATTACTTCCCCGATGATTTCATCCAAAGGCAATGCCCTGATCTCGTCACTGAATTTTTTCTCGGCCACGCTTTTAATACGCTCACGCAGTTCCGGTATCGATAATTCAAGACGGTCAAGCCTAATGGTCTGGACGCTCACCGAATATTTTTCAGCCAGCTCCTCATCCGTTACAAAAGGATTCTGTTTAATCGTTTCGATTAATAATTGCTGGCGTTCCTTCTTATTTCTTCGCATTTGAAGGTCACCATCCGTAGTATTATGACTAGGTACTAATAGTAGTATATATATTTTAAAAACAGATTGCAAGATATTGAGTAAAATCTCACAATCTGCTATTGGTTTTTCATTCAGTTCAGTCCAGCTTTTCTCCCGTGAATACACCCGTCCCCTCTAGATAGTTCCGAAGCGGAGCATACTCCGGGGAATGCCAAAAGCTTTGGGAGGCAATCAATTTTGCTGCATCCATCCTTGCCACTTCCAGGGTCCTGTAATCATGGACCATGTCTGCTACCTTGAACTCGGGAAGGCCGCTTTGTTTTTTACCGAAGAAGTCCCCGGGGCCACGAAGTTCCAAATCTTTTTCGGAAAGGGCAAATCCATCGTTTGTCTCGGTCATGATTTTCATCCGTTCTTTCCCGACTTCCGTTTTCGGATCAGCCAGCAGTATGCAAAAGGACTGATCACTCCCCCGTCCGACCCTTCCGCGTAACTGATGCAACTGTGAAAGCCCAAAGCGCTCCGCATCATAAATGACCATTACCGTTGCATTTGGAACATTCACCCCAACCTCGACAACCGTCGTGGAAACAAGGATTTGTGCTTCATTGGCACTAAACTGCTGCATCACTTCGTCTTTTTCATCCGCGGGCAGCCTTCCATGCATAAGACCCACTTTGTACCTGTTCGCAAAGTATTGTGTCAGCATTGCATGAACATCGAGAACATTCTGTAATGAATCGAGTTTCTCCGACTCTTCAATCAATGGACAGATGACGTATGCCTGTCTCCCTTTCTTTAGTTCCTTTTCGACAAATGCTAAGATCCGATCAAGCATCTGGTGTTTCGCCCAATAAGTTTCTATCGCTTTTCGCCCGGCAGGCATTTCATCGATTGTGGAGACGTCCATTTCCCCAAACACTGTAATTGCAAGCGTTCGCGGAATCGGTGTAGCAGTCATGAAAAGGACATCTGGATTCGTACCTTTTTCACGAAGGATGCGGCGCTGTTCCACTCCGAAACGATGCTGTTCATCCGTTATGACAAGACCTAGGTTTTGAAAATTCACTTCATCCTGTATCAATGCATGAGTTCCTATCAAAAGATCTAGCTCCCCGGATTCCAGCATTTGCAATAGTTCCTTGCGTTTTTTGCCTTTTACCGAACTGGTCAACAATGCAACCTTTACTCCACTCGGTTCCAACATTGCCTTCAGGGATTGTGCATGCTGCTCAGCCAAGATTTCCGTCGGGACCATAAGTGCACCTTGGAAACCTGCTGTAATCGTCGCCTTCAGGCATATGGCGGCAACCACCGTTTTTCCAGACCCGACATCCCCTTGAAGTAGACGATTCATCCGGTAAGGAGATTTCATGTCATTCATTATTTCCTCGACGACCCTATTTTGAGCGTTCGTCAAAGGAAAAGGTAGAGTTCCAATGAAGGCCTCCAGCTGCTTCATATCAAACTCCTGTCCTATCCCTTTTGACTGCTCCCTCTGCACTTTACGAAGTGCCTGCATTTTAAGTTGAAACAATAAAAACTCTTCATACACAAAACGGCGTCGAGCCTTTTTCACCTCATTGGCCGATAAAGGGAAATGCATGGTACGAAGAGCATCGTTACGAGGCATCAGTTTGTATGCCGCCATTAATTGCGGGGGCAGATTTTCTTCTATCATTGCCCCATATTCAGAAAATGCATTGGAGATAAAGCGGCGGAGACCCTTGACAGTAATGCTGCCTTTCACTGAGTATACCGGTTCGAATTCTTTCTCACGGCTGCGATCACCAACGTGGCATTCCGACCCTGTAATGGTTTGGCGATGACGATCCCACTTCCCTGTAATCGTTACGGTTTCACCTATAGCAAGCTTCGGCTTCAGGTATGGCTGGTTAAAAAAAATGACATTTATTAAATATCTCCCAGTCAATACTTTAATCGTAAGCCTGGATTTTTTCTTTCCGAAGTATCCTAAAGTGGGCACCGTATGTACCTTGCCTTCCACGGTAACCCGCTCATCGTGCTCGACCGTTTCCAAATCCCTCAACCGGTAATCTTCATAGCGATATGGGAGATGCTCAAGGAGATCCGCGACGGTATGGATCTCCATTTCCCCCAACGCTGCCGCCGTTTCGGCCCCAATTCCTTTTACTGCTGTTATGGATTCCTGTAAAGTTGCTTTCACTTCTTATTCAGCGGCAAGCCAAAGATTTTCGCTTCCAACTCCCGCCCAGTCGGTGTAGCCGCTAAACCTCCTTGTGCAGTTTCCCTAAGTGCCGATGGCATCGTTTGCCCGATTTTATACATCGCATCAATTACTTCATCACACGGTATCCGGCTTGTGATCCCCGCTAACGCCATATCTGCAGCAACCATTGCATTGGCTGCACCCATGGCATTCCGCTTCACACAAGGCACTTCCACAAGCCCAGCAACAGGGTCACATACAAGACCAAGCATGTTCTTCAATGTGATTGCCATCGCCTCTGCACTTTGTGCTGGTGTCCCTCCTGCCATTTCAACGATGGCTGCCGCTGCCATGCCCGAGGCAGAACCGACCTCCGCCTGACAGCCCCCTGCGGCTCCAGAGATCGAAGCATTATTCGCTACAACAAAACCAAAAGCCCCTGCTGTAAATAGGAACTCGATTTTTTGTTCCCGAGTCGGTTTTAATTTATTTTGCAAAGCAAAAAGCGTTCCAGGCACAACACCAGCAGATCCGGCAGTCGGTGTCGCACAAATCGTTCCCATGGCTGCGTTCACTTCGTTTGTTGCCACGGCTTTGCTTACCGCATCCAACAGCAGCTCACCGGATAAGGAATTTCCGGATTTAATGTAATTCTGAAGAAGAACTGCATCCCCACCCGTCAGGCCGGAAACGGACCGTACACCTTGAAGTCCTTTTTCAACTGCCTGTTCCATTACATCCAGGTTGACTCCCATCTGGCGGATGATTTCTTCACGGCTTTTTCCCGTTACTTCCATTTCCTGCTCTATCATCAGCGTTGAAATTCTTTTCTGCTTTGATTCAGCCAATTCTACTAATTCCGCTACATTTCGAAACATGATTCATTCTCCTTCCTAAGTGGAAACGATTGCCCTGTCAATCCACAATCCTTGCTACTTGAGTGATGTTGGGGAGTGCCGTAATTTCAGCGATGACTTGATCCTCCAGGTTATGGTCCACTTCAATCGTCATCAAGGCCATCTTCCCTTTCTCTTTTCGGGAGACTTCCATCTGGCCAATATTGATTTGATGCTTGGCTAATATGTTTGAAACATTGGCAATGGCTCCATATCGATCATCATGAACGACGAGTATGGCAGGATTGTGCCCGGAGAGCCTCAATTTAAATCCATTCAGTTCGACGATTTCGATCTTTCCCCCGCCAATCGATATTCCGACAAGTTCCAGTTCACCATCATCATCACCAACGGTTACTTTTGCCGTATTGGGATGTTCCGGTACTGCTTCTTCTTCCCGAAAAGTAATTTTCATTTTCTTTTTGCGGGCTAGTTCCAGCGATTCTTTGATTCTCTCATCAAATGTATCAAAATCAAGTAAGCCACCTACAATGGCTACATCCGTTCCATGGCCTTTATAGGTTTTGGCAAATGATCCGTAAAAAGAAATATGGGCCCATTTCGGTTCCCGGTCGAATAAACTCCTGGCAACCCTACCGATCCTTGCAGCTCCTGCTGTATGGGAACTAGAGGGACCGATCATAACAGGACCAATTATATCGAATACACTTCTAAATTTCATGAATTGTTCCTCCTTCTTCACACTGGGAGTAGTTAAATAATTAAAGCCTGATATATTGTAATTACAATCACGCTGTCCGTAATCCTTCTTTTCAAAAAAATAAAACTGCATAGCCTAATGACATATGCAGTTTATTGCCTTTATTTTTTTCAGGATCCTACCAGAATTTAGACGAATAAGTTTCCCATATCTTCCTGATCCTCTACTTATTCAATTGAAAAAATAAAAGAATATAAAGGTTGTTTCCCATTATGGACTTCAACTTCAACGTCTTCAAAATTCTCATTACAAAACGCAACAAGACTTTCGACATCTTCAGCAGTGGCATCTTCTCCATATAAAATGGTAAGGATTTCCGAATCTTCGTCAATCATATCTGTCAGAAGATCTTTTGCCGCCTGAGTCATGTCTTTATCCTTCACTTTGATGGTGCCTTCAGCAATTCCCATGAAGTCCCCGGTCTCGATCGCTAGACCGTCAATGTTTGTATCCCGGACAGCATAAGTGATCTGTCCCGTTTTCACATGCGAAAGGGCTTCGATCATCGCTTTTTTATTCTCTTCAGCATCAAGTGAAGGGTTGAACGCCAACAATGCAGCCATTCCCTGCGGCACTGTTTTCGTTGGAATGACAGTCACATGATCGCCAAGCACATCTGCAGCCTGATTGGCCGCCATGATGATATTTTTATTATTAGGCAAGATGATGACATGATCTGCATATGCCTCTTCGACAGCCTTAACGATATCTTCCGTGCTAGGATTCATCGTTTGTCCGCCTTCGATGATGGACTTAGCTCCGATGCTTTTGAATAATTCGCTGATGCCAGCACCCATCGCCACTGACACTATAGCGTACTTCTCTTTGGTGGACGGTTTAGTTTGAAGCGGTGTATTAGTCTCACCGACAATCGCAGTATGCTGTTCACGCATATTATCGATTTTCATTTTAATTAAACTGCCATATTGCTGTCCATAATTCAGGCACGTGCCAGGCTGTTCAGAGTGAATATGTACTTTGACGACTTCATCATCTGAGATGACCAATAAAGAATCTCCGTATTCACTTAAATCATTTCTGAATTTTTCTTCATCAAATGGTTTATTGGCAAGTTTCTCACTTTCCAATCGGACCATGAATTCCGTACAGTAGCCATACACGATATCTTCCGTATTCATATGCCCTTGTACATTCATGTGATGTTCGGCACTGATCATGTCGTCCATGCTTGGACCATTTGAAGATCGGACTGGAAGGGCTTCACCTTTCAGCTCAGCAAGGAAGCCTTCATAAACGAACACCAACCCTTGCCCACCGCTATCAACGACTCCGACTTCTTTTAAGACTGGAAGAAGATCAGGTGTGCGTTTTAATGAGGCATTGGCCTCCGTAACGATTTCTTCCATTACTTGAATAAGGTCTTGGTGCATTGCTGCTGATGAAACCGCTTGCTTGGCCGCATCTTTTGCAACCGTTAAGATGGTTCCTTCAACAGGTTTCATTACAGCTTTATAAGCTGTCTGTACCCCTGCTTCAAAAGCTTGGGCAAACTCTTCACTATTGATTTCCGATTTATTTTCAATCGCTTTAGCAAAACCGCGGAACAGTTGCGATAGAATTACTCCTGAATTGCCACGTGCGCCCATTAGCAGACCTCTTGAAAGGGACGTACCCACTTTCCCGATGTGTTCCTGGACGTTATTTTGCACTTCCTTCGCTCCCGAAGTCATCGATAAATTCATATTCGTTCCTGTATCTCCATCTGGAACAGGGAAAACATTCAACGCATCAACCATTTGGGCATTAGCCGCTAAATGGTTGGCACCTTGAATGATCATTTCTGCAAAGCGCTTTCCGTTTAAACTTGTAATTGACACAAAACTTTCCTCCTAATATTTAAGGGTTCGTCACGCGAACTCCCTGTACAAAAATGTTGACGGAATCAACAGCTAATCCTACAGTTTTGTCCAGAGTATACTTTACCTTTGATTGCACATTATGTGCAACTTCCGAGATTTTCGTTCCATAACTTACGATAATATACATATCGATATGAACTTCTTCCTCATCTTGACGGACTATTACACCCTTAGTAAAGTTTTCTTTTCTTAAAATTTCGGCAATGCCGTCTTTAAATTGTTTTTTGGAAGCCATTCCTATAATTCCGTAGCAATCCACGGCTGCTCCGCCTGCTACAGTAGCGATAACATCATTAGAGATGTCAATTTGTCCATACTTCGTTTGTAATTCGATAGACATTTTCTTTTCCCTCCCAAAAAATCAAATCAACTAAAGACATTTTACTATAATGTCTATGGTTTTAAAAGTAAATGTCATACGGTACTATATATAATTCAATTTTGAAGTATGTATGTCAAGGTTTTTTTCTTGAAAGTAATTAACTGAAGTATTGCATTCTAACGGTAGGTATGATAAATTATTAAAGTATTTTACAAAGACTTAAGACGACTGCGAAAAACTTAAGCTTGTTGTAGTTAGGAGGGAATTTAACATGGCACGTAAATGTGTAATCACTGGAAGAAGAACTCGTTCTGGTAACAGCCGCTCTCACGCAATGAACGCTAGCAAGCGTACATGGGGCGCTAACCTTCAAAAAGTACGTATTTTAGTTGACGGTAAACCTAAACGTGTATACGTTTCTGCAAGAGCTCTTAAATCGGGCAAAGTAGAACGCGTATAATGTTACGGCATCCTCTTAGGATGCCTTTTTACTTGTAATGGCCGATATTAATGGGGATGGTTTCAATTCGGTGATCAAGGCTGATCTGAATCAAGGAAGAAAGCCTTCACCCATTAATGGATGGCCGCCCCTTTTTACCAAAAATAACACCTCCCTGTATTTGAGAGGTGTCATGGAGATAAGTATCAGCCTTTTTTAAACGCTCCGAGCATAGCCCTTACCAAACTGCCCAGAACTTTTGGCAATTTAATCGTATAAAATTTCATCATGCCCCTCCTCTTTGCATCCCACAATAAAAGATGAAGTGGAATTTTTCTATTACAACATAAGCTTTTAAGCGGATATAGGATGATCGTAATTATATCCGAATCTGCTCTAAGCATGAATTTTAATCACTGCTTCTTATCACCATTAATATGCCTTTCTCAAATGAAACATTCCCAGATTCGGAAATTAGTTCATTGCTGATGCAAAGCGTCGAACCTATTTCCACGCTTGCATCATTCAGTGGGTATTTAAAGCCCGAAAGTGTAATGCCGGTGACTTCCGCCGTTACAGGAAGCAATGACAAGTATTTCTTATCTTTCAAAGCAGTGACCTCATATGAACCCGCTGTCTTTACTGTGAATATATTTTGCCGATCGACTATGTATATTTCTATATCGTCATGATAAGGGAGGACACTTTCTTTTTGCAGCAGCTGTATATTTCCAAGAAAATGGTCCATTCTTCCCCCTGTAGCGCCCAGGATATGAATTTCACTTGGCTTTTGCCCTATTGCCCATTTAAATGCGATCTCTAAATCCGTTTCATCCTTTTCCGAAGAATATAGATTGATTTGTTCCAGCCTTTGCTCAATCTTCTTGTATTCGCCTTCCGAAACTGAATCAAAATCCCCAAAGCCGTACTTAGGTTCGATACCTTTTTCAAGCAAGGACCATACTCCCCTATCAACCCCAACCCAAAGATCAGTCTTCTCCTCATACCATTCCAGATCCGGCCAAAAACATTCCGGACCTCCAGCCATTATACTAATAATCATTGAAATCATCCTTTTCTATATCTAATCATATCCAAGGTGCCTTTGTTTAATTGATAAAAAAAGCCGACCACCATCATACGAATATGATAGTGTCGGCTTATATCACTTTCCCCGAATCTTTTGAATCGCTGCGTGTCGATCTTCTTGATTATATATTGCCGAGCCGGCCACCAGGACTGTCGCCCCCTGTTCAATACATAGTTTAGCCGTTTCTTCATTCACTCCGCCATCAATCTCTATTTCGAGGTTTTGATTATACATTTCTGCCATCGCCTTCACTTCGGCAATCTTCGGCAGAACGGATTTAATGAACTTTTGCCCGCCAAAACCCGGATTGACCGTCATCAACAATACCATGTCAATATCTTCGATTATAGGTTGGATCATGGAAGCCGGAGTGGCTGGATTAAGCACCACGCCTGCCTTTACACCAAAAGATTTAATCAATTGTATCGTCCGATGCAAATGAGTGCATGCCTCTACATGTACAGTTATATAATCGGCTCCCGCTTTCGCAAAGGCCTCGATATAACGATCAGGTTGTTCGATCATTAAATGAACATCAAGCGGAAGTTTTGTCACCGGGCGGATAGCATCAACAATTAGTGAGCCTATCGTTATATTCGGCACGAAATGCCCATCCATGACATCCACATGGATTAAATCCGCTCCGCCCCTTTCGACATCAAGAATTTCTTCTCCCAATTTTGCAAAGTCAGCTGATAAAATGGATGGTGCGATTTTAACCATTTTAATACCTCGGCTTTCTATCTCTGATTTCTTCTAAGAATTGCATATAATGCTCATATCGATAGCGTGGAATTTCCCCGGCATCAACCGCTTCTTTCACTGCACACTTCGGTTCTTTATCGTGCAGGCAGGCACGGAATTTACAGTCTTCCCCATACTTATGCATTTCCGGGAAGCAATAAGATAACCGTTCAGCTTCCATTTCCATGAATTCAAGGGAACTGAACCCAGGAGTATCTGCGACTAGTCCAGAGCCAATATGAATCAATTCAACGTGGCGGGTGGTATGCTTCCCACGTCCCAGATGTGATGAAATATCATCCGTCTTTAAAGCCAAGTCAGGATTGATTGCATTCAGCAAAGACGATTTCCCAACGCCTGACTGACCGGCAAATACACTGGTTTTTCCTTCTAAATACGGCACTAGTCCTTCAATTCCTCCAGCAGTAACTGAGGATGTTTCCAGTACAGTATAGCCAAGTTTCTGATAGTCCTTGATATACTGAGACAATTTCTTTTGGTTTTCAGCCGTAACCAAGTCAAGTTTCGTCACGACGATAATGGGTTCGATTTCGTTATCTTCGATCAGTACGAGGAATCGATCAAGCAAAGCCGGACTGAAATCAGGCTCTACTGCTGAAAAGACAAGGATTGCCTGATCTACATTCGAGATTTGCGGACGAATCAATTCATTCTTTCGTGGTTTTATTTCGGTCACGGTCCCGTCCGTTTTATTTTCCGCTTCAAAAACCACATAATCACCCACAAGCGGCGTTACCTTATTCTTCCTGAATACGCCCCGTCCGCGGCATTGATACACCTCTTCACCATCAAGGACATAATAAAATCCACTTAATGCTTTGATAATTTTTCCCTCGGGCATAACCACACTCCTAATTATTAAATTTATTCTGGATATGAGACGGATTCGTCAATGATGACCTGATTGTCCCGCATGACTTTATATCCTGCTTTCTTATCCGGGGAAACCATTAATTCGATCGTTCTTTTGGCATCATCCAAGATAAAGAACGTTTCTTGAGGCTCCGTCATGCTATTGTTGATATCCTCGATGAAAATTTGTATTTTTTGCGTTTTGCCTGGCTCAACCGGATCATACTCGATTTTGATTTCCTCCGTTACACTCTTGGGAGGAATCTCTTCTTTCCCTTTTGAAATGACCACTTTCACAGTACTGCCCTTTTCCACCTTCGTAGCAGGTTCGGGTGACTGGGAAATGACAAGCCCCTCTGCTACGGAATCATCATAGATTTCTTCTTCGACATCGATCTTTATTCCACTCTCATTGGAATAATCATTAAGGCCTGCTTCATTGAACCCTGTTAAGTTCTTCAAGCTCAGCAGATCTGCCCCTTTGCTGACCGTTAGCTCAAGCTCCGTTTCGGATGGTACGACCTCAGTGGCCCCCGAAGGCGATTGTTCTATGATCGTGCCGGCAGCACTGTCATCATATTTTTCGGTCACGCTTATGTTTTTGAATCCCATTTTTTCAAGCAGGGATTTAACATCAGAATAGTCTCGACCTTCATAACTGGACAATGAAATCGTCTCTTTACCAATGCTTTGATAAATATCGATCACTGCACCTTCCTTGACTGTCTTACCTTCTTTAGGATTGGTTTTGATTACAAGACCAGCTTCAACCTCTTCATCTTCGATCTCGATCGTTTCTCCAATTTTCAAATCCAATTCAAGCAATTCAGTAATGGCATCATCCAATTCTTCCCCTTTGAGGTCCGGGATCGTCACTTCCTTCGAAACAAGGAGGGGAGGTAAAACAGTGACAGATAAAACAGCAAGCAGTGCGAGAACTAAAAAGGTGGTCACCAAGATCGCAGGGATGTTCTTTCGTTTTTTACCTTTATGTTCCGACTTGATTTTTTGTTTTTTCTGTTTCTTTTGTTTTTTCGGTTTCGTTTTCGATTTACTCTCTGCTTCTGATTCACTTTCTTCATCGTCCGCATAGACCAATGTATTTTTTTCCGGACCCCTTATGATTGTCTCATCGACGCTTGAAATCTGATCATCCGTTATGACGGGGATGGCTTTCGTTGCATCATGATCTTCAGGAATGGCAAAAGGCAGTTCATTTGAACGCTCAGGATTAAGCGAAGTCCGCATGTCATCTTCCATTGAATCCACGCTATCATAGCGGTAATATGAATCTTTGGCTGTCGCTTTCAGGATAATATTTTCCACACTCTGAGGTATTTCAGAGTTCCAGCGTTTGGGCGAAGGAGTTTCCGATTGTAAGTGTTTAAGAGCTATCGAAACGGCTGATTCACCCGAAAAAGGCAATCTCCCCGTCAACAATTCAAACATGACGATACCCAGTGAATAAATGTCCGATTTCTTATTGGCCATACCGCCTCTGGCCTGTTCCGGGGATAAGTAATGAACCGAGCCCAAGACTGCGTTGGTCTGCGTTATGTTTGTTGCACTTAGTGCCAATGCAATGCCGAAGTCCGTAATCTTGACGGTTCCTTCTTTATCAATCAAAATGTTCTGTGGCTTGATGTCACGATGGATGATCCCATTATGATGGGCATGGGAAATCGCTGCCGTGATTTGCTTCATGATATCCAGGGCTTCATCAACTGGAATTGGATAATATTTTTGTATGTATTGCTTTAGTGTAAAACCGTCCACATATTCCATTACAATATAATAGATTGAATCTTCTTCACCAACATCATAAATACTTACGATATTGGGATGGGCCAAACTGGTTGCCGATTGGGCTTCCCGATTGAAGCGCTTGATGAACTCTTCGTCATTATTAAAATCCATGCGAAGGATTTTCAATGCAACGTCCCTATCCAAGATCATATCCCTTGCAAGGTAAACATTTGCCATACCGCCGCCACCGACCATCTCGATCAGTTTATAACGGCCGTTGATTCTTCTACCAATCAACATTCAATTCACCTGCTTTCACTTTCTTCAGTAAATTGAACAAGCACAAGGGTGATATTATCTTCCCCACCGTAGTGATTGGCCTTATCTATTAATGAAATCGCCTTTTCTTCAAGTGACTGTCCATTGGTTATGGTATCTTCCAGTTCCTGTTCACTCACTTTGTTCGTCAATCCATCCGAACAAAGCAATAGTAAATCATTTTCTTCGAAAATGACAGTCATAACGTCCATTTCCACTTGCATTTCTGTTCCCAGGGCTCGTAATAAAACATTTTTCCGTGGGTGGTTTTCGGCATCTTCCTTTGAAATCTGCCCGGAACGGACCAATTCATTAACAAGTGAATGATCTTCCGTGACCTGCTTAAAGCCGCTCTCATTATACAAATAACATCGGCTGTCCCCGATGTTGGCAACGGTAGCAAACTTGTCGGTGCAAATAGCTGCAACAATGGTGGTCCCCATGCCCTTACATTCCGTATTCGCTTCAGCATGTTCAAAAAGCAACTGATTGACCAGAACGATTTGCTGCTTCAGCCAATCCTCGGCATCATTTGCCGTTTCGATACCTGTAGATGCTTCCCAGCCCTTTTTCAGAAGGTCTATCGTCATTGCACTGGCTACATCCCCGGCACGGTGGCCGCCCATGCCATCTGCAACGATGGCAAGGCGAACGCCTTCCGAGTTCTTAAAGATTCCGCCATTATCTTCATTATGCTGGCGGACTTTTCCACGGTCTGTCTTAAATATTGCCCTCATAGGGTCACCTCGTCTCTTCTTTGCGCTCCTTGGCCCGAAGCTGGCCGCAGGCTGCGTCAATATCACTGCCTTGTTCCCTTCGGATCGTTACATTAATGCCGCGCTTCTTCAATGTTTTTTCAAACTCAAAAATTTGGTCCCGAGGTGTACGTACATAGTTGCGTTCAGGTACATAGTTAACCGGTATTAAGTTAACATGGCATTTTATCCCTTTTATTAAACTTGCTAATTCTTCTGCGTGCTCCACTGAATCATTTTCGCCACCGAATAGACCATATTCAAAACTTACACGGCGACCTGTTTTTTCTGTATAGTATTTGATGGCTTCAATCAAGTCTGGAAGTTTGTAGGCCTTATTGATCGGCATCAATTTACTTCTCAATTCCGTATTCGGTGCATGAAGGGAAACAGCAAAGTTTATTTGCATGCTTTCTTCGGCAAACTTATAGATTTTAGGAATGATTCCACTTGTAGAAACGGTAATATGACGCGCCCCGATGTTCAAGCCTTTTTCATGGTTTATATTCTTCAAGAATGACATCATATTATCGTAGTTATCAAACGGTTCACCGATTCCCATGATAACGACAGAACTAACACGTTCTTCCAATTCGTCAAGTGCTTGCTGAACTTTAACGACCTGGGCAACAATTTCCCCTGATTCAAGATTACGCTTTAAACCGCCTAATGTCGATGCACAGAATGTACAGCCAATTCTACATCCTACCTGCGTTGTCACGCAAATGGAGTTTCCGTATTCATGGCGCATCAGCACTGTTTCAATCGAATATCCATCATGGAGTTCAAATAAAAACTTCATGGTTCCGTCATTGGACGTTTGCTGAATCAAAGTCTTCAATGTCGTGAAGGTGAATTGTGATTCAAGCTTATCCCGTAATGTTTTCGAAAGGTTGGACATATCTTCAAAACTGGAGACACGCTTTTTATAAAGCCAGTCATATATTTGATCGGCCCGGAATGCCTTCTCTCCATTTTGAACAAGCCATTCTTTAATTTGGTGAAGCTCTAATGAGTAGATCGATGGTTTTTCTGGTGTCGTGTCTTTTCTTACTCTAGATGATTTAGTGATTTCTGCCATTACAGCACCTTCTTTCTAAAACTCGCAATAAAGAATCCGTCACTGCTAAAATATTGCGGAAAAACTTGCAGCGTATGCCCCTCGATAAATGGCTGAACGCTTTCAGGCATTCTTGTGGACAAGGTTGCATCGCTTTCAAAATCCGGATGGCTTTCCAAAAATGCTGCAGCGACTTTGTCATTTTCTTCTTTATCCACCGTACAGGTACTATATACTAACCGTCCGCCTTGCTTAACAAGCGGGGCAGCCGATTCCAATAATTGTATTTGTATACTTGAGAGTTTCATTATATCATCTTTTGTTTTAGTGTACTTTACATCAGGCTTCCGGCGCATGACTCCCAACCCGGAACATGGTGCATCGATCAGCACCCTGTCAAACCCTTCTTTATTAAAGTGTTCTTGCACTTTCCTGCTATCAAGGGCCATTGTTTTAATATTGTTTCTGAGTTTTAGGCGCTCAGCCTGTTCTTTAATGAGCTTGACCTTATGCTCATGAAGGTCGAGCGCATATACTTGTCCAGTGGTCAAGCCTTCTGCGATATGTGTCGTTTTCCCTCCAGGTGCAGCACAGCAATCGAGTACAGCATCATTTTCATTCGCACCTAATGCATGGGCTACAAGCATTGAACTCTCGTCCTGAATCGATAAATACCCTAATTTGTAGCTTTCTGAATGAGCAAGATTCCCTTTATAGCTGACGATTGCTTCGGGAACGACTTCACTTGCCTCAACATCATATCCTTCTTCCGTTAATATGCTGATCAGTTCACGGCGTGAAATCTTCTTTAAATTAACCCGTCCCGTCTGTAAAGGCGCAGTTAAGTTGATCTCACACATTTCCTTGGTTTTTTCATAACCAAATTGCTCTACCCAACGCCTGACCAACCAAATTGGGTGACTTACTTCTATGGAAAGCCGTTCCAGATCATCTTTAATATCACCTAAAGAAGGAACACCATTTCTTTGAATATTACGAAGTACACCATTTACCATCGAAGATGTACCTTTATGCCCGCGCTTTTTGGATATTTCGACGGCCTCGAAAATGATTGCATGATCAGGCACTTTATCTAAATAGACCATTTGGTAAACGGAAAGTCTAAGTAAATTGATGACCCAGCTTTGCGTTTTTTTCGGTTGTTTAATATATGGGTTCAAATAATAATCCAAAGTCATCTTCCGCTGTATGGTACCGTAGCTTATTTCTGTAAGCAGTCCGCTATCCACGGCGGATAACTGGTGCTTTTTAATCAAATTGTTCAATAATAGGTTACTGTAGGATTGGTTTTTCTCTACAGATTCCAAGATATCGAGAGCGATTTCACGTACTCCCTTTTTAGTTTGCTTCATTCTGTTCTCCTAACTTCATGCCTGCTTTAATGAACGATCCGGCTCCGCGCAAATAATCTTTCGCCGGCATTTTTTTCTTCCCTGAAGGCTGCAGTTCTGTAACTAGTATTGCCGTCTCATTGCCTGTCGAAACGATGAAACCATCACTTTTTACATCAATGAC
This sequence comes from Peribacillus sp. NPDC076916, assembly GCF_050269675.1. Lineage (NCBI taxonomy): Bacteria > Bacillati > Bacillota > Bacilli > Caryophanales > Bacillaceae > Peribacillus > Peribacillus sp. NPDC076916. The sequence goes on from NZ_JBNNIU010000001.1 coordinate 161,976, forward strand.
CGTGCCCGGCACTGCCTGATTGCCATCTGCAAGTTTCTTCACCTGCCAAATTTTCAAAATGGCCCCATCTAAAGTTGTATAAGCAACAGGCCAAGGATTCAGGCCACGTACATGGTTATAGATGTCTTCCCCTGATTTCGACCAGTCGATTTTTTCCTCAGACCGTTTTATGTTAGGCGCAAAAGACGCTTTTGCCTCATCCTGCTTGATCGCCTGCAGCTCCTGATTTATAAGTTTCGGAAGCGTCTCTGCAAGTAAATCCGCCCCTATCTTGCTTAATTTATCATGCAGTGAACCTACATTGTCTTCTTCCTCTATAATCACTTCCGCCTGGGTCAATATATCACCGGCATCCAATTTTTCCGCCATATACATGATGGTTATTCCCGTCTTTTCTTTCCCTTGTAAGATGGAATAATGAATTGGCGCCCCTCCACGCAGTTCAGGAAGCAGGGAGGCATGTACATTAATACATCCGTACTTAGGGGCATCCAGCAATTCATTCGGAAGGATTTGACCGAAAGCCGCCGTCACCACTAAGTCAGGATTCAATGCAATGATTTTTTCAAGTTCTTCTTTTTCTCGGATTTTTTCGGGCTGATAAACGGGAAGCCCCTGCTTTTCGGCTTCGACCTTAACTGGCGGCGGCGTCAGTACCTTTTTGCGGCCTACTGGACGATCGGGCTGCGTGACCACAGCGATCACATCATACCCTTCATCAATGATTCTTCTCAATACCGGCACTGAAAAGTCCGGCGTACCCATAAATATAATTTTTGTCATTCTTCCCCAAACCTTTCTAACTCTTCTTCCGAAATATACCGGGAGACCTTACTTGTAAATAAAACGCCTTGCAGATGATCAATTTCATGCTGAAGGGCCCTCGCGAGGAAATCTTCCGCTTCTATTTCGAAAAAAGATCCTTTTCGGTCTTGTGCCCGGACTTTGACGCGGTATGGACGCGATACTTCGCCATATAAACTCGGGAAGCTCAAGCATCCTTCAACACCTGTCTGTTCGCCTTCCACTTCCAGCACTTCCGGATTAATCAGTTCGATAGCACCTGATCCTTCTTCTATTTCAACGACGGCCACTTGCTTTTTCACGCCAACCTGAGGTGCTGCAAGTCCAACGCCATCCGCCTCCACCATCGTTTCATACATATTATTTAACAGCTTTGCCAACTTTTTATCAAAACTTGTTACTTTATCGCATTTTTGTTGTAAAATTTTTTCAGGAAACAAGACAATCGGTAAAATAGCCAAAATTAAAGGTACCCTCCTAGATATGAAAAACAACACTTCATTATAAAAACGCAAGCTGTAGCAGCTCGCGGTAATCATCCATCTCTCAAACAATTACATCATGATCTGTGGATTTAAATCTATTGAAATCTGCAGATGATTTTGAGCGGTTTCTTTTTGGTAATGCTCCAAAAGTGTGCGTAGATGCTGATTAAGGTCCGGCTCTCGTTTGTATTTTATCAGACATTGATAGCGATATCTATTGTTGATTCGACTAATGGGCGAAGCAACCGGACCCAGTACGATAGAATCCCGATTCAATCGTGAGCCTAAATAATTGGTGATTTTTTCAGTAACACTTACCGTCTTCATTAAGTCTTCATGTGAAACGGTTATAAGGACAACGTAATAATAGGGAGGGTAATGACTTTGCCTCCTTAGATGCATCTCCCGTTCATAAAAAGCATCAAAATCCTGTAAGGCTGAAAGCTCGATGCTGTAGTGCTCAGGCGTATACGTTTGGATGACCACTTCTCCCGGAAGCTGATGACGTCCCGCCCTTCCGCTTACCTGTGTCAGCAGCTGGAATGTCTTTTCAGAAGAACGGAAATCAGGCAGATGCAGCATCGTATCAGCTGATAGGACTCCAACAAGAGTGATATTAGGAAAATCAAGGCCCTTGGCTATCATTTGGGTGCCAAGCAATATATCTGCCTTCCCTTCACCAAAGGCATTCAGCAACCGCTCATGTGAACCTTTCTTGCTCGTCGTATCAACATCCATTCGTATGACCCGTGCTTCAGGGAGAATTTTTGCCAGCTCTTCTTCAACCTTTTGAGTGCCCGTACCGAAGAATCTTATATGTTCACTTTCACATTCAGGGCAAACGGAAGGCATTCCCTCTTCAAACCCACAATAATGGCATTTCATTATATCATTAAAGCGATGATAAGTAAGTGAAATGTCACAATTAGGGCAGTTGATGACCAATCCGCAGCTTCGGCACATCACAAAGGAAGAATGTCCCCTTTTATTTAGCATCAGGACTGTTTGCTCTCCCTTCTCAAGCCGGTCTTTCAGCTTGGTAAAGAGCAGCTCCGAAAACATGGAACGATTTCCCGTTCTTAGTTCTTCCCTCATATCTACAATATCCACTGCCGGCAACGCATTTTTATTCATCCTCTGGCTAAGGGTCAATAATTTATAGACATTTTTCTTGGCACGCGCAAAAGATTCAAGTGTAGGTGTGGCGCTGCCAAGAATTACCGGACACCTATATGATTTTGCTCTTTCAATGGCAACATCCCTGGCGTGGTACCTTGGCGTTTCTTCTTGCTTATAACTTGATTCATGTTCTTCATCAATGATGACCAGCCCCAGGTTTTCAAAAGGAGCAAACACGGCTGAACGCGCCCCCACCACCACTTTAACTTCCTTACGATGGATTTTCCGCCATTCATCATATTTTTCACCTACGGATAAACCGCTATGCATGACAGCTACCTGCTCTCCAAATCGTTCCTTAAAACGCTTTACCGTCTGTGGCGTTAAGGAGATTTCAGGTACAAGCATGATGGCTTCCTTTCCTTTTTCAATGACAGAGGCAATTGCCTGTAGATACACTTCTGTCTTGCCGCTGCCGGTTACACCATATAAAAGAAAGACATCATGTTCATCATGACGGATTTTCTCGTTGATGGGCTTCAAGGCAGCTGTTTGTTCAGCTGTTAGTGTAAAGGGTGTGGACTTTTCGAACACACGGTTTTCATACGGATCACGATATATTTCTTGATCCATTTCCGCCAAAGCCCCTTTTGACACTAGGGATTTGACGGTACCGCTTGATGTGTTTAACAATTCGAGCAATTCCTTTAACGGAATGGGTTCTTGATGTTCAATAAAGTATTGAAGGAGTTCCTGTTGTTTTTTTGCATGGCTGGACATGGCTGATGCCATTTCCTTCAGTTCCTTAGGGGAAAGCAAAGATTTAATGACACGGACCGTCTTCTTATTTAGCCGGTTTTTCACATTATATACGAGCTCAAGATTGCCATTTTGCATTTCCTTTTGGAAGAGGGAGGCGTTCTCCCCTTCAATCACGTCTTTCCATGATATTGAATCATTTTTTCCGAAAAGGTTTTGGATGAAGAGAGGCAGCTGATCCTTTTTTTCTTCAACGACTTTAATAACTTTTTCATACTTTGCTTTCATCGCTGCCGGAAGCATGGCCTGCAGCGATGAAATCTTAAAACACATCGCCTCTTTGGTCAACCAGTCACCAAGCTGCAGCAATTCATCATTAAGGATGGGCTCCAAATCCATTGGTTCCTTTATATTGCGTAATTTCGCAAAGTCGCTTTTAGCTTTTAAGCCTGTGACGAATCCCTGCACCATTCTTGGTCCGAACGGGACGATGACTCGCATTCCGGGTTTGATGACTTGGTTCCACTTTTCAGGTATGCGATAGTCGAATTCTCGATCCGTTTGTTTAGCAGGTACATCCACGATTACGGATGCTATATCCATAAGACATCATTCCTTTTGCATGCGTGATACTTCTGCCAGAATGCTTTTAGCTATATCCGCTTTACTCATTTTTGGAAGTTCGGTCGCACTTCCATCTTTATCGTAAATGGTCACGATGTTCGTATCCGTTCCAAACCCTGCCCCTGCGATGGTAACATTATTGGCAACGATCATATCTGCATTCTTTTTGACTAATTTTCCTCTTGCATATTCTTCAACGTTGTTCGTTTCAGCCGCAAAACCTACCAAGATTTGATGAGTTTTATTTTCACCGAGTTCCTTAAGGATATCCTTTGTCCGTTCAAATTCAATCACATTTTCCCCTGGCTGCTTTTTCATCTTTTGAGCATGATAAATCTTTGGTTTATAGTCCGCAACTGCAGCCGTCATGATTACGACGTCGCTGGAATCGAACTGTTCGAATGCCGCATCATACATATCCGCTGCAGATTCCACTGGTATTACTCTAGCTTTGAAAGGTGGCGTCAAGTTCACGGGACCAGTAATCAATGTCACTTCAGCACCCATTTTAATTGCCTCTTCGGCTAGGGCATAGCCCATTTTGCCGCTGGAATGATTCGTCACATAACGCACCGGATCAATCGCTTCACGAGTCGGTCCTGCCGTTATCAAATATTTCTTTCCTTTAAGAGGCTGTTTCTGTGATTTGCGTTCACCGAAATATCGATTAAGATGTTCCACGATTGTTTCCGGTTCCTCCAATCGCCCTTTTCCTACATAACCGCAGGCCAAATACCCTTCACCCGGTTCAATGAATTGATATCCAAATGACCGAAGTGTCTCCATATTTTTCTGAACCGCTGGATGGGCGTACATGTGCACGTTCATTGCCGGCGCAACCCAAACAGGAGCTTCCGTTGCCAGCAGCGTGGTCGTGATCATATCATCCGCGATTCCATTGGCTACCTTGCCAATGACATTGGCTGTAGCTGGAGCCAAAAGGATGATATCAGCCCAATCAGCCAAGTCGATGTGGGCAATGACTGAAGAATCCTTCTCATCAAAAGTATCCGTATAAACATCATTTCTCGAAAGTGCCTGAAAGGTGAGCGGCGTCACGAACTTACGTGCCGATTCACTCATGATCACTTTTACATGGGCACCTTCCTGAGTTAATTTACTTGTCAGGGCAGCAGCCTTATATACAGCAATCCCGCCGGTGACACAAAGAAGTACTTTTTTATCGATAAGCATGCAAATTTCCCCTAACTATACATTCTATTTTTTCTAATTATGACGGAAAACCGAAGAAATTTCATTTGAAATGCGCAATAACATATGAGTTCTCCCAGGAATTCCGTATTTCACCTGATTCCACCAGTGATTAAAAAAATCAAAACAAACAGGCCTGACACCTTGGCCGCAGGAAGGAAGCACTTTCCAAATGTAATGCTCCTGTTTGCTTTAGGGTGTCAGGCCCGATAGGTCAAGCTATGTGTTCTCAGTTTTCCTCGTAAGAATTATCATAAGTCAATTTACCGGAATGAATTTCTTCAAGGGCACGACCTACCGATTTATGGGAAACCGGTTTCGTTACGAGGCAGTTATCTTTAATTTGCATTTCCCTGGCGCGTTTAGCCGCCACTGATACAAGTGAGTATTTAGAATCGATTTTAAGTAATAGAGAATCAATTGATGGATATAACATAATTTATTCCGCCTCCAACATTTTTTTATATAAAACAGCAACTCTTTCCCGACGGCAATGCTCGGCAATTACAATTGCATTAATTCGCGCGCATGCGGCATCCACATGATCATTTTCAACAACATAATCGTATAGATCCATAAGTTCTATTTCTTCCTTAGCCACCTTCATCCTTCCTTTTATCGCTTCCTCCGTCTCGGTTCCGCGAGTAACGATGCGGCTTTCGAGTTCAGTTAAACTTGGAGGAGCAAGGAAAATGAAAAGTCCTTCAGGGAATTTCTCCCGCACCTGTTTAGCTCCTTGCACTTCTATTTCCAGAAATACATCTTTTCCGGAATCGATTGTTTCACGGACATAATCCACAGGTGTTCCATAATAATTACCGACGAACTCAGCATATTCCAGCAATTTACCTTCTTCGATAAGTGCTTCGAATTCTTCGCGTTTTTTGAAGAAATAGTCCACTCCGTCCACTTCACCATGGCGAGGCAGCCGTGTCGTCATCGAAATTGAATATTCGAATGCCGTTCCTGGCTGAGAAAAAATTGCCTTCCTTACTGTTCCTTTACCAACACCGGATGGACCGGACAAAACGATTAATAAACCTTTTTCTCTCATATTGTTTCAGTTACCCCTCTTCTACGCTGTCATCTCTGTCTTGGAGCCGTGCAGCAACCGTTTCCGGTTGAACGGCAGATAAGATAACATGGTCGCTGTCTGTAATTATTACGGCCCTGGTTCTTCTACCATATGTAGCATCTATTAAGGATCCGCGGTCCCGGGCGTCCTGGATGATCCTTTTGATCGGAGCCGATTCCGGGCTCACGATTGATACGATCCGGTTTGCGGAAACGATATTCCCAAAACCAATATTAATGAGCTTTATTGACATTTTTGTCCCCCATTCATATCTATTGTCACCTTGTTAGGTTCATCATAAACCGACTACTCGATATTTTGAACCTGTTCCTTTAATTTTTCAAGAAGACTTTTCATTTCCACCACTTCTTTGGTAATGGCCGAATCATTTGCCTTCGATCCAATCGTATTGACTTCCCTGTTCATTTCCTGGACAAGGAAGTCAAGTTTTCTTCCAATTGGTTCACTATGGGTAAGCGTTCTTGAAAATTGCTGTACATGGCTATCGAGTCTGGTCAGTTCTTCATTTATATCACATTTATCAGCAAAAATGGCCGCTTCTGTAACAATCCTGCTATCTTCAATCAACCCTTCAGTCAACTCGGCCAGCTTGAGTTCCAACCGGGCTTTATATTTCTCGACGACTGAAGGTGCATGCATTTTGACCCCTGCTACAATCTCACCGAACCTTTTCAGCTGGCGTTTCATGTCCAAGGCCAGTTCCTGACCTTCCAGATTCCGCATTACTTTCAGATTTTCCAATGCCCCCGTGACAGCCTTCAATAACAGGGATTCCAAATCGGCAGGAACCGCAGGTACTTCTTCCGTCATGAAAATCGATTCAAGTTGCAGCATATCCTGTAATGTAATCGAACTTTCCAGATTATACTTTCGCTTGACTTCATCCATCAAACCCACATACTGATCCGCAAGATTCCAATCGATCTTCACCTTTTTGGAAACCAGGCTCTCACCTTCCACTGTGATGAAGATTTCCACCCGTCCCCTTCTTATGTATTGATTCGCCTTCTTCTTCACCTTTTCTTCCAAAACCAAAAGCTGGCGCGGCATCCGAATCGTATATTCACAAAAACGATGGTTCACGGTCTTAATTTCGGCAAAAACCTTGACCTGTTCGTTTTCCGCTTCTTCTCTTCCATAGCCCGTCATACTGGTAACCATGGTTCCACATCCTATCAAACATAATGTAGTAATTTGGCCTTTAACTTTCATTATATATTAGCTACAGCACGAAAACTTTAGCTCACAAATAAAATACTACAAAATAAAAAGGCAATAGAGCATGACTCTACCACCTTAATGATTATACCATATATCATTGTGCTTTTCTTGCTAAAAAGGTTCCAGCCAGTAAAAAAGTTGGAATGGATGCCATCCCTATAACTAATAGCCAATCCCTTCCCGAAATCGGTACTGTATGAAAGATTGTTTGTAAAGGCTGCACATACATGACGGCTACCATCAATAATAGGGATGACAGTACCGCCCCCACTAGATAAAGGTTACCGAATGGATTTCTCGAGAAGATCGAACGTTCGCTTCGGCAATCGAATACATGTATTAGCTGAGCCAGGACCAAGGTGGCGAACGCAATCGTTTGTGCATAAGCAAGATTATCCGGATTTGCACGATATACTACATAAAATGCGATCAATGTAGAAATCCCGATCAGAAAACCACGAGAGATGATCTTCCAGCCAAGCCCTCTTCCAAAAACACCTTCATTAGCATTTCTTGGATTTCTTTTCATTACATCTTCTTCTGCGGAATCCAGTCCCAATGCCATCGCAGGCAGTCCGTCAGTAACAAGGTTCACGAATAAGATCTGGATTGGTATCAAAGGTAACGGCAAGGCACATAGCATCGCAAAAAACATGACCAAAATCTCCCCAACATTGGAAGCAAGCAGATAACGGATGAACTTCCTGATGTTTTCGTAAATATTCCTGCCTTCATTGATGGCCGATTTAATTGTGGCAAAATTGTCGTCAACCAATATCAAGGAAGAAGCTTCCTTAGCGACATCAGTACCCGTGATACCCATGGATATACCAATATCCGCTGATTTTATAGCAGGGGCATCATTGACACCATCCCCTGTCATTGCAACGACATGTCCTTTATTTTGCAAGGCTTTTACGATTTTTAACTTATGCTCAGGGGAAACGCGGGCAAATACAGAAACACTTTCAACAACTTCCTCAAGTTCCCCGATTTCCATGTCGGCCAATTGCCGTCCTTCCAGTACACGGTCTTTTCCTTTTAAAATACCAAGTTCTTTAGCTATTGCCTTTGCGGTTATTACATGGTCGCCAGTAATCATGACAGTTTTGATCCCGGCATCCCTGCATTCCTTAACTGCCTGCTTCACTTCCGGACGTGGGGGATCGATCATGCCCTGCAGTCCCATGAAGGTCAAATTGCGCTCAGCTTCGGTTTCATGAAGCAAAATCGTTCCTTTTGAAAGGGGTTTATAACCAACAGCAATCATTCGAAGTGCCTGCGCGGCAAGCCCATTCATGTCCTGTTGCACCCTTTCCATACTCTTCTGATTCAATATTTCCGACTTTCCTTCCCAAAGAATCGTGTCGGACTGGGCGATTAATACATCAGGTGCCCCTTTTACGATGACGAAATGATTATCTTTATCATCCTTCACTATGACACTCATCATTTTGCGGCTCGAGTCAAATGGAAACTCCTTGACTATCGTAAACCTCTTAGACAAGTGTTCCCTCGTCAAGCCCGCTTTCATTGCCGCGACCAGCATCGCCCCTTCTGTCGGATCACCGTCCAAAATATATCGTTTACCATCCTCCTTTAACTCGGCTTTATTACAGAGCATGCCAAATGTAATCATTTGAAGCAAGGCATTATGGTTTTTCGGGGCAACTGAAACTCCCTCTAAAGAAAACTCTCCGACCGGATTATAACCGGTACCGCCGACATCCCAAGTTTTCCCTCCACTCCAAACCTTCGTCACCGTCATTTTGTTTTGTGTAAGTGTTCCTGTCTTATCTGAGCAAATCACCGTTGCGCAGCCAAGCGTTTCTACGGCAGGAAGCTTGCGTACTATCGCTTTTTGTTTGATCATACGCTGAACGCCCAAAGACAATGCTACAGTCACAATGGCTGGCAAGCCCTCGGGAATCGCCGCAACAGCCAAAGATACCCCGGCCAAAAACATCGTATAGAGGTCATGCCCTTGAATGACACCAGTCAGGACCACTATTACTGTTAATATTAAAGCCGTGACGATCAAAATTTTCCCTAGCTGTTCCAGCCTCCGTTGAAGTGGTGTTTCTTTTGTTTCAGCAGTCTGCAGGAGATCCGCAATCTTGCCCATCGCCGTATTCATTCCTGTAGCGATTACGATTCCAACCCCATTTCCTCTTGTTACCATCGTTCCCATAAACGCCATATTTTCCTGATCACCGATACCTTCAACCTCATTCATCAATGGATCAGAACACTTAACTGCCGGGAGTGACTCACCGGTAAGTGCAGACTCTTCTATCTCAAGGCTTGAATGCTCGAAAATCCGTAAATCGGCACCAATTCGGTCACCACTTGAAAACTTTAGGATATCCCCTACTACGACTTCTCTCGAAGGGACTTTCAGCCACTGGCCGTCCCGAAGTACGTTAACTTGCGGCGCAGCCATTTCCTTTAGGGCATCCAGGGATTTCTCTGCCTTCCGTTCCTGAAAAAACCCAAGTACTCCATTCAAAAAAACAATCGCCATGATGGCAATCGCATCGATATATTCACCCAATATCCCGGAGACTAAGGTCGCGGCAAGTAAAACTATGACCATGAAATCTTTGAATTGGGCGAAAAATAAAAGAATGGCTGACTGTTTTTCTCCTTCTTTCAATTCATTAAAACCATGCTTTCGCAGCCTGTCCTTTACTTCATCATCGTCCAAACCGTGTGTAACGTTTGTTTGAAGCGCTTTCTCCATTTCTTGATTATTCATTTCCTTGAACTCCATCAAGTATCACACATCCCTTTGAATAGAATGAAATAGGCTCCTGTATACATCTCAACAGGCGCTTTTTGCTTTACTCATCCAACACCTGCCTGCTTACCGATACATAAAACAACCTGCTCTTCTTCCATGATTATTCAGACTCGTCCAAAATAATGCTATAATTAAACAGAATTGCGGAAAGAAGAACGATCCGGATAATTTAATGAATGAACGACCGCTAATCATGATGAATGGACTAAATTTGCATTTAATCTCAGAAACAAAAAAATCAGCCATTCAATTTATCTGAACTAACTACCCCAGCTTTTCACTCAGTTCGCTAAAAAATTGGGATTAGCTAAAATGGGCAGCCCCTGATGCTTTGATAACGCCCGGCAAAAATGAGTTCTTAGAAAATCTTATGTAAAGGAAGTAAAAATAGAATGTCATTTGATGGATTATTCACGAAAGCGATGACAGAAGAAATCGCTTCTATATTAAAAGGTGGACGAATCAATAAGGTACATCAGCCTTACAAAAATGAAGTAATACTGGTTGTTCGTGCTGGAGGTAAGAACCATAAGCTCTTACTATCAGCCCACCCAAGTTATTCGAGGGTGCAAATGACCGAAGAGAGTTATGAAAATCCCAAAGAGGCACCCATGTTCTGTATGCTTCTTAGGAAGCACCTTGAAGGCTATACGATAGAAAATATATATCAATATGAACTTGATAGGATGATCATTTTTGAAGTGAAGGGCCGCAATGAGCTTGGTGATGTCTCTCAAAAGCAGTTAATCATCGAAATCATGGGGCGTCACAGCAACATTGTTTTAGTCGATAAAGAACGAAATATGATTTTGGACAGCATTAAGCATGTTTCACATGCTGTTAACAGTTATCGCGCAATATTGCCCGGCCAGGAATATTTGGCCCCGCCCGCACAAGAAAAGAAGAATCCCTTCGAGGCTACCGAGGATGATATAAGGAAGAATATTGACTTCAATGCAGGAAAGCTGGATCGACAGCTTGTTTCCCATTTTTCTGGGGTTTCACCATTAGTTGCAAAGGAAGCCGTTTACCGGGCTGGACTTGCCAACAGCACGACCCTTCCAGCAGCTTTTTTAAAAATCATCCAAGAAATCTCGGAGCAAAACTATACCGCGATGATCAGGCAAGATGGAAATAAAGAAGTTTTTTATATGCTTTCACTCGATCATCTGACTGGGAATCAACGTACGTTTCCTTCATTGAGCAAGATGCTCGACCGCTATTACTTCGGAAAGGCAGAAAGAGATCGGGTTAAGCAAAAGAGCCAGGATGTAGAACGTTTCATTACTAATGAAATAGAAAAGAACTCCAAAAAAATCGGGAAGCTCGAACGTACATTAAAAGATACGGAACGCGGAGAACAGTATCAGTTATTCGGTGAGCTGCTTACAGCTAATCTATATCAAATGAAAAAAGGCATGAAGGAAATCGAAGTCGTCAATTATTATGATGAAGAACAAAGTATGGTCACCATCCCGCTTGACCCGTTAAAAAATCCATCAGATAATGCACAGAAGTACTTCTCCAGATACCAAAAGTCCAAAAATGCAGTCGGAGTCGTCCAAGAACAAATCGAAAAAACAAAATTGGAATTGGCCTACTTTGAAGCCTTGCATCAGCAGCTCCAATCAGCTTCACCCAGAGATATAGAGGAGATTCGCGAAGAACTTCAGGAAGAAGGATACATTAGGCAAAAAAAGAAAAAAGGCATGAAAAAGCCTGCAAATGCAAAACCGCAGCTTGAAACATATTATGCTACAGATGGAGATCTCATTTTTGTCGGGAAAAATAATAAACAAAATGATTATCTAACGAATAAGTTTGCACGCCGTGATGAAATATGGCTTCATACCAAAGATATACCTGGCTCACATGTTGTGATTCGAAATGAATCGCCAAGTGAAAAAACGATAAAAGAGGCAGCCGTATTAGCAGCTTTCTTCAGTAAAGCACAGCAATCGAGCTCAGTGCCCGTTGATTTCACACAAGTTCGCCATGTTAAGAAACCGAATGGTTCCAAACCCGGGTTCGTGATCTACGACCAGCAGCAGACCGTATATATTACACCTGATGCCGATACTGTCATACGCTTAAAGGAAGCGGTAAAGGATTGAAAGGTAAAAAAATAGAGGTGACCCAATCCTTTGTGATTGGGTCACCTCTATTTTCATGCAGAAATCCAAGCCGTATCAGCCGGATTCTCACGCCATTTTTTTAGCTTTTCCAATTCTTCTGCTGTGATGTAGCCTTTTTCATTAGCGACTTTTATCAAAGTCGAGTAGTCACTCAATGAATGGTTAATAATGCCCTCAGCATCGAATTTTTCTTTTCCTTTTTCCAATTCGTAAGTGAAGATTGAAACGACTCCTAGAACATCACAGCCAGCTTCTTTCAGCGCGTTAACAGCAGTAATCACACTTCCGCCGGTTGAAATCAAGTCTTCCACAACAACCACTTTTTGTCCTGGAACAGCACGGCCTTCAATTTGATTGCCCTTTCCGTGCTCCTTGGCTTTGGATCGAACATAGCACATCGGTGCATTTAATTTTTCACTCACCCAAGCTGCATGCGGAATGCCGGCAGTTGCTGTGCCTGCAATCAGTTCAGCCTCAGGGAAATTCTGTTCAATCAATCCTTGCAATCCTTCCGCTATTTCATTGCGAACCTCTGGGTATGAAAGGGTTAAGCGGTTGTCACAATAAATGGGTGATTGAATTCCAGATGCCCAAGTAAAGGGGTCATTCGGTTGTAGGTACACTGCTTTTATTTCCAATAGATGTTCAGCTATCTTATTATTTAACATGATATTCCCTCCCAAGCTGCTTTCATATCCAAATACGCCTTTAATGGATCTGCCGCCCCCGTTATGGCTCTCCCTACAACGATGGCATCCGCTCCAAAATCCCTAGCCTGTTCAGGCGTTGCAATTCTCTTTTGATCATGCGCCTGTCCACCTGCACTTCTGATTCCAGGTGTGACCGTTAAAAATTCATGACTGATGCGTTCATGTATGTTCTTTACTTCATGGGTGGAACAGACGACGCCATCCAATCCTGCCTGTCTAGTAAGTTTTGCATAATGGAGGACCGAATCCTCCAGAGATCCGGCAATGTTTTGTTCAACATTCATTTGTTCCTGTGATGTGCTCGTCAGTTGGGTAACCCCTATGCATAATGGACGTTTTTTACCAGCGGACGTTCCCTTATCCAAACCTTCAATGGCTGCTTCCATCATCTTTTGTCCACCCGCCGCATGGACATTGACCATGTCAGCCCCTAAAGTTGCCAATCCTGTCATGGCCATTTTGACCGTATTCGGAATATCATGAAGCTTCAAGTCCAAAAACACATCGTGGCCTTGCTCTTTTACGAAAGAAATTATTGATGGTCCATTCTGATAAAATAATTCCATCCCCACTTTTACAGCTAATTTTTCCGAATGGAACTGTTTTAGGAATTCTTCTGTTTGAATGAGGTCAGGAAAATCAAGAGCGATAATTAGTGACTGCTTCATTCTGCTTCCAGCTCCTTCCGGTACACTGTGAAATATGGTCAAATCCGAGCTCATCCAACAATTTCGGCAATTCTTCGATGATGGTCGGGCATACAAAGGGATCCACGAAGTTAGCGGTTCCCACCGCAACAGCACTTGCACCCGCATAGAAAAATTCAATGACGTCTTCCGCTGTAGCGATGCCGCCCATTCCGATGATCGGAATAGACACTTGCTGGCTTACCTCATAAATCATCCGGAGCGCAACAGGTTTTATTGCAGGACCAGATAACCCACCCGTCCTGTTAGAAAGGATCGGTCTGCCAGTTTTTAAATCCAATCGCATGCCGACTAATGTATTAATCATTGTCAAACCGTCGGCACCGCCCTCTTCTACGGCTTTGGCCATTTCCACAATATTACTGACATTCGGTGAAAGCTTCACATACACAGGGACGGAAGACACTTCCTTGACCGCCTTGGTCACCTCTTTGGCAACTTCCGGCACCGTACCGAAAGCAATGCCACCTTCTTTTACATTCGGACAAGAGATATTCAATTCAAGTGCTTTTACATTCCCCACCTTACTTATATCACTGGCAACCTTTACATAGTCACCTATTTGCGAACCGGCAACATTGGCGATGATGGGTACATCATACCCGCCTAGCCAGGCCAATTCTTCACTGATGACCTTTTCTAAACCTGGATTCTGCAGACCGATGGCGTTCAGCATTCCCGAAGAGGTTTCCGCAACACGCGGAGTCGGGTTACCGAACCTCGGCTCAGGAGTGGTCGCTTTGATCATGATCGCCCCAAGAATATCCAAGTCGAAAAATTGACTGTATTCACGGCCGAATCCAAAGCATCCAGATGCTGGCATGACTGGGTTTTTCAAGTTTAATCCTGGTAATTCCACTGAAAGCCTGCTCATAATACCACCTCTCCTGCCCGGAATACGGGTCCATCACTGCATACCTTTTTATAACTGAAACCAGTTGGATCATCCCCTGTATGACACACGCAGGCAAAGCATGCACCGATGCCGCATCCCATCCTTTCCTCAAGGGACAGGTAAAGCTTTTTCTCACGATAGCCCGCTTCCAACGCTCTTAACATTGGTGTAGGCCCGCATGAAAAGATCGTTGCAAACTCTTGATCGAGGTTATCTATTACAGTCGTAACAAATCCTTTTGTCCCATATGAACCATCAACCGTAGCAATATAGGTATCACCTAATTCACTGAATTCCTTTTCGTAAAAGATGGCTGACTTTGTCTGGAAGCCCAATACATGGATTACCTTAACACCTTTTGCAACCAACATCCGTGATAATTGATACAGGGGCGGGACCCCAATCCCGCCACCAACCAATAATGCCGTTTCGCCCTTTTTAGCCTCATGAACGGGAAATCCGTTGCCAAGGGGTCCAAGGATATCGACCGATTCCGCCTCTTTACGCTGTGATAACAGCGCCGTTCCTTTACCCTCAGCCCGGTATATCATCGTGAACTGTTTTTCACTGTTGTCGTAAGAAGAAATTGAAATCGGGCGTCTTAGCAATGGCTCGGTGCCATCTGTTGTCTTGACTTGGACAAACTGGCCTGGCTGATTCATCTCTGAAACCAATTCACCTTGCAGAGTAAGTTCAAAAATGGATGGGGCCAGTTCCTTATGATTTAACACCTTCATTCTTTCCTTCTTGATCATATATAGCTCACCTCACGACTTTTTTCCGTTTTTCCCATTGCTTCTGCCGAGAAAGTCATCGATTCTATCACTCTTAAAATAGCTTCTGCCGTATCAAGTGATGTTAGGCATGTCACCCCATTTTCAACCGATTCACGTCGGATTCTGAAACCATCTCGGGCAGGCTGCTTACCTTTTGTCAAAGTATTTATGACAAATTGTGCTTCCCCGTTCCGGATAACATCCAGCAGGTTTGTACCTTCTTCGCCAATTTTACCGACAATCGCAGTCGGGATGCCGGATTGCTTCAATAAGGCAGCAGTTCCGCTGGTGGCTATCAGCTTGAAACCGATATTATGGAAACGTTTTGCTAAAAGTAGCGCTTCTTGCTTATCTTTATCAGATATCGTCAATAACACCGAACCATGCCCCTTAATTTTGAAACCGGAAGCGACCAGCCCTTTGTATAAAGCCTTTTCAAGGGTGCTATCTTTCCCCATTACTTCACCAGTCGATTTCATTTCAGGTCCGAGTGAGATGTCCACACCTCTTAATTTTGCAAAAGAGAAGACCGGCACTTTCACATAGACTCCAGTTTGTTCTGGCACTAACCCCGATTTGTAACCTTGGCTTTCAAGTGTGTGGCCCAAGATGACCTTCGTGGCTAAGTTGGCCATCGGCACGTTCGTAATTTTACTTAAGAATGGAACGGTCCGGCTTGAACGTGGATTTACTTCAATCACATACACTTCTTCATTGCTGATGACATATTGAATGTTCAAGAGACCAATTATATTCAAACCTTTTGCCAACCGGGTCGTATAATCGATGATTACTTCTTTTTGTTTTTCCGTTAAATTTTGAGGCGGATAGACTGCAATCGAATCACCTGAATGGACGCCGGCACGTTCGATATGCTCCATGATTCCAGGGATAACGACGGTTTTGCCATCGGAAATTCCATCAACTTCAATTTCCTTACCCGTTAAGTAGCGGTCGATCAGGACAGGATGATCCGGATTTATTTTCACGGCATTTTTCATGTAATGCAGCAATTCATCTTGTTTATAGACGATTTCCATCGCTCTTCCTCCGAGAACATACGATGGCCTTACTAAAACCGGATAACCAATATCTTCAGCGATGACGATTGCTTCATCAACCGATGTTGCAGTTTTACCCTTTGGCTGCGGAATGCCTAAATCCTTAAGTGCTCTTTCGAATTTATTGCGATTTTCCGCCCTATCCAGGTCTTCAAGTGAAGTACCAAGGATCTTCACTCCTCTTTCAACAAGACCATCTGCAAGGTTGATTGCTGTCTGTCCACCAAACTGGACGATGACCCCTTCTGGTTTTTCCAAATCGATGACATGCATGACATCTTCAATAGTCAATGGTTCGAAATAAAGTTTGTCGGAGATACTGAAATCCGTCGAAACTGTTTCTGGATTGTTGTTGATGATGATCGCTTCATATCCCGCTTCTTTAATGGCCCATACCGAATGTACGGTCGCATAATCAAACTCTACTCCTTGCCCGATCCTAATTGGGCCTGATCCCAGAACAATGACACTTTTCTTGTCAGTAACGATGGATTCATTCTCATCTTCGTATGTCCCATAAAAATACGGTGTTTCCGATTCGAATTCCGCAGCACATGTATCAACCATTTTGTAAACAGGGATGATTCCTTGCTGTTTCCGGTACTCATAGACGTCAATTTCGGGAACTCCCCATATTTCTGCAATCGTTTTGTCAGAAAACCCTAGTTCTTTAGCCTTTTGCAATACTTCACAATCGAAAGAATGTTCTTTAAGCTGCTTTTCAAAGTCGATTATTTTTTTCAACTTATGCAAGAAGAATAAATCGATCTGGCTCCATTCGTGTATTGTTTCGATCGTTACTCCCCTTCTTAACGCTTCACCGATATAGAATAACCGTTCATCTCCCGCTTTCCTGATCCGTTTCTCTATTTTTCCATCTTCAAACTCGTCATTCAAATTAAGATGGTATATACCCGCTTCAAGGGAACGGACAGCTTTTAAGATTGATTCCTCGAATGTACGGCCGATTGCCATGACTTCTCCGGTCGCCTTCATTTGGGTCCCGAGTCTACGGTTGGCGCTTTCGAACTTATCGAAAGGCCAGCGCGGAATTTTCGTAACGACATAGTCCAGTGCCGGTTCGAAGCTGGCATAGGTTTTGCCAGTGACAGGGTTCATCATTTCATCAAGCGTCAAACCAACGGCTATCTTTGCTGCAAGCTTTGCAATTGGATATCCTGTTGCTTTTGAGGCAAGTGCCGACGAACGGCTGACCCTTGGGTTTACTTCGATGACATAATATTGATAGCTGTTTGGATCTAGCGCCAGCTGAACATTACATCCACCTTCAATCTTCAAGGCACGGATAATCTTCAAAGACGTATTTCGAAGCATTTGGTACTCTCTGTCACTTAATGTTTGGCTTGGTGCGGCAACAATTGAATCGCCTGTATGGACACCGACAGGATCGAAGTTTTCCATATTACAAACGACTATCGCATTATCATTCGAATCGCGCATCACTTCATATTCCACTTCTTTGAAACCGGCAATGCTCTTCTCAAGCAGACATTGGTGTACCGGGCTGCTTTTCAGGCCACCCTCAACAATCTCGATCAGCTGCTCTTCGTTATCACAAATCCCACCGCCTGTTCCACCAAGCGTGAAGGCAGGACGAACAATGACTGGGTAGCCGACCCGTTCAACGAATGTATATGCCTCTTTCAAGTTATGAATAATGTCGCTATCAGGTACCGGTTCCCCTAGATCGTTCATCAGCGTACGGAAAAGGTCACGGTCTTCCGCTTGTTGGATAGCTGAAAGTTTGGTCCCAAGAATCTGTACATTGCATTCTTCCAGGATTCCTGCTTCAGCAAGCTCGACTGCCATGTTCAAGCCGGTCTGTCCGCCCAAGGTAGGTAACAGTGCATCCGGGCGCTCTTTACGAATGATTTTGCTGACAAATTCCAATGTGATCGGTTCGATATAAACCGCATCAGCCATTTCACTGTCTGTCATGATTGTAGCAGGGTTAGAGTTAATCAGGATCACTCGATAACCTTCTTCTTTTAAGGCTATACACGCTTGAGTTCCTGCATAATCGAACTCGGCGGCCTGTCCGATGACGATCGGACCGGAACCAATTACTAGGATGCTTTTTATATCAGTGCGTTTTGGCATGTTTTTTCCCCCTTGTTGGTTGCAGCTTCAATCATTTGTAAGAATTCATTGAATAAGTAGTTGGCATCTTCCGGCCCTGGTGATGCTTCCGGATGATATTGTACGGTGAAAGCCGGATACTTTTTATGGCGCAGGCCTTCAATCGTATCATCATTCAATGCTGTATGTGTCACAATAAGATCTGTATTTTCAATGGAAAGCTCTTCTACTGTATACCCATGATTTTGAGATGTGATGGATACCTTTCCGGTACGAAGGTCCCTAACCGGATGATTAGATCCTCGATGGCCGAATTTTAATTTTTCCGTATCCGCCCCGTTTGCAAGTGCGAATAATTGATGTCCTAAACAGATTCCGAATAATGGCACTTGCGTTTGGATTGTACGGATCATTTCAAGCGTCTCATGAACACTTTTCGGATCTCCAGGACCGTTTGATAGCATCACGCCATCCGGATGATATTGCATCACTTCTTCGGCCGTGACGTTATAAGGCACAACCACGACATCACAGCCGCGCTTCGTCAACTCACGTAAAATCCCGTGCTTCATGCCATAGTCTACAAGAACTACCCGCGGGCCTCTGCCCGGGCTGGAATATGGTGCTTTTGTTGAAACCTGTTTCACTTGATTAGAAGGAATCACCGTTGCTTTCAACTGGGAAACCACTTCTTTTGCATCTTTATTGATATTGCAGAGCGCCCCTTTAAGTGCACCTGATTTCCTGATGATCCTTGTCAGCTTTCTCGTATCGATTCCGCTTATTCCAGGTATGTTCTTCATTTTCAGATATTCATCAAGTGATAATTGGTTTCTCCAGTTGGAAGGAAGTTCTGCTGTTTCCTTAACGACGAATCCCGATATAGCTGGATTGATGGATTCAAAGTCATCCCGGTTTATTCCGTAGTTCCCGATTAATGGATACGTAAGTGTAACGATCTGACCGCAATAGGATGGATCGGATAGAATCTCCTGGTACCCTGTCATTCCTGTGTTAAAAACGACTTCACCAATTTTTTCTACTTCCCCTCCGAATGCTTCCCCAAGGAATACTGTCCCGTCTTCTAAAATTAGCTGTCTTTTCATCCTTGAACACGTCCTTTTTCCCAAGCTATTTTTCCTTCCGCAATCGTCATGACTGGCCAGCCATAACATTTCTTTTCATTAAAAGGTGTATTTTTTCCTTTTGAAGCAAACTCTTCAGCATTAATTTCTTTTTCTGTTTCCAAATCGATGAGCGCGATATCCGCAATAGCACCTTCCTTTAGCTCTCCATAAGGAAGGGAGAAACTTTCAGAGGGTTTAATTGTCATGAAATCAATCAATTGCTTTAATGTAATGACGCCCTTTTTAACCAATTCGGTGTAAAGCAGCGGGAAGGCCGTTTCCAATCCCACTATTCCGAAAGGAGCCAGCTGCATTCCCTGCGCTTTTTCCTCTGCCGCATGCGGGGCATGGTCTGTTGCTATAAAATCGATGGTTCCGTCAAGCAGTCCTTCTATCAATGCATCCCGATCTTCACGGCCCCTTAATGGCGGGTTCATTTTATAATTCGTATCAAGTCCAGGTATATCATCCTCACACAATAATAAGTGATGCGGTGTAACTTCGGCTGTGACGCGGATACCGGCGCGTTTGGCATCCCTTACAGTCCTTACCGATTCCTTCGTGGATATATGGCAAACGTGATAATGGCAATCCGCAGCTTCAGCAAGGAGGATATCCCGGGCAATATGTACAGCCTCACATACGGACGGAATTCCATTGATTCCCTGTTCTTTTGAGAATCTTCCTTCATGGACGGAGCCTTTGTTGATTAAGCTATTGTCTTCACAATGAGCAACTATGGCCATATCTTGAGCGGCTGCCCGTTTCATCGCTTCTAGCATCATCCCAGCTTCTTGAATTCCCACGCCATCGTCCGTAAAGGCGAAAGCACCCGTTTGTTTTAATGAAGAAAAGTCGGTCAACTCCTTGCCAGCTTCCCTGATTGTAATGGATGCATATGGGAGTACCCTTACATGAGCCGTTTCTTCAATTTTCCTGTTTAGCGCTTCAAGGTTTTCCACTGTATCGGGAACTGGCCTTGTATTGGGCATTGCCGCTACCGTAGTGAAACCGCCTCTTGCCGCTGCAAGCGTTCCACTTGCGATTGTTTCTTTATGTTCACCGCCCGGTTCGCGTAAATGGACATGCAGATCAACGAATCCTGATGTAATAAGTAACCCTTCAGCATCAACTACTTTACAATTTTCCGTTGCCAAGTTCTCGCCGATTTTTGTGATGACCTTGCCTTCCATTTCAATGTCCGCTTTTTTGAATGAGTTTTGATTATCTAGCAATACTCCATTTTTGATTATTGTTTTCATGAATGTTTCCCCCTTCGGATTGTTCAAGCACATTTTTTAATACGGCCATTCTAATGAACACGCCATTTTCCATTTGTTTGAAAATTCTTGAGCGGCTGCATTCGACTAAATCACTGTCTATTTCAACACCGCGGTTTATTGGTGCAGGATGCATGATGATCGCACCCGGTTTCATATTTTTTTCACGTTGTTTGGTCAGGCCGAAACTTTCCAGATAATTTCCATTTGCCTGATCGTATTTTTCAATATGCCTTTCATGCTGTATTCTGAGCAGCATGACCACATCAGAGGTAGCTACCGCATGGTCGATGTCTTCATACCTTCCCAAACTGTTTGTTCTGTCAAACCATTCAGGCGGACCCGAAAATACGACATTCGCTCCTAAACGGGTTAATGCTTCTGCATTCGATTTCGCAACCCGACTATGCCTCACATCACCTATTATGGCAATCTTCAGACCTTTGAAACTTTTAAACTCTTGTTTTATCGTCAATAAGTCCAGTAATGATTGGGTTGGATGATTTCCGCAGCCATCCCCTGCGTTGATTATTGGAATCCCGATCTTCTCATTCAATTCATCAAAATAATTATCCTGTTCATGACGGATGATCAAGGCATTCACACCTATTGCTTCTAACGTTTTAACAGTGTCATATAAGGTTTCACCTTTTAACACGGATGATGTACCTACATCAAAAGGAATGACCTCAAGCCCCAATTTTCTTTCAGCCATTTCAAAGCTTGATTTTGTACGTGTACTTGGTTCAAAGAAGAGATTGGCAACTGTGGTCTGCTGCTTTGGATTCCAGCTAGATCCGTTGGCAAAACCCTCTGCCTCATGTAAAATTCTTTCAATATCAGTTAAAGCTAATTCATTCATGGTCAATAATTTTTTCATCGATCCTGCTCCTTTCACATTTGTGATGCGGGGCATAAAAAATACCCCGCCATTAAGGACAGGGTGTAGGTCATAAAGAGTGTGAGGACACGGAATGGTTTACACTTTATCCCGTTCTCATTCTCTTTACAGCAACACCCTTTTAAGCCTCTCTGGACTTCTTTTAAAAGGTGATTTATTGTTTTGATGCAATATCTTATTTTTCAAATATATCTCCGGATATTTTTTCACGGTCCGGAAGAATCAAGTTAAGAAGGATTCCGACGATGGCTGAAAGTGCCATTCCGGAAAGCGATACCGTTTCCGATAGTTGTACGAACGCCCCTCCTATTCCTAACACCAGGATGACTGAAGCTATCATCAGGTTCCTTTTCTTGTCAAAATCGACCTTATTATCAATCAGCATCCTCAATCCACTTGATGCGATGATTCCGAAGAGCAAGATGGAAATACCCCCCATCACAGCTGTAGGTATCGAGCTGATGACTGCTGAAATCTTACCGTTAAAGCCAAAGATGATTGCAGTCAATGCTGCCCCACCGATGATATACACACTGTACGCCTTTGTCATAGTCAGGACCCCAATATTCTCGCCATATGAAGTCAGCGGCGGCCCACCGATAAAGGAACCGATCATGATTCCTGCTCCATCTCCTAAAATCGAGCGATGCAAACCAGGATTTTCTAAAAAATTCCTGCCGACTACTTTGCTCAGTACCATCTGGTGCCCGATATGTTCTGATAAAGTTACGATGGCAACCGGTACCATGATGGCAATGACTTCCCATGAGAAGGACGGAGTATAGGTTACATATGGAAACATGAATTCAGGCATTTCCCACCATTGTGCTGACTTGATCGGTTCATAATCTATTATTCCTGCAACAGCCGAACAGCCGTAGCCGACTATGATTCCCATTAATATGGGGATCAAGTTAATGAATCCCTTAAAGAACACGTTACAGATGATGGTTACCGCTAAGGTGATCAGCGCTATCACTATATATGTGACGCTGTATTTATCTTGTGGATCATACATTGCCATGTCCACGGCCGTTCCTGCAAGGCTTAATCCGATTACGATAATCACCGGACCCACCACAACCGGAGGAAGTATATTCATTAACCAGCGCAATCCGACTTTTTGAATAATCAAAGCTACTATCCCATATATGAACCCTGCTGCAAAACAGCCGATCATGGCCGCTTCCGGACCTCCTAGAGCCTTAGCTGCTATGATTGGCGTAATGAAAGCGAAAGATGAACCGAGATAAGCTGGTATCTTACCTTTGGTTATCAATAAGTATGAAAGTGTGCCCAATCCGCTTGAAACCAGTGCTACCGCCGGGCTTAATCCTACCAAGAATGGCACCAGCACCGTTGCACCGAACATGGCGAACAAATGCTGGATGCTTAACGTTATCCACTGGCCAGCCTTTGGCACGTCCTCGACATCCAGTACGATGTCCCTTTTAGTTTCTTCCATTTCTGTATCCCCCTCATGAAAATCCCATCAAAACTGCAAAAACCCTCTTTGCAATATACAAAGAGGGTTTCTCGGAAGGCAAATGTCCATGCGTAGACACAACTCTCCCGATTGACTCCCCTTTGCCAGCCTCTCTGGACTGTCTTTAAAAGGGTAATATGAAATTTTCATGTTGTTTAGTTTTCTAATATAGTAACTTGGTCTACTTCATCTACTTCTGTTAAAGTAACCGTGATTTTTTCAGATTGGGAAGTCGGAACGTTTTTACCGACAAAATCCGCGCGAATCGGCAATTCCCTATGTCCCCTGTCTACTAATACGGCGAGCTGGATTTGCGAAGGTCTTCCCAAATCCACCAGAGCATCCATTGCCGCTCTTACGGTTCTGCCTGTGAAAAGAACATCATCCACTAAAATCACTTTCTTGTCAGTGATGTTGACCGGAATGTCTGAGCCTTTTACGATGGGTTCCCCATCATTGGTCTTTTTCGAAAGATCATCACGATAAAGTGTAATATCCAGTTCACCAAGTTCTATTTCCTTGCCTTCTATTTGATTGATGCGCTTTGCAAGACGGTCAGCGAGGAAAATCCCGCGAGTGCGTATCCCGATTAAGACGCAATCCTCAATACCCTTATTTTTCTCAATAATTTCATGGGCAATTCTCGTCAAGGCTCTGCTAATGGCCTGCTCATCAAGTACTATGGCTTTCTCATTCAACACGTCGGCCACCCCGATTCCTTTTTTCTGATAGTCAATTTCAACAAAAAATCCTCATGCCAAGAAGGCATGAGGATTTACTCGCCATGGGCATGGTTATCCCACTTTGCGTATCCGTTTCCTTCTCAGTCTCTCTGAACTGTGTTAAAGGTTCTTATTAAGTTGTTATTATAATATATCAAAAAAAAGAATTTGTCAATCCTTACTTCTACGTAATTGATTAATTAGATTTTCAAACTCTTCCGGAATCGGAGCTTCGAATTCCATATACTCATTTGTACGAGGATGGATGAAACCTAGAAGACCCGCGTGCAACGCTTGTCCATCTAATTTCAGTGTCTTTTTCGGACCATATTTCGGATCTCCCGCCAGCGGGAAGCCAATGTATTTCATGTGAACACGGATTTGATGTGTTCTTCCTGTTTCAAGCTGGCATTCCACCAAAGTGAAAGCTTTGAAGCGTTCGATGACACGGAAATGCGTGACAGCATTTTTGGAATTAGAATCTGTGACAGTCATGCTTTGGCGATCTTTTTTATCGCGGCCAATCGGTGCATCGATCGTCCCGAAGTCATGAGGGATCACACCATGAACTACAGCTTGATACTTACGGGTAACCGTTTTGTCAACAAGCTGCTGTACCAGTTTCTCATGTGCCATATCATTTTTGGCAACCATCAATAAACCTGATGTATCTTTGTCGATCCGATGGACGATTCCAGGCCGCATGACTCCGTTAATTCCAGAAAGGTCCTTGCAGTGAGCCATCAATCCATTTACAAGCGTGCCAGATACATGTCCCGGTGCCGGATGGACGACCATGCCGCTAGGTTTATTAACAACGAGTACATCTTTATCTTCATAATAGATATCCAAATCCATTTCCTCTGCTACCGCATCCAATTCCTCAAGATCAGGAATCGTCACTTCGATTGTATCGCCAGGAATAGCTTTGTAATTCGTCTTTATCGCCGTGCCATTTACCAAAACATGATCATCCTTAATCCATTGCTGGACCTGAGTACGTGACCATTCCTCATTCAAAGTGGAAAGAGCCTTATCAATCCTAACTCCTTTTAGTGTTTCATCGATGCTGTATAACCTTTTATCCATTATCTTTCTCCTTAGCGTTTTTTTCTTCTAAAAACATATGAATCACGAGCAGTCCGACACCAATTGAAAGCGCAGCATCAGCAACATTAAATACCGGGAAACTGTAGCTGAAAATATAGGCATGAACGAAATCCACTACTTCCTGACGAGCAACACGATCGATGAAATTACCAATCGCACCGCCTAGCATGAGAGCAAGTGCAACTCCAAGCAAAATGCTTCCCTTCGCCATTTTCTGAATATAATAGACAAGTCCAATAATGACAGCGATGGTGATGATGTAGAAAAACCACATTTGACCTTGTAGAATTCCCCATGCTGCCCCACGATTACGATGCGAGGTGATATATAGAAGGTTTTCAATAATTTCAATGCTTTCTCCGTACTCCATTTTTTTCACAATCATCCATTTTGTCAGCTGATCGAGAGCTATGACCAAAAGGGCAATCAAATAATAAAACACATTTTTTCCCCCAAACTAATCAAATCTTCACTTTTGAATTGTAGCATAAACTAGAAATAATGACTAATCCGAAAAGCATTAGTCTGCTAACTGTACCTGAAGAATATCGGGAAGATTGGATAAAGGTAAAATTCCCTATTGTGGTTTTAGCTTCATTCCCACAAAAAAAGCCGGCCCTTTATAAAAGGACCGGTTTTTTTGCGGGTATTATTGATTCACGTAATGCTCTTTCACGACTGTAGCACAACGCGGGCAAAGTGTTGGATGTTCTTCCACTTGACCTACTTCCTTCGAAACATTCCAGCAACGTTCACACGTTTCACCTTCTGCTTTTGTAACAAGGATCGCTATATCCTCAAGTTTAACCGCCTCTGCTGGGGCATTTGCCACATCGCCAGCGACTTCGAATTCGGATACGATGAATAGCTGTTCAAAGCTTTCCTTGATGCCATCAAGCAGATTCTTCGTTTCTTCATTAACATATACCATCACTTTAGCGTTCAGTGATTTTCCGATGACCTTCTTGTTACGGGCTTCTTCTAATGCTTTCAGAACATTATCACGGACATCCATGAACGCCGTCCATTTTTCTTCAATAACTTCAGCATCGTCAACGTTAATTTCTTCAGGCATCAATGTCAACTGTACACTTTCTTCCGTTACACCCGGAATGAACGCCCATACTTCATCAGCTGTATGAGAGAGGATCGGTGACACCAATTTGGTTAAGCTGACCAATGATTCGTAAAGGACCGTTTGAATGGCCAAGCGCTCTTTACCATCCGGAGCCTCACAATAAAGAATGTCTTTTGCATAATCAAGGTAGAACGAACTTAAATCCTGTGTACAGAAATTATTGACCATATTATAAATTGTAGCAAACTCATAATTTTCATAACTTAGCTTCGACTGTTTGATCAGTTTATTCAATTTAACGAGCATGTATCGATCGACTTCAGGCAATTCTTGGACTGCCACTTTATCGGTTTTTGGATTGAATCCATCCAAGTTCCCTAACAGGAAGCGGAATGTATTACGGATTTTACGGTAAACTTCCGAAACTTGTTTTAAAATAGGATCGGAAACCCTGACATCCGATTGATAATCCACCGAAGCTACCCAAAGGCGTAAGATATCAGCACCAAGTTGGTTCATGACCTTGGATGGCAGTACAACGTTCCCGATCGACTTACTCATTTTACGGCCTTCGCCATCCAATGCGAAACCGTGGCTAAGTACACCTTTATATGGTGCTTTGCCTGTAACTGCAACACTTGTTGAAAGTGATGAGTTAAACCAGCCGCGATATTGATCGGACCCTTCTAAATAAAGGTCAGCAGGCCGTCGCAAGTCGTCTCTCTCTTCAAGAACCGCTTGATGAGAAGAACCGGAATCGAACCAAACGTCCATGATATCCGTTTCTTTCGTGAAGATACCATTCGGGCTGCCTTCATGTGTATAGCCATCAGGCAGAAGATCTTTCGCATCACGCTCAAACCAGATGTTTGAACCGTGTTCGCGGAATAGCTTTGAAATATGGTTGATTGTTTCATCCGTAATGATCGGCTCGCCATTTTCTGCATAAAACACTGGGATTGGCACTCCCCAAGCGCGCTGGCGGGAAATGCACCAATCCCCGCGGTCACGGACCATATTAAATAGGCGCGTTTCGCCCCAAGCCGGTACCCATTTGGTTTCTTCAATCGCTTCCAGTAGTTCATTGCGGAAGTCTTTGATTGACGCAAACCATTGTGCTGTTGCACGGAAGATCGTTGGCTTCTTCGTCCGCCAGTCATGTGGGTAAGAGTGTGTAATGAACGTCAAATTCAATAACGCGCCTGCTTCAGTTAATTTTTCGGTAATAGGTTTATTTGCTTGATCATAAAATAATCCGGCAAATTCCCCTGCCTCTTCAGTCATGACTCCTTTTTCATCTACAGGACAAAGTACGTCCAAGCCGTATTTTTGCCCAACGATAAAGTCATCTTCACCATGGCCAGGCGCAGTATGAACACAACCCGTTCCAGCCTCAGTCGTTACGTGTTCACCTAACATCACTAAAGATTCACGGTCATAAAGAGGATGTTTGGCAACTGCACGGTCCAACTCGCTTCCTTTTACTGTTTTCAGGATAGACGGGTTTTCCCAGCCTAATGTTTCCGTAACCGACTCAAGCAGTGCCTCAGCAAGTAAGAATTTTTCATTTTCGACAGCCACTACTACGTAATTTAATTGCGGATGCAATGAAATACCAAGATTCGCCGGAATCGTCCATGGAGTTGTCGTCCAAATGATGATTTTGACGCCCTCTTCAATTACACCTTTGCCATCTGTTACTTCAAAAGCAACATAGATGGATGCAGAACGTTTGTCTTGATATTCAATTTCTGCTTCGGCAAGAGCTGATTCACTTGACGGGGACCAATAAACAGGTTTTTTCCCTTTATAAATATAGCCTTTTTTCGCCATTTCACCGAATACCTTGATTTGCTGTGCTTCATATTCAGGCTTTAATGTGATATAAGGATTATCCCAATCACCACGGACCCCTATTCTCTTAAACTGCTCACGTTGATTGTTAATCTGACCATAAGCATACTCTTCACAAAGCTTTCTGAATTCGGCAACGCTCATTTCTTTCCGTTTCACGCCTTTTTTTGTCAATGCCGTTTCAATCGGAAGCCCATGCGTATCCCAGCCAGGTACATACGGAGCTTGAAAACCGCTCATTGATTTAAATCGAACAATGAAATCCTTTAAAACCTTGTTCATTGCATGGCCCATATGGATATCGCCGTTTGCATACGGAGGTCCATCATGCAAAATGAATAAAGGACGCCCTTCCGTTTGTTCTTGCACTTTTTTATAGATGTTCATTTCATTCCATTTTTCTTGGATTTCCGGTTCACGCTTCGGCAAATTCCCCCGCATTGGAAATTCAGTTTTAGGCATCAATAAGGTATCTTTGTATTCCATCATAAAATCCTCCATCCGTCTTTACATAAATTCATTCGAACCGATGACTTGATATCCGGCCAAAATAAAAAGCCCTCTCATCCCTAAAAAAGGGACGAGAAAGCTTAGCTTCCCGCGGTACCACCCTGGCTAGAAAGATTCACAAAGTGAATCCAACCTCTCGAGCATTCGTAACGTGAATGAAACGCTTCATTTACTTACTGCAAAAGCAGGTTCAACTCAGAACTCAAGGGTGATCTTCAATATCTTCGCTTATTCCGGGCTTTCACCATCCCCGGTTCGCTAAAAATAAGTGTGTGAAGAATTTACTTTCCCTGTCATCGTCTAATTTCATAATGAATAGTATTGTTAAAAAATTATATGCGAAAAAAGTGTTCAAAGTCAAGGAATCGTTTAAATTTCCTCTTCCACTCTCTCATTTAATTCTATTTCAGTCGCATCCACTTCATAATCCAGAAGATGATCCCAATCGTCATTGTCCAGCAAATCGAGCTGTGCACCGACAAGCATTTTGAAACGCGTCCGGAATACTTTGGATTGCTTTTTCAAATCCTCTATATCCATCGCTATTTTCCTTGCTTTCACGAGTGACTCATTGACGATCCTGTCCGCGTTTTTCTCTGCTTCCTTTATGATCAGTTTCGCTTCTTTTTGGGCATTGCGCCTTAATTCTTCGGCTGCTTCCTGAGCGACAATAATCGACTTGTTAAGTGTACCCTCAATTGTCGTAAAATGTCCCAAACGATCAAAAGTCTCGTTCAGTTTATCTTCAAGTTCTTTCTTCTCCCTCAAAATCAGTTCATAATCTTTAATGACCTGGTCGAGAAATTCATTAACTTCATCTTCATCATACCCACGAAATACTTTGTTAAATTCCTTGTTATGTATATCTATCGGGGTTAAGGGCATTACGGCACCTCCAGAACGGTTTCTACTCTAGTATGTTAAAACTCTATATTCGACAATAAATTTATAAATCCTGCTTTTTATTGAATTATTTTTGTCTGCCTAACGAGATTCTCCACTTATCCTTCTTGGTTTTTCCATCGATTGAAGCTATTTTACATCTGCCAAAACCTCTGATGGAAAGTGTATCACCTTCACGGCATTCTTCCGAGACGTTTTCCGTTTGCTTGAAATTCACCTTTACTTTACCTGACGCTATCAAGGCCTGCGTTTTTTGACGGGACATGTTCAGGACGGACGAAAGCACACTGTCAATCCTAAGAGAACTGACGGTGGTTACTTGCTCTTCCCATTTTTCTTTAATTTGGACGATATCCTCGATTGGAAGCCGTCTGATGGAAACAGAAGCATTACCTATTTTCTCCAGATTCCCTGTGAGATACGAATCCATCTCCTCGGCAGCTATAAACTGAGTGTGCTCCTCCGTCACTATTATATCACCAAATTTTTCACGTTTTACCCCTAGTGACATTAAGGTTCCAAGTATTTGCCTATGTTCAAGCGTAACAAACTTTTTTGGATAGGAGATATCGTATAAGGAGATATTGAAATCCGATGGTTCAGGAGAATAATAATCAGGGTAAATGAGCGCACGTTTTCGCTCTACGAAATCGCCCCCGCCATTGAATTGCAGTTTCGCATCGGGATCATTCCCCAATAAGGAAGTAAGGATTTCCTGCTGACGCGGATCAAGAAAATCAGATAGTTTCGGAGCGTAGGAATTTTTAACCTGATCGATCCAATTCATAGCCTGGTCAATAAAATCTTTTTCCTCCGGCCTGAAATGCTGATAAATACTCATGATTGAATAAATGCTCCTTAGTTATCAAATTAATGGACGATCATAAGGAATTGATTAAACGGCTCTGCGTTGCTACTACACAGCGGAGAATCTTCCGACTGTGTAGTAAGATCATGTCAGGTTAGTTGTTGATCATCCTATTAAAGTCTGTAAGTAATAGATTCCATAACCGCTGGCAAAATTAAGTACCAGCAAAGCCACAAGAGGTGAAAGATCGATCATGCCAAGTGGCGGGATGAACTTTCTGAACGGTTCTAAATACGGTTCGCAAATCTTTTCCAGAAATTGACCAATCGATGTCTCCCTAGCATTAGGGAACCATGACATCAATATGTAACCGATTAATGCCATTGAATAAATTTCAATTAAATAATATAAACCCTGAAGCACTAAACCCATTAACCATTACCACCTCGCTTCTTCGTACTCCTCTTCGGCGGCGAAGCCGGTAATATTACCGGAAACATCGACGTTGTCCGGGGTACATAAGAATATATCTGTTCCGATTTTTTGGATATCCCCGCTGATTGCATAAACAGTCCCACTTAGAAAATCAATGATTCGCTTTCCTTGGTCATGCTGGATCCGTTGAAGGTTAACGACTACAGCACGCCTGTTTTTTAAATGGTCGGCTACCTCCTGGGCTTCTGCATAAGCTCGGGGCTCCAATAATACTACTTTAGAAGATTTCTGTACGCTTTGCAAACTTACGATATTCTGATTGGCATGATTCCCTGCAGAAGCGGACTGATGCTGTTTAGCTGACTTCACCACTTTTGGTTCAGCCTCCTCTTCTTCCATCACTTCATCCTTGTACTCATACTCATCATCCAGCGCGAAATAAGATTTAAATTTTGATACGAACGACATCTATAGGGTACCTCCTTAAAATTATTCGCCTACAAGTGCTGTACCAATCCTGATCATTGTAGCGCCTTCCTCGATGGCAATCATGAAATCATTGGACATCCCCATGGACAATTCAGTACAGGGGGCATGCTTCAACTCTAAATTTTGTATTTCAACCTGGATGCCTTTCAGTTTTCGGAAGCATTCCCGCAAAACCTGTTCATCATCGGTCAGTGGAGCCATTGTCATCAATCCTGCAACATTCACCTTATCAAACTTGGATAATCCTTTGATGAAATCCATCGTCTCCTCAGGACCCAGGCCATGTTTTGATTCCTCACCAGAAACATTCACCTGCACTAAACAGTTTATCGGCTCATTTGCACGTTTTTGAATTTCTTCTGCCAAAGAAATGCGATCCAATGAATGGATATACGAAATTTTATCGATGACATTCTTTACTTTGCGTGTTTGCATGGAACCGATATAATGCCAGTTTGGCTTGTCCTTCAGTACTTCATATTTAGTCAAAAGCCCTTCGTCACGGTTTTCACCCAAATCAAGTATTCCCGCTTCCAATGCTTCATTCGCTCTCTCGACCGAAACATATTTCGTCACCGCGATCAACTTTATCGCTTCACGGTCCCTTCCGCTTTTCTCACATGCTCTATTTATCTTTTCTTCGATGTTTTTTAAATTGTCCACTACTTTCACTGTTACTCTAAATCCTCCTTCCAACCGATAAAACTCATCAACCTGCCTGTCTTCCCGTTATCACGGCGATGTGAAAAAAACAACTCATGATCACAGCTGGTACAGTATGATGTAACGTCGATCTGACTTTTTGGAATTCCTGATTTTTGAAGAATCAATGCATTAAGTTGCTTAAGGTCTAACTGATATTGTCCTTCACTGATTAAATTATAGGGCTTTTCGTCAATATCTACCAGCATATTCTGCACTAAATCCATGACATAATCATCAACTACATAGCACTTCGAACAAATCGACGGTCCAATAACAGCAAATATCTCACTAGCTTTTATACCCTCACTCAGCCATGCCTCAACCATTTTTCGTGCAATTCCATTAACCGTACCCTTCCAGCCGGCATGTGCCACCCCAATCATACCATGTGCAGGAGCAAGAAAGTATAAGGGCACGCAGTCTGCATAGCAAAGGGTCAATAGAGCATTTTGGTCCTTCGTATAGAATCCGTCAGTCGCTTTAAAGGCTGAATCATAATCCGTAGCACCTCTCCCGCCATCGCGGCTGGTAACTTGATGGATTTTCGTTTCATGTGTCTGCTCGGCGCCTATCCATTCATTAAGCGGGAACGTCAGCTTATCAGCTATAATCCTGCGGTTTCCCTGGACATCTTCAAGTTTATCACCTACATGAAAACCGGTATTCAATGATTGAAATTCACCTGTACTGACTCCCCCATTTTTTGTGGTGAAGCCCGCTACGAGCTGGAGATTTTTTTGTCTCCAGCTGTCAATGAGCATATATTGATCTTTGATTAAAACAAATGGCTCTTTCATGCTATAAACCTCTTTATTTTTAGTCTAGTGTATCATATATTTGGGCCACGCACCTTTAAAACCGTTCATCTTTCACTTCTGCTTGAAAAACAGTCTGATGCTCAACAAGGATGACATCTGCACCGATTTTTTTTATTTTACGCCATGGGATCACAATATCTTGTTCCCTGCCAAAAAAACCCATTAATCTAGTTCCATTAGAAACGATGATGGCCTCTATTTTCCCCGTGGCCGTATTGATTTCAAGATCTGACATATTACCTAATTTCTTGCCATCCGCTATATTGACGATATCCTTAATTTGAAATTCGGAAATCCTGGTCACATCACTCAGCTCCTCAAAATTTCATCATAGATGAAGGTCCTATTCCTATGTATATGACATGATGCTCTCAAGGATGAAGAATACGATAAATAAACGTCCATTCGATCACGATCCCTTCCGGAAGGGATTTTCAACAAAATAAAAAAGCCGCTATGGATAAGTAGCGTTAAGCGGGTATTGACATTTTTGCCCTACCCGCTTCAGCTAACTTTTCTCATGCCCAGCTTCTACTGTTGGATATTTTTATTCATTTGTTTGATTGCCGCTTTTTCCAATCGGGAGACCTGTGCTTGTGAAATGCCGATTTCCTCGGCTACCTCCATTTGCGTCTTTCCTTGGAAAAACCGTTTGCGAAGGATCATTTTTTCCCGGTCATTCAACCGTCTCATGCCTTCATTTATAGCTATTTCATCAATCCAGGTACTATCTTTATTTTTTTCATCACTCAGTTGGTCGAGTACATAAATCGGATCCCCGCCATCATTATAAATCGGTTCAAAAAGTGAAACTGGATCTTGTATAGCATCTAGTGCAAAAACAATTTCTTCATGAGGCACTTCCAACACCTTGGCGATTTCTTCAGCTGTCGGCTCACGAAGGGTCTGGCTTATGAGCTTTTCTTTTACCTGCAAAGCTTTGTAAGCGATGTCTCTTAAAGAACGGGATACCCGAATCGGATTATTGTCACGAAGATATCTTCTGATTTCTCCAATAATCATCGGAACAGCATACGTTGAAAACTTAACATTTTGACCTAGGTCAAAGTTATCTATCGACTTCATCAACCCTATACAGCCTACCTGAAATAGATCATCTACATACTCTCCCCGATTGTTGAAGCGTTGAATGACGCTTAGAACGAGTCGAAGATTCCCGTTTACCAGTTTCTCTCTTGCTGAAATATCGCCATCTTGCAGTTCTTTAAAGAGTTTTCGCATTTCTTCATTCTTTAAAACCGGTAATTTTGATGTATCCACACCGCAGATTTCAACCTTATTACGAGACAAAATTATTCCCTCCTCACAGGAGCGCTGTACAAAAAACAGTATTTCCGCGGGAGGAAAAAATATGCACATGGCTAGAACAGAAAATCCCCATTATTTTTCAATATAGGTATCAAAGTATTGATTTGATTGACATTTAAGCACTTTATTTTTTTACACCATTTTATTAAATTCTTTACGAAGCCTCTTAATAATCCTTTTTTCCAAACGTGAAATGTAAGATTGGGATATCCCCAGCATGTCGGCAACATCCTTTTGGGTTTTTTCTTCTCCGCCTGCAAGCCCAAAACGGAGTTCCATTATCTGTTTTTCACGTTCGGATAACTGTGTAAGTGCTTTTGTCAGCAGCTTACGGTCAACATTTGCCTCAAGGTCTTTCGTGATAATGTCATCGTCCGTTCCAAGTACATCGGATAACAGAAGTTCATTTCCATCCCAATCAATATTCAGGGGTTCATCAAAAGAAACTTCAGAACGGATTTTGTTATTTCTGCGTAAATACATTAATATTTCATTCTCGATGCATCTCGAAGCATATGTAGCGAGTTTTATTTTCTTCTCAGGATTGAATGTATTCACAGCTTTGATCAAACCTATGGTTCCAATGCTGATTAAATCCTCAATATTGATCCCAGTATTTTCGAATTTCCTGGCAATATAAACCACCAGCCTTAAATTACGTTCAATCAAGATCGAACGTGCAGCTTCATCGCCATTGGGTAATTTATTGATCAGTATTGCCTCTTCTTCCTTCGAAAGGGGCGGGGGCAGTGCCTCACTCCCTCCTATATAAAATATTTCGTCCGTTTTCAATCCGAGCTTGAACAATAGTTTGTACCAAAAATAAGTGAGCCGAAGAATGAATTTCTTCAAAATAATTCTCCCTTCTAATAAACGGATTATGGGTCAAATTAAAGAGTGAATTGATGGTTCAGGAGGCATTTTGCACCGGTATCCCGGTTAACATTTTCGGGTGAACGATAGATTGATAGCTATTGTCGGGAGAGAGTTGCTGAAAGGTAAACGAAACGAGACCCTGCTTGACATGAAATTCTTTTTCTCCTTGAATGATTTTAATGTAATCCGGTTTGATTGCGGTTAACAGCTGATGTTCATGGCCCACGACTTTATAAGGGATGACACGCATTCTTCCTGTCCATGAATATTCTGGCTGCGTTTCCTGACTTATCAGGTTATCAGGATTTTTAAAGAGCTCTAGCATATCGTCCGGAATTCCTGCTTCCCTTCCTGAAAGAGAGATGATCATGACCGGGGAGCGTGTAATCGGATCATATAGTTGATTGCCGCTATCCACCAATCCATGAAATTTCCCTTCAAAGTCAGAGATTTTTACCGAAACCGAAACCATTTGTTCATGTGTAAGCTTGGTCATCTCCATCCCTTCTAGTGTTCGCTTGGAAAATTGCCATGCGAGCGGGAACCCGATCATTACGAATATCCAGCTGACAGGGTCGCCAAAACGGTTGATTCCTGCATATTGACCAGGGTCCTTGGACACGATTTGGAATTCAAATAAGTAGTGAAGTCCCAGAAGGATACCTCCCGATAAAAACGTCACGAAATATAAAGTGGCCACCGATTTCATGAAAAGTTTCAAACTATTAAACCCAAAGGTTGCCAGCACCATGACAAGGGATACTAAAATCTTCATGTACACTCGGTCGGCAATTGCATAAAAAGGAGTGAATGCCAATACGATAATGAAGGAACCAATCAATCCGCCGATGCATACCCGCCAAAGAGCTACCCTTCGTTTAAGAATGATTGCGGTCCAATATAAAAGGAGGCAGTCAAATAACCAATTCAACAACCAGATCACATCTAAATATAAAGTCAAACACCCTCCCCTCCTTTTATTAACAAACCTTCCACTAGCAAAAAGTATAGCGTACCTGCCGTTAGAAAGTGTGTCACTTTTTGTACTGAAAACTTAAGAGTTTTTCAGTCATTTTTACCCTTTTTGTAGAAAAACAGCCATTGATATTTTCAATACCGTCTTAGAGACTATCCTGCTCCCTTTTACTTCTGTCGATTTATGTTATAAAAGTTTAATAATTTATTGCTCTTTCATCTTTTTACATTTATGAATGAAAGTGAACAAATGATGTGGACTCCCTTCTGCCAAGTCATTCCCCCCAGTACAATTCCGTCTTCCAGCTCACAGGATAGCCAGAAAAGATCATGGATCCAATAATGCAGAATTCATTCATCACTTCGGTCCGAGTGAAACGCCCCATTATAAGGTCAATTGACACCAATTGCTTTTAAGAGTTCACATTATTAACGACAAAAAACCGTCCCCAAATGGGAACGGCAAATGACGTCGGTATTAACGGCGTCTATTACGGTTACGGAGGAAGGTTGGAATATCCAAGGCCTCATCACCTTGATTGGCATTACGTGCAGGCTGTTCATTGACTTCTTCTCTCTTCACTTCACGCTTCACGTTTGACTGTGGCGTTTGTTGTGTCTGAGGTCTTGATTGCTGCTGTTGTCCGAGTGTTGGACGTCCAGTAGGCCTAATTGAAGCTTCAACCTCGTTAAAACCTGTTGCAATTACCGTAACGACGATTTCATCTTTAAGGTTTTCATTGATAACCGAACCAAAAATCATGTTTACGTCTTGATCGGATGCAGTAGCCACGATATCGGCCGCTTCCTGGACTTCAAAAAGACTTAGGTTCGTGCCACCTGTAATATTCATCAGTACGCCTTGGGCACCATCAATCGATGTTTCAAGCAACGGACTGGAAATGGCTTTTTTCGCCGCTTCCGCCGCACGGTTTTCCCCTGAGGAAATCCCGATTCCCATAAGTGCGGAACCTTTGTTGGACATGATCGTCTTCACATCGGCAAAGTCCAAGTTAATAAGACCTGGAACAGCAATTAAATCTGAAATCCCTTGTACACCTTGGCGAAGTACATTATCGGCTTCACGGAATGCTTCAAGCATCGGCGTGCTTTTATCGACGATTTCAAGGAGGCGGTCGTTCGGAATGACGATCAGTGTGTCAACCGATTCCTTCATGGATGAAATCCCGCCTTGTGCCTGTGTTGCACGTTTTCGGCCTTCGAAAGTAAATGGACGTGTAACTACACCCACTGTAAGAGCCCCTAGA
This sequence comes from Peribacillus sp. NPDC076916, assembly GCF_050269675.1. Lineage (NCBI taxonomy): Bacteria > Bacillati > Bacillota > Bacilli > Caryophanales > Bacillaceae > Peribacillus > Peribacillus sp. NPDC076916. Next base: position 199,157 of record NZ_JBNNIU010000001.1, read on the forward strand.
TCTTTAGCGATGCCCGCTATGACAGGAGCAGCCCCTGTTCCCGTACCGCCGCCCATTCCAGCCGTTACGAAAACCATATCTGCCCCTTTAAGCGCTTCTTCAATCTGCTCTTTGCTTTCTTCGGCAGCTTTTTTTCCTACTTCGGGATTGGCACCTGCTCCCAAACCACGAGTAAGTTTCCCACCGATTTGCATTTTGATTTCTGCTTTAGATAGATTAAGAGCCTGTGCGTCAGTATTGACAGAAATAAACTCAACACCCTGTACACCATGCTCGATCATTCTGTTTACTGCATTGTTTCCGCCGCCGCCAACACCTATTACTTTTATCGTTGCTAATTGTTCTAGATTAGAATCAAACTCCAACATGACAATCCTCCTATTTTGACGAAATTCCCGATTCTTAATGATTGTTATTCAAAAAAGTAACCCAGGATTTTTTTGAATTTAGATTCACCTTTTTCACCTTGTTTTTTAGCCGTGTTCTCTTTGTTTTTCTGAGAAACCTTCTGGCTGCGCTGGTCGTTATCTTCTTGAGCTTGTCCAGCTGCTACAGGAGTTTTATTAGCGGTGTTTTTTTGCATTCTCTCTTTCTTGCATGCGTGTTTAATCAAACCAACAGCTGTCGTGTATTGGGGTTCCCTGACACCAATGTAATTCGGTTCAGCTGTCCTTACCCGGTTTTGGAACACATATTGAGCTAGCTCCAGAACTCCCGGCATCTTGACGACGCCCCCGGTCAACACGAAACCACCTGGTATATCCTGGAATCCAAGTCTCTTCAAATCATCTTGAATCAACTCGAATATTTCGGTCACCCGCGCTTCAATGATATCCGAAAGCATTAACTGGTTGCAGGTCTGCTGCTGATCGCTGCCGATGATCGGTATTTGGAATACTTCATCTTCAGACGCATCATCATAAAAGGCATGTCCATGCTTTACTTTTATTTTCTCAGCTTCATCCATCGTTGTCCTTAGAACGATGGAAAGGTCCTTCGTAAGTGTTTCCCCGCCTATAGGTATCACAGACGTATATTGTAAATAGCCTTGTTCGAAAATTGCCAGAGTCGTGGAACCACCGCCAATATCGACAAGTGCCACACCAAGTTCTTTTTCATCCTTGGATAAAACAAGGGAACCTGCGGCTAACGGCTGAAGGGCAATATCGGTTATTTCCAACCCTGCCCTTTCCACACAGCGCAGTGTGTTATGTAAAATTGTCCGAAGACCTGTGATTAAAATCCCCCTCATTTCCAACCGGACACCTATCATGCCCCTTGGATCACTGATTTCATCAAGTTCATCAACTTTGTAGTGAATCGGCACCACGTCGATGATTTCCCTGTCGGATGGTATCGTTATTAACTCCGCTGCTTCCCTAACACGGAAAACGTCATGCTCGGTAATCTCTTTATTGTCACTGGATACCGCTACTACCCCATGACACGGCTGAAGCGTCACGTGATTTCCGCTTATGCCGACGATTACCTTCTTAATCTCCATCCCTATCATCCGTTCTGCTTGCTCTATAGCCTTTTGAATGGATTGGACGGTTTCATCTATACCGACGATCGAACCCTTTTTGAGCCCTTCTGATTTAACATTTCCTACGCCGATTATATTTAATGTGTCATTGACCATTTCCCCAATGATAACTTTTACACTGGATGTACCGATGTCAAGACTTACGTATATTTCGTTGCTGTTCATTCCATGGCACCTCCTTCAGTTTTATACATGTATTGTAGATTAACATTTTTATATCGAAGTCTTATACATTATAGAATAACAGAACTGATTACAACAACTCGCGAATTTCATGGATATTCGGTTCATTTTGTATTTCCCGAACGAAACTCGTAGATTTCCCACTTTATGGTGCTTATTGTTCGCTTCTCAACGAGACTGATACACTTAATAAACTAGATACTGCCATAAACTATTCGTCATTTATAACTTAATTCCCTTTAAAATTATAGATTTTTTTTCTGCTTTTTCCGGGAAATGGACCATTTTTCAATTAGGATCCTTCTAATCAGGGCTATATTTTGAAAGAGCCTAACACCGAACACAAAGATTGCGGCTAAATATAAGTCTACACCAAGATGTACACCTAGAAAAGCCAAACCTGCGGCTAAAACAATATTAAAGAAGAATCCTGTTACAAATACAACTTCATCATAAAGATTTTGCAAATGAGCCCGTATGCCCCCAAATAAGGTATCAAAAGCAGCAAGCACGGCAATGGAAAGATAATTTGAATATTCATGGGGAATATCAAAATCCACCAAAAAGCCAAGGGTGATTCCAATTAATAACCCAAAAACCGGAAGCCACATTACGATTCCCCCCCATCCATAATGGGTTCCATATGTTCCACATTAATAGCATTTTGGTAGGCCGGCAAAGTCAACTCACCGGAAGGTACATCGATCTGCACTTCAAAATTATCTATAAAGAAATCATCCATAAGTTCGGAACCTTCAATGCGTTGCTTCAGTTTCTTTGGATTAACGGTTATCGCCTTTATTTCGACCGGGTAATGAACAAGAGGATAACCGTCCATTTTCGGCTGCCCATTAATATCACGAATAACCGATGTTGATATATACCTTTGTCCTGAAATGGAAATTTCGTCAGCGCCATATCTATACATTTCATTAATGAGCCGAATGATCAAAACAGGTGAAATATACTCGACCTTCTCACCAAGTAGGATATCTGCTTTGATGGGCTGTATAGATACGATTACCCCATTACCTTTAATTTCGGTCAAACCTGCGTCTGTCTTTAATTCGGTCAGGGTGTCACGCAATACTTCTTCCTTACTCTCATTTTTCTTTGTTTCATAGGATGCTATTTTTCCCTCAAGCTTTCTGATACCCTCTATTAAATCCGCCTGGGTCTGCTGTTCTTTCAATAAATCATTTTTCAGCTCCCACATATCCCTTGTATCGGAAACGACAGGCTGATTCACCAAATTGAATTGAATAGCGAGCATGAAGCCAGCAATCAACGTAACCAAACTAAAAGAAAGCTTTTTTTTCATTTCCAGTTTCTCACCAATCTTTCATCGAATCCGGCGGTCTGATCACCCTCCAATAATTGGATCAAAAATGATATTCTTTTGCTTTTCCACTGTAAAGATAATATTCTCATTAACCAGCTGTTCCTTGATGCCACCGGGTAAGTCCAGTGAAGCACCCAGGACATCCGGGTCCCCAATCGCAGATATGATGAAGGGAGCAGGATGTTGATGACCATCGATTGTAATCACAGGCCCATTACAGATTATGTATGAATCATGATTTAACCTTTGACCGTTAATCGCAACAGCCTCTGCACCTGATATGTATAGTTCATTGACGACCTTGAAGACATGCTGTTCATGGACGAGGTAATTATTAACATTGGCTTTTGAATCCATATCCGTACCATCTTCAAGAGTCACCTGCAGGCCTGAGCCTTTTACTTTCACTTTCCCGAGAAACATACGGTATTTTTCCGTATCCTTTGCCAAATTGAAAAAAAGCTGCTTTTCCTGCGCTAGGTCTTTTTCTATTTGGGATACATTTTCTTGCTTCTGAAGGAGTTCCTTCTGAAGTTCCCGGTTCTGCTTCTCTTGTTCAATCAGCTGCTGCCTGAGTTCATATTCCTGATCCCAGGCCTTGTCCTCCCCTGCACCCTCACCTTCTTTGGTCAGATTGTAAGAGAAGGCAATCATGAATCCGAGAACTACGCAAACCAGGGGTAAAACCACCCGTTTGCCATTAATTTTCCTCATTAGTGTCTTCCTTTTGTTCAGCGTCTTCATATGCCTTAAAATAAGAACCCACTTCCAGATCGATGACTCCCTTTACATTCGGATCCAACTGGCTGACAATTGATGGATAGTGAATCATTTTCTCGTATAAAGTCCGGCTTGTCGCACTTACTTCAAACCCATCGTTCATATACATGACGATATGGTAGACATCAGTTTTGGTTGGAGCGTAATGAATTTCTGAAATGGCATTCTGAATCTCGACAGGAAGCTTGTCCAGCTCTTCTAAAAGCAACTTTAATGCTTTACCCTCTTTGAAACCAATTAAAACAGGGGCAAATACTGGAATTTCGCCTGTTGCCAACTCCTCTAAAACGGACCCGTTCTCCAAAATGGGAGCAAACTTCCCATTATTGGACAGATATGCCATCCTATTATGTTCCGACACCGTAATTTTTATGGAATTAGGAAATATCGGAGTCACCTTAACGCTTTTTATTTCTTGATTTTTTTTGATATTGGCTGCAGCTTCCCCTGTATCAACCTTCCAGATGCTTCGATCTTTCTTCACCTTACTCAGTTTAATGATCTGTTTGGAAGTAATATAACGATTTCCCTCTACCTGCACGGATTTCACATAGCTTAACGGAGATAAGAAATATAGCACACAAGCAACCAGAATGAAGAAAAGGGAAAGCAAAAGAACAAGCCGCCTGTTTGCTTTGCTTTTTCTTAATTGTTTTAATTTCGGGATGCGGTCCTCAATGGAAACGATTTTCCCCTTTTCCATCCCCTTCACCTCTTCCTGAAAAAATGGATGGTTCTTGACAGTGCGAAATCAAGACAAATTCTATATTTGGTCATTAACAAACTTTAAAAGGTAACACATTATATCACAATATTTGGATATAATGAATCTATTATTTTCTGCCGATAATTTCCACTTCTGTTTCCATTTCGACTTCAAATTTATCAAACACAGTATCCTTCACATGCTGTATCAACGCTTGAACATCCGCTGCGCTTCCATTACCTGTGTTAACGATAAAGTTCCCATGCATTGGTGAAATCTGAGCTCCGCCAATAGAATGTCCCTTCAGGCCTGCATTTTCGACCAATTTACCAGCATGGTGTGGAAGTGGGTTTCTAAATATGCTCCCGGCACACGGAAGATTATACGGCTGGGTATCTTTACGATAATTCTTGTTATTCTGCATTCTTTCAACGATTTCGGTTCTATCACCCTCTGTCAATTGAAAAATCGCTTCCAGTACAATACCAGGTCTTTTCTTCTGAAGCAGAGAAGTTCGATAAGAAAACTCCATTTCTTCTTTCGAAAGCCAAGCTAAGGTTCCATCTTCAAATAGAACATGTGCCTCCTTGAGAATTTCACTCATATCGGAACCGTGTGCACCAGCGTTCATATAGACTGCTCCGCCGACGGAACCGGGAATCCCACTGGCAAATTCCAATCCTGCATATCCTTTTTTACTGATTTGTACGGACAGGCTGACAAGCGATACCCCAGCTCCTGCTTTGATCTCCGGCCCATTTATCTCGAGATGATCAAGTCCTTTACCCAATTTAAGCACGGCACCTTCAATTCCGCCATCACTGACAAGTAGGTTCGAGCCCCTGCCGATCACCGTCCATGGAATCTCATTTTCTTTGATGACCTTCATTGTTTTTTCTATATTTTCAATGGATGACGGCACGATGAATAAATCAGCCGGCCCCCCAATTTTCATAGTTGTATGATTTGCAAGCGGTTCCTGTTCAAGAACTTTGCCGATTTTCATTTCAGTTAATTGCTTTATCACATTATCCATGATAAACCTCCTTGTTGTTCCAAAAATTCCAAGTTATAATTTTCATTTCCTCTTCCATGAGGTCACTTAAATGACAAGATTAATTACGCCTTTTTAGCAGAAAATGAGCAGAAGCAAGCCCCAGTACGGCCTAACCCTCTTATACTATAGTCTAAACAAAGACGTATTGCCAATATTTATTGTGGATTCCTCAACATTCATACATGGTAATATTTAAGCGGCATTTCATTTATTTCTAAATTTCGGCAAAGCACAATCCAAAATCGTTTTCCTGCAAAGGTTTTCAACGTAAAAAAGGAAGCCCTGCGTTTAACAGAACTTCCCTTTAGCCAAACCCTATATTTCACTTATTTTCAGAACCTTGAATAACGGCTAATATTCAGGAGCACCCCAATCGCCATCAACATGAGCGTCAATGATGAACCGCCATAACTTAAGAGGGGCAAGGTGATACCCGTAACTGGCATCAAACCCGTTACCACACCTATATTGATCATAACTTGAATGGCGACCATTGCAATGATCCCCACCGCTACAAGGCTCCCATATAAATCAGGGGCGCCAAGTGCGATCCGAATGCCCCGCCAAAGCATGAGCGCAAATAATAAAATGACCAGAGAACCCCCGATGAAGCCAAGTTCCTCGGAAAGTATGGCAAAGATGAAATCAGTCTGCGGTTCTGGTAAATAGAAAAACTTTTGGCGGCTTTGCCCGAGTCCCAATCCGAACAATCCCCCGGGTCCGATTGCATAAAACGATTGAATCATTTGAAATCCACTGCCCAAAGGGTCTTCCCAAGGATCCAGAAAAGACGTGATCCTTTTTATCCGGTAGGGCGCTGATAAAATCAGACCAACAAAACCTGCTACCCCGATTAGCCCCAAGCCGACAAAATGACTGATTTTTGCCCCGGATATAAAAATCATAACGATGCACGTTCCAACCATCACCGTTCCCGTTCCAAGGTCCGGCTGTAACATGATCAATCCAAATGCCAAAAACACTAAACCCAAGGATGGAAGCATCCCTTTTTTAAAGGAGGTGATCAACTTTTGCCGTTCTGATAAAAACTTAGCTAAAAAAGCGATCATCGCCAGCTTCATGAACTCAGAGGGCTGCACCGAAAAGGCACCTACACCAATCCAGCTTCTCGAACCATTTCTCGCCATTCCTATACCTGGTACAAGCACAGCCAGTAACATAATGAAACAAATGATGATAAGGATTTTGGCCCATGTCCGCCACGTCCAGTAATCCACATTCATGATGAAAAACATGGCTATGACACCAACGCAGGCAAATAGCAACTGCCTTTTAGCAAAATAAAACGAATCATCAAATTTATATGTTGCCCAAATGGCACTCGCGCTGTAAACCATGATTAATCCAACAGTCAAAAGACTTAAGGTGACGATAATGAGAATGAGATCAGGATTCGATTTTTTTAATGGCACGGACATCCACCTCTAGGAAGTTTTTCGAGCCTGCGAATATAAAACATCAATGCTGATTGCTTGTCAGCACTTTAGTCAAAAAAAAAGCGATAACGGCTCATTATCGCTTTTTTCCATGGTGTCAACGTAGAAGCAAGTTAACTTCTCTCTGCGAAAGCTCTTACTTAAGTTTATGCACGGCCTCCATAAACATGTCTCCTCTTTGCTCAAAAGTTTTATATTGATCCCAGCTTGCACAAGCCGGGGAGAGAAGAATGCAGTCGCCTTCATTTGATAATTCAAATGCAGCCGGCACGGCCTTTTCTACATTATCGACACGTTTTATATTCGCTATTCCTAATTCTTTTGCTACCCGTTCAATTTTTTCTGCCGTTTCACCAAAAGTTATCACGGCTTTGACATTTTCCATCGCCGGTTTCAACTCATCAAATTCATTTCCGCGATCCAAACCGCCCGCCAATAAGATGACAGGTTCAGTAAAGGAAGTTAGCGCTTTGGATGCTGCTAGAATGTTCGTCGCTTTCGAATCATTATAAAATTTACGGTGATCGATCGTTGCCACAAACTGCAGACGGTGCTCCACACCATAAAATGTTTTCAGTACAGTCTGAATGGCTTCGTTAGCTACACCCTTCAGTTTGGCCGCTGAGATGGCCGCAAGCACATTTTCCAAATTGTGCTTACCAGGAAGGGCTATTTCTGAAACTTCAATGATTTTTTCTCCTCGGAAACTGACGGCACCATCTTCCACATAGGCTCCATTCTCATGTTTCACTTCAGCTGAAAAAGGAACAAGTTCAGCCTTGGTCTTTTTCGCCATGGACAAAACAAGATCTTGATCTGCATTAAAAATCATGAAATCTGAGGCTATTTGATTTTTCGTAATCGCAGCTTTTGCTTCGACATATTCCTGTTTGGAACTGTGATAATCCAAATGTGCATCATACAAATTTGTCACGATTGAAATTTCAGGACGGAATTCGTCTATTCCCATTAACTGAAACGATGATAATTCAATGACGATCGAATCATCGGGTTTTGCATTTTCAGCAACACCAGAAGCCACTGTCCCGATATTACCTGCAACCAGCGGGGATTTTTCACCGGTCTTCAACATTTCGTATATCAATGTTGTAGTGGTCGTTTTCCCATTTGTACCAGTGATTCCTATGAAAGGCGCCTCACTTATCTGATAGGCCAGTTCAACTTCCGTGATAACAGGGATCCCTTTTTCCAATGCCCCTTTTACGATAGGGTTCCGATAGGGGATTCCCGGGTTTTTCACGATCAGCTCGAAACCCTCATCAAGAAGCTCGATCGGATGACTGCCGCAGATGACTTTGATTCCCTGTTCAAGAAGTCCTTGAGCCTCAGGATTTTCCGATAATGGCTTCATGTCATTAACCGTCACGAAAGCACCTAATTTATGTAGAAGCGAAGCTGCAATCACTCCGCTTTTTGCCAAACCCAATACTAATATCTTTTTCTCTGAATACTTTGCAGTCTCTTTCAATTATATCCACACCTCTAAATAGATTCCGAGTACCGCACACAGCAGCCCCACTGTCCAGAAAGTAACGACGACGCGCCATTCCGACCAGCCGGAAAGCTCATAATGGTGATGAAGCGGACTCATTTTAAAAATACGTTTACCAGTCGTCTTAAAAGATCCTACCTGCAAGATGACCGAGAGCGTCTCAATCACGAAGACTCCGCCGATGATCACCAGGAGGATTTCAAGCTTCGTTAACAAGGCGATGGTTGCGATCGCCCCCCCAAGGGCCAAGGAACCCGTATCCCCCATGAAAACCTTTGCTGGATGTGCATTGAATACCAAGAACCCGAGTACTGCACCAACAACCGCCACTGAAAAAATAGCGACATCATATTGTGACTGACTCCAGGCCAAAATGGCAAAAGCACCAAAGGCAATGGCAGATGTTCCTGAGACAAGTCCATCAAGCCCATCCGTCAAATTGACGGCATTCGAAAAACCTACGAGCCAGAAAATAACGATAAACAGATAAAACCAGCCAAAATCAAAAGCAAAGTCAGTACCTGGAATAGTCAATTCTGGATTAAAACGGTCTGTCTGCTTAAAGACAAAGTAAAAGATGACAGAAATCACAATTTGTCCAAGCAGTTTTTGCTTGGAAGTCAATCCCAGGTTTCGCTTCATGACCACTTTGATGAAATCATCCAGGAAACCTAATAAACCAAAACCTAAAGTAACGAATAATAATAAATACGTTTCAGTTGAAGGTGACGAAAATTTCAAAGTCATGACTAGTGTAGCGATGGTTACAGATAATAATATGACCAAACCGCCCATGGTGGGTGTGCCAGTTTTCTTCAGATGCGATTGTGGGCCTTCTTCCCTAATACTTTGCCCGAATTTCAATCTTCTTAAAAACGGGATGAAAATCGGCGAAAGAAGAACGGTTACTAAAAACGCCACCAAAATCGTATAAAAAATCACTTGTTCCAACATTCCTTACTCCCTCATTCCTAACACAATTCAAATATAAAAATCTGCTTGATGTCTTTTCTTATTTTTCGCAAAGGCAATTTCAGCTTTGGTTCAAACTGAACCCAGACGACTTTGAATCGCCTTTTCCGCTTCTTCACGGTCATCGAAGTGAAGCACTTCGTCACCGACCAATTGATAGGTTTCATGACCTTTTCCGGCTATTAATATAACGTCGCCCTCTTCCGCCTTGGTAACAGCGTAAGCTATCGCCTGCCTGCGATCTTCAATAACGGTATATTCTTTGCCTGCTACACCAGCTTCCATATCCCGGAGGATCTGGGCAGCATCTTCACTGCGCGGATTATCCGAAGTGAAGATCGGGTCAGTCGCCAAGCTGCATGCAATTTCGGCCATGATGGGACGCTTTGTCTTGTCGCGGTCCCCGCCGCAGCCCACTATCACGAAAATTTTCTTTCTGGCAAACTCGCCAACAGTCTTTAGAACATTTTCTAAACTGTCCGGAGTATGGGCATAGTCAACAATGACAGCGAAGTCCTGATTCGCTGTAATGAGCTCAAAACGGCCTGCAACACCTTTTATATCCTCGATGGATCTAATTGTCTCATCTAGATCGTTACCGGCGCACAAAGCAGCTGAGATTGCTGAGAGCACATTATAAACACTGAATTTACCAATTAGCTTCAGCTGAATGTAACGCTCTTCTTTACCTGCTGTCAAGGTGAACGATGTGCCATTTGCATCAATTTGTATATCCTTGGCCCTGATATCTGCTTCTTTGTCTATGCCGTATGTTACGACTGTAGCAGCAGTCGCTTTAATGAAATCAGCTGTTGCCTCATCATCGGCATTAAGCACAGCATATTTAGGACGATTTTCTATGTAAGCATTGCCTAGCTGTGAGAAAAATAAGGATTTTGCCTGCCTGTATCTGTCCATGGTTTTATGAAAATCCAAATGATCCTGTGTGAGATTCGTAAAGACGGCAATATCATAATCACAGCCATGGACGCGTCCAAGCTCAAGTGCATGCGATGAGACTTCCATAATCGCAGTGGTAACGGATGCTTCGGCCATTTCATGAAAAGCCTTCTGCAGCGTAACGCTATCTGGCGTCGTATTCTTAGTTTCATATACCGTATCGGCAATTTTTGTATACATCGTGCCAATCAAGCCTGTTTTTTCTTGCCGATCCTCGAAAATCTTTTCCAATAAGTGACTGGTCGTCGTCTTTCCATTCGTACCTGTAATTCCGATCAAGCGCATCTTTTGAGTTGGATGGCCATAGAATGCATCGGCAAGCACCGCCATCGCCCTGCTCGAATCCCTGACTACGATCACGGGAACATCGAGGTCAAGCGGCCTTTCGGCAATGACTGCTGCAGCTCCATGTTCTACAGCAAGTCGGGCAAAATCATGACCATCGACTGTATAACCTTTTATACAAACAAATAAACTTCCGTCTATGACTTTACGGTTATCATTTTCAATGGAGGTGATTTCAGGATTTTCTCCTTCATACGTAAATAAGGAGTGTAAATAAGATAGTAATTTGTGAAGCTTCATTTTTCCATCCCTCTCAACTTAATTTGAGGATTCATTATATGTGATTAGCCTTGGCTTGTCGAGAAACCAATTTCAATTATACGGGGTTATCCCGACTCCGTAAACAAAGCGGCTGATGATTCTTCAGCCGCTTTAACTATTCATATATTATATTATACTTATTCTGTATTTTCGCCAAGATAAATTCTTATTGTGGAGCCTTGTTTTACTTTAACACCTGGATCGGGGGCTTGATTTATGACTTTATCCCCATTTCCGGCAATATCCAGCTTAAGATCGATGAGCTGGGTTTGCAACTCTTTTTTGCTGATACCCACAACGTCAGGTACCTCGACCATGACCGGATCTGTCCAGACCGTTTCCTTCTCAATCTGGTTTTTCCTTGGCTTGACGCCCATGGCCCTAAGTGAATCCTCCATGATATTCCCAACGATCGGTGCGGCAACGACCCCGCCGAACTGTACCGTTCCTTTAGGATTGTCCACAGCTATATAAACGACGATTTGCGGATCATCCGCTGGAGCGACCCCAATGAATGAGAGAATATAATTATTTTCAAGGTATCTGCCATTTTCAGCTTTTTGGGCTGTACCCGTTTTCCCGCCGACTCGGTACGACTCCACGAATGCTCCTTTACCGCTACCTTGGGCGACAACGGATTCAAGTGCTTCACGGACTTTCTTAGAGGTCGCTTCTGAAATCACTTTTTTCTTCGCCTGTGGGGTCTTTCGCATCAGTACTTCCCCATTTTTTGGATTAACAAGTTCCTTCGCGATATAAGGTGTATACAAAGTTCCGCCATTCACAGCCGCCGATACCGCTGTCACCTGCTGAATGGGCGTTACGGCTACACCTTGTCCAAACGCTGTCGTTGCCTGCTCAACCGGACCCACTTGATTCATGTTGAACATGATTCCTTTTCCTTCTCCGGTTAAATCAATCCCTGTCTTTTGCCCAAACCCGAAATCATTTATATATTTAAACAGCTTGTCTTTACCAAGCCGGTTTCCTAATTCTACAAAACCAGGGTTACATGAGTTCTCGACGACTTCAAGAAAAGTCTGGTCCCCATGACCTCCTCTTTTCCAGCAATGCAGTGTAGACCCTGACACTTCCACATGTCCGGAATCGTAAAAATGTTCCTTTTGTAAGTCGACCTTCCCTTCCTCAAGCGCCGCAGCAAGCGTGATGATCTTAAAAGTCGAACCTGGTTCATATACACTCCAAACGGGTAAATTACGGTTATATACTTCTGAAGGTACATTTTGGAAGTTGGCCGGATCGAAGGTTGGCCTGCTTGACATTGCCAATATTTCCCCTGTATTCGGGTCCATCGCAATGGCAATTATACCATCGGGATCATATGTCGCCTCCGCATTATCGAGCTCCCTCTCCACAATTGTCTGGATTTTACTATCGATGGTTAGCTTCAAGTTATCACCATCAACAGGGGGCTTATAGTCATCGGCCATATTTTCAAGTCTTTTCCCTTTAGCATCGGAGTAAAATTTTACGAATCCCTTTTCCCCGCTTAGCTCCTTATCATATGACAATTCAATACCCATCAACCCTTGATTGTCAGAGCCAGTAAAGCCAAGAACATGCGAAAGGTATTCACCAAATGGATAATGGCGCTTTGAATCCTCAGCGATGTAAACGCCCTTTATCCCTAATGCTTTAATTTCCTTCGCTTTTTCATGAGATATCTTTCTGCCTTCCGGAATTCTGACGCTCATCGCCTGTTTCGTTAACCATTGATAAGCCTTTTCCTTTGTCATATCCAATATTGAAGCAAGCTGTTCCGCCGTCTCCCCAGGATTCTCAATCTGTCTTGGGATGACATAGACTGTTGGTGCAGATATATTCGTTGCCAGCTCAACACCGTTCCGATCCAGAATTTCTCCTCGTTTGGCTTCAAAAGGAATATTCCTGCTCCAGGAATCTTTAGCCAGCCCCGTCAACTTATCCCCTAGATAAAACTGTACAATTCCCAATCGGATATCAATGATAAAAAAAACAACGATCCCGATCGCCAATGCGATTGCCAGCCGTTTTCGGACAGTAACATTCGAAACACGCAAAAACAGGCACCTCCATTTCATACATGCTTCAATATATGCTTGTCTACTCGATGCTAGACTACAAACTTTGTTTGAAAGAATTAAAGAGGGGATCCATTTGGATCCCCTCTTTATCTTCACTCTGTTTTCCCTTTTGTCGGTATATCTTCACCAGCCCCCTCAGGCTGGGATAATTCAATATTGAATGTCTCTCCTTCCTTTACTTCTTTCCCAGGCTCAAGACTTTGTTTACTCACATATCCAGTACCTTCAGTTTTTAGATCCAGTTTTGCGACCTTAGCCAATTTCATAACATCGCGCAGGGACCATCCCTTCATATCAGGAACTTTCATTTCGCCTTCCGTCCTGAGGATTACCTTTTCACCCTGTAAGAGTACGCTCCCCGCTTTTGGGGATTGATCGAGCACTTTACGTCCACTACCTATCGTACTTACATCATAGCCAAGTTCCTTCAGTTCTTTGACAGCTGAACTCTCGGTTTGATTCGCATAGTCCACGATTTTATTTGCTTTTTGTTTTTTCACCTCAGAAGGTTTTATGTTTAGATATTGCAGGCTATTTTGCATGACAGGATTAAATATCTCTGACAATGGATCAGCCCCAACATAAGATACACCTAACTTCGGCTGCTTGACCGCCACATACATGACCAACTGCGGATCATCTTTTGGAGCCATGCCTAGAAAGGAGAACACATAGTTATTTTTCCCTTCTAAATATCTACCTGTCGGACCCGCAATTTGTGCTGTACCGGTTTTCCCCGCTACTTCATATCCTTCAATGGCATATTTTTTCCCTGTTCCTTTTTTCGCGGAAATTACCGTTTCCAAATAATCACGTACTTGTTTTGCAGTTTCTGCCGAAATCGGTTGCCCTGTAACTTTCGGCTTAGTTGTTTTCAGAATTTTCCCCGTATCCTGATCGGAAATGCTTTTTATCACATACGGCCGCATCATTTTCCCGTCATTGGCTATTGCGGATGCAGCTTGGATTTGTTGAATCGGTGTAACGGTCGAACCCTGTCCAAATGCAGTGGTAACTTTTTCAAGCTTATACTTGTATTGAATTTTTCCAGTTATCTCGTTTGGCAGGTCAATTCCCGTTTTTTTATCAAATCCGAACTTAGTCAAATACTCACGGAAAGTATCCGCTCCTATCTTATCCATTGCAAGAGTAGCAAAAGCGACGTTGGAGGAACGTTGAACCCCTTCAAGAAAGGTCATGCTCTTCCCTCTTTCGATTCCGCTATGATCTCCGATTTTCCCTGATCCGGCTTTGTAGGTTCCAGCGACAAAGGTTTCATTCGGATTAAAGACCCCTTCCTCAACAGCCGCGGCAAGGGTGAATGTTTTCATGGTTGATCCCGGTTCGAAGGTTTCTTCAATAGCCAGGTTCCGCCAAGTATCCGTAAGACCGACTTTCGTTGTCGGATGGAAGGTAGGCCTTTGCCCCATCGCCACGATTTCCCCCGTTTTCGGATTAGAGACAATCGCTATGATTTGTTCAGGATCGTATTTTTCCTGCACTTTGCTCATCGAGTCTTCCAGGAATGTTTGTATTTTCTTGTCGATGGTAAGCATGACATCATTGCCATTATCCGGAGCAACAACCTTTTCTTCCTTATCAGGTAAGAGGAAGCCCCATGAGTCACTGTCATATGTCAGCTTCCCATCCGTTTCCTGCAATTCTTTATTGAGGTACCTTTCGATGCCGAATTTACCAGCCATTTCTCCCGTTTTTTCATCCTTTTCTACATAGCCAATCAGATGGGAAGCGAAAATCCCATTAGGATAAAAACGTTTATTGGTCCTTCCGAATGTAATTCCCGGCAGTTCCAATTTTTCTATTTTCTGCTTTGTGACCTGAGTCAAATCCTTGCCGGCACTGCCAAACTCCACCTGGTATGCCTTTTTTTTCGTAAGTCTTTCATAGATGTCCTGTTCATCCATATCGATATATTTAGCAAGCTTATTCGCAGTCATTTCCGGATCCTTGACATGCTCCGGCTCCTTTTCACTGAGTACCGCCCTTAAGATATAGGAGGAAGTATCCTCGGCGATGACTTCACCTTTAGTATCGAGTATGCTTCCCCTTTTTGCTTCTATGACCTGTTTTTTTTCATATTTCTTGTCGATTTTTGAAGCCAGTACCTCCCCGCCTGCTGTACCTGTCACCTGTATATACAAAAAGCGGCAGATTAACACAAAAAAGAGCAGGCCGAATAAGAAGAATAATCCGGCTGCCCCATGCTTCATATTTTTTTGTTTCTGCATTATCACTGCACACCCTTCACATTATTCTCATTTAACTTGAACCCTAGCGCTGCAGCTTTTTTCCAAATTCTTTCGTATGTACTAAGTTCAGCAACCTGCACTTTCAAATCATCATTCACTTTACCCTGTTCTTCAATCGACGTTTCCACTAGCTGGATTTCTTTATTCGTTTCATAGATGGCCGCTTGATTAGAGACTATTTTCACTCCCATAAAGGTAACCATGACAGCAAGGGCACATAGTAAGAAAACTTCACCAATGGATATCTTCGCTTTACGGATGACCACTGTTTGGTGCGTCTGTTGCTGCTGTTGGTCTTCATATTGCTGTTCTTGTATTTTTTTGGCTATGGAACTCATTCATGTTCCCCCTCTACTGATTTTTTTCTGTGATTATTGCTTTTCGGCGATTCTTAGCTTAGCCGACCGGGAACGATTATTCCCTTCCAATTCTTCTTCTGATGGCAAAATCGGTTTTCTCGTAATTATTTTCATAGTTGGTTTGAATTCATCCGGGATAACTGGAAGTCCAGGCGGAAGGTCCGGCATGCTGCTGGCTTTTTTAAATACCGTTTTACAAATTCTATCTTCTAGTGAATGGAATGTAATGACAGATATTCTTCCTTCTTTATCCAAAAGCGATATGGCTTGCTCCAAGGAATCTTCAAAGACACCAAGTTCGTCATTCACAGCGATTCTTATTGCTTGGAACACTCGTTTCGCAGGATGTCCGCCTTTACGTCTTGCCGGAGCTGGTATTCCATCCTTAATTAACTCCACAAGCTCGAAGGTCGTTTCAATCGGTTTTATTTCACGTGCCGCTTCAATTTTCCTGGCAATTTGTTTCGAAAACTTTTCTTCGCCATATTGGAAGAAAATTCTAAGCAAATCATGGAATGACCAAGTATTCACGACATCATAGGCAGAAATGGCAGCACTTTGGTCCATCCTCATATCCAAAGGTGCATCATGGTTATAGCTGAAACCACGTTCTGGTGTATCCAATTGTGGGGATGAAACACCCAAATCATATAGGATCCCGTCCACTTTCTCGATTCCGCGGGCATTCAACTCTTCTTTTAAGTATTTAAAATTATTAGGAACAAGAACAATACGTTCGCCATAGCTTTCCAATTTTTCCTTAGCATTCCGAATCGCCGTTTCGTCCTGATCAAAAGCATAAAGCCTACCCTTGTCAGAGAGCTGTGAAAGTAAGTATTCGCTGTGACCGGCTCCTCCTAAAGTACAATCCACATAAATTCCATCAGGTTTGATGTTCAATCCATCAACCGTCTCTTTTAATAACACTGTTGTATGTTGAAACATGTTAGACATCCTTCCAATCGGTTATTGAGTGACCCTATTTTCTGGGGGCAGCCTTAAATATCAAAGCCAATCATATTTTCTGCTATCTCAGCGAAAGAATCCTCAGAAGCTGAAAAATAGTTTTCCCAAAGGGATTTGCTCCAAATCTCAATACGATTGGTAACACCAAGAATTACACATTCTTTTTCCAATTGGCCATATGAAGTAAGCGGCGTGGGGATATTAATTCGCCCTTGTTTATCAATTTCGCATTCTGTAGCTGCAGAAAAGAAAAAACGGGTAAAGGCTCGGGCATCTTTTTTTGTTAAGGGCAGGGCTTTCAGCTTTTCTTCAAGCAGCTTCCACTCTTCCATAGGGTAACCAAATAAACATTGATCGAGTCCGCGGGTAAGGACAAATTGCTCCCCGAGATTTTCCCTGAATTTCACTGGGACTATCAAACGGCCCTTTATATCGATGTTATGATGGTACTCTCCCATGAACATACCCAAT
This sequence comes from Peribacillus sp. NPDC076916, assembly GCF_050269675.1. Classification (NCBI taxonomy): domain Bacteria; kingdom Bacillati; phylum Bacillota; class Bacilli; order Caryophanales; family Bacillaceae; genus Peribacillus; species Peribacillus sp. NPDC076916. Next base: position 216,429 of record NZ_JBNNIU010000001.1, read on the forward strand.
ACCCCCACATTCTAATCTCAATGTACCACATTCCCCCACCTTTCTCCACTTGTTTTTACTTTCTCCTTCCAAGTAAAAATTCCCTTCTTTTCTACTTAAGTTTATTTAGCCAAATTATTTACATAAACATGCACTTCCCTCGAATGGACTCAGACTAAGACGCAGCCCCACAATTCCTGTCGAAGATACTACCTGACAAGTGCCCAGGAAACAGAAAAAAAGACAGGCTTTAGCACCTGTCTTTTTTACATTTTTAATCCATCCGGCGGGATTGGTTTGTGGCAACCTTATTCAAAATGATATGTCCGCCACTTTTACCCAAAACGGATGGTTTTTCTAAATGAAAATCAATTTATGATGATTATTGAACCGGTATTCCAGTTTCATCATATCCCGTACGAACTCTGGCCCGTATTGATTCAAGTAATAAAACACATTCCAAATCCTCTCCTGGGGTGATCCAAGAGGGTACAGTGAATTTGTGATCCGTTCATATTTTTTCAATGTGACCGAATGCCGTTCCTTTGTACGGTCACCGATTTTGCCATACATGAAATTCAATTGCTTTTGTATGAATTCAATGTTTTTATTCAACATCGGCTCAAGTGCTCTATCTAAAGAGACAGCGTGGGCAAATAGCTTTTCATGGTTCTCTTCAAGCTGTGATTTCAGTGTCCCGAACAGGGTGTCAATCGTCTCATCTTTCACCGAATCAAGGTAACTTTTCACAGCATTAGCGGTTCCTTCAGTCAGAACAGTTTCCAAACTGAGTTCCATTTCTTCAAGGTCGCTATGGATACTGCGCTCTACCAGCGTGATGTTTAACCTAGGAATGATTGGGGGCATCTTCATGGAAAACAACTCAAATGCCTTTTTTAATTCTGCCCAATAAGCTATTTCCCCTGGTCCAGAAACGAAAGCCAATACAGGGAAAAGCATTTCCTGCATGAGCGGGCGTGTAATGACATTGTTGCTTAATCGTTCCGGATGATTTTTGGCAATCTGCAAGAGTTCCTCCCCGGTAAATGATACCTCACCGTTTTTACCGCTGAAACCGCCTTCTACACGTTCGAGTAAACATCGATCTTTTTTTTCTGGATCATAATAAAATAAATTAGCTGCCCGATTATCCATTTCAATCATTTTTGCATACCCTTTCGCATGCATGAATGATTGCTGTTCCTCGACCACTTCAGCAATCCGTCCACTTTCATTGATCATCGATTCAAAGTATGCCTTCTCCATTCGCCTTAACTCCGGATCTCCGGCATCAACTAGTAAAAGGCCATATTCTTTGAACCATTCATGAATCAGTCTGGCAAAGAAATCGACGAAAGTATTCGATTGCTTAATGGTTTCCTTCATATCAATCAGGAGTTTATTCGTAAAGGCCGTTTCTCCATAAGTTTCAATGATTTCCTCAAACCACTTCTCAGCCTTATCCGTTTCCAGCTCTACATCAGAAACCATTGTTTTATAAGGCTGATAGGAAGGATAGGTTTTCTTATCGGGTTTACCGTTTTTCATAACATAAACATGATTGACTTCAGCCAAATCATGATCTTCTCCAGCTATCCAAAAAACTGGAATGACTGGCTGCCCCAGTTCTTTTTCCTGTTCTTCCGCAAGCTTAATGATCGAAATCACTTTATGAATGGTATACAGCGGCCCTGATAATAACCCAGCCTGCTGTCCTCCAATCACCACAACGGAATCATCCTTGCGCAACCTTTCAATATTCGCCTTAACTGCCTCACTGATTGCAAAACGAGACATGTATTGTTGTATGTAATCCGACAATTCATCACGTAAAAAAGAGCGGTTCATCAATTCATTATATCTATTGAGATAAATGTCAGGCTTAGACAAGTCATAGTGAAAATAATCCTCCGTTTCAAGACGGTTTTGTAAATAGTCCGATGCAAAACGGTTTAAAGATGGTAACGCGAGATCTTTCATCTCCATTTCTGTTCTCCCTTTCTCTGCAACTACAATTCTTTTTAGAGTATAACATTCCGGTTTAAGAAAACAAAAGAAGTTGCCCAGCAGCAGAAAATTGATGCGATGTTCTATGTTATGTAGTAAATATCTTCGTAATACTTGTTATTATTCCAATGGAAAATAATAGAAGGTAAGCTACAAAAAAGAAGGCGAAGTTCACTCTCCAAAAACCCTTTAATACCTTATGAAAAATGATTTCTTCTTTTACCTTGTAATGGACAAGGACCACCACGAATGCGTTGATGATCATGATCAGCATGATCACCCAAAGAATTTGCTTATCCCAAATCGTAATGATCAAATAATGGACGGATAATACGAACAGCAGCGTACTCATGTCCATAGCAAATTGAACGGAGCGCCTATGGTTTCCAGTAAATTGTTTGGCACTGATAAAAAAAAGTAAATACCCTACGAATGGCAAGGTAATAAATATCGCGGCAAGGCTCGAAACTACGTACGGCACATTCTCATCCCCCCTGAGACTCTTTTCCTTTGACCATCTTATATAGAGAAGATGTCAGGCAATCACTTTTCCCTTTACTCTTTGCCTCCGAGAGGATATGACCCAAAATAGCATCAATTTCCGTTTTGCGGCCATTTTCTATATCTTTTAGCATTGAAGATCGATTTTCTGCAGTTGACATACAAACGGATTTCACATGTTCAAATGACTCATCCTTATTATGAACCTCCAAAATACTGGAGATTTCCCCAAAAAGTTCTCGAAATAATTGGTAATAGTAGGGGTTAGTGATTAAACCGCCATTTTCCACACCAAGTATCGCCGTTAACGGGTTTATCACTGCATTAACGACAAGCTTATCGATCAGCATCGAGTGAAAATTCTCACTCTTCGCAAAAGGAAAATGGTCGATCCTTTCATTCACTAACGATAGTTGCTCAAGTTCCCCTTTAAAGGAAGCGACCCTTGTAATGCCGTGCCCAGTATGCTCCACGGTATTCCCGTCATGTTTCATTGCCCCATGCTCCACTACCCCCACATATATGGTCGGGGATTGAAGCTGCTTTAAATAAGAAATATGCCCATAGCCATTCTGCAAGAATAGCATTGGAACCTGAATACCTTTGATCCTAGGCAATATTTGCGGCAGGTGATATTGCTTGACGGCCAATATTAGAAGCTCCACATCCGATATCCCATCATCCAGGCCCTTGGAAATGATGCCTGTCAGCAGCCTGCTTTCACCATCCGTAATAAGACGGATTCCTTCACGTTGGATGATGGACGCCTGATCCGCAGTATGAGTATAAAGTGTCACACCATGTTTTTCACTTAAATGAGACGCAAAAAGCAGCCCTATGGCCCCTCCCCCAATGATTCCAATTCTCATAGTACCCTTCCTTACTTTTTGAAATATATTCCCTATTTTATCACATTATCTTTTTTATCCTGCATCAATTTTCCCATCGCCGGAAAACACAGCACACCTATTTGATTGAAATTGAACTGCCATTAACAATGGCTCGTCATAAAATACCAATGGAAAGAACGATTAATACGCCATTGAAGATATATTTTCTTCTTTAAGCGTTAATTTAATGGTATATTAGATACGAAAAGCTTAGCCATTTTGAATACTTTTAGGGTACAAAAGATAACTCCAAACTCAACCCACGGGAAATTTAAGGGAAAAGGACGGGGATAAAAGGCTATAAGCATTTAGACAGCTAGGATTAGTCGATGTTGTCATACTAGATTTGACCTAAGCTGGAATTCCACATGGTAAGGATCAGTGGGATGACTTTCAAAGGGTACTATCGGAAGAGGTTTATCAGAATTAAGGGGGAGCTTTTTTATGGAATACAAGGTGGAACGATTACTTGTAAATTTTAAAACGCTTGAGGAATTCAAAAAATTCAAAGAATACGGGATACAGGAACTGTCAATGCTAGATGATTTAGAAGGTAACATCATCGAAAATGACAGCCAATCACCTTTTTACGGAATCTTTTATGGCGACAAACTTGTAGCACGCATGAGCCTGTATAAAAGAAGCGCTAAATTCGACGAATATTTTGACAAGTCTAGGGACTTCCTTGTTCTTTGGAAACTTGAAGTCCTGCCTAACTATCAGAAAAAAGGTTATGGAAGAGCTTTGGTCGAATTCGCCAAAAGCCTGAACATGCCTATCAAAACCAATCCAAGAGTTCATTCACAAGACTTTTGGAAAAAGATGGGTTTTTCTGCTGTTTCCTATGATTTGGACAGGGACCTTGGAGAAAACCCGCTGATTTGGAGCCCATTTGACATACAAGATAATAAAGAAATAGATACACAAGAATAAGGAAGCACCAAGAAAATGCGGGCGGATTTTCCCACCCGCATTTTTTATTTATTGACCCTTTCCAGATTACCATTCTTATCCATTTGAAAACTCACCTTCGGATTAGTCTTTTCGTCCTCTTGTACACTAAGTTTTCTTGCGCGCTCCATAATCTGCATTAACGCACGGTAATCTTCCTCAACAGCTCTCAGGTTTTCTTTAAGCAATTCATTTTCTTCCAACAACCGGACATTTTCCCGTTCAAGAAATAGGGACCGCTCAGAAATCCGTTCTTTTTCCTTATTATCAAGCTGAAAGAATTCATCCATTTTAGTTAAATATAATATAACTTCCTGAAGGGTAATAGATTCTTTATCTTCATGCTCGGGCGCTTTTTCTCCAACCGTGACATTCTCCACCGCTGCAACCGAATCCCTTTCCATTTCAGGATTATCGACTACCTGTTCTTTCCTTTGTTTTTTCGCCAGCTCTATCCCTGACTTATATTGCTTCCTTACAAATGAATTCCAACGGAACCCACAAGCGGCAGATGTCCTCGATAACTGTTTCCCCACTTCTTCAAACGCCTTTAATTGTGTACTGCCTTCTCGTATATGCCTCAGTACCACTTCAGCCAACAACAGATCCTCATCATGAGTCCATGCATCTTGTCTCGCAATCGTCATCTCTCTACCTCCCAGCAAGTTTTAATTCATAATATGCACCTGCTAGGAAAGATAGAAGATATATAGAGCGTGTAATATTTATTTTTTCTTTTTTAAAAAGCGATCGACCGCAGCATGATGCTCATCACTTGCCCACAGTTTAGCACATTCCCGGATTTCCGCGTCCATTCTTCCTTTAAGCCCGCTACCCTGCCATTTACGGACCAGCAATCGTTTATAGGCCATCAATACCCCTATCTCATGGCTGAGAAAATCTTCTGCGAACCTTTCCCATCCTTCCGTACCTTCTCCGACTATCTCATCTACGAAACCAAATTCCTTTGCTTCCTCAGCTTTATGTATTTTTGCATCCAATAATAGCTTTAGCGCTGTTTGCTCTGGTATTTTTTCAAGTAAAAGTGAAGCACCGCCCCAGCCTGTCGTTATTCCCAGGGTACCTTGCACAAACCCTAGCTTGACTTCGCTCTTTGCTAATCTGAAATCACAAGCTGTCGCTATTTCGCATCCACCGCCGAAAGCACTTCCATTGATGAGCGCTATTGTTGGTTTTGGGAAAACTGCTAGTTTATACAGAATTTCACCCATTTTCGATAACATAGCAAAGGCCTCTTCTTCTGTGTGCAAATCCTGAAATTCCCTTAGATCCCCGCCTGAACAGAATGCCTCAGATCCCGCCCCTGTCAGGACTAGCAACTTAACTTCATCATCGAATGCAGCTTCTGACAATATCGACTCAAGTTCGTCCATCAATTGATAATTCACGGCATTCCTTTTCTCCGGTCTATTAAATAAGAGCTTCATGAAACCGCGTTTATCCTTTTCAACTTCAATCACCTGATCCATGTAAACACCTTCTCCAAAATCATCGGCAAACACAAATGATTCAAAATATTCTGCCAAATATATTTGTAAAAAAAGCACAGAGAAAAATCCCTGCGCTTTGATTAGCGTGTTGCATCAAGAAAGCAAAGCTCTCAAGTAGGTCAAGAAATTATTTTGCGACAACTTCTTTTCCTTTATATGTTCCACATTCTTTACAAACGTGATGTGAAAGAGTCATTCCACCACAGCTCGGGCATTCTACCATACCAGGTACTTGAAGCTTGAAGTGCGTACGACGTTTTCTTTTTACAGTTTTCGACGTTCTTCTAAAAGGTACAGCCATTATTCCCACCTCCTTAAAAAATATAAAAAAGCTGGAAAAATCGGATTAACGATTTTTCGTTCCAATCAAGATTCTTTATTGTTGTCAAAAAAGTCGGCAAGCTTTGCAAATCTCGGATCAACCTTGTGCTCATTTTCCTCTTCAGAAATAACGGCCCAGTCTTTCCCGGATTGAGGAGCAGCTTCGTTCGAATCGACATCCTCACAAAAAACCTGCATCGGAATTTCTAGCAATAAATTTTCTTTAATTACCGGTATTAGGTCTACAACTTCACCTTCCACAACAGTGACATCATCTCCGTAGAAATCAGCGCCATCTGCCTTTAAAAGAAAGGTTTCCTTTGTATCAATATCAATCGGATATTTAACGTCTACCAGTGTACGGGAGCAAGGTAATGTTAATTCACCTGAAAGATGCAAGTGAAAAGTAATCTCGGTCGAGCTGATATCAGCTCTTCCTGCTACTCTGATCGGAGAAACATCGCGAATTTGCGGGTCTCTTTCTCTAATGTCCAAGACATCCACCAGTTCATCAAACCGTAAATCTTTGTCCCGAATTTTTTGAAGTTGACTAATCGTCCATTTCAAATGAAATCACCTCAAGGCAACAAAAATAATTATAGCTTTCAATTATAAGTTTGTCAATATTTTTTCTTTACACTATAATGTAGTCATCCTAACTGATTGTCTAAGTTTAAGAATCATTTCAAACAAAGAATCCGGACGATTACTTATAGTAATTTTACTTGAAATACTATTTTAGCACTAAGTTGATAAAATACAAAGTTTTTCTCTGAGGTGAACGAATGAAAGCTTGCGGTTTAGTAGTCGAATATAACCCTTTTCACAATGGACATGTTTTACATGCAAGAGAAAGTAGAGAAAAAACAGGGGCAGATGTTGTGGTCGCTGTTATGAGCGGACCCTTCTTACAGCGTGGCGAGCCCGCTATCGTCAGCAAATGGACACGTGCCGAAATGGCCTTGAACGGCGGCATAGATCTTGTCATTGAGCTGCCCTATGCTTTCGCGACACAGAAGGCGGAAATATTTGCAAAAGGATCTATTTCTCTTTTGGAATCCCTTGGCTGTGACTCCTTTTGCTTTGGTAGCGAGGATGGCAGAATTGAACCATTCATAACCGCCCACAGAATCCTATCGGATAATTCCGCTGCATTTGATGCTGCAATTAAATCGGCTATGGATGCCGGTAATAGTTATCCGGCCAGCGCTGCCCAGGCTTATCGATCGATCATCAATGATGATGCCGGATTGGATTTGACGAAGCCAAATAATATTCTTGGCAAGGAATATGTAAGTACTGCACTTTCAAACGGCTACTCCATTCGCCCTTATACGATTCAAAGGGTCGCTGCCGGATACCATGAAACAAAGTTGTCCAAAGAACCTATTGCCAGTGCAACGGGGATACGTAAAGCCATCCATGAACATCAGGAGTTAAATTCCGTTTCCAGTTATATTCCTCAACCGACGCTGAATGGTCTTGAGCAATATTTAACGCACTACAATGCTTTGCATGACTGGGAAATGTATTGGCCCATGTTGAAATACCGAATCCTTTCTTCCTCTTTAACCGAATTGGCAGGGATTTACGAAATTGAGGAAGGGATTGAACACAGGATAAAGGAGATGGCCAAACGATCTTCGAGCTTTTCGGGATTCATGGCAGCCCTGAAGACAAAACGCTACACATGGACACGGCTGCAACGAATGTGTGTCCATATATTGACTCATACAATAAAGGAACTCATGATTCACAATGACCAGCCAGCCTATATCAGACTTCTTGGCATGAATGGCCGGGGGCAAGAATATCTTCGCACTGTAAAAAAAGGCTTATCCCTCCCGCTCATCTCTAAACTTTCGTCCTATCAGAAACAGGACATCGATACGGACTTGCGAGCGGCACAGGTGTATGCACTGGGCTTGCCGGAACCATATCAGGCTGCATTGATGAGACGGGAATATGAATCTCCCATCATTTTTAAATGAAGATTGGTTTAAGCTTGGCCCGTCCATCCTTAAAAGTAAAAACAATCATCAAAAAAAGCGCAAACAGTAGATGACTGCCTGCGCTTTTTTTCATTTTTCTTTTCCTTTTAGCTTCGTTAAATAGGCTATTGCATCATCAAAGTTGTCCACCGGCACGATCTTCATGTCCGTGTCGATATCCTTTGCTGCAATAAGTGCATCTTCATAATTCGAACCTGCTGCTCCGTTTTCATTCGGGGCAAAGAATATTTCGGCTCCAGACTTATCGGCTGCAACTATTTTCTGTTGAATTCCGCCAATTGGACCGACTGTCCCATCGTCGGACATCGTTCCTGTACCCGCTATGTCATATCCTTTTGTAAGATCGCCCTTTGTTAATTGATTATAAATTTCCAATGAAAACATTAAACCAGCAGAAGGACCGCCTATTTGTTCTGAATCTATGGAAATCGCCGGTTTTGTGTTCACTTTTCGATTATCATCCAGCGAAATGCCTATCCCTACCCTATTTGGGTCATTTTTAAAAGGCTGCAAAGAAAGAATGGACGTTTTCTCCGTCTCTTCCCGCTTATACACTATTTTAACTTTGTCTCCAGCCTTCTTTCCGTTAATATAGTTCATGAATTCCTGCGCAGACTTGAATTTAACATCATCGACCTGAATGATTTGATCGCCCGCTTTCAGCTCTTTAGCTGCCGGCATTCCTTTTAGCACGTCCAAAACATATACACCCAGGTACTCGTATTCGACCTCTTTCCCTGCTTTTTCATATGCGATCTGAATGGCATTGTTTTTAGAACCATCCATTAAGTGCAGCTGCCTGATATTATATTCTTCATCTGTTTCATCTTCGCTTCGAATGGAGGTTTCCGGATAAAGTTCCTGATATTTGCTCCACTTCGCCATCATGTAGGAATATACATTCGCCCGGCCCATCCTTACCGTGGTTAACATAAAGCTTCCTTTTGCTTCATCTCCTCCGGATACCTCAATGATTGGCTCCAATTCTTTGGCCATTCCTGGTTTTGATACATAAAAAGGTAGGGAATAAAGGGCTGATGCTATGAGAAGTATAGCCACCACCAGGAAAGTGCGTACATACATTTTACGGCTCATCTTCAAAGGACTCCTTCCAAGTAACAATACTCTGCTTAATTTGATCTATCTTTCCTCTTGCAGCTTCTTCTCCAATACTAATTATTTCCTGTACGTTTGTAAATGATTTCGAGCTGTATTTCTCCACCCTGGGACGTATCATGACGTCTGAGGCAAACTCCCTGCTTTTAACCAGCTCCATTTGCAGAATATCGAGGCTTTGCATGATGACGTCATAAATGGAGTTTATCTCCATATCCTGTTTTACGTGGGCTACATCCACACCAATTATGATGTCTGCTCCCATATCCTTCACGACTGAAACAGGAACCCTGTCAACCACTCCTCCATCAACAAGCAGTCTGTTTCCGATTTTTTCGGGAATGAAAATGCCAGGAATGGAGATGCTTGCCCTTACAGCCGGTGCGATGGGACCTTCCTGAAAAATGACTTTTTCCCCAGTTTTTATATCAGTGGCGACCACTGCCACAGGAATATCAAGTTCTTCAAATTTTTTGCCATATGTAAATACCCTGATTAAATCCTTTGTCCGTTTTCCCGAAATGAAGCCCATTTTAGGTATGGTGAAGTCTAAATAATACTTTCGCTTAAATGCACGGGACAACTTATACAGCCTCTCGATATCCGAACCCGCTCCATAAAAGGCAGCAACCATGGCCCCCATGCTGCTTCCGGCAATCATATCTATCGGAATGCCTTCTTGCTGCAATACCTTTATCACGCCAATATGTGCAAACCCCCTAGCTCCTCCTGACCCAAGTGCAAGCCCGACCTTTGGTTTCGCCAAAGATATCCCTCCCGCTGTAACTAGTTCAAAATATTGAAATTACACTCATTCAAAGTTATGGTCTTAAACGGATTTATAGAAGCATATTATTTATATTGACAGTGAAACAAGCATGGCGGATATAACCCATGTAGCCAATAAAGTGAGGTCCTTATTGAAATCCCATTGTGCGGATTATCCTCATTTATACATGTCGGTACAATCCAAATTCCATCATGCGCTTACTTTTCGAGAAAAGGAAGTTCATATTTTATTATATACAAAACGAACTGCCCTTATTTAGAAACCTTCAAGAGGAGGCTGAATTTTGCTAAAATCAAAATCCAAAACAGTACTGTTAGCTACCTCCGTCACGATGATGGCAGTTGGCTTGATCATCTTCCCCCAAGAATCCTTTGAGGCTTCCAAAGGCGGACTGAATATTTGGTGGACAATTGTTTTCCCTTCGCTTCTACCTTTCTTGATTCTCTCGGAGTTATTAATCAGTTTCGGCGTTGTCAGGTTCATTGGCGTCATGCTCGAACCATTTATGCGTCCCTTATTCCGTGTACCAGGAGTGGGCGGTTTCGTTTGGGCGATGGGACTTGCATCAGGGTTTCCCGCTGGAGCGAAATTCACTGTAAGGCTTCGTCAGGAAGAACAATTGACCCGCATCGAAGCTGAAAGACTCGTTTGTTTTACTAATTCATCCAATCCATTGTTCCTGTTCGTTGCCGTTGCCGTTGGGTTTTTTCATAATCCTCATTTAGGTATCATCCTTGCACTTTCCCACTACCTAGGAAATTTTTGTGTAGGCATTATCATGCGTTTTTACCGTTGGAAAGAAGAAAAATCCCATACAAATGCAATGGCCAAGCTCCCCTCCATAAGACAAGCCTTTAGCCAAATGCATCGAACCAGGATAAAAGAAACAAGACCATTTGGCAGTTTACTTGGAGATGCGGTACTCTCCTCCATTCAAACCCTATTAATGATCGGGGGGTTCATCATTCTCTTTTCGGTGGTGAACAAGCTTTTATTTCATATGAATATTACCGGATTGCTAGCTAACGTGGTCGGAGGAATTTTACGTATTTTCAGTTTCCCCGATTCCTTAAGCCTTCCCTTCATATCAGGCATGTTTGAAATGACTCTTGGTTCAAAATTAACCAGTACGGTCGAAGATGCGACACTCTTTCAACAAACTGCGATGACAAGTTTCATCTTAGCTTTCAACGGTTTCAGCATTCAAGCGCAAGTTGCCAGCATCATTGCCGTAACAGACATTCGTTTCACTCCCTATTTTCTGGCAAGGATAGCACATGGCCTTCTGGCATCCATTATTACCATCTTACTTTGGGAACCATTCTATAAAGGCAATATGTACAGCGGCAGCCCGATAAACGCATTTCCAGTCAGCGGTTCAGGTGAACACGCGAATTCGCTATATCAGAACATGCTTGATTTCGGACCCATTCTAACACTCGTATTTTTGATCCTATACATCATCATATTTACCAAAAGGCTATTCAAAGGCCTTTCGTAAACCGAAAAAAGAGCATTGCTCGTTGGCAATGCTCTTTTTTCTATCCTTTCAGTCCCTCGTATTTTTTGGCCAGAGCCTTCTCGACGACGCTCGGCACTAGTTCGGAGATATCCCCGCCATACTTCGCAACCTCTTTCACGATACTTGAACTCAAGAAAGAATATTGATTTTTCGTCATGATAAAGAATGACTCTATTTTATTGTTTAGGAATCGGTTCATCGAAGTTCCCTGCATTTCATATTCAAAGTCGGAAGTCGCCCTCAATCCCCTGATGATGGCATTCGCGGAAACGCTTTCAGCATAGTCGACCGTCAATCCCTGATAGAAATCCACTTTAACATTCGGCATATGGGCCGTCGCTTCAGTAATCAAATCCAGTCTCTCCTCCACAGTAAAAAGTGAATTTTTCGCTGAATTGTTCACGATGACCACATATACCTCATCAAAAACATTCGCTCCCCTTTGAATGATATCAAGATGACCAAATGTTATTGGATCAAAACTCCCCGGACAAATCGCTATTTTGGACATTCATAGTTCCCCCTGTTCGTGTACGTTTCCCCATTGATAAATCGTAACGGCAATGACGCCATAAACTTCTTTTCTCTTAACGGTAAAGTCACCAACTTTTTCTGGCAATGTAACATCATGGCCATGCTCACAAACAATGTGTCCCATATCGTTCAGCAATCGGTATTTATGTATTTCTTCAAGAATTTCGACAAGCTTTTGTTTCTTATAAGGTGGATCAAGAAAAATCAATTCAAAAGTCATTTCCCTTTTCACCAAAGCCTTCAGTGCACGCTCTGAATCATTTTTATAAACTTCTGCACGGTCTGAAAACTTGCATAGTTCCAAATTGGCCTTAACCGTTTGATTCGCTTTAAAATCACGGTCGACAAATATGGCTTTATCCATGCCTCTGCTTAACGCTTCAATTCCCAGTCCACCGCTTCCGGCAAACAAGTCGAGGACCAGCCCTCCTTCGAAATAAGGACCAATCATATTGAAAATGGATTCCTTGACTTTATCAGTAGTCGGCCGGGTTCCTGTACCCGGTACAGCCTTAAGTGGTCTTCCTTTGCAAATTCCGGAAACGACCCTCATAATCTCACCACATTTTATGACAAATTTCTGTTACTTTCCTATCCTAACATATTAGAAAAAGCTAGCCAATATTTAATCAGATTTGACTTCATTTCCAAGATGAAAATCGACTTATCATTTCGGACCATGAAAGGAAGATATCCATTCTTTTTATAAATCTTTTACATTTTGAATAATAAAGTGGTTTTTGGCAATAATGTGAATAACAACATTCCTTTTTAGGTGTTGTTGCCAACCGCGGAGAAGGCTTACGTTTCCCCATAAGTTCTTCCTCCGGTTTCTCCTCTCCCTTTGCCTTCTGGTCCATAGTTAGGCTTAGAAGGACCCTGCATATTTTTGCAGGGCTTTTTTTTTTTTTGATAAACCTCTGATATCTAATTTTCATTGTCATGATTCGTCAATGAAGTTGTCCTTCTCTTTTATGAGGGATAATGATAAAGTAATGAATAATAAGTTAGTTAGGAGAGGTTTAATTGATTCAACGTTTTATTGAAATTGGACAAGGATATTCCGATATATATGAGTTGCTGGAAGTGGGCCGCAATCAGAAACATCGAGTAGCAAGGCTTTTGGCCATGCATACAACTATTGATGATAAAAAGGTAACGTCATTGGTTATCGTCATGCAGCCCACAGATCCTGGGAAATTCCAGCCACTTTACATTTGCCGTGAAGGTATACCGAACCCTCATGCCACCAAAAACAAACGCTATGAGCTTTTTGAGAACTTAGCCGAGGAACTGGATAGACCAATTATTGAAATTGACGTGAAACCTTCGGTGCTCTTCGCAGAAATCGAATTGTACTACCAACACTTAATCGGCATTTTGCGAATGAATAGATATCTGCCCCCATTAGGTTGAAAGATAACTGATGCCAGAAATTGAAAAAGGCTGACTCCGCATGAGTCAGCTTTTTTCAAATCCCCATTTTATAATCATATTCTTTCGCTTTATCCGGTTTGGAGTTTTCGAACTCAACCTTCAAAAAAGGCTTGTAAGAAAGGTCCACTTTTTTAACGAACGAATAATTATTCAGCTTTTCCACTAGTGGTTCCACTTCATCCATATTCGTATAAAGCACTACATATTTCAGTTTTTTTGAAACATAATGGATATTTCCAAATTTCCTAAGCATTTTGGCTTGTTTCAATGTATGTAAATAGACGATGATTCCCTGTCTCGCTCCAAGCATATCAATAACTCCCTTTTATAAAGGTTTTAACTAAGTGTAGCATAGCAGAATCTTTACTTTCAACCAAGAAAAAAGATTATAAACAAAATTCTCTCACTATTATGAATATAAACACAGTGAAAGGAGCCAAACAACGATGGATTTAAACCAAATTTGGAGTCAATTTATTGACCATCTATTAGATAATGATGAAATTACCCAAGCTTCGGTAAAAAAGTTCACAGGTATACCATTTATATATATCCATTATCATCCGATACAAAATGGTAATAAGCTTTCTTTCTTAATAAAAAAAGCCGCAAGCCTTTCAATGCGTGGCAAGCAGCTTCATTGTGAAACCATTTTCGTGCGGCAGGAAGAACGTATATATGTCTTCCGGCATCGTTTTTTTGTACCGCAGCAAAAGATGTTTTGCTGCGGCAACCTTTGTCCGGATTGTATCTTATATCGCAGTTAATCGCTGTATAACGTATCCGGTTGACCCTCTCGACGAAGCTTCCTTACATGACACAGCCAACGAACTCCGTAGCAATGTCGAATTTCAAATGGCTGCATGTTCTATATACCGGCCTGAATGTTTACGATTCTTGCCATTAGCTTATGCAGAGCATCCACAACTTCCGCCGGTTCCGCAGCTTCCCGTTGAACATCCACCTGATGAAACAAAAAATGGATTCCCCGCTGGGGTTTTGACCTGTTCAGAAACGGCTCGGCCAATTTTTCCGCTTATTTCATCAAGAACGGATTGTAATTCGGTCTCCGCCCCCTTAAACCTTGCCACGGCAGGATGCATATCCATGTCTCGTTTAGCTTGTCTGGTTTCTAAATTGATGCGTTTATAATCCGGATGATATTTACCGAACCTTTGAACATCTTCAAATAGATCCTTTAGCGAAGTAAACTTGGAAATTTTCCGCTGTGCCTCTTTGTCGCTTTGTAATTTATATAAACTAAGGAGATATTCTTCCCCTATTTCAGAATGAAGGATCATTTCAGCTAATCCATCAGCCTGTTGTAAAATGTCGACGATTTCCATAGTAGCAAGCATTAACAAGCTCACCTCCACATCCATTTTACCATTTCTCCCTTTTAGATGCTAATGGTTTGATTAAATCGAGGAAGTGATATGTACCTCAATCTCTTTTTGCAACCCTGTTTTTTCACCTGAACCATTCAAGACTTCCAGCTTAATTTTATGCATGCCATTCGGGACATCCTTTAAAATAAATGCTGCCGTTTTCATATTGACTTTCTTTTGATTATCAATAGATACGGACACAGTTGCCAATTGTTCAGGATTTGATACAGAAAAACCATAGTTTTTCAAGTAGCACTCGACATAGACAGAGCTACCTTTTACAAAAGTTTTTACCCGAAAGTCCTCATCTGAGTTTCGGATGCCCGATACAGTGGTGGCAGCTGTAACAGTAGAAACATCTTGCATGGCTACGCCTGAATTTTCAGGTTCTGGTATTTTCTTTCCACAACCAGCCGCTGCCACCAACACTGTGAGAGCCAAAATCAATTTTCTCATTCGATCGTCCCCCTTTTGCCTTTATTGTTCGCCAAAAGGAGTAATTTACTCTTATTTTCTTCATTCACCCGAAGCATTCATCGCTTGAAACATATGAAGCATCATTGAGGCAACCTGAACGCTTTCCGAAAATTTAGAGACCCGATGTGGAATCGACTTCTCAAAATGATATTTCGCTTCGGTTTCAAACACATCCACCTCATGGGGATTACGCATTAACCTTTTGTACCAAGCAGGCTGAATCCTCAAGTAATTACGCATATCTTCGTTCGTTTGAATGAATTCATATATATTCTGACGCATGAAAAACCCTCCTTAATCTTTGGTGAATAAAAAAGGGTTAGCTTTCTGCTCTTTTTCTTTTGGGGGAGGACTGGTATCACCTGATTTATTCCCTTGGAAAGCAGATAGCACTCCTTGGATTGCACCGATGGCCTGATTGGCATTCGTAATATATTGTTGAATCTGCCCCATATCCATATTTTTAACTGCACTCATTAACGAACCGATCAACTCAGTGCTTTGTTCTCCCTTTTCAACCGGCGGAGATGGAGATCCTGAATTCACTTTGGACTCGCCCACACTGCCGTCAGCCTGCCAGCGTGGATGATCTTCTCCGAGTAAATACCACTCTTCAAAAAGTTCCTGCCATGTTGCTTGTTTGCTTCTCACTTCATTCACTAAATGAGGATGTTCCTTTACAAACACCCGAAATCCATCCACGGAGGGCCGCTTTCTTTTTGCCATTACTCTCACCTCACACTTAGACATCGCCTATTGCACCATATGCTAAAGGTAAATAAAAAGTGCATAACATTTATTTTAAAATGCAATTGGATGAGATGAGTACCCTTATAGTTCCAAAAGCGTATGCTGCCGTTACTGCGGATATCCAAGTTCATAATGTAAAATTCTCCATTGGCGATCGATTCGGTGCAAATTAATACATAGGCATACGATCATCATCGAGGAATGGTCCACCGGTGATGATATCGACAGGGACCTTTTTTATTTCCAAAAAATATCCAGTACAAAAAAACGGACCCAGATCGGATCCGTTTTTTTATCTCTTTATGAAATTCTGGGTGTAGTACTTTTTATATACCCCGACGCCCAGACCGGTAAATTCCTCGTTCAGCAACGCATCCCGATGCCCTTTGCTATTTAGCCAACCTTCCATG
This sequence comes from Peribacillus sp. NPDC076916, assembly GCF_050269675.1. NCBI lineage: Bacteria > Bacillati > Bacillota > Bacilli > Caryophanales > Bacillaceae > Peribacillus > Peribacillus sp. NPDC076916. The sequence goes on from NZ_JBNNIU010000001.1 coordinate 233,025, forward strand.
ACTGCAGCTGCATCAACATAATTAGCCGCTATATTTTCACCTGCTGCCCTGTATTTTACATGGCCCGCATCGAGACGCTTTTCCAAATCCCCCTTTGTTTCAGAAACATGGGTTCCTTCAGGCGCGTCCGTCATTTCCCGGCTATGAAGGTAAGCAACCTCCGCAGTTGGCGCATCCCATTCTAAAGGCTTCAAATCAAACCTGCTGCGCATTATATTCGTAATATCGAATATTTGCTGCTCATTGCCATCTTCCACTTTCGCCATTTCCTCATCAGAAAGGTCCTTAACTGTCACAAGTTCACCATGATAGGTCAACTCATACGGTTGTTGCTTCAATAAGGCGGAATCACTCAAAAATCGGATGCTTGAAACAGTCCCGGTGAATTTATCCAAATACAGCTGAACATTTATATTCCCTAAATCAATCAACGGCCTCATGTTCATATCTTCCTCCGACAATTCAAAACGATATGAACTGTGACCAACTTCAATATCAACAGTGGGTTCCACATATAAGCTGGAATAGATAGCATCAATCGATTGTCCAATTTTAAACGGAGCGACATTGACCTCATCACCGATTCCATAAGCAGATACCACTTTTTCATTTTCAACGGCTAATTGGAAATAATTATTATAGTCCTTTTTATAAACCCACCATTCATATCCATAGGCGGACATATCTATCCGATCTGGTTTACCATATTCCTTTTCTATCTCTTTTGCATTTTCCCCGATCGTTACCGCCAGACCTTCTGTCACTTCAGTAATCCCTTCCTTTTCAGAGGAAGGGATTTTTTCATTTATATGTCCATTGGGGTTAACACCTTTGTTACCATCAATAAGAGGGTTTCCTTCATCTTCATCGCCGATATTAAGATAAATACCGATTACGAAAAAAATAATAATTAACACCAACACCTTACCTAAACCGCGCAGAGGAACACTCCCTCTCTCTATCTAATTTATGTATCCAATGCAAAAACCTTTCTTTCCTGATTATATCACTGTTCAATCATAATTTTCTAATTTACGATAGACTGTCCCTTCATTAAATTTATTTAAAAAGTGGAACTTTTGCGAATGATTAAATTACCATGGTTGAGTTCATTGCAACTTCCACCATTTCGTACTATTATAAAATATAGGATAAAATGGTATATTATAAACATACTTGGAGATTTTTAATATATTCATGTACATAATATTTTCCCGGTATGTCATTTTAATTCTTAATAGTAAACATAGGAGGTACTACTCGTGAAATTTGAAAGCTTTGGAATCGAAAACATCACAGCCGACTTAAACCGATTAGATGACCTAATGCCGCAATATGGTTTAATACGTGCAGAACAATGGGATTACGAAAGAGTCAGTTACGATCGTAAGTTCGACTTAAAAGAAGGCACGTTTTACCTGAGAATACTTGGCTATGCTACAGAGGGCGATGTAGGCGCTCACAGGGCCGTCATCAAACTAATGGTTCCTCTATTAGGAAAACACTATTATCCACACGGAGTTGAATATGGTGAAGGAGAGGATTTCCCTGCATCACTAGTTAAACAAAGTGAAAAAATCCTCGCTCAAATCAAAGAAGAGCTTACACAATTCAACGGCCTGTAAAAGCCGTTAGTGAAAAGCAGGTACAAAGTGAGAGGATCATACGTGATGCTCTCTTTTTTTATAGGCATTACAAAAGCCTGATGCTTTTATTGCACCAGGCTTTTTCGTTATTTTAAAATCCTAGGATCGCCTTTATTAAAGATGTTGTTTCTCCGCCATGATAAATGACATAAAGCAGGATGTAAACAGCTACTCCAGTAATCCCGGTGAAAAACCAAATGATGCTTGTCGCAGGCCCGATTTTTTTATGGATGGCGAATTTACCTTTAAACCCAGTGGTAAGCATGATGATCCCCAAAACAGCTCCAGTTGTAGCAAGCGTTATATGGAAAATCAAAAAAATCGTATAATAAATTTTAATGTCAGCGGGTCCGCCAAATGACGTACTACCAATGAATACCGTCCGGGAAAGATATATAGTGAAAAAGATTACCGCAAAAACCGCAGCTGCCATCATGGTTTTTTTATGGGTCTCGATTTTGCGTTGTTTAATTTGATACCAGCCTATTGCAACAGTGATGGCACTTAATACAATGAAGGCTGTACTTATCGTTGGAAGGATTGGTAAAGACATATGAATTGTAGTCCTCTCTATATTTATTAATCAACTACCATTTTATAAGAGGCAATCATAAAATTCAATAAAATCAAGGATTATTAACAGAATGCTCACTTTTATAGAATAGGCAAGTCAATTCTCTGGCTATTTGGTTTATATCGAAAAGCAGGCAAAGGCAGATAAAAGACTTGTCCGCCCCAAGACAAGTCTTTTTTAACGTACAATTATTTTACAGTCTGAAGATCCGAAGGTATCGGATCGATATCATTTTGGCCGCCATTCTCCTTTTTGAACCAAGCAAAGAAAATGACACCCAAAACATAGCCTAAAACGATTTCTTGGATCACCTTCATCAAAACCCCACCAAGCTGTTGATCCTCAAGCAATGGCAGTCCATTGAACATTTCTGGACCACTGAGTGTCAAACTTGACAGTGCTGAGGCGGGAACGCAAAGTTCCATGGCACTTGCCCAAGATTCCGCATTGGTAAACGTATCATACATCGGATCATTAGCAAAAATGATTAAAGCGCAAGCTGGAGTCATTAAAATGCCACTGCCGAAAATATAAGCTACTTTTTTTACACCCGTTAGACTTTCGTGTTCCGGCAATTGATTGACAAGCGGGAACCACATCAAAACTGCAGTAGTAAATAAAAGCACCGTGTATCCGGCATGTATCCACATCCCCGTTTTGATATAGTCGAACACTAACGGGATATGGTACAACGAAAAAAGAACATTAAATAGTAAAAGGGCGACAAGAGGTCTCGTAAAAAATTGAAATAATGCCTTCACTCCCCTTGAATTTATGAAAGTTCTCAAAAGCCAATCCGGAATCGCAATGATAAATAAAGGCGGAATCACAAGATAGAGCAATGCCATTTGAAACATGTGCGCACTGAACATAATGTGGCTTAATAGATCCAGTGGCGAACCCTTTACCACATAAAGAAGGAACATGGCTGTCAAAAAATAAGTTGCCTGTTTGACGGAAAGCGATGAACTGCCCGGAAACTTCCCCCCTTTTTTTGTCACCAGCCAAAAATAGCCTACGGTTATAAGTACGAGGGCGGCAAAATAATAAGGACTCCACAAAGCGCGAAATCCGAAAATATCAATAGACAAAAAAATCACCTCGTTCATAAACTTTTTCTTACTTTTATTATACCTAAAATGAAACATTGTAACAAATATAGATAAACTTGGATTGTTTTTCTGGAAAATCACCCCATAAAGAAAAACCGGCTATCATTCAATAGCCGATTTTCTTTATGGTTTATAACCAAACAATCGTTGTGAACACAAGGACAGTTATCAGGCCGACTGCAAGGCCGGAAAATAAGAACAATGCAATAGTGCCATGCCCTTTATGCTTCATGTGCATGAAATAATACAATTGGAAAATCACTTGTACAACTGCCAGCAGTAAAATGACTGGTTTAATGAACCAATGTGAAAAGCCCTCAATTCCTACTGCAGCAAAAGCAAGTAATGTAAAGAAAATCATAAGTGTAAATGATATCACTTGGTGTTTCATCTCTTCAGCATTTTTCTTACGGCGATATTTTAAATCGACATTCGGGTTCGCTGAATTTGATTGTTCATTCGCCATCAGTTATCCCACCATTCCCATTAAGTATACGACAGTAAAGATAAACACCCAGACTACGTCAATGAAATGCCAATAAAGACTCGCAACAAAAAATTTAGGAGCGTTATACAAATTCAAGCCCCTTCCTGCATTACGTACCATAAGACATATGATCCAAGCCAAACCGAATGCAACGTGTCCTCCGTGAAAACCAACTAACGTATAAAACGCGGAGCCGAAGGCACTGCTCGTAAATGTATGATGGAATTCATGAACATAGTGATTAAATTCATAAATCTCGAGTCCAAGAAAACCTAAACCAAGTGCAACCGTAATGACAAGCCAAGCCTGCATTTGTTTGAAGTGGTTATTTTTCATATGGTACATCGCATACACACTAGTCAATGAACTGGTCAATAACAGCATGGTTGCGACAAACGTAAGTGGTAATTCGAATAAATCTTTAGCTAGGGCTGCATCACCATTTGGAACTTTATCCTTCAATGCTAGGTAAGTTGCAAATAAAGAGGCGAATAACACCGTCTCTCCACCAAGAAACAACCAGAATCCCAAATATTTATTTTTACCTTCTAAAGTCGCTTTCTCGGGAGAAGCAGGCCAGGTAGCATCCGTGAATCTTTCATCTGTCTGCATTATGCCTTACCTCCCTTGTCTTTATCGTCCATAAGGTCTTCTTTATGAATATGGTACCCATGATCGTCTTTAACGGAACGGATAAACATTGAACCAAATGTTACCAAAAGTCCTACTATCATTATAGGCAGGGTCCATGACTTATCATCCATATGGTATAAAGCACCGAATGCGGCGATAAATAAACCGGAAGCAATCGTTAAAGGAAGAATGGATGAATTGGGCATATGGATATTCCCAAGTGGTTCTGCAGGAGTCATTTCCTTTTTCCCTTCCATTTTTTCAACCCAGTAAGGATCTAATCCGCGGACTAGCGGCAGTTGTTTAAAATTATAAAAAGGCGGTGGTGATGGAATGGCCCATTCCAGCGTACGGCCATCTCCCCAAGGATCATTGCCGACTTTTTCATTCTTCACAGATGTAATGATGATATTGATGACCATAACCAAGACACCAAATGCCATCAAAAAGGCTCCAACAGTACTAATCATATTACCTGTATTGAGTCCTTGATTGTCCAAGAACGTGAATACCCGGCGCGGCATCCCCATCAAACCTAAGAAATGTTGAATGAAGAACGTTAAATGGAAACCAATCAAGAACGTCCAAAATGTGATTTGCCCCAATTTTTCGCTTAACATCGTCCCAAACATCTTCGGCCAATAGAAATTGATTCCAGCCAGTAAGCCTAATACAACCCCACCGACGATTACATAGTGGAAATGAGCAACAACGAAATAACTATCATGGTATTGATAATCAGCAGGTGCAGAAGCGAGCATGATACCTGTCACGCCACCCATTGTAAATGTAGGGATAAAGGCAACTGCATAAAGCATCGGAACCGTGAACTTGACGCTTCCTCCCCACATCGTAAAAATCCAGTTGAATATCTTAATACCTGTCGGTACAGCGATAGCCATTGTCGCCACCGCAAAGATTGCATTTGCGATCGGACCTAGACCAGTGGTAAACATATGATGCGCCCAAACCATGAAACCTAAGAAACCGATTAAAACGGTTGCAAAGACCATCGATGAATAACCAAACAATCTTTTTCTGGAGAATGTAGCGAAAATTTCGGAAAAAATACCGAACGCCGGAAGAATCAGGATATAAACTTCCGGGTGACCGAATATCCAGAATAAATGCTCCCAAATAATCGTATTTCCCCCAGCCGCTACATCAAAGAAATTCGCGCCAAACATCCGATCGAACATCATTAACACCAATCCCACGGTAAGCGGAGGAAAAGCGAATAAAATCAATGCAGAAACGACGAAAGTTGACCAGGTAAACAGCGGCATACGCATATATGTCATACCAGGCGTACGCATATTAATAATGGTTACAAGGAAATTGATCCCTGCAATTAGTGTTCCAAAACCTGATATTTGTAATCCGAGGACGTAAAAATCAATGCCATGACCTTCGGAATGCAAGGAAAGCGATGCATACGATGTCCAGCCTGCATCTGGAGCCCCTCCTAAAAACCATGAAAGATTCAGAAAGATTCCCCCAAAGAAAAACAACCAAAAACCTAACGAGTTCAAAAATGGGAACGCAACATCACGTGCCCCTATCTGTAATGGTACAACCGCATTCATTACAGCAAACACTAATGGCATGGCCGCCAGAAATATCATTGTCGTACCGTGCATGGTCAAAATTTCATTATAAAATCCGGCACTTACGAAATCATTGTTTGGGATTGCCAGCTGGATACGGATAAACATCGCTTCCAAACCGCCGATTACAAAGAATAACCCGCCAGAGATAAGATATAAAATGGCGATTTTCTTATGGTCTACGGTCGTCAGATAATCCCAAATAGTAGCGCCAAATCCTTTTTTATTAGCGTACGTACTCACGATTTAACCTCCTTAATCAATGTTCTATTTGTCTTCCACCTTAAGCTCCAATAGATAAGCTGCCAGTGCATTAATATCTGAATCTGAAAGTTCGCCGTAAGTACCGGTCATCGTGTTGCCCGGTTTATACTTCTCAGGATCCTTGATCCATTTTTTTACATTCTCTTCCGTATGATCCAATACGCCAGCTACTTTTTGACGCTCACCGAATGTAGCCAGATTCGGAGCCTGCCGAGCTGCTTCAGGCCTGCTGTCATTTGGTGTCACCGCATGGCAGCCTATACAGCTTTGATTAAAGACATCTTCACCCTGTTTGGCTAGATCACCTGAAACGACAGGCTCCTTCGCGGCTTTCATATCTTTAGTCCACGCTTCAAAATCGCTTTTAGACTTCGGTACGACCTTAAAATCCATCAAAGCATGGGAAGGACCGCAAAGTTCAGCACATTTCCCGTAAAATAAGTTGTTCGAATCTTCTGCCTTTTCACTATCGAATTCTAAGAAAAACTGATTGACTCCATCTGTATTTGTATCCATCTTTCCTCCGGCAGCCGGTATCCAGAATGAATGCTTAACATCAGAAGCAGTTAGATTGAAGTATACTTTTTGATCGGTAGGCACAACCAAATCCTGACTTGTGACAACGCCAAGGTCAGGATATTCAAACTCCCACCAATAAAGATTTGCCCTAACATTCACAACAAGAGCATCCTTCGTTTTTCCATCCTTATCTTTCTTATCCATTGCCTTTGTGTCAGCTAAGTCGAATGTAGTGACGACGGTCGGAACAGCCAGAACAATTAAAAGAAGGATAGGAATAACAGTCCAGATAATTTCAAGTTTATGACTTCCTTCAATTTGTTTCGGTATTGTTTCGTCGCCTTTCTTCCGACGGAAGCGCAGTAAAACTACAACGAACAAAATAATCACAACAATAATTACCAGAACCATGATTAGTGTACTCAATATCAGTAAGTCAAACTGAGATTGCGCAACATTGCCTGCTGGCTTCAGCGCGGATAGAAATGGTTCGCCGCAGCCCGAAAGTACAAGTCCTACAATACCCAGCAGAGCAATCAGGCGCCATTTGTGCAGCCTTTTTTTCATAGCTTCAGAAACCCCTCTTTCGTCAAAATTTTCTCACAAAAATAAAAATGGGCGCAATTGCGAATATTCTCTCTATGTAAATTTCTAAAAAAGAAAGAATCCCTAATTTAAGGAATTATTACGATGATTCATGTAACCGCTCTTATGTATGACCCCGTTGGTTCCGTTAATATGTATGAATGGCGGTCAGTGCATTATTTATCAGTAAGCTGGAGCCTGTAAAGGAACAGGCCGCCAGCTTATTTAAACCAAAACTAGATGAGAGTGACAATAACCATCGCTACAAATAAAATGGTCATATAATTTAAAGAATATACAAACATGGATGTTGCCCATTTAACATCATCTTTCTTTTTATACCCCTTAATCCCCAAAATAAGCCAACCCGTGCTCAATAATGCAGCAAGAATAACTAGCGGGGTTCCTAATGGAGTTAAAAAGAAAGGAATGAACATTAAACAGATGATCCATAGCATAATCGATCTTTTTGCCGCCTTGAACCCTTTTACTACCGGAAGCATGGGTACTCCAGCTGCACGATATTCTTCGACACGCCTCATTGCAAGTGCATAAAAATGAGGAGGCTGCCACAAGAACATGATCGCGAACAGGACCCAGGCGATCTTATCAAGGCCCGGGTCGACTGCAGCCCACCCGATAAGTGGAGGCACCGCTCCGGATATACTGCCTATAATCGTATTCGAGACAAATCTACGTTTGAAAACCATAGTATATAAAACAACATAGGCGAAGACGCCGAATGCTCCTAGTATGGCAGTTGTCATATTAGTCAAAGCAAGTAAAATCAGCCCTGCAGCAATTAAACCGAAACTTAATGCCAATACCTTTGAAGGCTGTACTTTCCCAGTTACCGTTGGACGGTTTTTCGTTCTTTCCATTAAATGATCGATATCACGGTCATAATAATTATTGAAACTGCAAGATCCCGCCATTATGAGCGCCGAACCTGCAAGTGTATAAAACACTACATCTAGATTGCTTAAGAAGCTAAGCCCCGAAAAATGAAGAGCTAACCACACGCCGGTAAAAGCTGTAATTATATTTGAATTGACAATCCCCACTTTTATAAGTGCGAGAAAATCCTTCCAAGCTGTTGTTTCAGGTATATCCGATTGAAGGGCGGCTTTACTGTCCTCCATGACAGCTTCTGACAAACCCCTTGTTTCTGACATTTGTTTTCCTCCTTTAAATCATTCAAAACAGACGCAAATGCAAAAAAACGTTACATATGCTATAGAACATTATTTCATACTTTTTGATATTTGTAACCAAGGAAGCGTAAACAAAAAGTAAATTATTTACCAATGACCGTTGTCAATGGAATCCATCGAGAGCTATCATTCTTAATATCATGCTTATTAACAGTAAAATTTAGTAAAATCATTTCTTCAATATATTAAAACACATTTTTGGAAGCTTTTGTGAAAATATTTCGGTTATTTTTTGACCAATTTGTGTCTCAATAATTTACTTCTCTTGTATGATGTTCATCAAGAACATGAATATTATGCTATTATCATCATCCCCTAGGCTTATTCCCTATTTTGCTCCTGCTTGAAGGTTTACACTCCCTTTATTTCTATCAAAGTCTTATGTAACTTTCAACTATTTCAGGCATTTTAATTAATAGTTATAATATTAACTGAACTTGTAAAATCATTCTATTTTGTGTAATATCGAGGAAGTTCGACAAATATTATGAAAAACCTTATGCTATTATTAATTTTATGGAATAACCCTAAATTGCTACATAGAAAAAGGTGGGGCTACTAGTGAAATCGTCTCTTAAATGGTTTGCTGTTTTAACAACGGTTGTAATGCTTTTCATCTTACTTGGTGGAGCTTTAGTCACGAAGACGGATTCCGGCATGGGATGCGGCAGGTCCTGGCCATTGTGCAATGGCCAATTGATCCCTGACAAAATCACGATTGAATTGGTCATTGAGCTTTCCCATCGACTCGTTTCAGGTGCTGGAGGTTTCCTTGTTTTAATATTATCGTATATGTCTTGGAAAAAAATCGGCCATATCCGTGAAGCACGTTTCTTATCCGTCCTTTCTTTTGGTTTTCTGTTACTCCAAGGATTGATCGGAGCCGCTGCCGTCATTTGGTCACAATCCGATTTCGTCCTTGCCCTTCATTTTGGCATATCGCTCATTTCTTTTGCTGCCGTCTTTTTACTGACACTGTTGATTTTTGAAGTGGACAAGAAGTTCGAAGCAGAAAGACTTATCGTTGACAAACGAATGAAATTCCATATTATTGGCGTATTGATTTTTTGTCTGGTGGTCGTATATACAGGTGCCCTTGTAAGGCATACAGAATCAAGTCTTATCTGTAAGGATTGGCCTTTATGCGTAAATGACAGTCTTGCACTCCCCTCCAACCTTTATGAATGGATTCAGATGGGGCACCGTGCAATGGCAGGCGCTATTTTCATTTGGGTATCATATGTGGCTTATATCGCAAAAAAACATTACAAAAATCAAAAAGTGTTATATGGCGGTTGGATTGCTGCATTCATTCTCGTATTTTTACAAGTTACCGCTGGAGCCTTTATCATTTTCTCAAGGCAAAACTTATATATCGCACTTACACACGCATTATTCATTGCCTGCTTTTTTGGTGTAATGAGCTATTTGATGCTATTGACATCGAGAAGCAAAAAAAATGCCCTGGCCAAGCAAAAAAGGAACTCCGCGCACTCTGTCAAAGGTCAGGAGGAACAGGATATAACGCCAACGGTACCCGCCCGTTAATGTCTGATTGTTCAATCAATAATATAATTAAGATAAAACAAAACCACCATTCCCGGGAATGGTGGTTTTGTTTTATCTTATAGTGAAGATCAATGACCGTACACTGCCTAAAATGAGGGTATAGGGCAGCTTAAAACCTCAAGCCTACCCCATATACCCCAAATCTTTCACAAGGTCACAGGCAGCGATATTACTTGGTTATTTCAATCAATAAGTCTCCAGTACTGATCGCTTCTCCATCTTTTACATAAATATCCTTGATGGTCCCGGAGAATGGTGCTTGAACGGTAGTTTCCATTTTCATCGCTTCCGTAATGATCAGGTGATCCCCCTGCTTGACCTGATCGCCTTTCTCGACCACTACACGAATAACCGTACCTGGCATTGTCGCACCGAGTTGTTCTTTATTTTTAGGGTCAGCTTTTATTTTTGATACAACGGAAGATTTAATGTTTTCATCCTTGATGATCACTTCACGTGATTGACCATTCAACTCAAAATACACAACCCGTGTTCCATCAGCCAATGGCTGACCGATTGAAACCAATTTTACGATGAGCGTTTTACCCTTTTCAATTTCAACTTCGATCTCTTCCCCCAGTCTCAAGCCATATAAGAAAGTTGCGGTATCGAGGTTGGAAACATCACCAAATAGCTCAATCGTTTTATTGTAGTCCAAGAATACTTTTGGATATAGGGCATATGCAAGCACATCGAAATCAGTGACTGCCCGTCCCAATTCCTTGAATAATTCTTCTTTAAGAGCTGCAAAATCCACTTCTTCCAATAATTCACCCGGTCTTACTGTTATAGGTTTCTTCCCTTTCAGGATAACTTCCTGAAGCTCTTTAGGGAATCCTCCAACTGGCTGACCTAGATAGCCTTCGAATAACTCTATGACTGAATCAGGGAAATCGATGGATTTGCCTTTTGTCAGAACATCTTCTTCAGACAGGTTATTTTGTACCATGAATAAAGCCATGTCCCCAACAACTTTGGATGAAGGAGTTACTTTAACGATATCTCCGAACATTACATTGACACGCTGGTACATTTCTTTAACTTCATGCCAGCGGTCCCCTAACCCCACTGCTTTGGCTTGCTGCTGTAAATTACTATATTGACCGCCCGGCATTTCGTGTTTGTATACTTCAGTATGAGGAGCATTCATGCCGCTTTCGAAGTCATGATAGAATTTCCTGACCTCTCCCCAGTATTCTCCTAAACGCTCTAGTGAATCGACTTTCAATTTAGGCTGTCTGCTTGACCCCTCCAGAGCATAATGAAGTGTTTGTACACTTGGCTGCGAAGTCAGTCCAGCTAAAGAACCAATCGCCGTATCAACGATATCCACACCAGCTTCGATCGCTTTCGAATACATGTAAATTCCATTTCCGCTTGTATCATGAGTATGCAGATGGATCGGAAGTGATGTCGTTTCTTTCAGTTCCGATACAAGGCGGTAAGCAGCATCAGGTTTCAAGAGGCCTGCCATATCCTTGATCGCTAAAATATGGGCACCGGCATGTTCTAATTCCACGGCCATATTTTTATAGTAGTCGATATTATACTTGCTGCGTGATGGATCATTCAAATCCCCTGTATAACAAATGGCCGCTTCCGCAATTTTGCCGGATTGACGAACTGCATCAATGGCCAATTCCATCCCTTTAACCCAATTTAAACTGTCGAAGATACGGAAAACATCAATGCCTGCACCCGCTGATTTCTCTACGAATTCACGAATGACATTATCAGGGTAATTTTTATAACCAACTGCATTTGAAGCCCTTAAAAGCATTTGTAATAGGACATTAGGTGCTTTTTTCCTGAAACTGATCAGCCTGTCCCATGGATCTTCTTTCAAGAATCGATATGCGACATCAAAAGTTGCCCCGCCCCACATTTCCATTGAAAATAAATCAGGAAGTAGTTTTGCTGTAGGCTCAGCGATATCAAGGATATCTTTCGACCTGATTCTCGTCGCAAGTAAAGATTGATGTGCATCGCGGAAAGTCGTATCGGTGATCAATACCTCTTTCTGTTCTTTGATCCAATTGACCAGTCCCTCTGCACCTTGCTCTTCAAGTATATTTTTTGTACCCGAGATAAGCGGCAGGCCACCAACATTCGGAATTGGAGCTGGATCAAAAACAGGTTTTTTCTTTTTCTCGACTCCCGGGAATCCATTCACGGTCACATTTCCGATATATGAAAGCATTTTTGTCCCACGGTCTTTTCGGACCGGGAACGTAAATAGTTCCGGTGTTGAATCAATAAAGGAAGTATCGTATTCACCATTAATGAAATTCTCATGTTTTACAACATTTTCAAGGAATGGAATATTCGTTTTGATTCCACGAATCCTGAATTCCTTTAGGTTACGCACCATTTTTGATGCAGCCTGTTCAAATGAAAGCGCATGTGTTGAAAGTTTAACGAGAAGTGAATCATAATATGGTGTGATGACCGCACCTTGGAACCCATTACCAGCGTCCAGACGAACACCGAACCCTCCACCGGAACGGTAAACCATCATTTTCCCGGTATCAGGCATGAAATTATTCAATGGATCCTCAGTCGTCACCCGTGATTGAATCGCATATCCATGTGTTTTGATTCCTGACTGTTCGGGAATCCCGATCTTTTTGCCATGGAGTTCATGCCCTTCCGCTACCATGATTTGGGATTGAACGATATCAATGCCCGTAATCATTTCAGTAATGGTATGCTCAACCTGGACCCGTGGATTGACTTCAATAAAGTAAAATTCGCCATTTGCGACAAGGAATTCGACCGTACCGGCGTTTACATAATCAATATTTTTTGCCAACTTGACGGCTGCCTCACAAATCCTTTCCCTTAAATCCTCGGAAAGGGAAACGGAAGGTGCCACTTCCACAACTTTTTGATGCCGTCTCTGAACGGAACAGTCACGTTCATATAAATGGACGATATTTCCATGTGTATCAGCCAAAATCTGAACTTCTATATGCTTCGGGTTTTGAATGAATCTCTCTACATAGACTTCATCATTACCAAAAGCTGCTTTAGCTTCTGATTTTGCGCGATCATAAGCCTCTTCAACTTCTTCGATTTTTTCGACAATCCGCATTCCGCGCCCGCCGCCGCCTAAAGAGGCTTTTATGATAATTGGAAAGCCGTATTGTTCACCAAATTCCTTTACTTCTTCAACACTGGTCACCGGTCCCTCGCTACCAGGGATAACCGGAATATCAGCCAGTTCAGCTTGTGTTCTGGCTTTTACTTTGTCACCAAACATATCTAGGTGTCTTGATTCTGGTCCGATGAAGATTATGCCTTCTTCCTCACAGCGTTTCGCAAATTCAATATTTTCTGAAAGAAAACCATAACCGGGATGAATCGCATCGACTCCGCTCATTTTGGCGATCGCAATTATGCCTTCAATATCCAGGTATGCATCAATCGGCTTTTTGCCTTCCCCAACCAAATATGCCTCATCCGCTTTATATCGGTGATAAGAACCATAATCTTCCTTTGAATAGATTGCAACTGTGTGAATGTCTAATTCCGTACATGCCCGAAAAATCCGTATCGCTATTTCTCCACGATTTGCCGCAAGTACTTTTTCTATACGTTTCCCCATTGCTACCACCCTAATCAATATGTATTTTTATTGAATATATAGAAAAAAAGCGTGAAAGACTTTCACCACTTTTTATTCAAGAATTTATATCCCAACCAAGGAGACCATCCTGATCAAGCTCATTTTATCGCGGATGTAATTATTTCGATATATTTTATATATTCGTTTTTTACATCCGATAAAGACTAAAAAGAGCCTTACACCATTAGCAAATGAAAATTTAGCTATAATAATATATTATCGATTTGACTTAACATTCAATTAATATAACCATAATACTAAAATTAACTGAATACAATAAAAAAATAAAAAATTACATATATTCGTATATAAAAACAAGGAATTAGCTCCGCCTTTCCGACTAACGTCCCATTGTTAATCAACGGCATTCGATTAAAAAAATCCCACATATTTAATGATTGATAGAGAAATTTGAAATCTGAATATAACCATTAAACATTACATTGAAAATTCAAAAAATAAAAAAACAAAAATAAAAAAAACACAATTGAGCTTCTACGGATTAATTAGTATGTCACTATTGAATATAGTATAACACTATCAATTAATTATGTACATAAATAAAAAACTCAAACAATCATCGAGATTTGTTTGAGTTAGTATGTTTTATCTATTATTTTTTTAATGATGCTTCATGCAAAACTGACAATTCTTGTTCAAGGGCCTCCAAAAGGGATTTACCCTCGGTTTCCTCTACCAAACCTAAGCGTACGGCAAAATCAATTTCTCTTGATAGGCCGAACATTTGTGTATCAAGTACCTCTTCATATAAAGGACATTGAGGCATAGTGAGATTTTCCATTTGAACTTTTATCAGTTTTAGAATCTTGTCAGCATCTGCTTTTAATAAAGCATAAGCTTTTTCTCGATGATTGACAAGCATATCAGATGCCATGTTAAATCCCCCCGCTCAGAGCGATTAAATCTTATCTCTAAATTCTACCTTTAGTTTTGTGAAAAAGCAAGGACATTGACAAACAATTTGCCATCGGGATATCACTCCCACCCCTCAAATGAATATATCAAGCCATGGAAATTGTTCACCATCGTGTAGATGTGACATTTCAATTATAATTGATTATAATCATTAAAGAGCAACAGAAAGGAATGAGATATTTGGAACCTATCGTATTTATAAACGGAAAAGTGAAATATCCAATTACCCTAGATCCTGGAGTATGGATTTTTGACGACCGTAAAGTTGAAATTGATACATATTTCCACGCTGAAAGAGTCCAAGTCAATGAATTAGAAGAATATACGATTGCCGCCTCCAAACATTGGCAAAAAGAAATACAGGAAGGCGCAATAATGCCGCCCACAATAAAAACGGAACGAAAGTTCGAGAAGCAAAGATTGCTTGAAGGGACTTTCGGCATCCCTTTTGAACCTTTTTTAAAAAATGCCGAACCAGAAAATGGGGTAACTGAAGTCATCGTTACAACCGATGATGAGGAGCTTACATTCCCGTTGGAAACGGCAATTGAATTTTTCCTGGGCTTTTCCAAGGATGGAAAGCCACTTAAAATATCTGAGGGCGGCCCTATGGAAATTTATTTCGGGGACGCTTCCAATATCAATGATCCGATAAAAAATGTGCGGTCTTTCACTGTTAAATAAGACTTAGTCCATTCTTCACCGAAAACTTCAGAGCCATCGGCAAGGGACATCCCTTGCCGATGGATTATAAAAGCGTAGCTGCGAGTTGGGCCAATCCAGATCTTTCCCCTTTTATCAATTTAACATGCCCGGCAATGCGTTCCGTCTTGAATTTTTCCACCACATAGGTCAAACCATTATTATATTCATCTAAATAAGGGTGATCTATTTGCTCCGGATCCCCCATTAATACAATTTTGCTCCGCTCCCCGACTCTCGTCAAGATGGTCTTGACCTCATGTTTTGTTAAGTTCTGCGCTTCATCGATAATGATGAACTGATCCGGGATGCTCCTTCCCCTGATATAGGTCAGGGCTTCCACTTCAATCGAACTCATGCCAGCTAGAATGGCATCCAATTCCCCAGGTTTTTTCGTATTGAACAAAAATTGGAGATTATCGAAAATAGGCTGCATCCAAGGTCTTAATTTTTCTTCTTTTTCCCCTGGCAGATAACCAATATCTTTACCGACAGGAACAATCGGCCTGGCAACCAGAAGTTTCTTATATTGTGACAAATCTTCAGTTTGCATCAATCCAGTAGCCAATGCCAATAAAGTCTTGCCTGTCCCCGCCTTACCGATGAGCGTCACAAGCTTGGTATTCGAACGAAGCAATAAATCAAGGGCCATCGTCTGCTGGACATTTCTCGGTTTAATTCCCCAAATATGTTCCCCTTCATACATCAATTTCTTGACTAGCCTGCAGTTCTCATCCACTATCCCAATCGCAGAAGCTGAACTCCCCAGCGTGTCCTTCATCAACAGGAATTGATTTGGATAATATGAATCCTTTGTCAGTTCCTCCAGTCCCAGAAAACTTTTTTCATAAAACTTATTCAGATTATCAATCGATACAAACACTTCTTTGTGTCCAGCGTATATATGGTCCAGTTCTACGACACGATCATTTAAAAAGTCCTCTGCCTCAAGTCCGATGGCATCAGCTTTAACCCTGACGAGAGTATCTTTACTTACCAAAATGACCGTTTTTCCATCTTCCTTCGTCTCTTCTTCCAAAGATAAGTTTTTCGCGACTGCCAATATCCTGTTATCATTCGTTTTCTCCACAAAAATTTCCTGGAGCTTATGAAATGAACGGTGGTTGAGTTCAATCCTTATGCTGCCTCCATTATGAAGCGGAATGCTCTGATGAAGCTTCCCTTTTTCACGAAAGCCATCGATCAATTTCGATACTTGCCTGGCGTTTCTTCCGATTTCATCCATATACCGTTTTTTCGAATCCAATTCTTCTAATACGACTGCCGGAATGACAACTTCATTATCTTCGAATGAATAAATCGAGTACGGATCCTGCAACAGGACATTCGTATCTAAAACATAGATTTTTTTCCCCAATATGACGCCTCCTGCCTGCTCTTTAGGATATGCCTTACCATTTACTACACTCAGAAGTTATGTAGCGGACGAGACTGTTGATAAAATATATGTTCCTTTGCATAAAGATAGAAGAACATTTACAGACTATAAAGAAAACTTCCAGCAAAAAATGCTATCCCCTACATTGATGACAATATGTTTAGCTGCATTTAATACTTACCTGAATCAGACCTGGTCATTGGTGGAAAGGCTGGAACCTACAAAAAACATTAAGGAGGCTGCACATTGCAAAAATTCATGTTGTCGCTCGCTGCTGTTCTATTGATGACAGGTTGCTCAATGGATAATAAAAATGAAGTGTCCGAAAATAATGCGAAAAACAATTTAACGAAAGTCAATAACTCGACCATTGAGGAAGCAGACAGAAATACAGGTCAGCAAACAGCGGAAAGACTCACCGGTTTAGCTAAATCCATTCCTGAGGTGAACGATGCCACCGCAGTCGTACTTGGCAAATATGCCATCGTCGGAATAGATATCGACCAAGATATTGAGCGTTCACAGGTCGGAACGATAAAGTACTCAGTTGGAGAAACTTTAAAACATGATCCTTATGGCGCAAATGCCCTCATCGTCGCTGACCCGGATATTAATGAGCGGATCAGGGAGGTGGCCAGAGACATTAAAGACGGTAAACCGGTAACAGGGATACTAAATGAACTGGCTGACATCACAAGTCGGGTCATTCCTGAGGTTCCTGGTGATATTTTAACCCCGACTCCGTCCAAGAGCATTGAAAAGGAAAAAAATAAACTTGACGATGAAACGGAAAGAAAAGAACTCGATAAAGAGCAAAATGATCAATCGAATCACTTTAAAGAATGAATATTCCTAACCCGAAGTCAATCTTCGGGTTTTTGTCTTTATCCACCATGAACCAAGTATCGTTATCGTTCATATGTTAGTTTCACTTTATCCTCGTTTTACCATAAAAATATTGGTATACTTAAAAGCATATTCAAATTGAAGTGAGGTTCAACTAATATGAAGGTTAAATGTGTAATATGCGATCAAATTGAATCTATACCTGATGATAGCCCAGAAGCTAAGAAACTTCGCAACCGCCCTATACATACCTATATGTGCAATACATGCAACCAACGCATAGAAGAGCGTACGAACGAACGGATTGCAACCGGGAACTTCCGTCTTTACCGGACAATCAAAAATGAAGATGAATGGTAGAATACATTATAAAGTTTCCCTGATTGGTCTCATCAATGGAATTCTGCTTGGATTGATAATGAAGTGGGTCGAAATGTTTTCCGGTAAACAAGTGTATAAGCTCCTATTGAATGTGGATTTCCTTCCTGTAATCGGGGCTGTCTCCTGGAGTGAGGCAACATTGTTCTTTTTCCATCTCCTTTTCTCACTGGCAATTACGTTCAGTTACATTTATATTCTTCGTCCTTTGAAGATTTTCAGGAATTGGAACAAATACACACTTGCCTTTTTCACGATCATTCCGGCAATCATCCTTTACTTCCCATTATCGGCGCTGTCGAAAACAGAAGCTGTCCTTCCTTCTGATTTGACAGCTTTCTTTTTGTGGACAATCTTACATCTTTTTTACGGACTTTCCCTCCCCAAAGCAATATAAAAAAGGACCGTGCGCATTTCGCACGGTCCTTTTTTATCATTACTCGATATTTTTATACTTTTCTGGCTCCAACTGTATTTGGTCTAACATGATATCAATTAATTCAATCGGATAGCGTTGCTTTTTCATTTCGTCCCCCAAAAGATACTCGACGAAATAAAAAGGTTCTGTTTTTGAAACCGAATCGATTATCACCTGATGATCATCTTTCAGCATCTGCATGAAAAACATTTCTGTATCACGTGCTGCTGTATCATCAGGCCTTGCATCACAGACAACTTTGATCGTCAACCAATT
The DNA here is from genome assembly GCF_050269675.1 of Peribacillus sp. NPDC076916. Taxonomy (NCBI): domain Bacteria; kingdom Bacillati; phylum Bacillota; class Bacilli; order Caryophanales; family Bacillaceae; genus Peribacillus; species Peribacillus sp. NPDC076916. The sequence continues at coordinate 251,818 of NZ_JBNNIU010000001.1, forward strand.
GTATAAAGCATCTTGTAATGATTTCATCATCTTAAGCCTGTTCTTCTTTTCTCGAATTATGAAGACGGAATCGATAAATCCCCAGAACAAGCGAAGCGATGACTAATGCTTCTCCCATAGGAAGAAACACCGCAAAGAAAGAAAGAAGGGTACATCCAAGTGCCATTACCACATAAATGACCACATTTTTTAGCAAAGGTAACTTTTTGGCAAAACCTAACTGATAGACAAGGATGCATAATCCAAAGACCGTCAAATATAAATACCACATTCCCGCTTCAGGATTTTCATCCACTCTGTACAATGCTGCAAAAAATGATAATCGCTCTTGGATATCCAATCTTTTCTCCTCCTCTTGCTATTTATTTTTCTTCAACAGCAACTTTTTTTCTTTTAGCTGCTCTTTCACGTTCGTTTTTATCAAGAATTTTTTTACGAAGACGGATTGAATCCGGAGTTACTTCACAGTACTCGTCATCATTCAAATATTCTAGAGCTTCTTCAAGTGACATGATTCTTGGTTTTTTCATGGAAGAAGTTTGGTCTTTATTTGCTGAACGCATATTTGTCATTTGTTTCGCTTTAACGATATTGACAGTCAAATCGCTATCACGGTTATGTTCCCCGACAATCATGCCTTCATAAATATCCGTACCTGGCTCAACGAAAATAACCCCACGGTCTTCTACTTGCATAATACCATATTGTGTAGTTTTTCCTGATTCCATGGAAACAAGTACACCTTGACGTCTTCCGCCGACTTGACCTTGTGCCATTGGTTGGTAGCTGTCAAATGAGTGGTTCATGATACCATATCCACGTGTAATCGTTAAGAACTCAGTTGAATATCCAATAAGTCCGCGAGCTGGAATCGTGAACAGTAAACGAACTTGGCCGCTTCCGCTATTGATCATATCCAACAATTCACCTTTACGGGCTCCCATTGATTCCATGATTGAACCAGTGTGCTCCTCAGGTACGTCGATTTGTACACGTTCAACTGGCTCACAACGGACACCATCAATCAAACGAACGATAACTTCCGGTTTAGAAACTTGAAGTTCATAACCTTCACGTCTCATATTTTCGATCAGGATGGAAAGGTGAAGCTCCCCACGGCCTGAAACAATCCAGACATCCGGAGAATCAGTATTTTCGACTCTTAAGCTGACATCCGTCTGTAATTGGTTTCTTAAACGCTCTTCGATTTTACGAGCTGTAACGAATTTACCTTCACGGCCTGCGAATGGGCTGTTATTTACAAGGAAAGTCATTTGTAATGTTGGCTCGTCAATACGCAGGATAGGCAGGGCTTCAGGATGTTCAGTCGGACAAACCGTTTCCCCTACGTTAATATCCTCCATACCAGAAACGGCAATTAAATCACCGGCAACGGCTTCTTGGATTTCAACTTTCTTCAAGCCAATATAACCAAAGATTTTCGTTACTCGGAATTGTTTAACCTTCCCATCAAGTTTCATTAATGAAACTTGTTGACCTACATGCATTTTACCGCGGAATACACGGCCAACCCCGATACGTCCTACATAATCATTATAGTCAAGTAAAGCCACTTGGAATTGAAGTGGTTCATCTGAGTTATCAATTGGTGCTGGGATCGTTTCGACGATTGTTTCGAAAAGTGGGGTCATGTCTTTTTCTTGTTTAGCAGGATCTGAATCCAAGCTTGCAGTACCAGCAATACCTGAAGTGAAGACAACTGGGAACTCTAACTGTTCTTCTTCAGCTCCTAGTTCGATGAATAAATCAATTACTTCATCTACCACTTCATTTGGACGTGCAGAATCTTTATCGATTTTGTTCACGACAACGATTGGTGTAATCTTTTGTTCCAATGCTTTTTTCAACACGAAGCGAGTTTGTGGCATACAGCCTTCATATGCATCAACAACAAGTAGAACGCCATCAACCATTTTCATGATCCGTTCCACTTCACCACCAAAGTCGGCATGACCAGGTGTATCCAAAATATTGATTCTTGTATCTTGGTATTGAACTGCTGTATTTTTCGCAAGAATCGTGATTCCGCGTTCTTTTTCAATCGCATTAGAATCCATCGCACGTTCTTCCACATGTTCATTTTCACGGAAAGTACCAGATTGTTTAAGCAACTGATCCACTAACGTCGTTTTACCATGGTCAACGTGGGCAATGATGGCTATATTACGAATATTTTCTCTTAATTTCAAAAAATTCACTCCTAAAAAAGTTTGTGTATAACGTATCACTAGTATTAGCTTACATATTATATCACAAACATACTAGAAACAAATACAGAAATTATGTACAATAGATATATTAGGGGTGATATTAATGAACATTAAATGGAATTTCTTAATATTAGCGGTATTGGCAACATCAAGCATCGGCTCCATTGGCATCTTCATTGCTGAGAAGAGCTTGATTGGAATATTAGCTGCAATTGTTATTCTTTGCGGAATCATGGGGTTCGGTTTCACTCAGAAGAAGAAATTGCGCGAAGCCGGGAAGTTATAATATGAAAAACTCGCTGACAGACAGCGAGTTTTTTTTGTTAATTATTTCATAATGAACATTTTAATCCATCCGTGCCAAACTGTGGTACTGCTTTCAATTAGACCTTGATTCTAATGACTGGAATTTCCTGATAAGTATTTATCGAATACTTCTTTATGGAGCCCTGGTTTAGATACGAAAAGTGAACCACCTTTTATAAAGTCCAATTTGTCACCTTTAATATTACTAACTTCCCCGCCCACTTCCTCAACCAATAAAACTCCTCCGGCAAAGTCCCAGGGCATGAGTCTCATGGTTATGTATGCATCTATCCTTCCAGCTGCGACGAAAGCAAGCTCCAATGCTGCGGAGCCATAAGAACGTGTCCCCCGTGCATCCCGAACTAGCGGTGCCAAAAGATTCGGATCGATTCTTCGGTTTTCCGTTACCCAGCTTGCATTAATGGAAATTATCGCTTTGCTTACTGATGCCTCTTCTAGGGATGGCAGCCTTTGATCATTCAGAAATGCTCCTTGCCCCTTAATCGCATGATATAATTCATCACTAAAGACATCATAAACCATGCCGATCTTTCCGATGCCATCCACATAAACCCCAAGGGAAATTGCAAAATTCCTCTGTTGATGAATGAAATTCAATGTTCCATCAATTGGATCGATGATCCACACAGTACCTTTTAGGTCTTTAATATCATTGCCCATTCCCTCTTCCCCGAATATGCGGTGTTCAGGGAACACTTCGTTGATTTTTTCACAAAAAAACTTTTCTATCCCCTTATCCATATTAGTAACCAAATCATTCGGATTCGTTTTCATTTCAATATTCAACTTGGTTTTAAAGGACGCCCTTAGCCTAGTACCCGCCTCTTTCATCCATAACTTCGCATATGTATCCATTTCCTTGACAGATGCCATTATAATATCCCCGTCCTTTGTGATCAGAAACTACATTAAAATGATCCTTTTCTAAAGATTAAAGCAAATATAGCTTGCCTTCAAGTTTTTAACATCTTAAATTTTCCATTTTTTTAAATATATAAGGAAAGACGGCTCCTTGTGACCACCCATCCTTTAATCGGTTTTGCAATTATGAGCTAGCGAGCACAAATACTTTTCAAATCAATTTGAATTAACGTTTCCCTTCCTTATTAAAGGGAGCCGGACAAAATAAAATACTATCTTATTATATATTGGACATTTAATGAAAAACGGACACATTATTTTTAATAAAATAAAGTGTCCGTTCATCTATAATAAAATTCCTTGTATTGAAATTGATTCATTTCCTTTATTCATTCTCCTTCAAGATCTCTGCAGCCAATCATTTACAAGGCTTTCAATTTCAACAATTCCAAGCGGATGCGTTCTAGCCTTTGCTTGCATTGTGACCTCTTTTGGTCATTTTCTTCACCGATAGCTTCAAAAAGGGTTGCTAATTCATAGTCCATTTCCATCCTTAACACTGCAGCTCTATGTCTTTCAACTTCTTTAGCTTTTAATGCTTGGTTCATGACTTGTTTCATAATTAACATTCTCCCTTCATCAATTAACGTAATTTTCTGAATTTATCTTATCATATGACTTCCTACCTCAAATAGCAACTAATTTGTGTTATAACCTATAAGGAAATTTACATTGCCAACCCAAATCGTATTTTTTAAATTTTACTTTTACTTATGCTACAATATGTGCAGATATTACGGTAGGAGAGATGAAAATGAATATAGCAAGTTTTACAGCAAATGATTTTGATGTTTTTAAAATTGATGGTTTGGAACCGCGCATGGACGCTTTAAAAGAACGGATCCAGCCCAAATTACATGCACTTGGAGAGCACTTTTCTCAAAAACTGTCAGTTATGACCGGCGATGAAATGCACCCTCATGTTGCAAAGCATGCCAGACGGTCAGTGAATCCTCCTAAAGATACTTGGGTTGCTTTCGCTGCCAATAGCAGAGGTTATAAAATGATGCCGCATTTCCAAATCGGGTTATGGGAAACGCATATGTTCATCTGGTATGCCGTGATTTATGAAGCCCCTAATAAAACTGAAATCGGAAAGCGACTGGAGCAGCAGGCAGGCCAATTGGTGAATAGCATTCCCTCCCATTATGTTTGGTCAATGGACCATACAAAACCTGATGTCATCACTCATGGTGGTCTTGGAGTAGATGATTTGAATTCAATGTTCACTCGTTTACAAACTGTAAAAAAAGCCGAAATCCTTTGCGGTATAAAAATTTCACGTGATGACGCCATTAAGTTAAAAGATGATGAATTCATTCAAACCATTCAAGATGCGTTTGAACATCTTTTACCCTTATATCAATTAAATTAAACACAGTTGCTTCGTATTCGAATTGAATATCGGACGCCTTAAATTAAACTGGTTAAGAAAAAAGGAGAGCCTTGGCGGCTCTCCTTTCCTTATTTCTGCGCTACTCCTTTGCTTGCTTGTATCAAATCACCAATTTGATCTTCCTTACCAGTTTCCAAGCATTCGATGATCTTGCTGCCGACAATGACACCATCGCAGTATTGTACTGCATCACGGACATGATCTGGCGTCGATATGCCGAACCCAGCAAGAACGGGAACCGGACTTATCTCTTTTACCTTCTTCAAATAGCCTCCAAGTTCTTCCCCAAAGGCGTCACGGGCACCCGTAATGCCTTTGACAGTAACCGCGTAGATGAATCCCTCCGCCCCTGCAGTAATCTCAGTGATACGTTCTTTCGAAGACGTGAGTGTCACAAGTCGGATAAGAACGATCCCTGCAGTTTTGATTGATGAAAAGATGGCTTCCTCTTCAATCGGTAAATCGGGGATGATGCACCCGGAAATCCCTGCATGGAGACAGTCATTCGTAAACTCTTTAAGTCCATATGCCAGGATAGAATTCGTATATCCCATTAAAATAATTGGGATGGTCACTTCACTTTTGATTTCCATTACTTTTTTCAGGACATCTTTTAAAGTTGTTCCATTTTCCAAAGATCTGATGCCGGCTTGTTGGATAACCGGTCCGTCAGCGACAGGGTCAGAGAATGGTATACCTAGTTCGACGGCAGTCGCACCGCTGTTTTCAAGGAAAAGAAGCTGGCTCTTTAACCGTTCAAGACCTCCATCCCCTGCCATTATATAAGGGATGAATGCTTTTTCCTTCTTTGTTTGACATTCTTCAAGCGCATTTGTTAATTTATTCATGTTCACTACCCCCCATCAATGATTGGACCGTTTCAACATCCTTATCACCACGGCCGGACAGGCAAATCACCAGTCCTGTTCCTTTTTCCATTTCTTTAGCAAGCTTTAAACCGTAGGAAATGGCATGTGAACTTTCTAAAGCGGGGATGATCCCTTCCTCCCTGGAAAGCATCGCTAAAGCTTCCAAGGCTTCATCATCGGTTACTGATGTATATTCAACCCGATTTGTATCTTTTAAGTAACTATGTTCAGGCCCAACCCCTGGATAATCCAAACCTGCTGAAATCGAATGTGCCTCCTGGATCTGACCGTCCTCGTTCTGCAGTACATACATGAATGCCCCGTGGAGCACCCCAGGTTTCCCCTTAGTCAAACTTGAAGCGTGTAATGGTGTTTCAAGTCCATGCCCTGCCGCTTCCACTCCGTATAATTTTACCGTTTCATCCTCAATGAAGGGATAGAACATTCCCATTGCATTACTTCCTCCGCCTATGCAAGCGACTACTGCATCCGGTAGGGAATGAACCGCTTCCGAATATTGACGCTTTGTTTCATTTCCTATCACGCTTTGAAAATCACGTACAATAACGGGGAATGGATGCGGACCAAGAACCGATCCCATTATATAGTGGGTGTCATCCACATTCGCCACCCAATATCGTAACGCCTCATTCACTGCATCCTTCAGTGTCCCGCTACCTTGTGATACAGATATGACCTTGGCTCCCAAAAGCTCCATCCTGAATACATTCAATTTCTGTCTCCTGATATCTTCTTCTCCCATAAAGATGATGCATTCAAGCTTCAGCAAAGCACACACAGTCGCCGTTGCAACCCCATGCTGTCCTGCACCCGTTTCGGCAATCACCTTTTTCTTGCCCATTTTCTGAGTCAGCAAAGCCTGACCGATCGTATTGTTTATTTTGTGGGCTCCGGTATGATTCAAGTCTTCTCGCTTCAGATAAATATCTGCACCTCCAGCAAGCCTTGTCAAGTTCTCCGCAAAATAAAGTGGTGTTTCCCGTCCGATATATTGTTTCAGGTAATAATTTAGCTGCCTTTGGAATTCAGGATCATTTTTAGATTGTTCATATACTTCTTCAAGCTCCGTAATCGCCGCCATTAAAGTTTCCGGAACGAAACGGCCTCCATATGCTCCAAAATGTCCAGTTTTATCAGGCTGTGTATAAGTGTTCATCTATTCATTCCTCTTTTCCGGCTGTATATTTTGCCTCATTAATAAATGCCTTTATTTTTACGGCATCTTTTAATCCGTTTGTTTCAACGCCGCTGGCTACGTCAACTGCGAATGGTGAAACGGCATTAATCGCTTTTCCGACATTTTCCGGAGTCAGCCCACCCGCTAGAATTACCTTCCCGGGTGGCAGATCCGCTTTTCGGATCATATTCCAATCCAAAGTCAATCCCTTTCCAGATGAAATCTTAGGAAGATCTACTAATAGATAATCCGCTGGGTATTCATGAAGGTTTTCAAGGTCTTTCACTGAATTGACGGCAAAGGCCTTTATCACCGGTAGGGGCATCCTGCGGGCAAAGCTGGCAGACTCGTTACCATGAAGCTGAATATAATCCAACCCTGCGATTTCGGCACTTTTTATCACTTCTTGTTCAGTTTGATTGGCAAACACTCCGACTTTTTTAACCTGTCCAGCTAGATTCGCCGCGAATTCTCCTACTATCTCTGGCTCAACCTTCCTGCTACTCTCGGCAAAAATGAAACCAATGAAGTCTGCCCCTGATTCAACAGCAGTCTGGGCGTCTGCCAATGTCTTTATCCCACAGATTTTCACTAACATATTAATCTCCTTATATACTCATTTGCAGTTCGGCCATCGTTTGCGGAAGATTTGACGCAGTCATCAGTGTCTCCCCGACTAAAATAGCTTTTGCACCAGCTTCCTTCACACGCATCACGTCTTCTTTTGTTTTGATTCCACTTTCACTGATAATGATATGGTGTTTTGGATCAAGTAACTTCGCCAATCGTTCCGTTACAGCCAAATCCACTTTGAAAGTCTTTAAATTCCGATTGTTAATCCCTATTAGCTCTGCATTCAGCTCTAGAGCCCGTTCCAGTTCGGCTTCATCATGGATTTCCGTCAATACTTCAAGCCCTTTTCTTTTTGCATATTGATATAATTCATGAAGGCGCTCTTTAGAAAGTGCTGCGACAATCAATAGAATGATAGTGGCACCAGCTTGATGGGCGCGATCGATTTGTACTTCATCGATGATGAAATCTTTGCACAATCTGGGAATCTGTATGGCCTCGCTTACGCTTCTCAAATCTGCAATCGATCCTTTAAAGAAAACCTCATCCGTCAATACGGATATCGCTGCCGCTCCGCCGCTTTCATATGAAAGGGCCTGCTCGATCGGATTTACATTGATTTTAATATCCCCTTTTGAAGGGGAAGCCCGTTTTATTTCCGCGATAACCGCCATCGATTTAGCCGTTTTCAAATTCTCCACCAAAGATGGTCTGACTATGTTGATCATTACCGAATCGTCTAAGCCCCTTTCTTTTAATTTTGCGACTTCCGCCTTTTTCTGTTCGATGATTTTCGTTAAGATATTTTCCATTACATGACCACCTTATTTCTATTGCCAAAAGCAATCAGATTTTCTAACTTCGCAAGTGCCGATCCGCTATCAAGGCTTTCTTTAGCCATGGAGATCCCTTTTTTGATCGTTGTTGCCGTACCATGTGCGTATAATCCCAATCCAGCATTCAATAAAACGGTATCACGATAGGCCCCTTTTTCCCCTTTGAGAAGCCTAAGCATGATATCGGCATTTTGTTTGGCGTCACCGCCGCGAATGGCATCATTTCCGTAAACCGGCAGATCCACTTCTTCAGGGTGCAGCGTAAAGGGAATGATATCCCCTTGCTCCAAAAGCACGAGTGAATTTTCACCCTGTAGGCTCGCTTCATCCATAAACCCGGCGCCATTAATCACGACCGCGCGTTTCCTGCCTAATTTATGTAGGACTTCCGCAAAAAGCTCGAGCATATCACGTCGATTGATTCCCATTAATTGCGTGTCGAGTTGCACTGGATTTGTCAGAGGACCTATTAGATTAAATATCGTCGGGATTTTCAGTTCTTTTCTCACTTTCATAATCCGTGCAATATTAGGGTGGACCGATGGGGCAAACAAGAATGTGATTCCATTTTCCTCCAACAGTTCTTTTAACATGTCAGGCTCCAAGTACAAATTGACACCTAATTCTTCCAATACATCCGCACTCCCCGTTCTGCTTGAAATGCTGCGGTTTCCATGTTTGGCAACCTTGACACCGGCCCCGGCAAGTACGAAGGCTGATGCTGTACTTATATTGAAGCTTTGTGACCCATCTCCTCCCGTTCCGCAATTATCCATCACATTAAGAGAGCTTGTTCGTACACTTCTTGCTTCTTTTCTCATGACTCTGACAAGGCTTGCTATTTCACCTGCCGTTTCCCCTTTGGATTTTAGGGCAATGATGAAAGCTGCCATCTCGCTTTCGGTGATATCTTTGGAAAATAACGCTTGGGCTGCTCTGCTCATCTCTTCTTCCGTCAATGTTTGACGCTCTGCTAACTTCGCTAAATACTCCTTCACCGCTAACTCCCCCAGTCGTTTTTGTTTTATAGGATGGATTGTTCCTTTTCAGATTGGAAGGTTCCCGCAATCTCATAAAATTGATGTAATAATTCCTTGCCGATTTTCGTCCCTATTGATTCAGGGTGGAACTGTAAACCGTAAAGCGGGAATTCTTGATGTTTCAGAGCCATGATCTCCCCATCATCCATCGCTACTGCCGTCACAGTCAGTTCATCTGGCAAACTCGCCCTTTCAACTACAAGGGAATGGTAACGCATTACCGGGAATTGTAAGTCTTGTTTGGCAAATACACCTGTTCCATCATGTTCGATAACCGATGTTTTCCCATGCATGATTTGTTTCGCTCCAACCACATTCGCACCAAAAACTGCCCCAATGGCCTGATGCCCCAAACAAATGCCCAATAGCGGAACCTTCTCATAAAAATTACGGATGATTTCCATACTGATACCAGCATCTTCCGGCCTGCCGGGTCCCGGGGAAATGACAATTGCCATTGGATTCAGTTCCTCAATTTCCGCAATGGTGATTTCGTCATTCCTTTTTACTATGATTTCTTTTTCCACTTCTCCTAAATATTGATAAAGGTTATAAGTGAACGAGTCATAGTTATCAATTAATAAAATCATTTTGTGTGAACCTCCATTAAAGCGCGTGCTTTATTTTGTGTTTCTTCAAATTCCGTTTTTGGGTCTGAATCATATACAATTCCAGCCCCTGCCTGTACATAGGCTTTGCCATCTTTAATGATCATCGTCCTAATCGCTAAAGCCATATCAAGATCCCCTCCAAAACCTATGAACCCTATCGAGCCCGAATACATCCCCCGTTTACAATTTTCCAGTTCATTGATCAGCTCCATTGCCCTGATTTTTGGAGCACCGGAGACTGTTCCGGCAGGGAGGCAGACCGTCAGCGCATCTAAACTCGTGAACCCTTCCTTAAGCTTTCCGCTAACCTTCGAAGCAATATGCATGACATGCTGATATCTTTGAATTTCCATTTCCTCGGTAAGGTGGATTGAACCGATTTCGCAAACTCTGCCAAGATCATTCCTGCCCAAATCAACAAGCATCTTATGCTCGGCAAGTTCCTTTTCATCCATCAGCAGGCTTTTTTCGAAGCCTTTATCTTCTTCATCCGTTTTCCCTCTCGGCCTTGTACCGGCAATGGGATTAACATGAACCATTCCTGATGAAACGCTGATCAAACTTTCAGGAGACGACCCAATAATTGTATAATCACCAAATTCTATATAAAACATATAAGGAGAAGGGTTGGCTAAACGCAAACGACGGTAGGCATCGAAAGGCTCCCCATCGAAGTCCGCTTTGAACCTTTGTGATAAAACAACTTGGAACACTTCACCAGCTATTATCGCTGATTTAACTTCAAGGACCATTTTCTCGAATTCATCCTGACTGAAATTCGATTTGAATTCCAAATATTCCGACGATATTTCCTTTGACGGTTTGCTTGCCTGATTGATTTTTTCCTTCATCCCCAATAAACTTTTTTCACTATCCTCTTCCGCAGTCAAAAGATGGATTTTCTGCAGAACATGATCGAATATATACAGTTCTTTATAAAAGAGAAAATGAGCATCAGGCATTTGCAGAGAATCAGGAGGCACCGGACCTATATTTTCATACAGACGAATGATATCATAGCCCATATATCCGATTGCACCACCGTTAAATGGCGGAAGATGTATGGGAACCTCTCCTATCTCCACTAATAATTCGTTTTTGAGAAACTCGATGATATTGATGTTCTTTACAATTTGATCACCTGTTTCAGTATCTTTCACATTTACTTGGCCAGCAAGTGATGTCACCTCCAGATAAGGTTTTGAACCTAGATAAGAGTAGCGGCCGTTGTCGTGATGCGAATTCGAGCTTTCCAATAAAAACTTCTGGTCACCATCTAATTTCTGAAATATGGCAATGGGTGTGTGGATATCCCCTTCAATCGTGTCCATCTTGAAACGGAGTATTTTTTTTTCATCCAAATTATTCATCCTTCAATTCCCTCCCGATTCTTATGCTCTCTTATAAACCCCTGGAAGGGAAAACCCTTATGGCCAAGTGCCGGAGTTTTCATTTCCTCTGGTTTTTTGATTTTTTCTAAAAGGTATATATATTGAAATCCCAATAAAAAAGTCCCCTGCAAACACAAATATGTGTCTGCAGAGGACGGTAAACCGCGGTGCCACCTCAAGTTGGAAAAACGTATCATTTTTCCCTCTCAAGCAAGAAATGAAAAATTCTTGCGATTACCCTTTAACGGTGGCAGCCGAGTTTCCCTACTTATTTCAAGAAACCACTCATAAGTCCATTCATCTTCTTATATCGTACCGGTTTCCACCTATCCCGGCTCTCTGTTACGCATCTAAAAAGATTACTACTCTCATTCATAGATTTAATTATCATTTCCATAAAAACGCAAAAAGGCCCCTCATCCAAAGGACGAGGAACCCGTGGTACCACCTTAATTAGCTAAATTAGCTCACTTTACGGCATTAACATGCCTATCTCCACTAACGATGAGATAATCGCCAAAGCCTACTCCGTTCATCCGTTTCGGTTTGGGGCTCGGAAGTCCATTCGCTTAAATTCGTTCACCAGTTTTCAGCAACCACTGGCTCTCTGCAGAACATCATTAAGGTACTCTTCTTCGTCACTGCCTTTATCATTTTCTTGCTTATTATGTTAAAACAATCTTTTCAGTAAGTCAATGGAGTTTTCTAAAAATATTTTTAATTTTTCATTTTTATCCATTCCCCGTCATCGATTCCTTTTGCCTTCTTAATAACAAGATAGGCTGAATAAGTGCTGACTGACTCAAACTCATCCGTATACTTTTTTTCATCCGCCTTACCGGGGACTATTTCCTTGAATCTTCGGTAAGCCTTCATAAATTCTTCCTTTTGTATTTTATTTTCATAAGCCTTTTCTACAGCTTCAAAGAATTTGATCACATCTACGATTTCTTCAGTAGACCAATCAAGATCCATTGGATATTGATAATCCATACCCTAAACACGCTCCTTCTAGATAGTTTTTCATGCTGTCCGGCAGTCCATGCATCATCAGTCTGCCCATTTTGAACGAATTGCTTCCGCCTGGTCGATAATCCGACTGAATAGTTCAGCAGTCGATGGTACATCATGAATCAGCCCCATCACTTGTCCGGCCCAAGCAAAGCCTTCACCTTCGACACCGTCATGGATATAACGCTGATTCGCTTTTCCGCTTATGTAATCCTTCAATTGTTCATATCCGCCATTTTCTTTTTCTATTTCAAGAATCTTATCGGTCCAGCTGTTTGCAATTACCCTTGCTGGTGCACCAATGGAACGCTTGATGACAACGGTATCATTTTCTGTGCCGGAAACCAAGGCATTTTTATATAATTCATGTGCATGAACACATTCCTTGACCGCTATGAATCGTGTTCCCATCTCGATTCCTTCGGCACCAAGTGCCAATGCTGCCATCAAACCGCGTCCATCGCCAAAACCACCCGAGGCGATGACTGGAATATTAACGGAGTCCACAACTTGAGGAATTAACACGGAAGTTCCAATATCATCACGGCCTAAATGCCCTCCTCCCTCCTGACCAACTACCATCACCGCATCTGCCCCAAGCTGCTCAGCTTTCATTGCCTGCCTTTTTGCAGCAACAAGCACGAGTTTTTTCACCTGGGTGCCTTTGACGTAATCAAGAAATGGTGCAGGGTTGCCCCCGGTTACGGAAACAGCTGCGATATCCTCTTTCAAGGCTGCTTCCAGCATATTTTCATAAGGTCTTCCATGCTGACCGATTGCAAAGTTCACACCAAACGGTTTATCCGTCAATGATTTGGTTTTTCTAATTTCATCTGTCAGTTGCTCCGGGTTGTCCAAGGACATGGCCGTTACCTGCCCCAGCCCTCCTGCATTCGAAACTGCCGCCGCCAGGTCTGCATATGCTAAATGGGCCAATCCCCCTTGTACGATTGGATATTGAATGCCTAACAAATCGGTCACACGCGTTTTCCACTTCAAACTCCTCAGCTCCCTTTTTTAATTTATGTTGTTTATTTAGTTGAACTCAAAAACCATTAGCTTCATTATGGCAAATATTGTTTAACCGTTCAATTTTTAAACTCACCTACAATATTAATAAAAGAAGAATTCTTGAGTAAATCCAGTAAATACTAGGAAAATGGACATTTATAATCTGCTGTAATTTTATTGGGCCCCTTAACAACAAAGACATATATAAATGGTTTAAGTCAGGACATTAAAGTCACTCTAGGCATTTATTATAAGACGTGCTATAATTCATATGTTTTATGTCTATCCACATGTTTACTAACCATACGATGGAATCGGAGAAACATACGATCATTAATAGAAAGGGAGTATATACTCCCAAATATTATGTACCTATTTTAATGAAAAGGGGCCACAAAGAATTGTCACAGAATGAAACACCCTTATACACTGCCTTATTGCAGCATGCAAAAAAAAATCCCGTTCAATTTCATATTCCAGGTCATAAAAAAGGGAAAGGAATGGACGCTGATTTCCGTAATTTCATTGGAGAAAATGCATTATCCATAGATTTAATCAATATCGCTCCACTCGATGATCTCCATCAGCCAAAGGGGATCATTAAACAAGCTCAGGATCTTGCCGCTGAAGCTTTTGGGGCGGATCACACATTCTTTTCCGTTCAAGGAACAAGTGGAGCGATCATGACAATGGTCATGACAGTCTGCGGACCTGGGGACAAAATCATCGTCCCAAGGAATGTACATAAATCCGTAATGTCTGCCATTGTATTTTCCGGAGCTGTTCCTATTTTCATCAATCCTGAAATAGACAAAGATTTGGGCATCTCACACGGAATCACCGTCGATGCCGTCGAGAAAGCTTTAAAGGAACATAGCGATGCAAAAGGATTGCTTGTCATCAACCCAACCTATTTCGGCATTTCGGCCGATTTGCAAAAAATAGTGGAAGTTGCTCATTCCCACCAAATCCCAGTACTGGTGGATGAAGCACATGGTGTCCATATACACTTCCATGAAGACTTGCCGATGTCAGCCATGCAAGCTGGAGCAGATATGGCTGCAACGAGTGTTCATAAACTGGGCGGTTCACTAACGGGAAGTTCCATATTAAATGTTAAGAACGGTTTGGTTTCCGCAAATCGTGTTCAAGCCATATTGAGCATGCTCACAACCACCTCAACCTCCTATATCCTTCTGGCTTCCCTGGATACGGCCAGAAGACAACTTGCGACGGTAGGAAGGGAAATGATTGATGAAGCGATCAATCTCGCAGGGTATATCCGTGAGGCAGTTAATGAGATTCCTTATCTTTACTGTGTCGGCAGCGAAATTCTCGAGAGTGAGGCAGCCTTTAGTTATGACCCGACTAAATTAATCATATCCATCAAGGAATTGAATATTACCGGATACGACGTTGAGAAATGGCTTCGTGAAAAGCATAATATCGAAGTGGAACTTTCTGACTTGTACAATATCCTTTGCCTGATAACGCCTGGAGACTCAAAAACAGAAGCGGATCTTCTGATTGCTGCCCTTAGAGACTTGGCGGATGAGTTTAAGGAAATGGCGGCTGAACATGAAAAAATCGAAGTCCTGCTTCCTGATACACCACCACTGGCTTTATCACCAAGGGAGGCATTTTATGCAGACACCGAAGTGGTTCCCATTGAGGAATCTGTCGGCAAAATTAGCGCTGAGTTCATCATGGTTTACCCGCCTGGAATTCCGATCTTCATACCAGGTGAATTGATTACTGAAGATAATATCAATTACATCCGGAAAAACATCGAGGCCGGCCTTCCTGTTCAAGGCCCTGAGGACCCAGAAATAAAATATTTACGCATCATTAAAAATTGATTGATCCCATAAAACCAGAGCAAAGTGCTGCTCTGGTTTTTTTGCCCCTTATTATTGAGCAAGTAGCTCCCGATCAACTGAAGATTTTCACTTCATTAACATCTACAAAAAGGGTGCTCCAGATTACAACCCTGAAACACCCTTAAATTCTATTAATCTTATTATCCTTTTTTCGATTTATTTTTCAGAGGCAGCTGTATCACAGCTTTGGCAGTTGTGATTGTGTGTATATAGTACACTTACTTTTTCATCTTCAAAATGTTCAATCGTGCTATTGCAAGTTTGACATACGATAGTTCCCATTTTTACAACCCCTTCCTCTATATTGTATGCATTAATAACGTAATGTAACCGCTTTATATGAATTATAATATAACACATTTATTATTTCAAGTTAAAAAGTATAACATATATGTATTTTCCCCATTTAATGAACACTCATGTTGGAATAACTTTACTCCAATCGTTCGTTAGAATGATTCCTTTTTGGACCCTGGAGTTCATTTCATCACAGCCCTTACTTTTGCATAGCAAGGTGAAAAAGGAATTTCGCCTTTTAATTTACATATAGATATGTATATAATACATCCATAAAATGTTAATATATTCTTACATCCAATCAATCTAAGGGGGATCCACATGACTGAAAATGCCTATATCAAACTCGTTCCTGAGTCCGTGAAAGGGACTGTAACCATCGAAGACGTGAAAGAATTGCTGAACTATTATCAAATGATCACAGCGAAAACCGGAAAGCAACTGGATTGGAATTATGATAAGAAAGCATTTCCTTATGAAATGAAAGAACCAGAAAAGATGAAAGATAAGGCCATATACCTCCAATCCAAAGAAGATCGATATCACATGATATTGATAGGCGTTGACCAAGAAGTCGTTAAGGATGAAGATGGATCAGAGCGGATTCAATCCTATATCCAATTCACCCTCCCTGAAACAGCAACTTTCGGTGATAAGGGAAAAGCTAATGAACTGTGCAAGTTCCTTGCAAAGAAATTACGGGCGCAGCTACATCTCTTCAATAAACGGGTGATGTATTATTATCCAAGGAAATAAAAATACCTGCTGAAGCCGGAATTGGCTCAAGCAGGCGTTTCAATCAACTTTGGATCAAGGATCTCATAACCTTCCTTTTGAAAACCTTTCACGATATCCTCAATGGCTTCACTCGTCCATTTCCGGTCATGCATCAGTAAGTTCGCACCATTTCCTAAATAAGGGCTGTTCAACATGATTTCTGTTAACGCTGTTTTATCTTGATACTCTTTTTCCCAGTCATATCCATATGACCAATTCATGACCAACATTTTTTCTTTCTCAGCGACTTTTTTTGAATGCTCGGTATTCGATCCAAATGGCGCCCTGAAGTACTTAGGGCTTACCCCTGTAATGCCTTCTACCATATTGTTCAATTTTACGATTTCCCGTTCTTGTTCTTTCTCGGTCAACTGTTTTAAATTTACATGGGAATAAGTATGATTACCGATAGAAAAACCCATTTCATGAATTTCTTTTAGCATCGCTTTATTTTCATCATTTTCAAGAAAGTGACCGTTCACGAAAAAAATAGCAGGTACTTCAAGGCGCTTCAGGGTCTGGGCGATTTTCAGAGAATATTTATCAGGTGCATCATCAAATGTTAACAACACAACTTTCGGATTTGCCTCCCCGATTGGTTTAAATGACCAATTCTTTTCGTCCACCTGATATTCTGCCTTTACATTCCCATCGTCAATCGTTTTTGACGTTTCGTTTTCCAAGTCTTTCTCTTTCTGGCTTTCATCTTGGACCGATGTTGCCGTTTCCACACTTTTTTGATTTTCATTTTCTGTTGGACCGGAACTCGGTCCATTACATGCCATCAATAAAAATGATACTAATGTAAATAATGCTACTCCTTTGTTAATCATGATTCCTCCGTGGTTTCTTGTGTCATAGCGACTTGAAAAGTTTAATAAAGGGGTACTAGCGTTTCCAAAAGGATTTGCAAAATACCGTAGCATAATAGACTTATCACGGTAACAAGCATTGTTCGCCTATTGGATTTTAAAATCATTTTACCAATGTAAATGGCTAGATAGGAAAAGACCAAAAACATGAATACTTTGAAAACGAATCGATCGTTAACAGACAGCCATTCAACTAAGGTATACCCACTCCAAACGATTAGTTGAAAGAGGATTACCAGATAATTTTTCAAATGATCCACCCCATTTTAATATGAATATTCAGCCATGATCTCTTTATTGGCAAAAAATATTCAATTAACATCGCTCATCTTATTTTTTATCCTTTATTACCTTTCTCAAAACCTTACAAGGAAAAAAAGTAAGAAGTCCTTTTTATAGCTTATGCCCTTTTAGCCCTTTTCATTTAACTAGCGTGAAGAAAATGATGACTGGGGAGTCATCCTTCATATTCGTATATCTGCCAAACAAAAAAAGCGTACTGCATGAGGCAGTACGCTTTTTTATAAAAATCAATTACTTGATGATGTGAATAGGAGTTCCAAGGGCAACTTCAGCAGCTTCCATTGTGATTTCCCCTAAAGTTGGATGTGCATGGATTGTCATTGCGATATCTTCGGCAGTCATTCCCGCTTCGATAGCCAGACCAAGTTCTGCAATCATATCAGAAGCGTTTGGTCCTGCAATTTGTGCTCCTATAACCAATCCGTCTTCTTTGCGAGTGATAAGCTTCACAAATCCGTCCGTATTATTTAAAGAAAGAGCACGTCCATTTGCAGCGAATGGGAATTTAGAAGCAAGCGCTTCGATTCCAGCTTCCTTCGCTTCTTTTTCATTATAACCGACAGAAGCAAGTTCCGGTTCAGAGAATACAACAGCCGGAATAGCAAGATAGTCGATTTCAGATGAATGTCCTGCAATGGCTTCAGCAGCAATTTTACCTTCATAAGAAGCTTTATGAGCCAACTGAGGTCCAGAAACGATATCACCGATTGCGTAAATGTTTTTCACGCTTGTACGGCATTGTTTATCCGTTTCGACCAAACCACGGTCAGTCATTTTGATTCCGACTTGCTCCAGGCCGATCTCTGCCGTATTTGGACGACGTCCAACTGTCACTAATACGTAATCGGCTTCAACCTTTTTCTCTTCGCCTTTTACTTCATAAGTAACGGTTACACCTGTTTCAGTTTCTTCCACACCTTTAGCATTTGCTTTAGTGACAATTTCAGCACCCTTGTTTTTAAGGTTACGCTTAACAAGTGCTGCCATTTGTTTTTCAAAGCCTGCAGAAAGGATTTCTTCAGTACCTTCAAGGATGGTCACTTTAGTGCCGAAGCTTGCGAATGCTCCGCCAAGCTCAGTACCAATGTAACCTCCGCCGATTACCACGATCGAACCTGGAACTTCTTCCAAAGCAAGAGCACCAGTGGAATTAAGTACACGTTTCGTATATTTAAATGACGGAATCTCGATTGGCGATGAACCAGTGGCGATGATTGCGTTTTTAAATGTATATGTTTGGGCTGAGTCTTCATTCATAACACGGATGCTGTTTTCATCGACGAAATAAGCTTCACCGGTTACAACATCAACGTTATTACCTTTTAATAGGCTGCTTACACCGCCTGTTAATTTTTTAACAACAGAACCTTTCCAAGCTTGTACTTTAGAAAAATCAACAGAAACTTTTTCTGCAAAGATACCCATATCTTCTGAATGCTGAGCTTCATGGAAACGGTGTCCAGCCGAAATTAAAGCTTTTGATGGGATACAGCCTACATTCAAACAAACTCCGCCGATTGTTCCTTTTTCAACGACCGTTACTTTCTGCCCAAGCTGTGCTGCGCGAATTGCGGCAACATATCCCCCTGGGCCTGAACCGATCACTAAAGTATCTGTTTCGATTGGAAAATCTCCTACTACCATTGTTTACGCCTCCATTAACAATAATTCTGGGTCGTTCAATAACTTTTTGATATGATTCAATGCATGTTGAGCTGTTGCTCCATCAATCATGCGGTGATCAAAGCTCAGTGATAATGCCAGAACTGGAGCGGCGATAATTTCCCCGTCGCGTACAATTGCTTTTTCGGCAATGCGTCCAATCCCTAGAATGGCAACTTCTGGATGATTGATTACAGGTGTGAACCATTGACCGCCTGCGGAACCGATATTCGTAATGGAGCAAGAAGCACCTTTCATTTCGTTAGGAGCCAATTTGCCGTCACGGGCTTTCGTCGCTAATTCATTAATTTCTTGTGAAATAGCAAAAGTTGATTTACGATCTGCATCTTTTACAACCGGAACGAGCAGTCCTTTGTCTGTGTCTGCTGCAATTCCAATATTGTAATAGTGTTTATGGATAATCTCACTAGCCTCATCATCAAATGATGTGTTAAGCATAGGGAATTCACGCAATGCACTTGTTAACGCTTTAACAACATAAGGTAGGAATGTAAGCTTGATTCCTTTTTGTGCAGCAATTTCCTTGAATTTCTTACGGTGAGCAACCAATAGCGTCACATCGACTTCATCCATTAATGTAACATGTGGAGCTGTCTGCTTGGATTTCACCATAGCTTTGGCGATCGCTTTTCTCATGCCGCTCATTTTTTCGCGAGTTTCAGGATATTGCCCTTCTGGAATTGTAACTTTTTGTTTTTCGGTTGTTTCCGTATCATTTTGTTGTGAAGCTTCACTTTGAGCTGCCGGTTGCTGTGGAGCAGTTTTGCCGTTTTTGAAAGCATCTATGTCATCTTTCATGATGCGGCCATTATCTCCAGAACCAGAAATCTCACGAATATTTACCCCTTGTTCGCGCGCATATTTCCTAACAGAAGGCATGGCGATGATACGTCGTGAAGGATCTGCCTCAACTTGTGGTTGTGCTCCCGCGCCCGTTACACCATTATTTTCTTGAACCGGAGCAGCCTCTTTCTTGACTTCCTGTCCAGCTTCAGCAGTCGCTTGAACCTGGGCCTCCGTATTCTTCTCACCTTCTGCCTTTGCTTCTTCTCCATGGTCCCCTTTAAACTGAAGATTTTCATAACCTGGAGCATCGAATGTTACAAGTACATCGCCAACAACGGCAACCGTTCCTTCTTGAACAAGGATTTCTTCCACGGTACCTTCCACCGGTGATGGGATTTCAACAACGGCCTTATCGTTCTGAACCTCGCAAAGCACGTCATCTTCTTGAATCTTATCTCCTGGTTTTACAAACCATTTCACTATTTCACCTTCGTGTATACCTTCTCCGATATCAGGGAGTCTAAATTGGAATGCCACTGAGTTCAACCTCCTATATTAAATCATACTTAGTGCTTTGAATAAAGTCCTTTATCTTGCATTACCGTTAATGCGATATTACTTTCCCAAGCAGGACATTCATTCCATTACTCAAGATTGTTAAAACTTCAAGACTTTAGTCGCCGTTTCAATAATGTCTTTATAATTAGGGAGCCATACTGTTTCAGCTTGTGAAAACGGGAATACCGTATCAGCAGCCGCCACTCGCAGTACTGGAGCATCCAAGCTCAAAATGGCACGTTCGTTAATTTCCGCTACGACATTCGCTGCAATACCAGCTTGCTTTTGTGCTTCTTGAACAACGATAGCGCGTCCAGTTTTTTCTACAGAAGCAATGATTGTATCGATATCCAATGGAGAAACAGTCCGTAAGTCGACCACTTCGACGGAATGGCCTTCCTTAGCCAATTCCTCAGCTGCCTTGATGGATTCCTGTACCATTGCACCATACGTAATAATGGATAGATCCGTTCCTTCTCTTTTCACATCGGCTTTTCCCAACGGAATTGTATACTCTTCTTCAGGCACTTCCTGACGGAAAGAGCGGTACAATTTCATGTGCTCAAGGAAAATGACAGGGTCATTATCACGAATAGCTGAAATCAATAAGCCTTTTGCATCGTAAGGAGTGGAAGGGATAACTACCTTTAACCCTGGTTGCTGAGCCATTAAACCTTCCAAGCTATCAGCGTGCATTTCCGGAGTATGCACTCCGCCTCCAAAAGGTGAGCGAATTGTAACCGGTGCACTGTAACGTCCGCCTGAACGGTAACGCATACGAGCAAGCTGACCGCTTACGGAATCCATTACTTCATATACAAACCCGAAGAATTGAATTTCAGGAACAGGACGGAAACCTTGTAAAGAAAGACCGACCGCTAATCCACCGATTCCAGATTCAGCAAGAGGTGTATCGAATACACGATCTTCACCGAATTCTTTTTGAAGATTTTCCGTTGCACGGAAAACTCCTCCATTAACCCCAACATCTTCCCCAAAAACGAGTACATTCTCATCATTCTTAAGTTCTGTACGTAATGCTTCTGTAATTGCTTGAATCATCGTCAATTGAGCCATGGCTTACTTCGACTCCTTCTCTTTATAAATTTCATATTGTTCTTTTAAGTTATAAGGCATTTCTTCATACATGTTTTCAATAAGGTCTGTAACCTTTTGCTTAGGTTCTGCATCTGCCAATTTGATCGCTTCTTTAATATCGTCTTTTGCTTTTTCTATTGTTTCGTTCTCTAATTCTTCATTCCAAAGTTTTTTGTTTTCCAAGAACTTGCGGAAACGAACCAATGGATCTTTCAGTTCCCACTCGTTATCCATTTCGGAAGTACGGTAACGTGTCGGGTCATCCCCAGCCATCGTATGCGGACCATAACGGTAAGTTAATGTTTCAATCAATGTAGGGCCTTCACCATTAATTGCACGTTCACGCGCTTCTTTAACAGCTGTATAAACGGCCAACGCATCCATACCATCAACTTGGATGCCAGGGATACCTGCAGCCACACCCTTCTGGGCTAATGTTTTTGCTGCTGATTGCAAATCAACCGGAGTCGAGATTGCGAAACGGTTATTTTGCACGATGAAGATAGCCGGCGCTTTAAATGCACCTGCAAAGTTAATTCCCTCATAGAAGTCACCTTGTGAGGTTCCGCCGTCACCCGTATATGTGATGGCTACAGCTTTTTTTCCGCGTTTCTTCAACCCAAGTGCAACACCTGCAGCTTGAATATATTGAGCGCCGATAATGATTTGAGGGGAAATTACATTGACGTCTTCAGGAATTTGATTTCCTTTAAAATGTCCCCGTGAGAACAAGAATGCTTGCCAAAGCGGAAGGCCATGCCAAACGATTTGCGGAACATCACGGTAGCCAGGCAGAATGAAATCTTCTTTTTCCAAAGCATACTGGGAAGCGATTTGAGATGCTTCTTGACCGGCAGTCGGTGCATAGAAACCTAATCTGCCTTGGCGGTTCAGTGATATAGAACGTTGATCCAAGATGCGTGTATATACCATACGACGCATTAATTCTTGCAATTGTTCATCACTTAAATCAGGCATTGCCGCTTCATTAACGACTTCTCCCTCTTCATTTAAAATTTGAAAAGTTTCAAATTGTTCTTCTACTTTCTTAAGCTGATCCTGAACATTAATTTTAGCTTGTTTAGTTTTTTGAGCCATTTGGCACCTCATCCTTTCATTAAAAAGGTTTGCTATTATTATTCTATAAAGCAAAAATAGTTTGCTTTTTAGTTTCTTCAACAATTCATTCTTTTATTTTTCCCTTAAGACCAATCCTCAAACGTGGATATGCTTAATATGTCTCAATCTTATTCTGTACCATAAAAAAAATCAAGGAAAATGATACAAGAATTTTTATAGATTAAGTTTACAAGATGAATTAACATCAAGTCAATCACTTGGAGTTCCTTATAATTTTGATTTAATAGAATTTCCAATACTCATACTTCTTCTCTGTATTAGTTTTCACTTTATAACTGTACCATTAAATTTCCCCTATTTTTCAATTTAAGGATTGCGAAGGATAACATTTAAAACCCCCAGCATACCGGATCGATTCCAAAACCGCTTTAACTATAGGCATTTGAGCCTTCGGAATAATATTCCAAAAGAATATTCAAACGCTTTCATATAAGTCTGCTGTTTGAATTTTGATTATCGTTTTTTTTTAGTACAGGTATGAAAATCCCACATCAAGATGGTTGCACAAAAAAAGTCCATTCTAGAATTTTTCTGTCCCTACATGAACTGGATTGAACAAAATATGGGCTGTGAGTGAGAATCACAGCCCATCATTATTTATATTATTTTGTTGAATCAGCCATTTCTATGCCGGAACTATCATAAAAACTTTCTTTTTTTTGATTTGATTTTTCCGTTAATGCATTAAATTCCTCATTCGCTTTCAGAACTTTTGAATAAGAGGTATTTATTTTCTTGATTTGCACTTGTAATTCATCCATTTTCAAATCCTCTTTTTTAAAAAGTTCATATAATTCACGATCATAAGCCAGACTTTGTTGATAAGCATCATATAAATTATCGTAGGTGCTATAGCGCTCACTCATGACCTTTTTCATTTCGGTCGCTTCTTTTTTTATTTTTTCATCCTCTATTTTCCCGATTTGTTCATCTATCTGATTGAATTGTTCTTTTGAGGATTGCATACTGCTTTGTTCCTTTTCAATTATTTTTTCCCTTTGGTCGATATTCTTGGTGGCTTCATCTGAAAGCTCGACAATCTGTTCATAATCATCCAATCCAAGTTTAATGATTTTCTCATATTTTTCTTTTTCTTTTTTCTCCAAATCATTAAGAGGCTCTTGATGTTCGGTGAAATCACTTTCCTTTTCTGCAGTTTTCTCTAGGATTTTGTGGATTCTTTCTTCTGGTGAACCATTAAAACAACCAGCCAAGATCACTAAAGAAAGAAGTAAAATAACATATGGACCAAAACGCTTCAACATAGACAGCTCCTTCTAATAGTACTTCGAAGATTCATTTTTCTCTAAATTCCCTTATTAGCAGCAAACACTTGTTACAATCATATTCCGAACAGGTTTTTTTCATTACTGGGCGCTAGCCTACACCCTTTAAGCCATCCTGCATAGGCTGTAGTGACCGTTTCAAATCAGAGTGGTCAGTATTTTAATAATACAAAAAACGGAGGTATGAAATTATGTATGGAGGTTACAACCAGGATTGCTGTTATCCGGTTTCCAGTGCACCCAGCTATGGTTATGGTGATGGTTATGGCTATGGTGGTGGAGGCTGCGGCTTTGGAAGCGGCTTCGCTCTAATCATTGTCCTGTTCATTCTGTTAATCATTGTCGGCGCGTGCTTATGCTAACCAGGTAATTACTATTACCTTTACCCGAAAATGTTAACTATTTACCCTAAATAACAAAAAATGATTTATTTTTTTAAATAGACCTTAACACGCAATTAATATAATGGCTGGGATAGGAATTAATGACTTATTCCATCCCTTCCATTTTCTTTCATTAGACATCCATTAACTTTCAGTGTTTTTTTTGTTAAAATAACCCTATACATATTATTAGAATTTTTGCGGGGTGAAAGATAATGCTTACCATGGATGATTTTGTTAATGAAGACGATCCAATCTTAAGGCAAGTCGCGGTAGAGGTTCCGCTTCCGGCATCAAATGAAGATAAGCAACTTTTAGACAGCTTGATGGAATATGTCCAAAACAGCCAGAAGCCCGATATTTCTGCACTATACGGGCTAAGGGCAGGAATTGGCTTGGCTGCACCACAGGTGAATGTTTCAAAAAGGATGATCGCGGTTCATTTGAAAGAAAAAGATGGTCAACTGTATAGCTATGCACTTTTCAACCCTAAACTCATCAGCCATTCAGTGGAAAAAGCATATTTGACATCCGGTGAAGGCTGCCTTTCCGTAAATCGTCCCGTTTCCGGCTATGTTCCCCGTTATGCTCGAATAACGGTTGTGGGTACGGACCTGGAAGGAAAATCGGTTCAACTCCGCCTGAAAGGCATCGCAGCCATTTGCTTTCAGCATGAAATCGACCACCTTAATGGAATCATGTTTTATGATCATATCAATCCGGAAGACCCCTATGCCATTCCGGAAAATTCAATTGCGTTGGAAAGGTAACGCAATAAGCAAAACCCCTGCCTGTTGGTTGACGGGGGTTTTGTTTTTTTATATCAGTTCAAGTTCCTTCAAACCAAAAAGTATGCCATCATCATCGACATCCTTCGTTACAAAGTCGGCCTCTTGCTTCACAAGTTGACCGGCATTCCCCATTGCCACGCCATATCCCGCTACTTTTAACATCTCTATATCATTTAAGCCATCTCCAAAGGCGTAAACATCCTCCAAAGCAAACCCGACTTTTTCCATTAATATTTTTATGCCTTCAGCTTTTGAACCCCCGAATGGAAGTACATCCGTTGAATATTCATGCCATCTAATGAAATGAAAGTCGTCATATTTCCCAACAAAGTTCCCTTCTTCATCTTCCGAACAGAATAATAAGGCTTGATATATATCATGGTCCTCATAAAAATCTGCCACATGTTCAGGGTGGGGAAACTTCAGGCTGCTTAATGCTTCTTCAATTCTGATATGATGTGGAACACTCGATTTCATTGTCTCCTCATTCATGAAAACGATCGGTATTTCATTTTTTTCAGCATGTTCGTGGAGCCGTTTTATCTCAGGTATGCTCAAAGGGTTTTTATAAACGACTTTCCCTTCAAAAACAACGTATTGTCCATTGAAGCTTACAAATGTATCGATGCCAAGCTCTTCCCTTAAAGATTCGAACATGAACGGAGCCCTTCCTGTGGCAATTGCTACAAAAACCCCGCTATCCTGCAGTTGCTTAATAGCATTTTTTGTTGAAGCAGGTAACTTTTTTTCATGATCGAGTAATGTTCCGTCAATATCAAAGAATACGATTTTCACTAACAATTCACTTCCAATTCATTCATTTTTCCTTTTTTAATATGTACCCATTTAATAATTGTCATCAAGATAAGTCAAGTAACATAACCGGATTCCACTCAATTTACGTTTTTTATTCATGAATGGGCATATACTATTCTTAATAGAAACAACTCAGGTTTTCTTAGATTACTTCTCTCCCATCCTTCTTTACTCCAAAATCCCAGCCGCTTGTATGAATGAGCCTTTTTTTTCAAAAATGGGCCAAGTACCTGTAAAGACGTATTTACATTATTGAATAATCCTATACAATAATAGTAAGGGAGCGTGATCGCCATGTTAAAAAAGCTTCGTAAAAAGCTTGCTAAACAGTGGAATGATCTTTTAAGAAAAAAATCTATCGCATGATTTGCCACTCATTCCTGCCTTGGCCGTCATCCATATGCGAATTTTTTTTGGACAGCTCTTCAAAAACTTGCGAAGGGCTTCTTCCTTGTTGTAAAGTTCTTGTTAAGCATTCTTTCTATCTTGGCTTTTATATGGTCAGGTGAATACATATTTCAAATAAAGATATGAGTCGTTGTGTTTTCATGAAACGCTGACACAGTCGCACTGTTTTAATTAGAAAGAAATCGTTTACGAAAAAAAGATCCCATGATTTAAGTTTTACACATGGCAAAAACGGATAGGATATAAGATAGAGGAAGACACAATTGGATTGATACCAGAATCGGCCATCTATTTTTTTATATACTTTAGACATTGGTATATTTAATTCATCAAACCCCTTCCGTTTTTATGGCGGAGCTGGGTTTATTTTTACATGATGTTGAAAAACATGAAAAAATTGTTGTTTTTATATATAATGAAAAAAGCAATGCAAACAAGTGAGGAGAGATTAAAATGGTTTTTAAGGTATACTATCAAGTAACCATATCAGAGGTTCCCATCAGGGAGAATACTAAAACAATGTTTGTCGAAGGTGAATCCGTTCGTGACGTTCGTTTAAAATTAAAAAAGGAACCTTATAACGTAGAAATCGTATTACCCGTAACCGGAGCATATTTAGAATATGAAAAACAAAATGAAGATTACAAAGTATTGGAGCTATAATTTATGAAATTTGTAAAAAACGATCAAACAGCTGTATTCGCCCTGGGCGGTTTAGGCGAAATCGGTAAGAACACATATGCTGTTCAGTTTCAAGATGAAATCATCATCATTGATGCTGGAATTAAATTTCCTGAAGATGAGCTTCTCGGTATTGACTATGTGATTCCTGATTACAGCTATTTAGAAAAAAATGTAGATAAAATTAAAGGTGTCTTCATTACCCATGGCCATGAAGACCATATTGGCGGGATTCCTTATTTGCTTAGAAAAGTGAATGTCCCTGTATACGGCGGGAAACTAGCACTTGGACTGCTTCGTAATAAATTGGAAGAACACGGCCTTTTGCGCCAGACAACCATGATTGAGATCAGTGAAGATGAAGTGATCAAGTTCCGGAAAACGTCCGTCTCATTCTTCCGCACAACACACAGTATCCCTGACTCTTATGGAATCGTTGTAAAAACACCACCTGGACAAATTGTCCATACTGGTGATTTTAAATTCGACTTCACACCAGTGGGCGAGCCTGCAAACCTGACCAAGATGGCTGAGATCGGTAAAGAAGGTGTATTGTGCCTACTCTCGGATAGCACAAATAGTGAAGTGCAGAATTTTACTATGTCCGAAAGCCGTGTCGGCGATACCATTCAAGACATTTTCCGTAAGGTTGACGGCCGGATTATTTTTGCAACGTTTGCATCGAACATCCATCGCCTTCAGCAAGTTGTCGAAGCAGCCGTGGCTAACGGCCGTAAAATAGCCGTTTTTGGCCGAAGCATGGATTCAGCCATATCAATTGGACAAGATCTTGGTTATATCGTAGCGCCTAAAGATACATTTATTGATGTACAGCAATTGAATCGTATGCCTGCGAATAAAGTAACCATCCTTTGTACAGGCAGTCAAGGTGAACCAATGGCAGCATTGTCTCGCATAGCGAATGGCACTCACCGTCAGATTCAAATCATTCCTGGAGATACTGTAGTATTTTCATCTTCACCTATCCCAGGTAACACAATCAGTGTTTCGAGAACAATCAATCAATT
Organism: Peribacillus sp. NPDC076916; assembly: GCF_050269675.1. Classification (NCBI taxonomy): domain Bacteria; kingdom Bacillati; phylum Bacillota; class Bacilli; order Caryophanales; family Bacillaceae; genus Peribacillus; species Peribacillus sp. NPDC076916. The sequence goes on from NZ_JBNNIU010000001.1 coordinate 280,020, forward strand.
GTATCGTGCAGGAGCAGACGTCATTTCAGGTCCTTTGAATGACATTCATACATCAGGACATGGCGGACAGCAGGAACAAAAGCTGATGCTTCGTTTGATTAAACCAAAATTCTTCATGCCAATCCATGGTGAATACCGTATGCAAAAACTACATGCCCGCCATGCAGTCGATTGCGGGGTTCCGGAAGAAAATTGCTTTATCATGGATAATGGTGAAGTTCTATCCTTAAGTGAAAACACAGCACAAATTGCTGGTAAAATCCCTTCAGGTTCGGTTTATATCGATGGAAGCGGCATCGGGGATATTGGTAATATCGTTCTCCGTGATCGTCGGATTCTTTCCGAGGAAGGCCTTGTCGTTGTCGTTGTCAGCATCAATATGAAGGAATTCAAAATTGCATCCGGACCTGACATCATCTCACGCGGATTTGTTTACATGAGAGAATCAGGAGACCTTATAAGCGATGCTCAATCCTTGATAACTAAGCATTTAAATAAGGTGATGGATCGTAAAACTACACAATGGTCTGAAATTAAAAATGAAATTACAGACACTTTATCTCCATTCCTATATGAAAAAACTAAACGGCGTCCAATGATCCTCCCGATCATCATGGAAGTCCAATAATAATAGAAGCCCAGCCATTGATGGCTGGGCTTTTTTGTGGATAAAAAGTGCGCGCTGCCCGAAATTGAGCAAAGCTTGCTTATTCCACAATTTTTTTTTCAAAGCGATTGATGTCCGAATCCGCGCCGATGACGATCAATATATCACCTTTATGAATTAAATCGCTCGCCTGTGGGGAAACATTTATATCGTTCCCCCTTTTGATTGCGACTATATTCAGCCCATAATGAGCACGGATATCAAGGTCAAAGATCGAGTTTCCATTCATCTTTTGGCTTGCAACAATTTCGACGATGGAGTGTTCATCAGAAAGCTCCAAATAATCGAGAATATTATTGGAGACGATATTATGGGCGATCCTTCTCCCCATATCTCGTTCGGGGTGCACGACATAGTCGGCCCCGATTTTACGAAGAACCTTCTCATGATAATCATTTTGCGCTTTAACCGTAACATTTCCGACACCCAATTCCTTAAGCATGAGCGTCGTCAATATGCTAGCTTGAATATTCTCGCCAATCGCTACAATGACGTGATCAAAATTCCGAATCCCTATGTTTCTCAGTACATTTTCATCTGTCGTATCCCCTACTACTGCATGTGAAGCTATTCTGGCAAATTCATTCACTCGATCTTCGTCAGCATCGATAGCCAGAACCCCTAATCCTTCTTCAGCTAATGTCTTGACTATGCTGCCGCCAAAACGGCCAAGTCCAATCACCGCAAATTCTTTTTTCACAATAAGCCCTCCAACGTCATTCGTTCTCCCTTTAGAGCATGTTCTGTACTGAAAAGCATTTTTTACGCTTCGCTTCCTTTAAACGTTATATAGTCCGTTAAGTGATTGATCGCGAGTTCAATCGCAGTTTCATCCGGACTTAACTTAGCGTGGTGCAATCCGTAATCCGATGAAACCCCCAGCCAGAACATGAATCCTGGAATCTCCTTTAACATATAACCAAAATCTTCACCAGTCATCGCTTCAGTGCAGCGATGCAAATGAATAGCGGTTGACTTCTCTGTAAATTCCATGAATTCCCGGGTCAGCCGTTCTTCATTATACACCTGATGATACATCGCACCATAGTCGATTTCAGCCAAGCACTCATATCCCACTTGTATGCCATCCACAAGCGCCTTTATTCTTGACTTGACCTTTACCATCGATTCTGGGGTAAGGGTGCGTATTGTACCTTCTAACCGCGCTGTCTCCGCAATAATATTTTGAACGGTGCCTCCAGTAATCTTCCCAACTGTAATGACAGCTGAATCAAGTGGATTGACATTCCTGGAAATGATTGTTTGCAGCTGCCCTACAAGCGAACAGGCCGCAATGACCATATCATTTGTTTCATGCGGATAGGCTGCATGCCCTCCTTTCCCCCTCAAATCGATGAATAATTCAGATGTATTGGCAAATAGAAGCCCTTCTTTAACGGCAATCGTCCCAACTGGGTACTCTGGGGCAATATGTAAAGCAAGAATCATATCAGGCTTCCATTTTTTCATCGTTTCCGATTTAAGCATCGGTTCAGCTCCGCCAGGACCTTCTTCTGCAGGCTGGAAGATGAATAGCAAGTCATCATCGATCGGATTTTCGGTGAAATATGTCAATAATCCCAAACCTATGCTCATATGAAAATCATGACCGCAGGCATGCATATATTCCTCGTGTGTGGATGCAAACGGCAATCCGGTTTCCTCTTTTATCGGCAGACCGTCAATATCAGCCCGGTAGCCAATCGTTTTTCGCGGATTCATTCCCTTCACTTTCACGAATATCCCAGTCCTCCAAGTTTCTATCTCCATTCGCTCCTGGGCCAGTTTCGTTATGTAGTTAAGTAGGTATTCCTGCGTCTTGAATTCTTGGAACCCTATCTCCGGTATTTGATGCAAATCACGCCGGATCTCGGCAAAAGGACTTATTTTCACATTATTTCCTCCTATACAGAAAGCGTGGATATATTTATCCACGCTTCAGGCAATATTCACTAAAGAAATTAAAGTTGACGAAGTTCTTGCATGATTTCTGTTTTTGATTTTGTTTTTTCGTCAATTTGTTTAATGACCCTCGCCGGGATACCGGCAGCAACGGAGTAAGGAGGAATGTCTTTCGTTACAACTGCACCAGCCGCCACAACTGAACCTTGACCGATTTTCACACCTTCCAGTACGACCGCATTGGCTCCGATTAAAACATCATCTTCCAAAATGACCGGTTGTGCGGAAGGCGGCTCGATGACACCTGCTAAAACGGCACCTGCGCCTACGTGACAGTTTTTACCCACTGTTGCACGACCGCCCAGTATTGCGTTCATGTCGATCATTGTGCCTTCACCGATGACAGAACCAATATTGATTGATGCACCCATCATGATGACTGCGTTGTCTCCAATGGATACTTGGTCACGAATTACTGCGCCAGGCTCGATACGGGCTTTGATGCCTTTTAGATCCAATAAAGGAATGGCAGAGTTACGGCGATCACTTTCAACTACATAATCCTCGATTTTTGTTCCTGCTGCCTTGATTGCTTCTTCGACTTCAGACCACTCACCGAATACAACACCTGTATTTCCTGTTATGAAAGTTTTAGAAGCTGGTCCAAAATCCATGCCTTCTAAATCGCCTTTGACATATACCTTTACAGGTGTAGATTTTTTACTATTTGAGATAAAAGAAATAATTTCGTTTGCATCCATTTTGTTCATTCCGGGTAAACCTCCTAAATATGTATCTTTACTCGTTTTAAATTTACCAGACAACTGCCGGCAAGACAAGTTGAATGTCACTCTTATATATTATTCTCCCCTATTGACATTTTCGTCAGCGGACCTATAACATTCCTTGCTCGCGAATATGCTCTTTCACCACTTCCGTGAATGCTTGCACTTGCTTTAACTGGAAGGCAGATTCATAGCCGCAAAGCCATGTATCCCGTTCGATTGAGTGGTTATGCCCATCCAGTAGAGGGATTTTAAAAACATTCGTATCTTTATCATGCAGAGTGATGGCTGGCAGGATTGCATATCCTATACCATTGAACACCATTTGTTTGCATGTTTCGATTTGATCCACGACAATAGTGTTTTTTGGTGTCGTTTTAAATTGCCGATGCCACCAGTCCTGGATTTCCTGATAATAATTCGAATCGCTTTTAAACTGAATGAATGGCCGGTCCGTTTCGAACACTTGATTCAGTTCCTTCATTTCAGTATCGACCAGATATAGCATATCCGTAAATAAATGCTGTTTTACACCTTTCCAATCCGGGGCTCCCCTTATGATGCCAATATGCACCTGTCCTTCATACAAAGACTTTAAAATCTCACTGCTCCAGCCAGTGATTAAGGAAATTTTGGCATACGGATATTTTTGAACGAACTTTTTCAATACTTGCGGCAGCCAATTTTGACCGACAATCGAAGCACAGGCTATTTTCAAAGTCCCATATACTTCATGGTCCATAGCTTGAATGCTTTCCCTGACCTTTTCTTCTTTTTCGATAACCTCATTGGCCAAACGAATTACCGCTTCACCTGCTGGCGTCAGTGACAGCCCTTTTTGTGAACGCAGAAACAGTTTCGAGCCCCAATCCTTTTCTATGGATTGTAAACGCTGTGATAAAGCCGGCTGGGAAACGAACAACCGCTCAGCTGCTTTTCTCATATTCATTTCCTGAGCAAGCACGGATAATAAATGAAATTCTGAAAATGACATACACACCAACCTCTTGATAATTAAATCTTATCATGATGATTTAATTTATTTAAATTTTATTATCAACAAAGTCGGCCTATAATACAAGAGAAAAGAAACGGGGTGAATATCCTTTGACGATCATTTTACTGCTTGTCATCAGTTCTGCAGCATCCTTCGTCGGTACATTGGCTGGGGGCGGCGGCCTTATCGGAATGACATCCCTTCTTTTGATAGGTTTACCCATACACCAGGTTATTGGTTCAGTCAAATTTCCCAATATGTTTTCTTCTTTTTCTAGCTTTTATACTTTATTCAAGAAAAAACATCTAAAATTGAAGGATGCCCTCCATTTAATCCCATTTGCCCTTTTCGGTGGCTTTTGCGGTGGCCTGCTTGTTAATTCAATCTCTGAGAAGGCAATGAATTTGTTAGCCATCTGTCTCTTGACTGCAAACTCCATTTAAAGAATCTGCCTTTTTTCCCTATTCCTTCTTATTCTTTCTTAGTCTCGTAAGTAATAGGAAGCTGATTATAGAGAAGACCAGGACAATAAGATAAATCGTCTGTAAAGACAATGTAAGTCCTTCCTGTAAAACATTTACAACGTTTTCCGGAAGCGACATGCGTTCTTCACTGTTCAACAGTTTATTCGCCGTATCTATCGTCACTCCCGAGCCGGCTGGCGCATGCTCGTTCAAGTAGGCCTGAAGCCTCATATTCATGATTCCTCCAAGTAATGCAGCACCTACAGTATTCCCTAAATTACGCATGAACATATTGGAAGCTGTAGCAATGCCCCTTCGTTCCCAGCTGACGGTTTTTTGAATGACGACAATGAATGAGGTTGAAGTCAAGCCCATGCCCACTCCGACAAAGAAGGATCCCATGGCAGCAATAAGGGGCCCAGCTTCCGGCTTCATCCACACTAGGATCAAGCTCCCAAGGATCAATGAACACCCTCCAAGGAGGGAGGTTGATTTGAATCCTATTTTCATCAATAACCTGCCAGAGACCATTGATGCGATCGGCCAGCCAATTGACATGGCTGTCAATGTAAAACCAGCTACCGTAGGCGAGCGTTCCATCACGCCCTGAACGAAGGTCGGGAGGAAACTTGATAATCCGATCATCATCACCCCTGTCGTCAGGGATACAAGATTGGCAATCAGAATGGAACGCTCCTGCCAAATTTCAAATGGCATCATCGGTTCGGCCGCTTTCTTTTCCTGAAGAATGAAGAAGATGAAGGTGATGATGGCCACTAATGCCAAGGATATGACCGGAGCTGAAGCCCATGACCATTTCACTCCTCCTTCTACGAGAATCACCATAAGAGTGGATATGGATAACGTCAATAGCGTTGCACCTAGGTAATCGATATCACGTTTTTTCTTTTCGATATTTTCATGAAGGAAAAACCAGATACCAATGAAAGATAATAAGCCCAAAGGGATATTTACCCAGAAGACAAGCTTCCAAGTCAGGGATTCAACGAGCAAGCCGCCCAAAGCTGGCCCCATGACAGCCGAAATGCCCCACACGCTCGATAGATACCCTTGTACGCGTGCCCTCTCTTCATTTTTATAAATATCGCCAACAATTGTCGAAGCCACAGGAGCGACAGCCCCAGCCCCAAAACCTTGTATAAAGCGATATATGATGAGTTCCGTCATAGAATCTGCAAAGCCGCAGAGAAGGGAGCCAATGAGGAAGACAATGATTCCAAATAATAAAACAGGTTTTCTCCCGAGAATATCCGATAGCTTTCCATATATCAAGACTGTTACCGCGTTCATGAGCAAATAACCTGAAAACACCCAGCTGTAAAGTGAAAAACCGCCTAAATCACTTACAATGGCTGGCATTGCCGTTGAGACAATCGTTCCTTCAATAGCATTCATAAACATAGCCAACATGATCGCAGCTAATATGAAGGGACGTTTCAATTTTTTATTCTGCACCTTAGCACTATTTACTTCTTGGCCCAATTTCAGCATTCCTCCCCCAAGACCCTAACTGTTTATAGACTTTACCACTAGCTGGATCAAATATGTAAAAACAAGAAAACTCGCCAACTGGCGAGTCTTGAGGTTAACCATCTTTTTAAGCCTTACTTATTTATCGGGTGTATTTTGTTTAAATACCTTTTTCAGGATTGCTCTTCTCGTTAAGATACCTTCAAATACATGTTCGTCATTCTCCACACAGACAAAAGGATGATCAATCAACAATTCCACACCCTTTGTCAATGTATCATCAATATGCAGGCGAGGTATTTCTATATTCATTATTTCGGAAACTTTTTTATTCTCAAGATTATCAAATTCAATTCGTTCCAGTCCCAAGATTGAATCAAGAATGACTGGTGTGCTAATTAAACCATGCAGTTTATACATCGGATCTAACACAGGAATGGCCGTATAACCGCTCTTTGTTAATACCAATAGTGCATGTTCTAAATTATTGGTTACCTGCACGTGGGCCACGCGTTCAGAAGAAATCATTAAGTCTTTAACGCTGGATTCCAATAAATCCCCATCATGAGTACCGATCATGTTAAAACCCCTTACCATATGTTTTTATATACAGCTCTTTCTATAGTTTAACATATGTAAGCAGAAAAGGCTCATTCCTAGACCAATAAAATCCCAATCGGCGGGATGTCCGCAAGAGATTTTTAGCCTTTACTAGTTTTGATATTAACCTGTTTAAAACCGCATTCCGGGCATTGATAAATTACATTTTGGTTGGATTGTGCCGTTAATACATCATCCATTTCTCTTTCCTCACCGCATGCTGGGCATATTACCATTGGATTTTTCATTTTACATCCCTCCAATTAATAAGATGTGTAATTTTCACTGCTTCATTCACAATAAAAAAGCCGCTTCCAAAGGAGGGCGGCTTTTCGTGATTTTTTTAAGATTGAAGAAGATCAAAGATTTCAATGGTAATCATATCAATATTATCAAATTGATATTTGGATGATTTCCCTTTATCACTGTATACTTCAAGCTCGAACATTTCTGTTTTGCTGAAATATGTAACCTGGCACTTTTTCACACCATCTATTTCAAAAAAACGTTGAGCAGATTCAGATTCCTTCGCTTGCTCTTGAAGACTTTTCAATCTGGTAAGGATGCCCTGTAATTGAGACATACTCCCTCTCCTTTCTGAATAAAACCTTTTCGATAGGTTTCACTATACCATACTTTTCTATCCAGTAACCACGCCGAAATAAATTCAGAATAATTTAAAACTTCATTCTTTACATGGCACTATTAACAGAATAAAATAAGGAATGGATTTTGTACATGAAAAATTTTTTAGGGGGTAGATTCTGTTGCAAAACATTAGTGAACTTGGTTATCGCATTTCATTGATTGATGGTTTTGATTTGGATAGAAGAAATCGTACAGGTACATATGTAATTGCCGATGAAGACATCACATTAGTCGAAACTTCCGCCAGCCCTTCCATCCCCCACTTAATGAAGGGGCTCGAACATTTGGGAATCGCCCTTGAAGATATTACATATATCATTCTTACCCATATTCATTTGGACCATGCAGGTGGAGCTGGACTTTTTTTACAGCATTGCCCGAACGCAAAAGTGATCGTCCATCCAAAAGGTGCACGTCATCTAGAAGATCCAACACGTTTGATTGCTGGGGCTAAAGCAGTATATGGTGATGAATTCAACAAGCTTTTCGATCCGATTTTACCTATTCCGTTTGAAAAAATGCTGATTAAACAGGATCGGGAATCCCTGCAAACAAGTGAAAATTCAAAGTTGACCTTTTATGATACTCCGGGGCACGCAAACCATCATTTAAGCATATTCGATTCGGTTTCAAAAGGGATGTTTTCAGGTGACACCGTAGGCATCTATTATCGTGAACTCGATGAAGAAGGTCTGGAATTTTACTTACCTTCCACATCGCCAAACCAATTCAACCCCGAAGCAATGCTTGCAGCAGCGGAATTGTATGAAAGCATCGGCGTCGAACGTATATATTTTGGCCATTATGGGGTTTCTGAAAACCCTAAGGAAGTATATAAACAACTTCATTACTGGCTGCCTAAATTTGTTGCGACTGCCAAATCGGCTTACAGGGAATATGCGAGCTTTGAGGAACGAGTGGCAGCGACCAGTAAAAATATTTTCACGGAAGTCGCCTTTCATTTAGGCGAAAAAGGAATCACCACAGATCATCCTGTTTTTGAAATCATCGCCATGGACCTGGACGTTTGTTCCATGGGATTGATAGACTATCTGGTAAAACAGGAAAAAGGGAAGTAGAACGGGTGCTAGGGGGTGTTTTCCTATTCAAATGTATCGGCATCCTCTATAATGAAAAAATAAACCTTACCTAAATCATAGATGGAGGATTGAAATGAAAGACGTTACGCTATACACCCAACCTGATTGCCCTCCCTGCAAAATCATGAAAATGTTCTTTGATGATAATAATGTCGTTTACAAAGAAAAGGATATTAAAGCAGATGGACAAGCCCGAAAAGAATTAACGAATAAATACGGCGCCTATTCCACACCAACGGTCGTCATCGACGGGAAAGCCATTGTTGGTTTTGAATTGGACGAAATAAAAAAAGAACTGAATATATAAAAAAAGTCTAGAGTAGGCAGTGACCTCCTCTAGATTTCTTCATTTCGGCTCCATATTTTTCAACTTAGAAAAACTTGCTTTATTTCATTTTATCACTTTCATAATTTACATCCATTACCTTCCAAACATCATTTTCCTTTTTCAAGGTAACTGATTCAACATGTTTTTTCATCGATACAGGTCCGTCCCCAATGTCCTGGAATTCCTCCTGAACATAAATGACATCACCGTTTTTCCCATATACAATTTCCGTATTCTTGTCGTAACTGAAAAAAGGGATATAATACGGAGCGAAATCTGATCCAAATGCCATATAACCGCCATCGACTTCCACTACATTCGCTTCGACAAACTTCTTGATGAAATCACCTGTGAAGTGTTTATCCAACTTCCCTTCAATCGCTTCCTTAGTACGTACTTCCTCACTGATCGAACCTTGGTTCTCCATGGCATCTTGTACTAAAGATAGTACTTCCTCTCTATGTAAGCCTTCCGCTGAAGTTGTGAACCCTCCACTGAAAAATAAAAGGATACTGGCAAGACATGCAACTAGATATTTCCTCATTACAATCATCTCCTTGTTATAGAATTTCTCCCAATGGTTCTGATTTTTGCCTATGCCTTTCAATACCCGTCATAATCAAAGCCAAACTACAAAATCAAATTCTCCGGGATACCATTGCCCATTCTTCACAATAAAAAAGGAGATTTCATGATATTGAAATCTCCTTCTCACAATTATCGAAAAGCATAGTAAAAGATAAAACCGGCAACCAAAATCGTCCCGACGAAAAGGGAAACCAATACCGGGTTCTTTAAATAAGGATGTTCTTTAACAGAATCATCGATAGTCGAATCATATCTGGCCTTCACTTTCTGTGCCCTTGCTACAGAATAAGTATAAAAGAGCAGATATAATGCCATGATTGTAACGATTATGATTAGAATCCAGATGTACGTGCTCAAAATATGTCTCCTCCAAGCGCATCATTTCTGCTTATCGTTACACATTTAAAGCGATTATATTCATGAATCGTTTTTTATAATAGTGCTTCATTTTCATATAAATAACTATAAGAAAGATCACAGAAAATGTATTCCTTATTATTCAGGGGGTATGAAAAGGTCCGTATGGTTTCCCCTGTTTCGATATCACTGTATAAATCGGATAGTCTTCCTTTTTTCTCATTGCGCATCTTTACGATATTTTCGAGAAAATAAGGTCTCCAGCTCCAATTTTTATTCATATAACTAGGTTGGACTAGCCATTGCCCGTCCTTATGTAGGATATTGGGGGATTTTTGATACCCCTCTTCATCACAAATATAAAGCCGAAAACATACGGAATCCAACTTTTTCGCCAAAATATTGAGAAACTCTTCATGGGAGCCGTTCCGCTTTTGCTGTTTTAAGAAATTTTGCATATTCTCGTTGAATTGCAAGGTTTTTTGATAAACCGCTTCAAGCTTCTTGGTCTCTAAAGAAATGAATGACTGACATTCTTGATGGAATTTATCACGAAGTAAATCTTTATTAATGAATTCGCCTTCCGGTTTCGCCAAAAAATACCCTTGATAATATCGTCCCCCATTCTTCCATGCAAAACGGAGCTGGTATTCGGATTCAATGTTCTCAAATAGTAAATTAGCGCCGATTTTTCGTGCAAGCATGCTTAGAGAAAACAGGATGACCTGATAGGCATCTCCACCCGAAATGCGAAGCTGGTCCAGGTTAACTTTTAAAATATTCGGAGAAATTTGTGCGATTCGGTCCAATTGCGTATCTTGTCCTAAATGATCTAAAGCTATCTTAATCCCATATGTTTTAAAGTAAGCAAGCACATGCTGCAAAGGATCTAAGTTTTCCGGACTGATCGTGTCTGATAGTTCCAGCACGATCCGGTGCATTTCCTCCGGTTGAAAATGACGATGTAAAATCTCCATGAATTCTTCGCCATGATCCAGCATTAGCAAATTAGGATCTCTGTTGATAAAGATAAGAAAATCTTCACCATAGTCTTTTATTCTCTCCAAAGCAATTTCAAGTACGTAATTATCCACTTCCACCCTATACTCTTCCGGCACTGCAGAATCGTGAAAAAAAGGTCCAAGGCTTTTATATTCCGATTGTTCCTCATAGCGCCCTAGAATTTCATACCCGATTACCTGATGTTGATCTGCACTGAAAATCGGTTGAAAAAATGGTGTCACCCTGTCTAAATTCTTTAATATCTTTTCTGTATCCATGATGCATCTTCCCCCTAATTACGAAAACACCAATATGCCAAAATTATACCATTAGTTTCTTGCATTGATAATAAATAATTTAAATTCCTACTGCATAACTCTTTTTTCAGAACCACATTCATCCAATCCATTTGAAAAGAAACACATTGAAAAAGCATTGTCCATAAATGAACAATGCCTTATGTCTTATCAAAAAGGGAAGAACCACGGTATTGTGATCACCATGATAACGCCGATGAAGATCTGTATGGATATCCCGATCATGATGAAATCTTTATGCTTGTAATCACCCGCCGTCATGACAAGCGCGTTGGTAGTGGCAACCCTTGGAGTCGATAAAGCCAAACTGCCAGCAACGGCAAGGCATATAAACACAGGAAGGGGATCGATGCCTTGATTCACCGCAGATGTCAGTGCGATGGGCGTCATGATTACCGTCGCGGCTCCATACGGGATGAATTGGCTCAGGATCAGTGTCAGCAAGTAAAAGACCGCTAATATGCCGTGTGCCCCGATATTACTGAATAAAACGGCCAGCCAATCACTTATCATCCTCACTCCGCCCGTATTATCCAATGCAGCCGTTATTCCGAACATGGCGGCAATCAAAAGAACAGGTTCCCAGTTAATCTTTTGATAAGCATCCTCCATCGAACGGACACAGCCACTGATCACCATCAACAATGCGGCCGTCAATACCGATAGTACGGCAGGGACAGCCTCCATCGATAATAAAATGACCATCAATGCAGTGATTCCCAAGGCAATCCATGCTTTGCCCTTGGAGTTGACTGGAGAGCCATCTTCCGAGGTACTTCCAATGACGATGACATCCTGTAAATCCGAGGAAATCCTCTCAATGTTCTCCCATTCCCCATGTATCAGGATTGCATCCCCCGGTTTAAGGCGTTCCGTTCCGACATCCGCTTGAATATATTCGCCATTCCGATTGATTGCAAGCACATTACATTGGTATTTCTCACGAAAATGCACATCTATCAAGGTTTGATTTTCATAATCCGAGTTCGGGACGATCAATATTTCTGTCAATCCAAATCTACTGCTAAGAAAATGTTTCTTAATTTGTTCGGGATTGAAATGTTTAAACTCCAGTTCATAGTTGAGTGCCAATCTCTCAACTGCTTCTTCTTCTCCAAACACCAAAATGATATCTTCAGGATGAAGAACCTCATCCGCCCTTGCAGAAATCGTCAGCTGTCTTTGCAACAGCGGTAATTGCTTATCCTTTGGCTTCCGCTGGATTTCAATCAAAGTCAATTCATACTGAATAGGAAGCTGGAGGTCAGACAGCCTTTCTCCAACAATATCGGAAGTAGCGGGTATATGCAGGTAATGCAATCTGTCATATACTTTGTACATGCCTGCAAGCTCCCCTGCAGACAGCCCTTTGACACTATTGTTCGCGGCTATCGTCTTCTCTGGAAGCAACAGGCGTCCGAGTGTCAACATGAAGAATACCCCTGCTGCAAAGGCGATCAAGCCCACGGGTGTAAAGTCAAAAAACTCTAATGTCCCTATTCCATTTTGCCGTAATACATCAGCAACGATCATATTGGAGGGAGAACCTGTCAGTGTTAATAGCCCGCCTATACTGCTTGCATAGGCAAGTGGCAATAAATACCTTGTCGGACTTGTTTTTTGTTTTAAGGCCATGCTCATAACGAGCGGAAGCAGTATGGAAACAATTCCTGTTCCGCTTAAAAAGGCACTTAATATTCCTGCTGTAAGCATGACGATAAGCAGCGATTTCCATTCACTGCCCCCACATAAACCCAACAACTTATTTCCTGCCTTTTCCACGATTCCTGTATTTAACAAGCCGGCACCGACTATAAATAGCCCAGCCAGCATGATGACCACTTGATTCGCAAACCCGGCCACTAGTTCATCCAATGTAAGAATCCCCAGTAAACCCAGAATGGATAGTGCACTTAGTGCAATTAAATCAGCTCGAAATTTCCCTTGTATAAAAAGCGCAATCGCGCATAGAAGTATAATCAGTGTAATAAACATTGGTTCGGTCATCATGTTACCTCCGTATAGATGTTCAATTTCAAACCGGATACGGTTTCATCAAACCCCAGTTTACATGTTTTTCAAATGCTCATAGAAGATATTTTCTTCATTTTATGTATATTGTTTGTTAGTATGAGGAAGTAACATTTTTATATTAGATAGGTTGATTAATTTGAATAAACCCATATCCAGAAGAACATTCTTAAAGAAAAGTCTTGGTACATTGGCTACCTTAACCGGTTTGGGTATTGGCGGAAACTATTATGCCCATAATTTGGAACCGAAATGGTTAGAAATCAAGCATAAAATCATCAGCCACCCTCTTATCCCAAAAGGTTTTCATGGCATGAAAATGATCCAATTCAGTGATACGCATTTAGGCTTTCAATTTCAGCTTAAAGATTTACAAGCAATTGTCAATAAGATAAACCAACTGGACCCTGATGTTATTTTATTTACCGGAGATTTGATGGACCATCCTAATAAATACAAGGATCACCAGAAAATCCCTCTAGTTTTAAATCAGCTCAAAGCGCCACTTGGAAAATTCAGCATCTACGGTAACCATGATCATGGGGGATATGGCTCAGAAATTTACAGCGATATCATGGAAAAATCCCATTTTACCATGTTGCAAAATACCTCAACTAGGATTACCTTATTAACGGCTGAAGAAATAGTCATTGCCGGGATTGATGATGCCATGCTAGGAAAACCTGATTTTGAAAAAGCACTATCGGGCATCCCTGATGAAGTGTTCACCATTATGCTTTCGCATGCCCCTGACCTTGCCGACACATCAAGGACTTATGACATCCAATATCAAATAAGCGGTCACAGTCACGGAGGACAAGTACAAATCCCCTTTGCCGGTGCCCTTGTAACTCCCCCATACGCTGAAAAGTACCGGGAAGGCACGTATGAAATCGATTCATTAACGTTACATGTTAATAGAGGGCTTGGCACTACCCGTCTCCCATATCGTTTCCTTTCACGTCCGGAGTTGACAGTTTACGAATTCCAATCCGAAAGCTGATAGGAAAAGAATACAGGGGAAAACCGCCAGACTTTTTAACAAAGCCTGTGCGAATAAAACGACTTGAATCATGTGTAATGGACTCCTCTGAATTATAGCATTAGAAGTATATCTGAGAAAACCAGGTTTTTTTTACCAGCACCAAATGGTAGTTGCCATGAAGGTTATACCATACTTAAATAGCCGCACAGGAAAGTTCCGATACACCCTAAAACAGATACCGTTATATAGATAAGGCTATCTATATAACGGTGTTTCCTAATAAGTTCAAGTGTTTCCATGCTGAATGTTGAAAAGGTCGTAAAAGCACCCAGGAAACCTATTGTCAGAAAAACCTGCAAAGATAAAGACCAGCTTTCTTTCTGTGGCAACGCCAGTCCGAGCCCAAAGGAACCTATAAGGTTAATCAGTAAAATGCTAATGGGTATCGAGATGGCTGGCAATAGCCTATTAAAAATAATCTGCAAGACATATCTTGAGGCCGCTCCAAAAAAGCCTCCTATAAAAACTGAAAGAACCTCGATCAAAGGGACTCACCTCTCCGTCTATTAAAAAGGCCCAGTCCCAAGAAACCAGCAACCAAACCAAATAAAAGCGTGGCACCAATATACAGTCCCGCCAATGCCAGTGAAGTCTGCAGTAGATTCACCACTTCTTGGGAAAATGTGGACATCGTGGTGAAACCGCCGCAAAACCCGCTGCCCAGCGCTAAAAAAACAAGCGATTTCTTTTTCGAGGCGAAATAGCCATTGATCATTCCAAGTAAAAAGCTGCCTACTATATTTATTAAGAGGGTTCCAAACGGGAAGAAGGAATGACCAGCAGTCAAGATTACGCAATATCGCAATATCGCTCCAGCCGCTCCTCCAAAACCGACTGCAAGAAAGCTTTTAAACCGATCCATCAAGGTCCCCCCAAATTTTACTCATAAGTAGATTCATTATAACAGATTAAGATGAAACAGGCTCTTTTCTTAAAAAATTCCATACTATGTAAAGAATTTGAGAAAGGAGGCAAATTATGCAAACACAGTATTTTCCTTACTACCACTATCCGCAGACCATTATGCTACAGAACGATTACAGAAATGCATATGGGAATGAATATGGACCTGAATATTGGAATGACGAGCGCTTCTTTCCTTTCTTCCCTCTATTGGCGCCTGTAGCTTTTGTTGCAGGATTGGCAATTGGACCGTTGCTATTCAATAACCGTCCACCTGTCTATGCTCCATATCCTCCTCCATACCCGCCCGCTTACCCTCCTTACCCCGCTTATCCAGCGTACCCTGCTTATCAAGGCTTTCAGGGTCCCCAGCAACAATTCGGCGCACAGGCTGCGGTATCTGAAAATATCAATATATACACACAATAAGGGTTGGACAGAAGGCGACATAAGCGCCTTCTTTTTTCTTGGACCAAAAGGCTTCGGATTGAATTTTACTTCACTATATATTTTGAAGTGGTATAATATGAAAATGAATAGATGGTAAAGTGTTGGGAAATGATGGTCATACCCTAGAGATGTACATGCAGTATTTATTCACTTTTTTCTATCTGGTTGCACACACGTCTCTATTTCAACCAATATATAAAAAACGGGTTTTAACTGAAGGAAATCTGTTTATAACGTCCTTCTAACCTCATTAAGAAAAGGAGTTTCCACAATGAACCAAACGAAAGGACATTCTGAAAGGGATGAGTTTTCGATAAACTCCCTTGCCCAAGCCGTATTTATTGTCAATAAACACGCAAAGACTGCATTGGAGCCCAAGAATTTATATAATTTAAAACGGCTAGCATTAAGCAAGCTTATGCAAGAAGGAAAAGCGAAGAAGATTGGACTTCATTTTTCTGATAACCCTCGCTTTGCAGCACAACAATCCGACGTCATTGTCGAATGCGGATCATATGTTTTTCATTTACCTCCCACAAAGGAAGATTTGAAAAAACTACCCCACCTCGGCAGCCGGGCAGCTTCCATACGGAACCCTAAAGCCGCGTTGTCATTATCCAAGGCAAAACAGATCCTGCAAACTTACGTTGGACAAGCAGGTGAAAAACTACCGAACAATGCCAACACCGAGAAAAGGGCTCACGGTCGTGGGTCGGTCAAGCAACCATTTCACAATCCATTCCCATCCTCCTTTTTAGGAAAAGGTTCCAAGTATTAATCATTGATAAACCAAACGGGCCGTGAGGTAACGCCTCATCGGCCCGTTTTCACATTCATAATACCAATCTGTCTATCAACTTTATAAGCTCTGCAATTTCTGGCTTGCTGATTTGTGCGTCAGCCCCTACGACCTGACCTTTATGACGAAGGCTGTCAGTAATCAAAGAAGAGAAAATAATCACCGGCAACCCAGCAAGTTCCCCGCTTTCCTTTATTCTTCTAGTCAAATGATGTCCATCCATTTGAGGCATCTCAATATCGGTGATCACAAGATTCACTTCATCTTCAACCACTTTTCCTGATTCAATTAAATTCTCCAGATAATTAAATGCATCAAGTCCATTTTCATAAAACTCCAAGTACTTGAATCCAGCTTCTGACAATGTATCAAAAAGCAGCTTTCTCAGTAATGGAGAATCTTCTGCAATCAGGATTCTCTTGTCTGAATTTTGCCGGGCACCAAGCTTTTTAACCTGTTGGATGTTTATTCCTGATTCCGGATTGATTTCGACCACTATTTTTTCAAAGTCAAGTAACAGTAACATTTCACTATGTAATTTTATTACTCCGATAATCTGACTTTCAAGGCCTTGATACATATCCGAAGGCTTTTCGATTTGGGACCAGGAAATACGGTGGATCTGTGTTACGGTATGGACATGGAAAACAACTTTTTGCTGATTGAATTCAGCCACTATGAATTTATCCTGCTCAGGAGTCTCAGATGGAGGAAATCCTAAAGCATCCGCCACATTCACAACTGGCAGGACTTCTCCACGAAGCTCAATGATCCCTTCCACATTTGGATGGGAATGAGGGACAAGCGTGATGGGGACAGGATTAATGATTTCCTTCACCTTGATTACGTTAATGCCGAATTTATTCTTTCCGAGACCGAATTCCACTATCTCAAGCTCATTCGTGCCACTTTCCAGTAATATTCCTTTATTTGCTTCCATTGTGTCATCTCGCCCTTCTCGTACTTTTTCATTTCATAATTCCACAAAAATTTGATGGTTTTATCAATGAACTCCTACCTAATAATTCGGTTAAATATTTCTTTTGTTTAGAACACAGATAAAAAAAGATCAAGAAGTGATTATCTATTGAAGCCCAACTAAAAAAGGGACCCATCAGAGTCCCCCTTTTCAATGTTCATTTTTCACCACTGCCATCCAGCCCATCATATCGATCTTAAAGGGGCCTGTCTCTTCGACAAACCCCTCCATGATATATCCGAACATGGGTTATGAAGCAGACCTGATGGGCTGGCCGCAAAACGTCCTGCCGCCCTTCCAAACCCTATTAGCATTAAGCGGAAAGCAACAAAGAATAAAGCTTATATGCATGTGGAAAAGTAAATTGATGATGGTCCCCCCGATTAAAACGAATAAACCATTCGTTTGCCCACAATTTCAAATCGTCACTCCATTCAAAAAAATACTCATCTCAATTAAACCTAGAATAGCAGGCCAGTTAGGTCATTTCATCTTTTTCGCGACCTATTCTTTGGATTGAGCCAACCTTTTTTAACAAAGAATAAAAACATCATCAAGGCAATTCCGCCCATCATTCCAAGAATGAGGAAATAGCCATAATGCCAATTCAATTCCGGCATATATTCAAAATTCATCCCATATACGCCCACTATGAAGGTCAGCGGCATGAAAATGGTGGTGATGACAGTCAATGTCATCATTGTTGAATTCATATTATTAGAGTTCACAGACAAATAACTATCACGTATATCGGACGAAAAATCTCGATAGGATTCAAGCATTTCAGTCAATTTAAGAAGATGATCGTACACATCATTAAAATAAAGGTGCTGATCTTTCAAGTAATTCAGTCGCTCCGACGAAATCATTCTGTACAATAAATCACGCATCGGCAATATGGTCCGACGGAGCCTGGACATATCTGTACGTAAATCGAAAAGCTGATCCATCAATTCGTTAATCGTGTCATTTTCAGTATTTTCCTCAATGCTACCCAATTCGCTTTCAATTTTATAAACAGGAGGGAAGAATTCATCAACGATCCTGTCAATTATCCTATGCATCAAGAAAAAGGGACTTTGCTTCAACATTTTATTACCAGCAATTTCTTCCCGTACCTTTTCCAGTTCAAGCATATCTTCTTTATGAAAACTGACTATCCATTTTTCGCCAACGAACATATCCAATTCCACTGCTTTAAATACCTTCTCCCTTAGAGCATGAATCACAAGAAATTGGTAACCCTCATAAAAATCCATTTTGGGACGTTGATTAAAATCATCCAGGCAATCTTCAATTGCCAGCGGGTGAAAGTGAAAATGACTGGATAAAAGTTCGATTTCCTTGTTTGTGGGGTTGGAAAAATCCACCCAGAACCACTCGATATCCGGATTATTCATTTCCGTTAGCGGTATATCAAAACTGATTTCTTGATTAGATGTAATTGCGCAAGTCCGTATCAAATGTATCAACCCTCAAAATTTTCTTATCATACATTATACCTTTAATTCATTAATCTCAAAAAGTTTTCTCCCCCATCCAAACTAAATGATAAAATAGAATGAGTCAAACATGGTACATAATTCATGTAGTTAGATAAGGGAGGATATTCATAGATGGAACATTTAATAAACCCTCTAGTAAAAGAAGTTCAAATATCAGGAATCCGTAAATTCTACAATATGGTCGCTGATATCGAAGGCACCATTTCCTTAACGATAGGACAGCCTGACTTTCCAACTCCAATGCATATTAAAGAAGCGGCAAAACAAGCCATCGATAATGACTATACCGTTTATACTCACAATGCCGGCTATCTGGAATTAAGGGAAGCCGCTTCAAAATATGTAAAGGATAAATACAAGCTTAGCTATGATCCGGCGAATGAAGTCCTTGTGACTTCTGGTGCCAGCGAAGGCATAGACATTACCTTTCGGACGATTCTCATCCCAGGGAACGAAGTCATATTGCCGGGTCCTGTATACCCGGGATATGAACCCATCATTAAGATGTGCGGTGCAACACCCGTTTATGCCAATACAACAAAAAATGGATTTCGTTTGACTGCAGATATCATTGAAAAGTACATAACTGATCATACACGGTGCATCGTTCTGCCCTATCCATCGAATCCGACCGGGGTAACATTATCTGCCGAAGAATTATTGGACATTGCCGAACTTATAAGGGGCAAGGACATATTCATATTGGCTGATGAGATATACAGTGAACTGGTATTCGATCAGGAGCATGTTTCGATTGCCACTTTCTTAAAAGAACAAACCATCGTCCTGAACGGATTGTCAAAGTCCCATTCCATGACCGGGTGGAGGATTGGCCTTCTGTTTGCGCCTGTAGCCATCTCTCAGCATATCCTGAAGGTTCACCAATACAATGTAACTTGTGCCGCCTCCATATCGCAGAGAGCTGCCTTGGCAGCATTGACGGCAGGCAGAGATGATGCCATTCCCATGAAGACCGAGTATGCCCGGAGACGGGAATACGTATACAGTCGCTTACAAGCGATGGAACTGGAAATAGTCAAACCAAATGGTGCCTTTTACTTCTTTATAAAGCTGCCTGAAGGCTATGCCTCTTCCCTTGATTTTTGCCTAAAGCTTGTTCAACAGGAAAAAGTGGCAGTGGTCCCTGGAGATGCCTTCTCTCCCCTTGGCGAAGGGTACTTCAGGATATCTTATGCCTATTCCATGGAAACCCTTGAAAAGGCTTTGGACCGTATTGAAGCTTTTTTAGCTAAAAAGTAACCGAAAAAAAGTGGCCTTCAATTGAATGAACAATTGAAGGCCATTTTCCTATTTTTCAAAGATGTCAGGCTACCTGAGGTTTTTCACCAAGCCAATCAACTAATACAATCTCCGTAAAAAACGAATTTCCCGATATCCTTCTTCCTTATTTGTCGTGGTAAGGCTCACTTCAACGATGGATCCAAGTAAATCAGCCATCACTTCTTCAAATTCCTTTGCGGAGCGCGGCTTTGAAAAACCTAAGCTCTTCAATTCGCGCATCAGGATCTGAAAACCGGCATTCGTTTCGATATGACTGAATTTCACCGGTAAGATTAGCGGACTTTCATTCATTAATTTCAGATCCCAACGAATGGGCTTTGTTTGATGAATGGTTTTTTCTCGTTTAAAGCCTTCAATCCTAACAATATATCGACCATCTTCTAATTCCTGGAATTTCATATTGATATCATCGAATTCGCCCATAGCTTTCACTCCTTTTTGTAAAGGCTGTCGCTATCAGCTTATTCATGGTAAAGAAATGCTAGCACTTAATTATAATGTTTATATAACGCCTGTGTACCGCTATTTTCCTCGCCAGCTTCTGCCAGCCCCTCATACAGGGATTTGCTTAGACTTAATCCAGGAGCGTCCATTCCCATTCTTTCCGCTTCATCAAGTGCAATCTTCATATCCTTGATAAAATGCTTGATATAAAAACCAGGTTCAAAATCCCCTTCAACCATCCGCGGCACAAGATTGGAAAGTGACCAGCTACCGGCAGAGCCCGATGATATGCTTCTTAATACCCGTTCCGGGTCCAACCCCGCTTTTTGGGCATAGGAAATCGCTTCAGTCACTCCGATCATATTAGATGCAATGGCGATTTGATTGCACATTTTCGTATGCTGTCCTGAACCAGCCGGGCCTTGATGGACAACATTGCTGCCAATTATATCAAAAATGGGCAGGACCGTTTCAAATGCCTCACTAGACCCGCCGACCATGATCGTAAGCTTTGCATCACGGGCACCGATATCCCCTCCGGAAACCGGTGCATCCAATGATTCCATGCCTCTTTTCTTAGCCTCCTCCGCTATTTTCACTGCCAAAGACGGTGTGGAGGTCGTCATATCGATTAAATGGGTTCCTTGTTTCCCGTTCTCGATAAGCCCATTTTCCCCAAGATAGATTTCTTCCACATCACTAGGGTATCCTACCATGGAAATGATCACATTTGCTTTCTGCGCAATTTCCTTTGGTGCAGATGCCCACTTCGCGCCCTGTGAAAGCAGTTCATTTGCCTTATCTTTCGTCCTTGTATAAACAAACACCTCAAATCCCGCCTTAAGAAGATTTGCGGCCATGCTTTTTCCCATCACTCCTAAACCTATGAAGCCGATCACTTTGTTCGATTGCATCTTGCAGATTCCTCCCAATCATTTTGTTTCAAAAATCCTTAAATGGACTTTATCATTCCTCCGTCAACTAAATACGACTGGCCCGTTAAATATGTATTGGCGCCTGAAACAAGGAAAGTAACGAACTTTGCAAATTCCTCGGGTTCCCCATAACGGCCAAGAGGGATTCTGTTAATCGATTGTTCAGTCACCTTCTCAGGAGTGACGCCTAGTTTCTCCGCATTCATTTCATCAAGGTGCTGAACGCGGTCTGTTGCGATTCTTCCTGGGCCGACTGTATTGACCAAAATCCGGTCCGGTGCTAATTCTGAAGCTAACGTCTTTGACAATCCAACGATTGCCGTCCGGAATGTATTCGATAATACCAATCCTGGAATTGGTTCCTTAATAGATGAAGAAGCAATATTAACAATTTTCCCGCCCTGTTTTTTTAGATGTGGCAAGCTTTCACGGATCGTCCTTATGAAACTCAGTAAATTAAGTTCGAAGGATTGTTGCCATTCTTCATCATTGAAATCTGTAAATGAACCCCCTGGAGGACCTCCGGCGTTATTAATAAGGATGTCAATACCGCCGAATTCTTCAGCAGTTTTCCCAACCAGGCTTTTAATATCTTCAGCTTTTGTTATATCCGTTACCATATAAGAAACTTTACCCGTCCCAAGCTCGGATAATTCCCTTTGTACTGCGGCAAGCTTTTCTCCATCACGGCTTGCCAGCATGACATTTGCTCCTTCTTTAACCAATTCAGCTGCCATGGCCTTCCCCAACCCTTGACTTGAAGCTAAAATCAACGCATTTTTCTTTTCCAAATGTAATTCCATATTATATTTAACCTCCATTTTATTAAATCATAATTCCATTATATCGTCATAACCGCAAAGTGAAAAATCTGAATAATCATTATTTTGATTTTATTTGCAAAAAAATAGCCGGTTGGATAACCCAACCGGCGTCAAAGGGGGAAATGAGAATGTCAGCTGCCCTAATAGAGCTAAACAACTGTGCTTGCTTTTTATTTACCCCCATTTTAGTGCAATAAACATTTTTCTTAAATGTTCAAGAAAAAATCACAGGAAATCACCCCATCCGAAAATTCTGTGGATGGGGTGCCGTTTTTCCTCATTTTTTTTATTTCTTCAAAGCGTTAATTACCGCTTCTTTCACATTATCATTCGTATCCAACCCTAAAACTTCCTGAGATAGGTTTTTCATCTCTTCAAGCGAAAGTTGGCTAATTAAAGAACGTGCTTTTAAAATCGAAGTGGCACTCATTGAGAATTCATCAAGACCCAATCCGATCAAAATCGGTATGGCAATTTCATCTCCAGCCATTTCCCCGCACATCCCGGCCCATTTCCCTTCTTTATGAGCTGCATCTATGACCATTTTAACCAGGCGTAGAATCGCTGGGTTATATGGTTGATATAAATAGGATACTCTCTCATTCATTCGGTCAGCGGCCATCGTATACTGAATCAAGTCATTAGTGCCTATGCTGAAGAAATCGACTTCCTTAGCAAATATATCCGCCATCACTGCAGTTGAAGGGATTTCAACCATAATTCCGACTTCAATTTTTTCAGCAACTTGAATACCATTGTCAAGCAATTCCTGCCTAACTTCAGCCAAGACGGCTTTAGCTTCACGGAATTCAGCTAGCGTGGCAATCATCGGGAACATGATTTTCAAATCTCCGTAAATGCTTGCACGAAGCAGGGCACGGAGCTGAGTCCGGAAAATCTCCTGTTCATTTAAGCAAAGGCGAATCGCGCGGTACCCAAGGAAAGGATTCATTTCCTTAGGAAGCTCTAAGTAAGGCAACTCCTTGTCCCCGCCTATGTCAAGCGTTCTGACGACTACAGGCTTGCCTGACATTCCTTCCAGCACCGCTTTGTATGCCTCGAACTGTTCTTCTTCACTTGGAAAGTCATTTCTCCCCATATAAAGAAATTCCGTACGATATAATCCGATACCTTCACCGCCATTTTGATGTACGCCCTCCAGATCTTTAGGCGTACCAATATTGGCTGCCAATTCCACATGATGGCCATCATGTGTAACGGTTTTTTCATTAACCAGCTTCGCCCACTCAGCCTTTTGCCTACCATAGGCTTCCTGCTCCTCTTCGTAGCGTTTCACGAGTTCAGGAGTAGGATTGATGTGAACTTCACCCTTTAATCCGTCAATTATGACCAAGTCACCATTTTCAATGGAAGAGGTCACTGACTTCGCTCCAACGACTGCTGGAATTTCCAATGAACGTGCCATTATGGCTGAATGGGATGTACGTCCACCGATATCGGTCGTAAATCCTTTAACATATGCCGGATTCAACTGTGCTGTATCGGATGGAGTCAAATCCTCCGCAATGATGATCACTTCTTCAGCAATCATGCTTGGATTTGGAATATGAACGCCTAAAAGATGCGACAGTACCCGTTTCGTGACGTCACGGATATCCGCAGCACGTTCCTTCATGTATTCATTATCCATTTGTTCAAACATCGTAATGAACATGCTTGCGGTTTCATTTAAGGAAAACTCAGCGTTGACGCTTTCTGATTGGATTTTATCCTGAATCGGAGTTATAAGTTCCGGATCAGCCAAAACAAGCAGGTGTGCGTCAAAGATAGCGGCTTTATCGGCCCCTAAATCCTTTTCGGCTTTATCCCTTATTATCTCCAATTCATTTGTTGACTTTTGAATAGCTTCCTTAAAACGGGATATTTCCGCCCCGACATCTTCTATGCTTCTTTTTTCAATCGATAAATCTGGCTCTGTAAGTCGATAGGCTTTAGCGATGGCTATTCCGTTTGAAGCTGCTATTCCACTAATCAAAGTGGACATTATTCTGCTAATCCTTCTCTGTTCAACGTTTCAGCAAGTGTATTTAGTGCATCATTTTCATCGCTTCCTTCTGCAGAAATCGTAATTTCCGCACCTTGGCCAATACCCAGTGACATTACACCCATAATGGACTTAAGATTCACTTTTTTCTCTTTATAAGAAAGGTTTATTTCTGAATCAAATTTTCCTGCAGCTTGTACAAGCAATGTAGCCGGACGAGCGTGAATTCCTGTTTCTGCAGTTACTGTAAATGTTTTTTCTACCATATAAATCAATCTCCTTTAAGATAAATTAACATAAATAGGTTATGTAAGGGGGTTCTCCATCCACTCATGAAAGAAATGAAAAAAGAAATGCCCTTTTCCTTATCAGGATAGCATTATCATTCCCAACAAACAAACCAAAACTATTGGTACCTACAAAATAGTACAAAAATATAGATGGAACTGCAACTATTACTTTTCAGATTCTTCAATGATTAAATGGATAACTGTGCATTTTTGGTAAAAAAAGCCCTGAAACTCAGCATAATGAAGAGGACCACCGTTAAAGAAACACTTCCGAGAATCCCGATTATTATCGCAATCTGGTATTCAATAGCGATGAGCGGGCTTATCCCCGACAGGATTTGCCCTGTCATCATTCCTGGAAGGAAGATAATCCCCATCCCGAGCATATTGTTCAAAGTCGGGAGCACTGCGGAGTCGAATGCAGCATCCACATATTTCTTCACAGCCCTCGCTGGAGTCGCTCCAAGCATCAACATCGCTTCCACCTTTTCACGATTACTGCTAATCCCATCATGAAGGTTTTTAAGCGCCAATGTCACTCCAGTCATGGCATTCCCAACGATCATCCCTGCAATTGGAATGAAATACCTCGGCTCATACCACGGCGTGAAATGGATGACAACCACATTAAAATAAAATAAGGCCACCATGGGTCCTGACAACATACTTAGGATAACCATCCTTTTGATTTTCTTATTAATTGTATAAGGCACTTGCTTAAAAATATTATGGATGGAAAACAGTGCCATCGCACATAAAAATCCTAAAGAAAGTAAAGGGTGGGGATTTTCAAAGATATATGTCAAAACATATCCGGCGAGAATGAGTTGCACCGTCATCCTTACCGTAGCGAGCATGATTTGCTTTTCCCGTGAAATCCCCCGCCATTTCACGATTATGAGCAGAATTACTACAAAGACATAGGCTGCACAGAGACGCCAGAACTCAATATCTATTATCCCATTCGCCTCCATTAATAATCACCCTCCTTCGCCTTTTTCAGAACGATTTTCTTTTCAGCACATATTTCCGCAAGCTGTTTTGAATGGGTTATCATGATGACCGTTCCTTTTCCCCGCTTTACTTCTTCTAAAAATCGGCTCATGACCGTCAGCTCGGCTTCTTCATCAAGAGCTGAAGTCGGCTCATCCAGTAAATACACCTCGGGTTTCAATAAAAGTAACCTCGCCAGTGCCAGCCTCTGTTTCTCCCCGCCAGAAAGATTCTCCGCCCCTTCGTCTAAAGGCTTCTTCAACTGGACGGTTTCAAGTGCTTTAACCAATTCGGCTTTATCCTTTTTTTCACGTTCTGTCAATTCCAGGCCAATCTGCAGGTTTTCTTCAATCGTACCCGGTAAAGTGAACGGTGACTGAGAAAGCATTGTGACTTTACGCCGGAGCTCTATCGGGTTGAATTCATCCAGCAACTGATCCTGATAATAGATCGAACCGCTATCCGGGTCATCCATCCTGTTCAATAATCGGAGCAGTGAGGTTTTCCCTGCACCGCTTTCCCCGGTCAAGCAAGTAACCATACAAGCGGATATTCTCAAATCATCAATTTTCAAAATCCCCTTATACCTAATATTTTCAAGTCTAAATATCATTTTACACGCCTGCCTCCCTTACTCCACCCTATCATTATAAGAAACTATCATGATATGAGGTAGCGATGCATGAAAAAATTTCAATGATTTTCATTTTCTTTCCCTTTTTTATAGGTTAGTATTATTCCTGCTGAATATATCCATGACGGACGTGGAAAAACCTAAATAAATGGAGGGACTTATCATGAACGGAAATTCCTTTTTACATTCTTATCTGAATGCCTTTCTCCTGACTGCACTTTGCCTGATCACGTTGTCTGGCTGCCAGGCTGCATCAGATAACCTAATTAATCAATCCAAACAGGAAGATTCAATTTCCAATGAAGACATCCGATCCAGTGCGGATTCTTCAAATGAAGAAAAAGGCAAGACATTCACAGCCGAGATCATTAAAGTTGTTGACGGAGATACAGTAAAAATCAAAATGGCTAATGGAAACGAAGAAACGGTCAGGCTCCTTTTGGTAGATACTCCAGAAACCGTCCACCCATCCAAGCCCGTTCAGCCCTTTGGACCTGAAGCAAGCAAATTCACCAAGGAACTAATGCCAGCGGGTTCTGAAGTGGAAGTAGAAACCGGCATAGGTGAAAGAGATAAATATGGTCGGCTGCTGGCCTATTTTTATGTTGACGGTAAAATGGTGAATAAACTCCTGCTTGAAAAAGGACTCGCAAGGGTGGCCTATGTTTATGCACCGAACACGAAATATCTAGATGAATTGGAAAATATTCAGAAACAAGCCCAAAAAGACGAAATCGGTATTTGGTCAATTGAAAACTATGCAACTTCAAAGGGCTTTGATGATTCGAAGTCCGTGGAGGCTTCAGTGGAAAAGCCAACTGCATCTTGCAGTAACCCGCAAATTAAAGGGAATATAAACTCTAAAGGCAACAAAATATATCACATTCCTTCGGGCCAATATTACGAAATAACCAAACCGGAAGAAATGTTTTGTACAGAACAAGACGCACAGGATGCTGGATTCCGAAAATCACAAAGTTAACAATACAATGGTTAATAGTTTGCCCGCTTTCTGAAATCACCATTAAGAACGTATAAGGGGGCTTAAAAGAGGATCAGTTTTCCTGCAGTTTTTTTATTAAAAAAAGTCCAGCTTGATTTCAGAAACACGCTCCCTTTTGTCGAAACTGAACACCTCCCCATGATATATGGCTTTACAATAAATATAGAAATATTGAATGTTGGCACATCCAATCTATGGATGTGTTTTTCATTTGGCCATCCCCTCATTAAAGTTCAATCGAATCAACATTTTCCTATTAATAAGATCCTCGTTAATCCCTTTAAAACTCACTTTTTATTCCTTCCATTTACCCGTTATGCCATTTGGCTTTAGCCGAAAGATTTATTTATGGTAAAAGCACCCGGGAATACAGGAAAGTGCACTTTCTAAAGGTGGCTTGCTTAATGGAAGATTTCTCAGTACTAACGTCCGAATTCACGCCGATGATCCATCATATAATCCGCTCACTTTCCATCTATAAAAATAAGGAAGAATATTTTCAAGTAGGATTGATCGCTTTATGGGAGTCATATGGGAAATTCGATGAAGAATTGGGTCAGTTCTCCAACTATGCCTTTACGGTTATCAAAGGCAAAATTCTGAATGAATTAAAGCACCACCATAAATATGAAGCCAACACCGAACCATTTGATTCCTTCCTACTAGAGATTAAAGATCCATTTTCAATACACGATGAGGCCTTTGCCATCGATAATCTCTTAACCTACACGGATGGATTGACACTGAATCAGCAACGCTGGCTTTTACAGACGTACTTGGAGAATAAAACGGTGACTGAAATTGCTGAGATATATAAAGTTACTACCGCAGCCGTCAAATCATGGAGAAGGTCCGCTTTAAATAAATTAAGGAAACAATTGATTTTTCCATAATGAATAATTTGGGGTGGCTCAATCATGAGCCACCCCAAATTATATCCATTAACTTCTCGCTTCTTCTAAATACGTATAAATTATCACACCGTTATGTTGAGCATTCCCCCGAAAATGTTTAAAGTCTTCCCTTTTAACAAGAACCTCACGAAAAGGTAAAAATTCTTCTTTTGTTATCCTGAATTCATCCATTTCCCGATTTGCCAGTTTATCGAGTACAGCTTTTGCTTCTTCTGCATTCATAAGATTATCCTCCTTAATTATCAAACGTTCTATCATTTCTACAGGAGAAATTCCGTTTTTATTTTAACATAAGCTTGCCACTTAATATAATTCAGAACTTTTTAAGGCCCACTGCTACATAATTCTTTACGAATGCTTTAAAATAGTGCAAACTGTATAGTAAAATATCATAATGTAAAATGATTGGCATTTTTTGTACATAGAATTACATACTGGTACGTATAACTGCGTACATAAGATATACCAAATTATGCCATATCATTACATCTGCTCCATTACAAGAAATCGTACCTTCTTTTAAAAGTTTAGCTTACTGTACCGACATAAGAGATAACTTTTTCTCTTACTAGCACCTCCCACGTCAAAATCTAAACCGCAAGATGTTCGAATAATCCAATTACTCCATAGTTACTTTTTAATCATTGGAAACAAAATGGGAAAGGATGATTGCCATGAAGAAAGCGGAAGTTGGAAATATCATTGAATTTAGAGAAGGCTTAAAAGGAATCGTCGAGAAAGTGAACGAGAACTCAGTAATCGTAGACGTCACGTATATGGAAAATTATCGTGATCTGGAACTTGAACAGAAAACCGTCGTCAACCATAAAAATTATAAAATCATAGGATGATTGAATGTACTCAAACGGGATGGTTACTAGATGACCATCTCGTTTTTCACTTTATCGCAATCCTGCAACTTGGCTCTCCCGCTTTTTGTAACCATTTCCATTTCATTCCGTCTAATTAATTAAAGGGTAAAATACCTGTATTTGATGCAGGTTCTCCAAATTCAGATTGGAATTTCAATCAGAAAGATGAGGGAAACACATGTCTAGTTGGACACGTTATATTGGCTGTGTCACATTCGCCGTTTTTCTTCTGACTGGCTGCGGTACAGCCACAGATGAAAATACAGATGAGACACGGGAAGACACAGTAAAAGAGGGGAATGAAGGCAACATCTCTCAAGGAGATAATCACGATAACCGAAGTGATAACAAAGTAAGACTGATGGAGCAAAATCTGCAGTATACAATTAACGGGGAAGCAAAAGAAAAAACAGCTTTCCTAAAAAGAAGTGATAACCAACCGTTCAGCCTCTATGTTTTGCAACAATTCAGGTTAAGTGCCGAAGAACCAGGAAAGGATATTGTGTTCCTGACTGAAGATGACTCCATTTATATGAGAATCGAATTGTTGAAGACGGATGTCAATTGGGATGAGGTGGAAAAAAATGTACAAGCCCAGCTGAAAAGCATTTCAGAAACAATTAACGATCCTTCACTTGATGTCGAGAGCGGAACGGGCTTTGAAGTGGAAAGCGGCGATGATGTGATCACTTCCATATTGCTCAAGGATGAAAAATCACCTGTCCGCTTAACTATATTCACGAAAAAAGATAGAGATTACCGGGATGCATTTCTAGTGATGGCTAAGACGCTGATGAAAAGGTGAACATAGATAAGGAGGGCTAATGACAGGCCCTCCATTCTTCATTACTCCTTCCCCGCCTTGCTTTTCCAGACCAATATTAAAAAAAGAAGACTTATGTATCCAAAAACCGGATAAATATATCCTAGTAATCTTCCATATCCGAATTCACTGATGATCAAAGCTATTAAAAAAATCACCGCTATGATCATCATGCTTGGCAATTTAATATAATTGCTGATTTGCCTCTGTAATCCATAAATGTTTCCGATGACCGAAGTGAATATCTCCCCGTAAATCACTAAAATGAACATCCAATATAACTGACTGGCTGCCGTTCTCATAATAACAGCTGAAGGAATTTCATATCTATTCACGTCAGGAAGTGTCATAAGTGAAAAATGCCCCGTCAATAAAATGATCGTCAGGAATATCCCTCCAAGAATTGCACCATGTTTAATGACCTTCTCATCTCGAACTTCATACGCAACCGGAACCAGTACAGCCTGTGCCAAAGCAAGGTTAAAGGCTGTATAGGCAAATGGTGACAAAATCATTTTCACGGTGATCCCTTCATCAGGAACTTTTGTAAGTGTCTTAAAGAAATCCCCATTATCCAAAGTCGAGAAAAAAAGGATCAAGCTAAAGCAGATCATGATTGGTACAACAAAAGAATTCACAGTGAAAACACCGCGCATGCCCATCATCAGGACCAAGGATGCCAGTATGATCGTAGACCAACTTCCTATACTTTTAGGCACGCCAAGTTGTTCTTCGAAAACGGCTCCTGAACCCGAAATCATGACAGCCGTCACTCCCAACAGCATGATAAGGAAAAAGAAGTTGATGATTCCCGCTATTTTCCTCCCAAAAAGAAATTGATTGAACTCCTCATAGGAAGATGCTCTTATCCTTGCGGAAATGAGCATGATTTTCGTCCCCGTGAAAATGAAAATATAACCTGCTATTAAAATCCCGATAAAGCCATAAAAGCCATAACGGGTAAAAAACTCGACAATCTCTTTTCCAGTTGCAAATCCTGCACCGACGACTGTGCCTACATAAACTGCTGCAATCTGAAAACTCCCTGACCACCTTGACAGCATACTCTCCCCTCCTCCCTACATTTATATGTAAGGAAGAGACATTTAAGACAAGCCGAGCAATATTCCTTTCGTCGGCTGTTTTTGTCTTGGGCTAACATTCTCTCATTATGAAGTATGAAACTCGCTATGCATTTCTCTGTGGAGCGAAAATCACCACTTTTCATGCCCAACATTCCGAACGTATGAAAGATAAAAAAACGCTTGGAATAATCTCCAAGCGTTCGTATCATACAGACTAATATTTCATAATGCCTTATCATCTACATTGGAGAGCCATTCGTCTATCACCTTCACCACGGACTGTACAGTACCATCATCAAATGGGGAATTCAGATTCGCAGATTCAACGAGATCAAGGAACGACTTGCTGCCTCCAAGTTGGCACAGATTCAAATAATCACCCCAAGCCGTTTCATCTTTTTCAGTCGACCTTTTCCAGAATTGGAAAGCACAAATTTGGGCCAATGTATAATCGATATAATAGAAAGGTGATTGATAAATGTGGCTTTGCCGCTGCCAATACCCGCCATTCTCCAGGAATTCATTTCCTTCATAATCCCGATGTGGCAAATATTCCATCTCGATCTTACGCCAAGCCTGCTTTCTTTCAACGGGGGAGGCATCAGGATTTTCATAGACAAAATGCTGAAATTCATCAACAGCTACCCCATACGGGAGGAATATGAGCGCACCGCTTAAATGGGAAAACTTATACTTTTCCGTATCTTCCTTGAAAAACAGCTCCATCCATGGCCAAGTTAAAAATTCCATGCTCATCGAATGGATTTCACATGCTTCATATGTTGGCCAATAATACTCAGGAATGTCAAGTTCACGGCTGCGATACACTTGGAATGCATGGCCTGCCTCATGCGTCAAAACATCTATATCCCCGGAAGTACCGTTGAAATTAGAAAAGATGAACGGAGCTTTATAGTCTTCTATAAAAGTACAATAGCCACCGCTTTCTTTTCCTTTCTTCGCCACAAGGTCCATCAGGTCATTATCAATCATATAGTTGAAAAACCGATTAGTTTCAGGCGAAAGCTCCTGGTACATCCTTTTCCCATTTTCGATGATCCACTCAGCATCGCCTTTTGGAATGGCATTACCCGTTCTGAAATGAAAATTCTCATCATAATAGTTCAGTTTCTCCAATCCAAGACGTTTGCGCTGACGTCCCTTCAGCCGGGTGACAAGCGGTACCACTTCCTCTTTCACCTGCTTGCGGAATGCAGCAACCATTTCAGCATCATAATCAGTCCGAGTCATTCGATAATACCCAAGTTCCACGAAATTCCCATAACCTAGCGCTGTCGAAATTCCATGCCTCACCTTGACTAGGTCATCGAATATACGATCCAATTCCTCCTGTTTTTCTTCAAAGAAACCGTAATATGCCTCACTTGCATTTTTCCTTAACTCACGGTCCGAGGACTCCATAAAAGGCTGAAGCTGCGCAAGTGTTAATTCTTTTCCATCAAAGCGAATTTTTGCAGAGGCAATCAATTGCGAATATTCACTTGATAATTTATTTTCTTTTTGCAGCTGTGGGATGATTTCGGGCGAAAAAGTTTTGAGTTGGGCCTCTGCCAGGTCAAATAGTTGAGTTCCCCATTTCTTCTCAAGCTCCTTACGAAATTTCGAGCGAACGAGTTCATTGTAAAATTTTGAGGTTAACTCTTCCATTTCAGGGGAGAAGTCATCTAAATAATCATTCTCAGCTTTATAAAAATCATCATTCGTATCAATGGAATGCCGTATATAGACCAAATTGAACATCGTACCCACATAATTTCGGATTTCATTTATTTCTTCCATGGCTTTTATTTGCGCATCAGCATTAGCGGCGTCAGTAAACTTTTCCAAAGCTTTCATGAATCGGGATTTAATTTCATCCATTTCAGGACGTTTATATTCATACTCATTAAATTTCATATGTACGCTCCTTTTCACGATATAATTCAACCTAAGTAACGTGATTTATCGAATTCGTTTTCAAGACACATTCACCATTATCGCGGTTATCGTAATATAATTTAATTCGCCACAGCGTTGTTAAAAACCTTTATGTCCTCAAAACAAATTCAGATTTTATCAGAAATAAAAAACCAGCACCTGCAGTCAAATCCGGGTGCTGGTTCTTTAGCTAATTTTGAGCGGAATACCCAATCTTTTTAAGCAATTCGATAACAGTGTCCTTTTCATCGTGTGTAAGTACACTCATGATATCATCGATTCTTTTTTCATGCTCAGGAAATACTCCTTCAATAAAGGCCTTTCCTTTATCCGTTATTTTTGCAAAGGTTACACGGCGATCCTCTTTACATGCTATTCGCTGTAGATATTCCTTCTGTTCAAGTTTATCCACGACATAGGTAATGCTGCCGCTAGCTAGCAGGATTTTTCCGCCTATTTGCTGCAGGGGCTGATCCCCTTTATGATAAAGTAATTCCAGTACTGCGAACTCAGTTGGATTCAAACCCTCTTCTGCTATATGTTTATTTACCACATCATTTATTGAACGATGGGCTCTAGACATCACAATGAACAGTTTCAAAGACTGTTGGATGTTATTATTCTCCATAACTTCACAACCTTAAAATTTTTAATTAAAATATCTTGAATTAAAAGTTATTATATGGCATAAAGACTTTTTTGTCAATCTCCTCTATTAGTATGCACTATTGTTTAATCATTCATTTTGATATACTTGAAAAAAAAGCTAAAGTAGTGACAATCATGAAAACAAGGCATAAATTCACCACATATCTACTTATTGTTATTTTACCATTAATTATTCTCTCAATCATTTATTGGGTGCATTTAGAACGTTCTATTCAAAAAGAAAGACAGGAACAAGCTGAATGGACGGTAACGGTTTATCAAGAATACATAGATCAATTTATCAGAGAAACGAAGGCAAACCTTGAACTGCTTAGCCTTAGCAGTTCCGTGCTTTATATGGATAACAAAAAAACCGAACTTCTTATGAAATGGATCAAAGATACAGATTCCAGGTATGCCGGAATATATTGGCTAAATCGAAACGGTGTCTACATTTCAGGGTCGAATAAGAATTTCAATCATTACTATCTAATTGAACAGAATGATTTAGAACTTGCAGTAAAAACCCAAAAAGCCGTTGTTGCAGGAACAAAGGAGCTATATAACCCTGATTACAATTATTTTTCCATTTTTGCTCCCATTCTGGATCATGATAAAAAAGTGCAAGGGTTTTTATTGGCACATATCAAGCTGGATCATATGGAAAATATATTAAAGATTCTCAGCCCTGGTCAAACCTTTATATTGGAAACAAAGGACAAAACCCGAATTTTGGATAGAAATGCCGAAGGATTCACTGAACATTCTAAATGGGTGGATGTTCCTTTAACCGAAGTCGATTGGAAACTATCCGTCAAATTGCCCGACAAGATTAGCACAAATAACATGAATGTTTTTTTAATGCTTGTCTTTTTCACCTTCTTTTTTGCTCACATGATTTATACCATCGTGGAGGAACTGATCATTCGCAGGAATGCCAAAAACCAAAAGTTACTAAATGAAAGGCAAAAAATAGAATTTGTCGGTACATTGGCTGCCAGTACTGCACATGAAATAAAAAACCCACTTACCGGCATAAAGGGGCTAGTGCAGTTATTGGTTGAAAAACACCCCGAAGAACAAGATCAGTTCTATTATTCTGTCATCATGAAGGAAATTGAACGGATCAATAGTATCGTCAGCGAATTTTTGATTTTAGGGAAGCCGATGGCCCAGACTTTATCCATATATGATATTCGCAGTATCATTGCTGAATTGAGACCAATAATAGAATCAGAAGCACGCCACTTCAATATTGAAGTGGAATGGAAAATCATGAAGGAGCCGATCCTGGTTCATGGTACAAAGGACCAACTTAAACAAGTCATTCTCAACATTGCCAAAAACGGTTTCGAGGCCATGGAAGTTGGGAAAAAGTTAAGGATTCGAATTCACCATGAAAATGAATGGGCTAAAATCATGATCATCGACACCGGGCAAGGACTGAGTGAAAAAGAAATAGGCAAAGTGTTCGATCCCTTCTATACAACGAAAAAGGAAGGAACGGGATTAGGGCTATTTGTGTGTAAACGAATAATTGAATCTTTTAACGGTACCATCGAGTTTTCAAGTAAACCTCTGAACGGTACAACCGTAACAATCAGCTTACCGTTGATAAAAGACCACCATTAGCAATACTTTGAAGAGTTTCATTTTTTTATGAAGACCAGTAACGATTCCGATTTATTTAAAGGTGTCATGCATACGGTGCATGCTTCTTGAATCTATTTATGGAATAGGTAAAAAACTTAATCAGGAAGAAGGAAATATACGGATGGGAAGTATCGCTGCCATTAAAACAAAACCGCAAAAACAAGATATGACTCTGAAAATCATGATTGTCATTGGCATTTGCCATTTAATGAATGATTCTCTTCAGGCCGTCGTACCAGCCATGTTCCCAATACTCGAAAAATCAATGTCGCTAACATATACACAGCTGGGAATGATTGCATTCTGCCTGAATATCGTCTCATCGCTCCTGCAGCCGGCAGTCGGGTTCTATACGGATAAAAAGCCATTTCCATATGCATTGCCCATTGGGTTGACCAGTACTTTAATCGGGGTCATCATACTCGCAATTGCCCCTAACTATAGCATTATCCTTGGTGCAGTCATCTTGATGGGCTTAGGGTCGGCCATATTCCATCCCGAAGGCTCCAGAGTTGCCTATATGGCAGGCGGACCAAAAAGAGGCCTGGCACAATCAATTTATCAAGTCGGCGGGAATAGCGGGCAGGCACTTGCCCCACTCATCACTGCCATCGTGCTTGTTCCTTTTGGTCAAAAAGGTGCACTCTGGTTTGCCTTGGTTGCCTTATTGGCCGTTATCCTATTGCTGTATATCGCCAAGTGGTATTCCCAAAAATTAGTTCACTTCCAGCCTAAAAAGCTTGCTGCAAAAATAATCAATAAAGAGCGGACCCATAAAGTGGCCAAAGCCCTGGTATTGATTTTATTCATAATCTTTGCCCGTTCCTGGTATGTATCGTGCATGACGAACTTTTACAGTTTTTATTTGATCGAGCAGTATTCGTTCACGATAAAATCCGCACAATTTTTCCTATTTGCCTTTTTGGCTGCCGGTGCTGTAGGTACATTTTTCGGAGGTCCGCTTGCTGATAGATTCGGGCGTAAAAATATCATATTCTTTTCTTTCTCTGCCAGTATGCCAATAACCGCACTTTTACCATTCGTACCTCCAACAGCCGCTTTTATTTTATTATTGATGGCGGGATTCATTATAATGAGCAGTTTTTCCGTCACTGTAATATACGCGCAGGAATTGGTCCCTGGAAAAGTCGGAACGATGGCAGGCTTGACAGTGGGGTTAGCCTTTGGAATGGGTGCCATTGGATCCGTTTCATTGGGAGCCATTGCAGATATAATCGGAATCGGATCCATGATTAAGCTAGTCGGATTCCTGCCACTACTGGGAATCATCAGCATACTGCTGCCGACTGATCTGACATTGAAAAAATGGTATGCAGAAGAATGACTGCAAAATGGTTTTTTACTGGAACATTTTCTTTATGTCTAAATACAATAAATTATTGTTCCACCCAAAAATTCACTAATGAGTAACGATACGTTCCATACAAAAAGGAGAAATTTATGAGTGGAGTTTTATTAGGCAGCATCCTTTCTGCAATGTCTACAGGGTTTGGTGCGTTACCAATCTTGTTCATTCAAGGTTCAATCACGCATCGATTCAGAGACACGCTTCTGGCATTTACGGCTGGAATTATGATGGCTGCTTCGTTATTGAGCCTGATTCCTGAGTCTCTGGCCACCGGAGGGTATGTGCCGCTAGTCATTGGGGTTTTTCTCGGAGTAATAACATTAACGATCATGGAAAAAAACATTCCTCATATCGATCTCAGCCATACGAAAAGTGGCATTCAGTTCGATGAAAAGGCTTTGCTCATCATCACTGCCATTACACTCCATAATATTCCTGAGGGTCTTTCTGTTGGGGTCAGTTACGCCTCTGATAGTGCTGATACAGGTAATTTGATCGCTTTTGCCATCGGCCTGCAAAATGCTCCGGAAGGCTTACTAGTGGCCTTGTTTTTAATTAATCAAAAAATCGGTAAACTCACAGCGTTCCTGATAGCAACTTTAACCGGTACCATCGAAATAATTACTGGCTTACTAGGTTTTTATTTAACCTCTTACATTGGGTTCCTGGTCCCATACGGCCTAGCTTTCGCCGCCGGGGCCATGCTTTTCATCGTTTATAAGGAATTGATTCCTGAAAGCCATGGGGATGGCAATGAACGCACATCTACCTATTCCTTCATTGTCGGCCTTTTATTCATGGTCATATTATTGGAAGTTTTGTAATTCCCGAACTTCCATGGCTGGCTCCATCAAGTGAGTCAGCTCTTACTTTTTATTTATCAGTGTAATCCATTCAGAAAAATTAAGACTTCTAAACCAATCCCGATACATGAAGGACACCTTCTGGTGGCCTCCCCTCGATATATACCCCAAATCCATAGGAAATTCAAAAGATATATTGTCTTGTTTATATAAGTCTTTCATTAATTGTTTTCGGATATGTTTGCAAAGGTTCATTTCACCAGAAATCACACAAAGTTGCTTGTCTCCTTGCCTGCTACTTTAAAAAGTCATGCATGCATTCAAATCCCCACTAAAAGGTAATGTCGTCATTAAAGGGCTGCTGCACAATAACGACCATTTCTTCCCGCTTATTTCTCACTTCCACTGATGAATGATGTTGAAGGATCAAATACTCATTTATAAGTTTGTCAAGCTGCTCACTTTGGCGAAGGGTATTCTCATGATTTAGCCCATACATTTTGGCCAACTCCATCATTTCCCAACGCTTCATTCGAATCTCAGAACAAATTTCCGTTGCACACCTAGAATTCATAACAACATTCACTACTCCTGCCTTTTTAAAGTTACATTATAATAAAGAAGTATTACAAAATATGCCTTATATGTAAATAGATTCGCAAAAAAAGACAAAACTTCTTAAATTGCGATAGTGCTTTAATCACCAGCAGACAGGATATGACGGAAATTTCTAATCATGGACCTCTTATAGATTAGGACAAGTTCATATGAAGCCCGCTCCGAAAATCGATTCGAAAGTTCTGCAAGTTGGATGTCATTCTTATTTTCCAACTTAAACTTCAGCAGCTTTTCTATAATGGAGTTCATTGTTACAACCCTCAATTGTGATTCTAAGATAATATAATATAATATAAAAAAAGGAATCCAACAAAGGATTCCCATTAATCGATGAAAATTCCATATAATTTCCATTAACTAAAAAAGTTTGGAACACCCCCTTCTGCATTACTCGAATGGCAAATAAATATGAAAGCTCGTCCCTTTTCCCACTTCGCTTTCCACTTCTATATAGCCATTGTGCTCTTCAATGATTTTATAGCTGACCATGAGCCCGAGCCCGGTTCCCCTATCTTTCGTCGTATAAAAAGGTTCACCCAATTTTTTTAGCATTTCCGTTGAAATCCCCATTCCTTTGTCTGTAATAGAAATGCAAACGTATTTCTCTGAAAACCGGTTTGTTTTAATGGAAACAGATCCCCCATCCGGCATGACTTCCAATGCATTTTTGATGATGTTAATGAACACTTGCTTTAACTGGTTCGCTTCACACAAAACGTTAAATTCATCTTCTTCAAAGTCTGTCTCGAATTGAATATTTTCCAATAGTGCCTGAGCGGCCAGTAATTCCAGTGTCTCCCTCAATATGGTATGAACATCCTGTTTGAAAATTTTTAGCGCCTGCGGTTTTGCCAGTACCAAGAATTCCGTTATAATGGTTTCGATTCGCTTAATTTCGGAAGTAATCACATGAAAATATGTGGAAAACTCCCCTTTCACACCATCCTCAAGCAACTGGATAAAACCTTTTAAGGCTGTCATTGGATTCCTGATTTCGTGAGCAATTCCGGCCGCCAATTCACCAACGACATTCAAAGTATCCGATTTTCGGATTTGTTCCTGCATTTCGAGATTTTTACTCACATCACGGAAAATGCTTAAATTCAGGTTCGAATATAGATTTTTCCTCGTCAAAAATTCAATATGCTTAACCTTTCCATCTTCGAATGTTATCGGAATGATGGAAGAGTAGACCTCATGCTTATAAACATTTTCAATGTGAGCGTTCAAGACAGGAGCATTTTCAGGAATTTTTTCGATGAAGCCCTGTATAGATATAGATAGCAGTTTGCGCTTTGAAATCTCCAATATTTTCTGCCCAGCTTCATTAATATCGGTGAACCCTTCATGATTCCATAATATCAAGCCATCTAATGTTCCCTCAAAAATCTTCCTGAACTTCTTTTCACTATCCCTTAATTCCTTCTCAATCAGCCAACGCTCACTGACATTTCGAAAGATCGTTACGTTATATCCGTCACCTTCATGTTTTTTGGCAGTCAATTCAAGCAATTTAATTTGGTTATTAGGCATTTTATAAATCAGCTCACCCCGCACCTGGGTGTCTCTTTCAAATGTTTCCATCATCTGGCTAAAGTGGTTTTTATTGCTGTACACGTATTTCCAGATATGACTGCCAATCAAATCCTCTCTGCTGGATTCGAATATTTTACATGCTGAATGATTGACCCGAAAAATGATCCCGTCATCATTCCAGAATATGATTGCGTCCATGGACTGGTCGAATAATTCGGCAAAAATCCTTTCGCTCGTCTCTAACTTTTTTTCTATTATATTTGATTCTGTAATTTTTCGAAGCACCCACATATATAATTCATTTCCTACCGTTGAACTTATCGAGAAAGTGAAATGATGCAGTTCATCCCCAACCTTTATCTCTACCTCTCCTTTGAAGTTCGACTCATCAAAGGCCCTTTGTATGCTCTCATCCCAATATTCCCTATAATTTGGGGATATGAGGCCCCTCATATTCTTGCCGACAATCTCTTTTTTCGGGATGCCCAAGACATGGATAAAGGCATGGTTCACTTCCATTATTATTCCTGAACTGTCGAATAGAACGATGCTTTCTATGGCTGTATCGAAAATGTCCAAAAACATCTGCCTTGACATCCTTGTTTCCCTTGATGAAGAAACATCCAATGTCACATCCCCCAAACGGTAGAACTGCTGTCCTTCGAAAAGTGAGCCTATACGCATAAACTCTATTTGCTTAAGGGCTCCGGTATGTAGTTGGATAATTTGCCTTTCACTTTCATTCGAGGTTTTTAGGGAACTTGACACTACCTGGTTATTTAAAGGGATGACATCGAGAAAATCAGTTATCTTCATGGACTCCAGCTGCTCTTTCGCGGTTTCCAGCAGGGCGCAAGCGGCATCATTGGCATAAGTGAGACGCAGTTCCTCATCAACCCTAATATAAGGCTCTGACATCGAATTGAAAATGTTCAAAAACCCTTCGATCTGTTTATTCAATTTTAAAATTTCCTGTTTATATTCCGATTCATTCTCATAACCGACTTTCATATTAACCCCCCTCATCAAAACCGATACTTACCAACTTTATTCGACATCCATCTTGATTTTCCTCGGTATTTTTCGAAAATCGGCGCAATCACATCATTCCAAAATTATCATCTATATCAAATTATAGTATATTGAACACTCTAAAACTTAGCGTTAAGCTTAATTTAAGGTATTTATAATAAGTTTAATAAATATTGATTTAGTACAAGGTATTTAGGGTATAAGGAATAACAACGCTTTCTAGCTACCTTAAAAATTTATTAAATGGAGGCAACGATGAAACAACGTGATTTTTTCTTCGATAACGCCAAGTTCATTCTCATGGCTTTTGTCGTCTTTGGACATTTGCTGAATACGTATATACATGACAGTGAAACGATATACGCTTTATATAAAACCATTTATTCCTTTCACATGCCTGCCTTTATCCTTGTTTCAGGGTTCTTTGCGAAAGGTTTTTATCAAAAAGGGTATTTAGGTAAAATTACGAAAAAACTGATATTGCCCTATATCATTTTCCAATTGATCTATACCGTTTACTACTATTTCTTATATGAACGTTCTGCCATCACTGTAGACCTGCTTGACCCCCAATGGTCGCTATGGTTCCTGATCAGTTTATTCTGTTGGAACATCATGCTCCTTGGTTTCTCAAAGCTAAAGCCATCAGTAGGCATAGGTCTATCTTTTTTAATCGCTTTATTGATTGGATATATTGACAATATCTCCAATTACCTTAGTCTCTCCAGGACATTCGTTTTTTTCCCGATGTTTTTGATCGGGTACCATTTAAGCAAGGAACATTTAAAAAAACTATTCACACCCAAAGTCCGTTTGGCTTCACTTAGTGTTATGTTAGTGATTTTTATCGGTTTTTATTTAAATGGCGATATCAATTATAAATGGCTGCTCGGTTCGAAACCATATGCCGAACTTGAAGATGCGACAATAGTGTCCATGTTTAAACGCCTAGGATTTTATGGATTGAGCATAATTTCAGTGTTCAGCTTCCTTTCGTTCATTCCACGCGGACAATATTTCTTTACGAACTGGGGTAAACAAACCCTTTATGTCTATCTGCTGCATGGTTTCTTCATTCGGTTTTTCCGTGAAAGCACCATCCAGGAATACTTCAGCAATACAGAGAGCTTTATCATGCTCGCCGGCCTCTCTTTCTTGATTACCATGTTATTATCTAGCGAAATGATCGCTACCATGGCGCAGCCGATCATCGAATTGAAAGCGACCAAAACAAAACGTTTCATGACTAAAACGAAAGAGTATATTAAACAAGCTTTTTAAATAAAACGGATGAAGCATTTTCTGCTTCATCCGTTTTTTCAAATTCCATTTTATTTCGCTTTCAAGCTGAAAAGATTCCCCGTCAATACCATAACCCATTTTTCAAATGGAGCACGCTATGGTAAAATTACTCGTTAGTGCTTGTTGGCTTAAAAAGACATGTACACGAAAGGAGCCAGGCGTTTCTTTTACGCCCTTTAACATGAATATAATAATCAGTACTCTTAACGCAAAATATATCCATACATCGCTATCCATCCGATATTTAAAAGCTTATGCCCAGCCCGATTACGATGTACAGCTGGCAGAATATACGATAAAAGATCCAATTATGAACATAGTTGGTGATCTTCATTCCAAAAAACCCGATGTCATAGGGTTCAGCTGCTATATTTGGAACATCGAAGAAACAATGAAAGTCGTAGCCATGCTGAAGAAGATCAATCCAGAATTGGTTATCATTCTCGGCGGACCTGAAGTCACCTATGATGTCGGGGAATGGCTTGATCAGATTCCCGGGGCTGATTTCATCGTAATTGGCGAAGGTGAAGTCACTTTCAAGGCTCTTTTATCTGAAATTGAAGGTTCGAATGACTATAAGAAGGT
Organism: Peribacillus sp. NPDC076916; assembly: GCF_050269675.1. Taxonomy (NCBI): domain Bacteria; kingdom Bacillati; phylum Bacillota; class Bacilli; order Caryophanales; family Bacillaceae; genus Peribacillus; species Peribacillus sp. NPDC076916. Next base: position 322,586 of record NZ_JBNNIU010000001.1, read on the forward strand.
AGGCGGCATTGCGTATCGACAGGATGGAAAAAAAATCATCCAGCCTCAGAACGGCAAGGTTGATTTGAAATCCCTCCCTTCTCCATATCGTTTGGAGGAAGACCGCGGAGACCTATCTAAACGTGTCACCTATATCGAAACTAGCCGAGGGTGCCCGTTCAGCTGCCAATTTTGCCTTTCATCGATTGAAGTGGGTGTCAGGTATTTTGATCGTGAGAAGATTAAAGAAGATATCAGATACCTTATGGCTAATGGTGCAAAGACCATTAAGTTCGTTGACCGAACCTTCAATATTAGCCGAAGCTATGCCATGGAGATGTTTCAATTCTTAATCGATGAACATCTTCCCGGTGTAGTTTTCCAGTTCGAGATCACGGCGGACATCATGCGTCCGGAAGTTATCCAGTTCTTGAACGATAATGCCCCTGCAGGACTGTTCCGCTTTGAAATAGGGGTACAATCGACGAATGATCATACGAATGATCTAGTAATGAGAAGGCAGAACTTCGAAAAACTGACAAGGACCGTAACCATGGTTAAAGAAGGGCAAAAAATTGATCAACATTTAGACCTTATTGCCGGTTTACCAGAAGAAGATTATCACTCTTTCAGAAAGACTTTCAATGATGTTTTCGAGCTCCGACCCGAAGAGATGCAGCTCGGTTTCTTAAAGATGCTTCGTGGAACTGGCTTACGGATACGCGCCGCTGAACACCAATATATATACAGCGAACATGCTCCCTATGAAATCCTAGGAAATAATGTCTTATCCTTTGATGACATTGTCCGAATTAAACAGGTTGAAGATGTCCTTGAAAAATACTGGAACGACCATAGAATGGATCATACCACAGAATATCTGGTCGAAACGGTATTTCAATCACCATTCGACTTCTTTCAAGATTTCGGTACCTATTGGGATGAACAAGGCTGGTCACGAATCGGCCATCAGCTCGAAGACTTGTTCAGACGTTTACAGCAGTTTTTGGCTTCCCGGGAATCTGCTGAACTGAAAAACATTATCGGACTCATGAAATTGGATTATTTCATGAATCAGAAATACAAACCACGTAAACCTTGGTGGGAAGCTTCATTAGATAAAAGTGGTCGGAAAGAGATATATGAAGAGATTCTGAATAATCCTGAACAGCTTGGTTCCTCTTTCGCAGCTTTATCGCTTAATGAAAAAGAAATACACAAACACACATTGCTCGAGGCACTTCCCTTTGATTTGGAAACGTATTTATCTGAGGGAATGATTGTCGAGAAACCTTCGTTCATGCTTGCCTATTTTGATCCGAGTGGTAAGGGATCAACGATATTCCCTCTCTCAAAATCTGGCAGCATCATTTTATAAGAATAAGGACGGACCCAAGAATTGGGTCCGTCCTTATTTATTTATCACTATCACGTTTTTTATTTTCTTTTGCCAAAATTTCATAAATTTTGGTTGCGTTCATATCGCCGCTGAATTCGATTCCAAATTCAGTTCGTACATGTTGTCCCAGCTTTTCCTGGCTGTTTTGTTTTTCTTTATCCATTAACTTCTTCCTTTTCTGCCTTGCTTCGAATTACGGTTGGCACCTTTCATTGTGTTTTCCTCCAATGCGAACTCATTGGAAAATTCATTTTCAGCTTGGTTTCTTTTTGGCGTTTTACTTGCTTTGACAGCACCATCCACATTGGCTTTCCGTTTCATTTTCATCCATCCTTTTCATATAGTTTACATTTTAGAATGGGGTAAAAATGCCTGAAATTATTCAGGGATAATATAGGGACAGACGAGAAAAATAACCGTAAAACGGAAAGGGAGACACTACATGAAAAAGAAATTGGAGTCACCGGTTGTCGACGATACACAACCACACCAAATTAACGCACCAAGCTTTAAGGGAACCGGCATAATACCACAGGCTCCATTCGTCAATGATTATGGAGTCGTCATCGGCGACAGTAAATATGCATCTGAAAACTCTCCACTCGAAAATTGGAGCGAAAATACTGACCCGGAAATCATGGCTGGAGACGAATGGATACACCCCACCAATGATATAGGCTGGAATTCAACTGAAAACCGTGAACTATTAGAGGCTAAAAAAGCGCCGCAGCCACCTTTCATGCATCCCGATAAGGACGTGAGCACTGATACGGATTGAATCCTTCTTGAGGGTTTAAGGAACTAATGAAATCCAATTAAAATAGAAGGGGTGCATCATATACACCCCTTCTTCTCATTTCACCTGCAAAATCAACTTCCCTTTCGTTTGACGGGCGTTCATTTCCTCATGAACGGCTGCTGCCTTTTCAATTGGGTAGATGCCGCCGATAGTTAGCTTAAGTTCCCCGGACGTGACGTAAGAAAAAAGCTCTTGAATGCTAGGCAACAGCAAATCTGGATGTTTCATGATCTGTGGCAGGAAAAAACCTACGACGGATTGATTGCGCCTCATCAATTGCTGCGGATTCATCGTATAAGGCTTACGACTGGCATTACCAAAAACAACAAGACGTCCAAATGGAGCCAAACATTTCAATGTTTTATTGAAAACATCACCTCCTGCCATTTCCAGCGCCACGTCTACTCCCTTGCCGGACGTGACCTCACGGACTTTCATTTCCCATCCTTCTTTCGTGTAATCGATAAGTTCATCTGCCCCCATCGATTTAGCCAGTTCCAACTTTTCCACTGTGCTGGCGGTGGCAATCACTTTTCCAGCCCCGAAGATTTTGGCTAATTGTACGGCAATCGTTCCCACTCCACCTGCAGCAGCATGGACCAATACCGTTTCCCCCTTTTTCATGCGTCCCATTGTCTTTAGAATATGATAGGCACTCAGACCTTGGAGGGGCAGGGAAACAGCTTCATGGAACGGAATGGAATCAGGAAGCGGAATGGCCGAGAATTCATCCGAAAGAGCATATTCTGAATATCCACCAGATTCGATTAAACTCACGACCCTTGTACCAGGTTTGATTTTGGTCACTTTTCCACCAACTTCCACCACAACGCCAGCCACTTCCGCACCTGGAATGAACGGCAGCGGCGTAGGTACTACATATTGCCCTTCCCTTCTGGCTGTATCTGCATAATTGACGCCGACACAATCGATTTCAATCAGAACTTCATGCCCAGTTGGCACGGGCCTTTCCATTTCAGTCAATTTCAGTACTTCCGGTCCGCCGTATTCTTCAAAATGAATGGCTCTCATCTTTATCCCTCCCTTATTAATTCCCTGTAAATTCCGGTTTTCTTTTTTCTTTGAATGCTGCGACTCCCTCAAGATGATCTTCTGTGGAGGCCATCAAGGTTTGCGTGATTCGTTCCTGTTCGAGCATTTCATCAAGTGTAGCCGTAAATGAATGGCTAACGAGCTTTTTCATCATCCCATAAGCTTTTGTCGGTCCATTTGCCAGCTTTTCCGCAAGTTTCAATGTTTCCTCTTCAAGTTGATTGAATGGATATATATAATTAATGACACCTAACTGGTATAAGCGTTCCGCAGAAATTGGCTCGGCAGTAAAGAAGAGCTGCTTTGCAAGGTGTGGCCCTACTAATTTAGGTAAAAAATACGATCCACCTCCATCAGAGATCAGGCCTACCTGTGAAAAACTCATGGCAAATTGACTATCATCGGAAGCCACGATCAAATCACAGGCGAGTGCCAAATTAAATCCGGCCCCTGCCGCAAATCCATGGACGGCAGCGATTATGGGAACCTCAGAAACATCCATTGCCCATATGCATTCATTCATTCTGCCAACATGATCATACAATTGACTTGCAGAAGCCTTGCCCATCGACTTAACGTCACCTCCCGCAGTGAATGATCTTCCCGCCCCTTTGATGATGACTGCCCTTATATGTGGTGTTTTTTTTACATCCTTTATCGCTTTCGTTAAGCTTGCAATCATATCCGGGCTAAATGCATTCAAGCTTTCAGGACGATTCAAAGTCAGGATCATTACATTATCGGTTACCTCTGTCAATAAGTGTTCTTTTAACATTTACCCATCCCCTTTTTTTATTTGATCAACCAGCCGCCATCCACCAATAAATCCGTCCCAGTCATATAGGAAGCCTCCGGCGAAGCAGCAAAGGCAATGACATTACTTATTTCCTCTGCTTTCCCCACTCTTTCCAGTGCCGTATTCCGTTGAATCGACTTTACGAATTTTTCATTTTGCAGTCCATCCTCCGTTAAAGGCGTTTCAATGAATCCCGGTGATACGGAATTGACCCGAATGCCAACTGCAGCGAGTTCCAATGCCAATGATTTCGTTAAACTGATGACCCCTGCTTTAGCAGAGCTGTAATGCGGGATGAATGCCCCTGCCTGATGCCCTGACAGTGAAGCCACATTCACGATTGCCCGATTGATGGCTTTATTTCCACTGCCCGCTCCTTCTTCCATCACTTTTCCCAAGTACTTGGAAACTAGAAAGACACTTTTCAAATTGACATGTTGAATCATATCCCAATCAGCTGCAGAGGTATCCAAAAGCTTCGAGGACTTTGATCCACCTGCATTATTGATTAAAATGTGAAGGTCACGATATTGTTCCTTTACATACATGGCCAAATTCTTTACATCTTCCTCGACGGTAACATCAGCAGCGAAAATGTCAGCCATGGGAATCTTATGCCTTGCATTGATTTCTGCAGCTGCTTCCTCCAGCTTCCCTTTCGTCCTCCCTACCAACAACACTTTTGCCCCTTCGTCCGACAGGCGCATCGCGGTAGCCTTCCCAATACCGGAACCTGCACCTGTCACCACCGCCATTGACTGTGAAAACCTCATCCCCTTCACTCCTTATCCAGGTTTTGAACTACGTTTCCTGCCTTTTCAATTCGGCTTCGATCTTTCCATCCACCAACTCTGGGACAAGACCCACCGACCCTTTTTGCGCCGCCAATTCCAAATCTGCGATCAAGCTGTGTTTGTCGAACAACTGTCCGACATATGATGATTTCAGGATATCAAAGGCATTTTCGACATTCGTTCGATAAAGCGTTTTTGCTGCCTTTGCTGCATCGTTGAGTATGAACGTACCTTGTGATCCAGTAATCAGGCAATCTATCAAATGACCTGCACCGTAAAAGTCTTCCAGACTGAATTCACCTGAGTTTCCCGAACATACGATGATGATCGTTTCTGTTTTATGATGTTTTTTTATTTTTTCAGCAACAGACGGATTATTTAACAAAGATGCGATATAGACCTTTTTTGCAGCGGCTGAATTCCTCAGTGCTACCGTTCCATTAGTCGTTGACAATATTAAAGTTTTTCCAGGTACCAACTTACTCAATAGCGTAGGACTTGGATACATTAAATCATCAACCGGTTTTGCTTTTAGTTCCCCTGCCACTATGGAATCCCCATGGTCCAATTCCTGGCTTTTCACCAAGGCATCCACTGGATCCATGACAGGTATCACCTGGCGTGCCCCATCCTGAAGTGCTGAAATAATCGTTGTGGTCGCTAATAACACATCCAGGATGACCGCAACTTTATCCCCCTCTTGGAGTTTTTCCCTATCTATTTCTTCTTTTTTTAGTAGCAAATGAATGTTTTGTATATATTCCATTTATTTAAACTTCCTTCGCAGCTACATTTGCAGCATGAGTGAGTAAGCTTTTCACCGTTTTTCCGAGATTGGAAAAACGGGGATCATTAGTCTGGCCTTTTTTATATCGATAATAGATTTGCTGAAGGATGACAGCTAACTTAAAGTAACCAAAGGTTAAGTAAAAATCGACGTTGGAAACATCCCTGCCGCTTCTTGCTGCATACGTCTCGATAAATTCCCGCCGTGTCAGGAAACCGGTTAAAGTCGTGATTGATGCTTGACCCACACCGAATTTGATAAGTTCCGGATCACCGCTTTCCGTCCAGTAGCTTAAAGCCACTCCTAAATCGGCTAGCGGATCACCAACGGTGGACATTTCCCAATCAAATAAACCAACCATCTCTGTAAGGTCCTTGTTAAACATGGCATTATTGATCTTATAGTCATAATGGATAATTGAAGTCTGGCTATATTTCGGGATATTCTCTTTAAAATAATCGATAAGCGGACGAATTTCCTTGATTTCATCTGTCTTTGCTCTCTCATAGCGGGAAATCCATCCGCGCACTTGTCTTTCAATGAACCCTTCAGGTTTGGAAATTTCAACCAACCCTGTTTTCTCATAGGGAATCGAGTGAAGATCAGCAAGCCGGTTGACCATCACATATGAAAGCTGTCTGCACTTTTCAACAGTAGGCTCGATGCCCTTGGGAAATTCAGTATCTATTACAATTCCATGTTTCCTTTCCATTAGGAAAAAAGGGGCCCCCGCAATCAATTCATCATCCGAGAACAGAATAGGCTCGGGAGCTGCCTGAAAATATGGGTTGATTGAAGATAGGATATGATGTTCACGCTTCATATCATGTGCCTTTGGAGCAACAGGACCAAGAGGTGGCCTTCTGAGGACAGCCTCCCACTCACCAATTTTCAGTTGATAAGTCAAATTGGAATAGCCCGTGGAAAATTGTTGCAATTCTAACGGTTCATTTGGAAGGTCCAATACATTTTTTCTTAGGAAACCTTCTAATGCATCAATATTCAGTTCCTCGCCGGGCCGAACAGGAATCGTATCGTCAACCATGATCTTCCACTCCTTTAGACTTTTGACATTCTATTTATGAACAAGATGTGAAATGAGCTTTTCTTTAATAAATTCAGGAATAGGTTCACTTTTTTGATTCAAAAAATCAAAACAGACTAAAACTGCACTTCCCCTGGCGATCACTTCCCCAGTTTGTGAACAGAGGATATCATGGGCCATTTCACAACTTTTCGTTCCTACTTTTTTCAAAGATGTACGGATGGTCAATAGTTGATTGAAATATACCTGAGCAATAAAGTCGCATTTAGTGGAGGCTAACAAAAAATTCCAAGATTCGACATTTGCCGCTAGGCCTAAAGCTTCAAAAAATTTCATTCGTGCTTCTTCGAGGTATATGAAATAGCTAGTGTTATTGATGTGGCCCAAAGCATCCGTTTCGGAAAAACGGACGTTGACTTCAAATTCATGCATAAGACCCCTCCTTGATTAACGATGTACGAAAGCTGGTTTACGTTTATCCAAGAAAGCGGAAACCCCTTCTTTAACATCTTCAGTTTGGAAGATTTCTTCAAAAAGATTCGTTTCAATCTCTAGACCTTGCTCAAGCGTTGCCTCACTTCCTTCATCAATCGCTTTCTTGATTCTCGAAAGTGCCTGAAGTGAGTGCCTTGTTAATCGTGAGGCCAAGATTTTCGCTTCCGATAAGCCGCAGCCTTGCTCAACAACTTTATTGACAAGCCCGATCTTTTCCGCTTCCGTGGCACCAAGCGGATCACCGGTAAATATAATCTCTTTTGCTTTTGCGTTTCCTACAAGTCTGGACAAACGCTGTGTACCGCCAGCTCCAGGAAATAAGCCCAATTTCACTTCAGGCAGACCAATTTGAACCTGTGTTTCTGCCACTCGCAAATCACAGGCCAGAGCCAGTTCGCATCCGCCTCCCAAAGTCAGGCCATTTAATACAGCTATAGTAGGTTTAGGTAACTGGTCGATTTTGGTTAGGACGGCATGACTTTCCTTTACCATTTCTTTCATGTTCGGGTTCCCCATCATGTTAGGGAATTCTTTTATATCGGCACCAGCCGCAAATGCGATATTGCCTGCACCGGTTATGAGTACCGCAACAGTTTCAGTATCTTTTGAAAGTTCATCGAATGTTTCTCCCAATTCTCTGAATACTTGTTTACTGATTACGTTTAATGGAGGATTATCGATGGTGATGACCGCAAGCCTATTTTCCTTAACCACTCTAATTAATTTTGTCATCAATTCTTCACTCCTTGGTTTGGATAATCATACCAGCCTTTTCCTGTTTTCCTTCCTAAGTGTCCTTTATTCACCTTTTCTTCAATACAAGCATTTGGCTTGTCTTCTGGATTTCCAGTTTCATTGTATCGCTGCTGCATGACAAAATATCCTACATCAATACCTGATAGATCCATCAGTTCAAAAGGGCCGATGGGGTGGCCTAAAGCTTTTCTGCAAATTAAATCGATATCCTTATAGTCCACAATCCCTTCTTCATACAAATATAAGGCCTCACGCTGCAAAGCTCCCAAAATTCGGTTGGCTACGAAACCCGATATCTCTTTCCTCAACAAAACTCCTGTCCTATTCATTTTTTCTGTGACTTCCATCGCAAGCCTCGCTGTTTCCTCCGATGTTTGATCACTCATGACAACTTCAACACAATCCATTATTAGAGGCGGGAAAAAGAAATGCATATTAATGAACTTATCCGGACGATTCGTCACACTCGCAATAAGGCTATTGACAATCGTTGAACTATTCGTGGCAAAAATGGTTTCTGCTGGGGCCAATTCTTCAAGTCTAGCAAAGACTTCCCGTTTCACATCAATTTTTTCAACAACCGCTTCAATGATCAAATCAGCTCCACTGGCCGCTTTCTCAAGATCGGTGGTATATTGAAGACGGTTAAAAGCAGCCAACTTACGATCTTCGGACAATTTTCCTTTTTGAACCCATTTAGACAAAATGACATCCAATTTTTCTTGGGCTGTATTCAAAGCGTCTCCCTGAACATCCTGAAGAATCGTTTCGTAACCTCCAAGTGCAGCAAGCATCGCAATTTGATGCCCCATCTGCCCAGCCCCAATTACGGTTATTGATTGAATTTGCTTGTTGGTCATGCTTTCTATCTCCCTTCTGCTAACTGGTTAGTATGTAACCCGGTCACGCTTCAATTCCCTGCAGAATCATCCCCATAAAAATGGCTGCAACTTCCTGTTCGGTTTTTTCACCTTCTGGGTCGAACCAATGATAGCTCCAATTGGCCACACCCAAAATAGCAAAAGAGATGATGGATGCATCGAGATTGGAACGTAGTTCTCCGCTCTCGATGCCGCTAATCAGCACTTGCTCGATTTTATTACGGAACTCATCCCGCTTAGGGAGGATTTGTGCAAGTTTTTCGTCACTTAGATTTTTCATTTCACGGAAAAAGACCGTTGCGCTGGATTTTTTGGTTTTGATGCTTTTTAATAACATCAATACCATTTCGAAAAGCTGGTCCTTACAGCTTTTACCAGGCTCCGACATGATTATTTCCTGCTCACTAAGCAACTCGTCTATATAAGCTAGATGAATATCCATAAGCAACTGCTCTTTGCTCGTAAAGTAATAATAAAACGTTCCCTTCGTAACCCCGACCGATTCGACGATATCGGAAATCGACGTTTCACTAAAGCCCTTCTTTTCAAATAAGCGTATGCTATGTTCTGTCATTTTTTCTTTCATGTTTGCACCCTCGCAATCTGTTAAAATTTCAGCTGAATTGATATCATACGCGTTCGTACTATCAAAGCCCTCTTATTTCCTGGAAAGTTCTTCTCTTAAAGCCCGCCTTAAAATCTTTCCGACATTTGTCTTCGGTAACTCATAACGAAATTCAACGAAATTCGGAACTTTATAAGCCGATAGGCTTGCTCGGCAGTAATCGATGATTTCCCGTTCATTTGCCGTTTTATTATGTTTAAGTACAAGCACAGCTTTTACCGACTCCCCTCGGTAAGCATCAGGAACTCCGATGACAACCGCTTCCTGGACAGCAGGATGTTCATAGAGAATTTCCTCCACATCTCGCGGATAAATATTATAGCCACTTGCGATGATCAAATCTTTTTTCCTGTCGACAATATAGAGATAACCGTCTTCATCAACTTTGGCGATATCACCCGTATAAAGCCAACCATCCCGAAGGGTCACCGCCGTTTCCTCCGGCATATTCCAGTAACCTTTCATCACTTGAGGTCCTTTGACGACCAATTCCCCCAATTCGCCAGGGGCCATTTCTTTTGTCCCGTCCCCCAGGTCCATCACTTTATATTCAGTCGATGGGAAACCAATCCCGACGCTCCCAGGCTTCCTTTTTGCAAATGCCGGGTTACAATGAGTTGTTGGCGAAGCTTCCGTAAGACCGTAGCCTTCCAATATTTTCGCACCTGATTTTCGTTCGAACTCACGCAGCAGTTCCACAGGCATCGGTGCACTTCCGCTGTTACAGACCCGAATTGAGCCCATTCCATATTCTTCTGCCTTTGGATGATTCGTCAACGCTACATACATGGTCGGTACACCAGGAAAAGTGGTCGGCTGTTCACGCTTAATCGTTTCCAGCACTTCTTCTATTTCAAATCGTGGCAGCATGATGGAATCACCCGCGATATACACGGATAAATTCATTGCGGACGTCATTCCAAAAACATGAAAAAGCGGGATGACCGACAGCGTTCTTTCAGAGCCCATTTTTAATTCATGCTTGAAGAATTCATACGATTGAATGACATTGGCCAGAATATTCCTGTGAGTCAGCATCGCCCCTTTTGAACGGCCGGTCGTTCCTCCTGTATACTGAAGAACGGCTATATCATTTTCCGGATCGATTGATACGTGATTGATATTCCCGTCCCCTGTCTTCATGAATTGGTCAAAGGAAGCATCAGGCTGGAAATCTGCATCCGAAGACTGAAGGCTTACGGCGATGATATTTTTCAGATTTGCGTGTTGCTGCACACTTTTCACCTTCGGGTATAATCCATCCAATACAACGATCGTTTCTGCACCGGAGTCCTGTAAAATATGCTGCAGCTCCCTTTCAACCAGCATTGGGTTGATTTGGGTGATAATGGCTCCTGTTGCTAACGATCCATAGTAAGCTATAACGTATTGCGGACAGTTAGGCAGCATGATGGCGACACGATCACCTTTTTGAACACCTTTTTTTTGCAGGGCTGAAGCAAAGGCTTGCGATGCATGAAAAAGCTCCTGATAGGATATCTTTCGGTCATAAAAAGTAATAGCTGTATTGTTTGGATAGGACTGACATGCATTTTGAAGAATCCTTTGCATCGGAAACTCAGGGACTTTTATTTCCTTTGAAATTGAATCAGGATAAACGGAAAGCCATTTTTTTTCATTCATCATTTCATACCCTCCAGCCATATTTACTTATCTTTCATTACTTTGCATGTGAACCCCCATCGACAATCAAGATATTTCCAGTCACAAAATCGGATGCCTTTGAGGCCAGGAAAACCGCTGCCCCTTTCAAATCATCATCACTCCCTAATCTTTTTAGCGGCGTGGAATCCAAGATAGGATTCTTTCCTTGCTCAAGAACACCTTTCGTCATTTTTGTAGGAAAGAAACCGGGTGCGATTGCATTAACATTGATATTATGCTGACCCCATTTAACAGCTAAATCCTTCGTTAAAGTAATGACGGCCCCTTTACTCGTATTATATCCGACCGTATCGAGCACCCTCGGGTCGGTTCCCCCTAATCCGGCAACGGAAGCGATATTTATGATTTTCCCATGTCCCTGTTCAATCATGACCCTGCCTGTTGTCTGGCTCATGATAAAGGTTCCGGTTACATTGACATTCATCACCTTCTGCCATGCTTCAAGGGGCATGTCGATGGCTGGTGCCCCCCAGGATGCCCCGCTATTGTTTACTAAAATGTCGATGGCGCCAAATTCACGGTACGTTTCGTTAACAACTTCCTGTACATCTGACGGATTGGTGATATCACACTTCAGGGAAAGCGTCTTGACTCCAAGCTTTTCGATTTGTGAAGCAACTTCGTCGCATGCCTCCTTCTTCCGCGAACAAAGAACGACATTTGCCCCAGCTTCGGCAAAGCCGGTCGCTATTTGTGCTCCCAATCCTCTTCCTCCACCGGTTATGATCGCCGTCTTTCCAGTTAAATCGAATAAGTCGGTAACTTTCATATTTTCACCTCATGCTTTTGTTGGTATTTTCGAAGTTCTATCTTGGCAACTTGTGAGCGGTGAACTTCATCTGGACCATCAGCAAGCCTTAAAGTCCGTGCATTCGCCCAATGTGCAGCAAAAGGGAAATCATCGGAAATCCCAGCAGCTCCAAAGCCTTGGATGGCCCTGTCAAGCACATTCAAGGCCATATTCGGTGCCACCACTTTTATCATGGCAATCTCCGCCTTCGCTTCCTTGTTCCCGACAGTATCCATCATATAAGCAGCTTTTAAGGTCAGAAGTCTTGCTTGTTCGATTTCAATGCGTGAATCAGCAACCCACTCCATGATTACACCTTGTCTCGCCAATGTTTTACCAAAAGCGACACGTTTTTGAATGCGCTTACATAATTCTTCAAGAGCTCTTTCAGCAGCGCCGATCAGCCTCATGCAATGATGTATCCTTCCAGGTCCGAGCCTTCCTTGGGCAATCGCAAATCCTTTGCCTTCACCCCATAGAATATTCGTTGCCGGGACCCTCACATTTTCAAAAGTGATTTCGGCATGGCCATGCGGGGCATGATCATAACCGAACACAGGGAGCATTCTCTCGATTTTGACGCCCGGTGTATCCAGCGGTACAAGAATCATTGACTGTTGTTCATGCTTGGACGCCTCAGGATCCGTCTTACCCATGACGATGGCAATCTTGCATCGGGGATCGCCTGCTCCTGATGACCACCATTTTCGGCCGTTTATGACATACTCATTACCCGTCTTTTCTATCCTGCATTCGATATTGGTCGCATCGGAGGACGCCACTTCCGGTTCTGTCATCGAGAAGCATGAGCGGATTTCCCCAGCAAGCAAGGGCTTCAGCCAGCGTTCTTTATGTTCATCTGAACCGTATCTCACCAACACTTCCATATTACCAGTGTCCGGCGCATTACAGTTGAAGATTTCAGGCCCTATCGTCGACCTACCCATGATTTCACAAAGAGGGGCATATTCTAGATTTGTTAAACCCGCGCCATAACCGCTATCAGGTAAAAATAAATTCCATAATCCTGCTTCTTTTGCTTTTGTCGTCAATTCAGATAATATCGGGGGTATTTCACTCCAGCGGCTTTCCTGTGCTGCGAGCTGCTTCTTGTATATTGATTCATTTGGATAGACGTGCTTTTCCATGAATTCCGTTAACTTCTTTTCCAGATCTTTCACCTTTTGAGTATGTTCAAAGTTCAAATGAATTCCTCCTTTTAAACTAACTAACCGGTTAGTATGTTATTACTCTTAAATTATATACATAATATTCTGATTTTTTCAACGATTAAATCATTATTTTCTTGTCATTCGCGGCCATGCATCCAGACCTTTTCGTTCTTACTATTTTCCCTTTGTTGGACGGTTGGAAAGATACAAACTATTTTCGTACCTTTTTTCAGTTCACTTGTGATGAAAACCTTTCCGCCGTGCTTTTCGATGATTCTAAAACAAACGGAAAGACCCAATCCCGTTCCTGATGTTTTTGTAGTGAAAAATGGTTCTACTACTTTTTGAAGGGAGTTTTCCGGGATACCCTCCCCTTCATCCAAAATGCTCAAAAAAACTTCCCCATTTTTTTCATTTATGCCTACAAAAATATTGCCGCCATTCGGCATCGATTCTATGGAATTTTTTATCATGTTTATTAATACTTGCTTGATTTGGTTTTCATCAAAGTACATAAAAATAGGTTCTGAATCATAATTTTTATGAATTTGAATATTGTTCAGTACGGCATTTGTCTGCAACAGCGTTACGACATGGTTGCAGCTTTCCTTTAAATCCTTCTCAAGAAAAACCGCCTCAGCAGGTTTCGATAGCAGCAAGAGTTCGTTCAGCACTTGCTCGATTCGATTTATTTCCGAAAAAATAATATCATAGTATTCCTGCTTTTCGGAACCGCCATCTTTAATCAACTTCACGAATCCCATTATCGCTGTCATCGGATTCCTGACCTCATGTGCAATCCCTGCCGCAAGTTGGGCTGCCGTTGATAATTTGCTTGATGTGATTGCCAGGTGTTCGTTTAGGCTCACAAGCTTTTCCTCAGCATGTTTACGTTCATTGATCTCCGATAATATGCCCGCCGTCCCGATGAATTTCCCATCGTCATCGTAAATTAGTTTAACGAAAGCTTCAACCCAACTTGTTCCCTTTTTCGTATTCAGTTTTATGTCCGCACGAAAATATTTGTCCCCTCGATGAAAGGAGTCCTCAAAGGTCTTTAATAGGTCTTGATAAGAAGCGTTACCCATATGTTTGGAAAAGTGAAGCCCCAGGGATTCATTCACGGTTGCACCACTCATCGATTTCCAGGCCGGGTTTAAATACAACCATTTCCCTTTCTCATCCGTTAGGAAAACGACTTCATTGAAGCTATTGATCAATTCTTTAGAATAATTGGAGATAATGCGATAACGCCCTTCGCTATCCTGCAACAAAGCAATCGTTTTCCGGTTATGATCGAAGATGGCACCCAAACACCAGGCAATGGTTAAAATTACGATTACATATATTCCTGAAAAGGCGGAAAACCCTCGTTCTTCATGCCCAAGCCACCCTATATAGGGTAATATCAATATGAAGAAAAGGGCAGGGACAAAGAACCTTCCAGTATATTTCTTCAATTCTTCCACCTCCTCACCAAAATGATTTATACTTCATCCGAATGAACTCAAAGTAAGGGGGCAAATTAAGCATATTTTGTATGTTTAAATGGTTGAAAACTCTCACTTATAGGTAAATTTCAACATTTTGTCCATGATTCCTGCAAACAAAACAAAAAACCTTTCCTCGATGGAAAGGTCACTGTTCTACTTTAATCATTTACCCAATGATGACGCGTTCTTTAGGGTAATGGAAATTTTCCGTAACTTCTTTATGGCCAATGATATACAGGAGGGACGTTATCCCGACACGGCCAATGAACATAATGATCATAATGACAATTTTACCGGTATTGCTGAGTTCAGGTGTAATTCCCATCGAAAGACCGACTGAACCGAAAGCCGAACATACTTCAAAAATGATTTGCATCAAAGTAAAATTCTCAGTAATCGATAAAATGAAGACCGCGATTATGCAAAGGAGCGATCCCATGATCATAACTGCTGTCGCCTTTCGAATATCATCGGGATGAATCTCCCGCTTGAACACTTTAATGGAACGCCTTCCCCTCATGAAATTCCATAAAAATAGAATCATGATGGCCAGAGTCGTTGTCCGTATCCCTCCCCCGACTGAACTTGGGGATGCTCCAATGAACATCAAAATGCTCAGCAATAAAAGGGTCGGTTCCGAGAAATCGCCCACATTCATCGTTGCAAGGCCACCACTTCTCGTATTCGATGACATAAAAAGAGAATAAAAAAAAGATTCATGCCAGTTCTTACCTTTAAAAAACCCGTTCATTTCCAGCAAGTAAATCAGGATCGTTCCCCCAATGATAAGGGAAAAGAAAGTGACTGATGTCAGCTTCGTGAACAAAGAAAAATGAAACTTATAAGTACGGGCTTTATTGGATAAAAACTCTTTCAACTCAATCAAGACAGGAAACCCGATAGCTCCAAGGGTAAGCAGAATGATCGTGATGAACTGTACAAAATAATCGTCTTTAAATGGAATCATTGAAATACCGGTGATATCAAAACCTGCATTCGTGGTGGCACTTATGGCTAAGAACAAGCCATTTAAAAAGGCCTCTTGCCAGCTTGGAAAATAATTCAGAAAGTAAATGCCTAAAACTAGAGCGCCAATCATTTCAATTACGACAAATATCTGAATGATTTGAATCAATAATTTAACAAGCCCCGAAAGATTCGATTGGTTTTGATCTGTCATGATCAATTGTCTTTCCTTCAAACCGATTTTCTTACCCACAATCAACCAGAAAAACGTTCCAAGTGTCATAATGCCAATACCGCCAAATTGGAGAACAAACATTAGAATGAAAAAGCCTACCTCATTATACACTTCAGGTAAACTAACAACTGTTAGACCTGTCACACTAACTGCACTTACGGCTGTGAATAATGCATCCATGAATTTAAATTCCACGCCTGGCTTAAGAGCAACAGGCAGACTCAACAGTATGGTCGAGATACTTACGGCCAAAAAGTAATAACCGACGATAAGCTGAGCGGGTGTTAACTTTGATAATATTTTTTTGATAGCAAACATAAAGAGTTTCCTTTCTTACTCCTTTATAGTTATGCGAATCACATAACCATTAAAAATCTAGTTTACCCTTTTTTCATCCTTTTTTCATTCTTTTTTCCATTCTCTTTTAAAACTGACTTACTTACAACAAATAGGTAGGTTTACCAATAAGTTTGATGCAGCTCATATAAGTAAAACTCCACATTCTACTTATACTATCATTACAGCGGCAAATGCCGTTGAAAAAGTAAAGGGGAGATTCAAATGGCTAACAGCAGTAACAACCTTCTTGTTCCTGGAATCGAACAAGCATTAGAACAAATCAAATATGAAATTGCATCTGAATTCGGTGTACAATTAGGTTCCGATACTTCAGCACGTGCCAATGGTTCAGTTGGCGGAGAAATCACGAAACGTCTTGTACAACAAGCACAATCTCAACTTAAAGGTCAATAATTCTTATTACAATTAAATATCCATGGCTAAGAGTCCAGCTGTATGCTGGACTCTTTTTATTCATTATGTCCATTTCCGTTTCCATTATTGCCTTTACCCCATTTCGACTTGTCCCAATCATTCTTATCTTGTTTATTTTGCTGCTTATCATGGTGGTTATATTGCTTACCATGTGTATCCTGCCTAACCTGGTTATTCTGCTTGCCCTGGTTTTTCTGCTTGTCCTGGTTAATCTGCTTGTCCTGATTATCATGCCTGTCGTGCTTTTTTTGATCGTTATTATTCTTTTCTTTGGCTGATGGAACTTTTTTCACATCGAACTTTTTATTACTCTTATCATTTTTCTGCTTGTTCTTTGATTGGTTGCTGTGATCGCTATCCGATTTTCCTTTTGACTTGTTGCTTTTTTCCTTGTATACATTTATGGCATTCCGTTTTCCAATTGTATCTACCTGTTCGGTTTGTTCCTTAATTTTGGTAAATTGCGTTCCCGGTTCTTTTCTTTCAGTCGGTTTGGCTTCATTGGCTGGCTTTTTCTTTATTTCAATTGCATCATTCTCTTTTTTCTTTTCCCCATCCGATTTGTTTTCCGTACCCAGCGTTACGCCCTTCTCTTTCGGAATAACAACTTTTTCCTCTATTTTTTTATCCGGTGCTGGAGCAGACTCCCTCTTATTGACTTTTACCTTTCCTTTATCTTCATTCAACTTCTTTTCGAGATATCTACCCGTGGATATGCCTTGTTCCCTTGCTTGCTTCCGATCGCTTTTTGTTGCCTGGATCACTTTCATTCTTGTATCAGAAACATTATCCTGCTCAGATATTTCTTTTATTTCTTTTTTTAAATGCTTATCCAGTTCTTTATTTTTTTCCAATAACGTTGTGGAAACGACTATTTGTTTATTTCCTTTCATATATCCAAGTTGCTTCGTCGTTTCAACGATCCGATTTGTAACAGTCTTTATATTCTTGCCTTTCCAGTCCTTCAGATGATCAATCACAAGCTTGCCGTCTTCATTTAAACCGGTAAGTTTGAGAACTTCTAAATCATCGTCAAGCTCCAATTCAATGCTTGGATTCACATCTATCGTCATATATGCCGACACGTGACCGGAAAAATAAGAAGGAAGAATAGAAAAGAGTATCAAGAAGGTAGAGGCAATGCTTAGCAGGGCCGTTTTTTTGAAAGATGAATGAAAATTTGAAAAAGCTAAAGTGAACCTTTGGTTAGCAGGTGAAAAAGTGATTTCCTCGCCCACTTCATATACCCGTTCCTGCCTTTTGGTTTTCAGAAATTCACCCTCGGGGGTCAATAGGGTTACATATCGCTTATTAACTGAAAGAATAACTCCTTTTTTCATCCATCGATAGCCCCTTTTATATAATCATTCAAATACAAAAAATCTCCGTTTATTATGATTGCCACAGCAATGATGTATTTTCTGTTCCGTTCAATCGTTTTTCTGCTTACTTCCACTTTTCCCTCAAGCTGTTTTACGGGCAGCCGCTTTTTTGCAAACAGTGTTTCTTTCAGTTCGTCATCTTCCATTAACAATTTAGCGATCATGATAGCTCCCTTCCTTGCATCTGCATGTTTGGGAGAGTTTTCAACTAAATCCTCAAATGACAGACCAAAATCCTGTAGATGGCTAATATAAAGCTGAATTTCTTCTTTTCTTCTTTCCGATTCCTTCTGCTTCTCGTACTCATTGATCGAATTTTCATTATCGATATATATATGGCTTCGATCATTATCATCATTCAGTGATAAATCCAATAGTACTTCTTTTTGTTTGGATTGGCTTCTTAAATAATCTATAACCCTTCGTTTAACGAGGGTTTCGGCAAATGCCAATAAAGAACGGCCTTTTTCCGGGGAATATTTATCGATTGCCTCGTTAAAAGCAATCATACCAATACTGAATTCATCATCCGATTCGTATATGTAACGTTTGCAAACCGACGAGACGGTTTTCGCAATAAAAGGTTTGAATGACTCTATAGTATCATTTCGAAGGCTAATATCGCCTTGTTGAATTTTCAATACGGTTTCTTCTAAAGAACGCTTTTTTTTGAATGCTGTAAACAACAATCCAAGCATTTGCTCACCTCGCTCCTGTTGAACATAAAATACGCATCAACATACTTATCTTAAGCGGAGGGAGTCTAAAAGACAGTACCAAAAGAACTATTTTTGCGATTTAAATGAAATCACATAATATATCAACATGATAAAATACTTAGTTTTTTCTCGTTTATTACAGTGCAATTACAGTAAATTAACTTTTTCCAGATTTTCGTCCAATACAATGGGACAATTGTCATTTTTATAACCGGAATTTAATATTCACATCTTTTAACATATCATACGTAAACATACCTGTGCTTTTGAGGGTCATCTCCATAAATACATTAAAAAGCAAAAAAAATAGGCGTGCCCAACACGCCTGTTTTTTTAAGCTCCCTGTATTTTTTCCTCTTCTTTTTCTTTTTTTTCTTTTTTGCTTGAGATGATCCATGCACCTGCTGCAATTCCAATCAATACAGTCCAGAAAATCGATTTCCAAAGAGTTGATTCAGGGAAATGATGATCGATGACAGCCAGTGAAGGGTGTGCGAGTGTGTGTACCGCCAATTTCACTCCAACCCAACCCACAATCAAAAATGCCGCCATTTCAAGTGAAGGACGCTGATGAAGCAACTTCACGAATGCAGTTGCTGCAAATCGCATAATGACCAATCCGATCAAACCTCCGAGGAACATGACAGCGAATTGCCCTCCGTCAATACCGCCGACTTTCATCCAGCCTGTTGCAGGAAGTGTAACAGCCAGTGCGACGGCAGCCAACATGGAATCGATTGCGAAAGCTATATCTGCCGCTTCAACCTTTACCACGGTCATCCAGAAGCCCGATTGCTTTTTGGGTTTCGTGATTTCCTTCTCACCTTTACCAGCGTATTTTTTATAAATGTTCTGAAAAGCAATGAAAAGTAAATAAATCGCACCGATTGCTTGAACCTGCCACACATCGACAAGAAAGGAAATAAGGAATAAACTTGCAAAGCGGAAAACAAAAGCTCCCATCAGACCATAAAACAAGGCTTTTCGCTGTTGTTCTTTTGGCAAATGCTTAACCATGACAGCCATGACGACTGCATTATCCGCAGCAAGTATCCCTTCCAATCCAACCAAGATAAGAAGGACCCAGCCATATTCCAATAATATTGATGCTTCCATCCATTCAACCTCCAATAGTTAGTATTTCCTTCCTATTGGCATTGGCAAAATAAAAAGACCTCTGCCATATAGGCAAAGGTCTTGCTGAACATGAAAACATGTCAACAAAGCCGATGAATGTTCAACATCCACGTAATGACGACTTTGTTTTAGGGCGAACCCTAACGCTACTCCCCTTTGAAAGGAAAATCAGTTATTAAGTATATTAATAGTATACGCGCGAGTTATGAAAATAACAATCTTTTTTATAAATGGATTTCATTTTCGATTCCCTTTTGATAATTTAATCAATCGCAAATATTCTTTGCCGAAACGAATCCAGTTAGGTTTGGCAGAAAAGTAGTTCTGAAACAGCGATAAAAAACTCGTGTATTTCCCTTCATATGGATACCATTGTATTTCTGTATTGTTTTTACCTTTATCGATCATGATCGCTTTTTCATGGCAGAAAATCTTCAATCCATGCTCGCCATGATAGCGGCCAACCCCACTTTGTTTGGCACCGCCAAATGGTAAATGATGATTAGCAACCGTTATCAGCACATCATTGATCGTCACCGCCCCGGTTACTAACCGTGTCGCAATCCTGCTTGCTTTTTCCCTATCCATCGTCCAAACGCTGGAATTTAGTCCATATTCACTTTCATTTGCCAGGGAGATCGCTTCTTCCTCCGTATCGAAAGGTATAACAGGCAACACAGGACCGAACGTTTCTTCTTTCATGATTTTCATGGAATGATCGACATTGGACAGAATTGTCGGCGGAATGAAATGGGTCTGTCCCATTTCCCACTCTTTCGGAGGTGTACCGGTTTCAAGAACGGCCCCCTTATTCAGTGCATCCTCCAGGTGTCCAGCCACAATATCAACTTGTGCCGGGAAAGTCATTGAACCGATATCATCGTTCAATTGCACTCCCTGCCTCATGGACTTCGTTTTTTCTTTAAGAAGCATGAGGAACTCCTTATAAACAGGACGTTCCACATAAACCCTTTCAACACTCATGCACACCTGCCCACTATTTGTGAAAGCTCCCCATAGAGCCCCGTTCACAGCCCGCTCCAAGTTAGCATCACGCAGAACGATCATCGGATCTTTACCGCCAAGCTCCAGAGTCGTAGGGATCAGGTGTCTTGCTGCGACCTCACCAATCATTTTTCCAGTCCTTACAGATCCAGTAAAAAATATATAATCTGGTTTTTGCTCAGTTAATGCCGAACCCAATTCTTTCCCTCCATGGGCAAACTGTATAGTCCCTTCTGGGAAACCAGCTTCAAGAAACAGATTTTCGATGCACACTCCAACTAAAGGAGTTACCTCTGATGGCTTGGCGATGACTGTATTTCCCGCTGCTAAAGCATTAAGAATGGGTACCATGGAAAGCTGCAGCGGATAATTCCATGGTGAAATGACGAGAATCGTTCCACGGGGCATATAATGAATATAAGATTTTTTACCAATTAACATGAGTGGAGTGGTGACCTTCTGTCCGGAAAGGGTCTTCACGGCATGTTTCTCGATATGCTTGATTGCATCAATCGTTGGCATGATGTCGGCAACCAGCGCTTCAATTTTCACTTTTCCCGTATCTTTTGAAACGACTTCAGCTATTTCATCCATTTTTTCAACCATCAATAAACGAAGCCGTTTTAAATAGTGCAGCCGTTCCTTGATGGGAAGGTTCGACCATGATTGGAACGCATGTCTTGATTTCTTATATATATGAGGAATCGACTTCAATGGCGTTGGGACGATTTCCGAAATCTTCTCACCTGTTGCCGGAGAAAACACTTCCAACTTGTCATGTATTTCTTCCATAACTACTCCCCTTGCTTTACTTTATTTATATTGGTACTCCATATCATTTTTATCCTTGAATAAAAATCTACCCAGGAGTAATACCTTCAATGAAATGCAGCAAAACTTCTCGGCTGAAGTGCTGCTTCAATTCCACGCCTTGATTTCCCAGGATGGTTTGATAAGAGCACCTGACTACTTTTCTTAAATAGTTCATAAACTTCACTGAACATACGAGGTTTTTCTTGAACCCTCTTAATATAATGCCAGAGACGCAGCAGCCTGTATAATATAATCGATTGGAACCAAGTTAACAACCGTAACCCTCTCTCCATAAAACCACTGTTTGTTCCCTGCAATATAATCGGGGCTAATATAAGTATACCTCTTAAGATGAGTAATTCCTTTAACAAATTCGTTTACAGTATCCGCGACATCACATCACGTTTTACAACTCATTTGGTGAAACCCATGAACTGCATCCCAGTCATCAATAACCTTGAATAGGAATCTCTATAGCACCGGTGAAATGGAATATATAGTAAAAATTTTCTGATTTTAAAAGGAGTATTCACGTTTGCCATCGAAGGTAATATATAGGAATCCAAATTCGGCCTTAAGCAAAAAGGAAATCCGGGAGACTAGTTTATCGGTTTTAGTGTTTAATATTGGGTAATGGAGGATAAATTCATATTATCTAATATAAATTATTATCTATATAACCGATTTTCCGTTACTATATAAGAAGGCGATTTTTTCGCGCATACATATTTGAGGTGAGCGCACAAGTGAAAAGAATAATTAAAGCATACGACTTCCCTATTTTCATCGCTGTCGTATTACTCTGTTTGTTTGGTTTAGTCATGATTTACAGTTCGAGCATGATTACTGCTGTTGCTCGATACGGTCAGCCCATGGATTTCTTTTTTGAGAAACAAAAAACGGCCTTTCTCATTTCATTCCTGGCAATGATCGTCACGATGATTCTTCCTTATAAGATGTACAAAAACAAAATGTTCTTGATGTCTATGATGTTTGGAATGGCCGGTATCCTTTTGATGCTATTTTTCTTCGGCCATACAGCTGGAAATGCCACAAGCTGGTTCAAGTTAGGGACAAAATCGATTCAACCCGCGGAATTTTCCAAATTGGCGATGATCATTTATCTGGCAGCCATTTACGGAAAAAGGCAGGATCGAATCAATAGTATTGATAAAGCCGTCATCCCCCCGATTTTCTTTCTGGTATTCATCTGTTTTTTAATCGGGATACAACCTGACTATGGTACGGCAGCGGTCATTTTCCTGATTTCAAGTACCATGATCATTTCATCCGGGATGTCTTTTAAGAGCATATTCAAACTTTCATTGATCACTGCGATATTCGTTGCGATATTCGCATTAGGAGTACTCGTGACAGGTAATTTCTCATCCGTCTTCTCTCAAAATAAGGTGTCTCGTTTTACGGGGTTTGCCGATCCATTTGGAACGGCAGGAGAAAGCGGGTATCAACTCGTCAATTCATTATTCGCGATAGGATCCGGTGGCCTTACTGGAGTGGGACTTGGTGACAGTGTACAAAAATACGGATACCTGCCTGAATCACATACTGATTTCATCATGGCCGTCATTGCAGAAGAACTCGGGATATTCGGAGTAGGGTTCGTTCTATTGACACTAGGTTTTATCGTCCTAAGGGGATATGTGCTTTCCGCAAAATGCAAAGATCCTTTTGGAAGTCTTTTATTGATCGGCATCTCATCCATGATCGGCATTCAAGTTGGCATTAACGTAGGCGGAGTGACTGGACTTATCCCAATTACAGGGATCACCCTTCCATTCATCAGTTATGGAGGATCTTCCTTACTGCTGCTCATGCTTTCAATGGGCATATTCCAAAATGTCGTCATGCGAATGAACTTACTTGAACAGAAAGAAAAGGTCGTGTCCATCCCAAAGGATGAGATTGCGTCTTCAAAATAAACGTAAAGTCCTATACCCCCTGACATTTCTGTTCATGTCAGGGGGTTTTCCCTATTGAAGTTCATATAAAAAAAAACAGGCAGTCGAAACCGACCGCCTGTTTTTTTTCATTTATAATGGATACCGATTTTCGTAAAGCCAGAAATCAGACTGAGCAAAGGACAAAGTAAGCAGAAGAATGCAAATGGGGCATATTCAAGGGTTGAAACACCCAATACCTGTGTCAGGAATACACCGCAGACACCCCAAGGAACCAGAGGATTCACAACTGTTCCCGCATCTTCAAGTACCCTCGCAAGCGTTTTGGGCTGCAAGCCTAAATCTTCATATTTCTGCTGAAAGGCCTTCCCAGGCAGTATAACTGACAAATACTGTTCACCCACCAGGAAATTCACGCTGATTCCTGCAAATACAGTAGCGGAAATCACTTTCGCTACACTCGTCAATGAATTCTGGACCGCTTTTAAAATAGAAGGGATGACCCCCAATTCGAACAATAGTCCGCCCATCGCCAATGCCAACAACACCATCGAAACGGAGAACATCATACTTTCAATGCCGCCCCGCGATAGGATTGAGTCAAGTTGATCCATTCCACTCTTCAGTACAAAACCCCCGTATAAGATATCCGCTAGTTTTGCAACGGTCAAGCTTGGCGTTTGTATGAAAGCAACCACGGCCGCCGAAATGATTCCTGCTGACAATGTCGGAATCGCCGACACCTTTTTCAAAGCCATGACTAGAACGATGACAAACGGAATCAAACTCCATATGCTTATATTCGTCTCCATTTCCAGGGCTTTGGTCATGGCTTCGATTTCCTCAACACGAGCCACTTTGACATTCGGTGAAAGGAAGTAAAAGCTGATAAGTGATATTAAAAAACCTGGAATCGTTGTCCAAAGCATATTATTAATATGTTCAAATAATGATGCTCCAACCGTTCCCGATGCAAGGTTGGTCGAGTCGGATAATGGAGACATTTTATCCCCAAGAAATGCACCGGAAATGATTGCACCGGCTGTGATCGCCAACGATAAATCCATCGCAGCCGCCATGCCTATTAAAGCAACGCCGATTGTGGCTGATGTTGTAAGTGAACTCCCGATGCAGAGCCCTATTAGCGAACACACCAGAAATGTGATCGCATAGAAATATTCACCAGAAATCCAGTCAAACCCATAGTACATGATGGTAGGGATCGTCCCGCTTGCCATCCAGATGGAAATCAGCATTCCAATGAAAAAGAATATATAGATGGCCCCCATACCAGAAACTGCACCTTTGACCATAGCTGACTCCATAATTGAAAATGGCAGCTTCTTGATCTTTCCATAGACAAATAGAAATAGGATTGCTGCTATAATTGGAATATGGGGGGCAAGTCCATAATGTATGATACCAGTTGCAATAATAAAGAATAGAACGGCCAAAACCCCAATTGCTTCAGGTAAGGAAAGTTTCAGCTTTGCATCTTCAAGACGCATAATGTATTTCCCCGCTTTCATGTTGTATATTCTCTGAGGTAAGGATCGGACCTTTTCACCCCTCATAATTACTGAAACGCTTTTAAGTACTAAAGTACTAGCTAAATATAAAGGAGTTTAAGGAGATTGTCAAAGGAATAATTTGGTATATGTTGATTTTTCCAATGATATTTCTCTAAAAAGACTTTTATGTGATTCAATCATTATCTGGGCTAATTGAAAGCCCTTGGTTGTCCCATCGTTCTTCGTTAACTAATGAACAGTTTTTTCTCATCATGATGGATCAGGATCATGTAGCCTTTCTTTACGGAAAAAGATGGTCAAACTGGACTTCGCGAGAGGGAAATATGATCTAAATATCGAAGAGGTCAAATATTCTGTGTAACCGCTTCAAGTACATTAAAAAATCAAAAGGGTTTCCGAATGAGACCATTCCGAAACCCTTCTGTCTACAAACTGAAAGCCCGTGTTCTTAACACGGGCTTCTCCATTATTTCAAATCCATTGGATTATATAATTCCACGTCAGGATTTTTATCTTGGAACCAACGTAGTGCAAACTCATTTTCAAATAAGAATGCATATTTGTCGAACCTGTCTTTAACAAGAATGCTTCTTGAGCTATGAAGGTTTTCATCAAGCTTTTCATCTTCAGCCCAACGTGTTATCTTACTGCCCATGCGCTCCATCACGACTTCAACATTGTACTCGTTCCTCATTCGATGCTCGAATACTTCGAATTGAAGTTGCCCAACCGCACCAAGCAGATATTCTTCCATCCGAACCGTTTTGAAGAGCTGTATTGCCCCTTCCTGTACAAGTTGGTTAATTCCTTTATGGAAATGTTTCTGTTTCATGACGTTTTTAGCTGTTACCCTCATGAATAGTTCCGGTGTAAACTGAGGCAGCTTTTCAAACTGGAACATGTCTTTGCTTGTTGTGATCGTATCTCCAATCTGGTAGTTACCGGTATCATATAAACCGATGATATCTCCGCTTACCGCTTCATTTACGGTGTTCCGATCATCAGCCATGAATTGGGTAGAAGAAGACAGGTTAATCGGTTTCCCTGTCCTGCTTAAGTTTACGCTCATTCCACGCTCGAATTTACCGGAGCAGATACGAAGGAAAGCGATCCGGTCACGGTGTTTTGGGTTCATATTCGCTTGGATCTTGAAAATGAAGCCAGAAAAATCATGACTCACAGGGTCCATTTCGCCAGACGTCGTCATCCGAGCTTGTGGAGCTGGTGCAAATTTCAAATAAGCATCCAAAAACGTCTGAACACCGAATGTCGTTAAAGCACTTCCGAAAAATACGGGACTTAGTTTTCCATTCGCAATGTTTTCTTCAGAGAATTGGTTACCCGCTTCCGTCAACAGCATAATTTCTTCCAATGTTTGCTCATATAGCTGGGAATCCTTAAGTTTATGATCCACTTCAAGTTCACCTTCGTCATTCAACGGAAGGAAACGCTCTTCCCCTTCGGTTTTGAACTGTTCAATCCGATTATTGAACCTGTCGTAAATGCCCACGAAGTCTTTTCCCATCCCAATCGGCCAGTTCATTGGATATGTTTCTATACCTAATACCTCTTCGAGTTCGGCAAGCAATTCAAGCGGCATTTTACCTTGTCGGTCCATTTTATTGATAAAAGTGAAAATCGGGATGCCCCTCATCCGGCATACTTTGAATAACTTAACTGTCTGATCCTCGATACCCTTTGCCGAATCGATAATCATCACGGCGCTATCAACAGCCATTAGTGTGCGATATGTGTCTTCACTGAAATCTTGGTGGCCTGGTGTATCGAGAATATTGACACGGAAATCATCATATTCGAATTGCATCACTGAAGATGTAACGGAAATTCCCCGTTGTTTTTCAATCTCCATCCAGTCACTTGTTGCATACTTCCCTGTTTTTCTAGCTTTAACTGTTCCGGCATCACGAATCGCGCCGCCAAACAGCAATAATTTTTCTGTCAAAGTCGTTTTCCCGGCATCCGGGTGAGAGATGATTGCGAAGGTCCGTCGGGATTGAACCTCGTCTTTTAATGTAGTCATAAAATGTTCCTTTCATTATTGGAGTAATCAAAAAAAATTTATAGGAGGTTTACTGTATTTTTTACATTGGTATGGCAACCTTTCTTTGCATGCAAAAATCCTGATCCTACACAATATATGTAAGAAAAAATATATCATAAGGCATGAGCCTTGGCTACTCTCATTCTTGTCAATCAACCTTTCTATTTTAACACGATATGAAGGAAAGATGTAGAGGTGAATGAAACACCATAAGAGGATTTGTTCAGATGGCAAAACAAAAGACGCTTAATCAGCGCCCCTTATCTTAATCCATATGGTTATCTTTCATTTATTCATCGTTTAACATTTACCTTGCAGTTTTAATCGCTTTTTGATTCCGCTTGTTCTTCCAGCGTTTTTTTACTTCCTTGAATATGATGGGAGCAGCAAAAATAAGGGCCTTTTTTAATAATTTCTTCATTTCATCAGTCCTTTCTTTCTTATACCTATACCCGATTATTTTCGTGAAAAACTTAATGCCAAATAGTTTTCCTGATTTCAACTTATCAAGGCTACTGTTCTTGGACATGGTAACCCTGTCAAATTTCTATCGAGGAAATTCCTGCACGGCAATACCGTTATGCTTCCCCTTATTAAACCTTACTAAAATTATTTTCCCTAAACGGGAATGTATAATTTGCTTCCATTTGTTTTATCCTTTATAAAGGTGGGTATATACTAAAAAACTGGAAATTGATCCAGAGGTTAGTGGATTACTTTTTTTCTAGGATTTCACATATTATCAATCATCTTCGAATGATGACTTTAACTTGAATGAGGGTGCTGGATAATGTGTGAAATTGATTTTTCCATCCAGGTAAAATCATCACCATTAATATTTTTTAACTTTTTAGGAGGATTCATCGAATGACAGTAACAGGTAAAGTGAAATGGTTCAATAGTGACAAAGGATTTGGATTCATCGAAGTACCAAACGAAGATGATGTTTTCGTTCATTTTTCCGCCATTCAAGGAGAAGGTTTCAAGAGCCTTGATGAAGGTCAAGAGGTTGAATTTGAGATCGAAGAAGGAAACCGTGGACCTCAAGCTAAAAACGTCGTAAAACTCTAAAGCATAGATACACAAACATATTTGATAGGCAATGCAAAAGGAGGCCGCCATATTGGGCGGCCCCTTTCCCTGTATATATGTAAAAGCAAAATATTCACGTTATCTTTCATTAAAATGATCCAAAATGAAGCCTGGAACATGTTCGCCAGAAAAACTCTTGATATCCACATCTCTGCTTTCTTTATAATAAAAGGCAGCTGAATACTCTCCGCCCCAATCGATTTGAGCATTATCAATAGCCGTCTCGATTTCCAAAGCCGTCTTGATTTTCATGCGATTTGGCTGTTGTTCAATCTGCTGTGCAAGTTCACTTTCAGATTTCGAATGATAAAATTCCGAATCGGTTTTCGCAACCAGGATATAAGAGATATCATCAGCCATTAACCGCGCTTTTTCATATTGATCGGTACTTTCCATCCATTTTGAAAACTGAGTATATGAAGAGTCCCAATTCATATAAATGGTTTTGTTATTATTCAAAAGAATTTCGATGGAGGCATAATCACCAAAAGAAGATGTCATTTGGGTAAACGATTGATTATTCAGATCCTCCGACAATGCCTTTACAGCAGCTTCCAACTGTTGACCGTCCGTGATCGTTATTGATTTGTCCACTTGTCCGCTCGCCGTTATCTTGATTTTAGAAACGTCTACAGCGGATACATTCAATAACTCGTTAACCATTTTTTTATATTCATTCGACTCATAAATTTTCGCCAACAGTGGCATGTATGAGTCGTAATTTTGCAAATGATACTCTCTTGTTAACCGTTTTTCATTCTTGAGTTCATACATCAGAAATACGGATTGTCCATCATTCACTTCACCAATGGAAACCTTTTTACCCTTATCGATAATTTCCTGATGCAATAACCTGATCGCTTCTATATTTTCCTTCTCTTTAAGATGATTGAAAGCTTTTTTCGACGTGTCATCATCTTCAAAAAATAAAGGAGAATCGCCAATATAAATTTGGCTAATCATCTTTTCATCAGGTATCTTGGCCTTATACTGAAGGGGATCTATTCTTATAATGAGTGCCAGCACAATGATAGCCACTATAAATGCTACATAACCTTTCAGGT
Source organism: Peribacillus sp. NPDC076916 (assembly GCF_050269675.1). Classification (NCBI taxonomy): domain Bacteria; kingdom Bacillati; phylum Bacillota; class Bacilli; order Caryophanales; family Bacillaceae; genus Peribacillus; species Peribacillus sp. NPDC076916. The sequence continues at coordinate 351,836 of NZ_JBNNIU010000001.1, forward strand.
TGACCCGTATTCGCCAAGTCTTTTGCAGGACGATTTCCCCTAAATAATATCCAAGCAAAGAACCGACAGCATATCCGAAGAAAATCCACCCAGGTTCACCTGTCGTTTCGCTAAAATAAAGCCCAGTAAACAGCATCATGCATAATGTCAGGCCGAATTTAAATAATGGCTTAATCTTCGGGTAAACAAATGCCTGCGACACATGCTCCAGCTTTCTCCTCTCATAGAGAAAAAGAGAGCAGATCAGAAATAGAAAGGTTAATATACTATAAATTAATGTATTGATAGAGAAGAAAGTGATTTTATCCATCTCCGTTGCTGCTAATAAGGGGGAGATGCCATTCATATTGGCACTTAGATAATAATCTGCAGAAAATCCTGCTATCAAAAACTTCACATTGGCTGCAAACAAAACAAACAGCCCCACCGGCAAAGCAAGAAAAATATAGGTCAGCAATCCTTGAAATGCTGATAATCCCGTCACCATTCCAACAAGAACGGCAACAGAAAAGATCAAAGTTTCCAAAATGAATGTAGTCCCCATCCAAGACCATATATCCGTCATGGTATATAGCCTTTCTATATCAATTGCCGAGTGAAATAATATCAATATTGAACCTGTAAGTAAAATCGGCAAACCCATGAAGCCAATTCCCGTCCCAATCATATGAACGTAGATGCTGCGTCTAGTAATCGGTAAACTATGAATAAAGTCTGAAGCTTGTTTCATTTGTAAGAACCGAAAAAGGAAGATGGCAAGTAATACTGGAATAACGATGACCAAGACAAACTGTATCATCTGCTGACAGGAAAAAAGGTTTTCGAATTCCACATAATCATTATTCTCATTCAAGATAATCGCTAACATTTTCAAAGGCAGAGCAAATATGAGGCCTACGAGAGACAGGAAGCCAATCCAGCCAGTAGTTCTGAAAATATAGATAATCAGTTCTCTATTAAACCAGGTTATTCTGGATGACATAACCGATATCCCCCATTTCATAAATGAATATCTCCTCCAGAGTAAGTGGGAGAATATCTAATATTTCTGGCTGAAACTGATTAAAGTGCGATTTAATCATGGATTCTTTACCTTTAACGATGCAAACGATCACGCTGCCGCGTCTTTCCTTGTTAAGAATTTGAATTCCGCGATATAATCCGTGGGGAATTTTATGTTTGAAGGCAATTTGCACTTTATGTACATCGGCTTTTAAGTCATCCAAATCCTTCTTGATAACAAGCTCACCCTTGTGTAAAATCCCTACATGATCGGCTAAATCTTCAATTTCCCGGAGATTATGGGACGATAGTAAAATCGTCATATCCCTTTCCGAGACATCCTGAATCAACAACTGTCTCACATTTTTACGCATGACCGGATCTAATCCATCAAACGGTTCATCCAGGATGAGAACTTCCGGCATCGTCGAGAGTGCGAGCCAAAAAGCAACCTGTCTCTGCATCCCCTTCGATAGTTTATGTATTTTAGATTGGATGGGGATCTGGAATATTTCCTGTAATTGATAGAAACGTTCTTGATTCCACTCACTATAAATATGACTATAAAAACCTGCCATTTGCATGATCGTATAGTTAGCCAGAAAATAAGGTGTATCAGGAAGGAAGAAACAACGATTTTTCACTACACGGTTTTCAAACACATATGATCGATCAATAAGAACTTCACCTGCGTCCTGTATCAGATTGCCTGAAAGCATTTTTAATAAAGTCGTTTTCCCCGCCCCATTTGAACCTAATAACCCGAATATGGAGCCTTTTTGTATGACTAAGGTGACGTTTTTGATCGCTTCTTTTCCTTCATATAATTTACTCACCTGTTTTAATTCAATCATGATTCTCCCCCCATTGCCAATGGGCTGATTTCCTTTATTAATCTATAAATTTCATGTTTATCGATTCCGATATACAGAGCTTCAGCGAGTACCTTTGAGAGCTCGTTTCTGATCTTTTCTTCTTTTAATGAGTTTTTTAAATATTTAGGAGGTGCCACAAAATTCCCTTTGCCTGGCAATGTATATATAAACCCATCAGATTCAAGCTGCTTGTACGCTTTCTGGATCGTATTTGGATTGATGGTCAATTCCTGAGCCAATATTCGTATGGATGGAAGCTGATTATGTTCCTGTAAAACTTCATTGATCATTAGTTCCTTAAACTTATCCATCAATTGCTCATATATCGGCTTTCCACTTTGGACATCCAACTCAAACATCATCAACCCCTCCTGGCAAATGGGTGTATTACATCTCCTAATACAGTACATTATAAAACAATATCTTCCATTTTAAAACCGATTTCAAACAATACCATCCATACATTTGCTTTCATTTTGTTTAACACGACTTACATTAGGGAACTAAAGATAATAAGAATGAACAAAGGAGTTGTTTTCATTGAAACCATTATATACAGCTACAGTTACCGTACACGGTGGTCGTGAGGGACATGTAAAATCAGAGGACGGGATTCTGGATTTCGATGTGAGGTCACCGAAGGAATTAGGTGGTTCCGGTGAGCGCGCTACAAATCCTGAACAGCTATTTGCAGCCGGCTATGCCGCATGTTTTGATAGTGCCTTGAATCTTGTTCTGCAAAAAGAAAAGAAAAAAGTCGATACTTCCGTTACGGCAAATGTCACGATCGGTAAAGATGAGGAAGACGGTGGTTTTAAATTGGCTGTAAGGTTGGATGTTTCGATCCCGGACCTAAGCAGGGAAGAAGCCGAAGACTTTGCCAAAAAAGCTCACATGACCTGCCCATATTCAAAAGCAACTCGCGGGAACGTCGATGTCACCTTGATTTTAGTATAAAAATATGCAAGGGAATGGATACGGCATTAAGGCCGGCTCCATTCCCTTTTTACTATTTCACTTCTTCCAATCCCTTCAGCTTCAAAAGAAAGCCCAGGCCTATTACTGTCATGATGATCAGTGACCCTAATGCCATCCGGCTCGCCAATGTACCGAGGTCATGGAATACCAACGTTATCGTCCCATATAAAAGCGGACCGATTATGGAAGAAACTTTTCCGGAAAATGCAAATAGTCCAAAAAATTGCCCCCTTTTCCCTACCGGGGTCAATTCAACGATATATGTCCGTGATGTCACCCACATCGAACCTAGTGAAATGCCGAACATACTCCCTGCAATCCAGAACCAAAGAGCCGTTTGTGCGAAGACTGCAATAAATAAAGCGACCAAGAGCAGAACTCCCACATATGTCACAGCTAGTCGCGGACCCTTCGACTGCGTGATATATCCAAACAGAAACGATCCGGCAATACTCGAAACTGTCGATACCAAGTAAAGCAAAATGAATCCGCTTGAGGAAAATCCAACAACAGTCTTGGCATATACGGCCATCATGCCGATAGTGGTTGCAATTGCATCGTTTAAAAAGAAATAAGCAATCATGAATGTAAAAACCGATCGATAAGATTGCATCTCTTTAAATGTTGATTTAATTTCCTTATAACCTGATAAAAAAGGTTGTTTCGCTTTTTGTTGTTTTGGAGTCTCTTTTAAAAAAAAGAATAAAGGAAGGGAAAAAACCAGAAATAAAATGGCCGTCGGAATAAAGGCTTCATGTGAACTCCCCTTACTAATGAATGGATAGATCGACAGTCCCACTAACGTTCCAAGATAGCCTACCGCCACTCCAAATCCTGATATAAGCGGCAATTGCTGTTTCGTGCCTAAATCACTCATCATCGTATCATAGAAAACAAGACTCGAATGATAGAAAAACTTTGCTATCACAAATAAAAGAATGACGATTGCTAAAGAAATTGGAATGCCCAGAAGCTTTCCTTCGAACGGAGCCCCTCCAAATACCCCCATTAAAAATGTACATACAACAGAAATGAGTGTAAAAATTATAATGTATTTTTTCATTTTTCCCGTTCGATCGATCATGACTCCGAACAGCGGGGAAAATAAAACAAGAAACAAACTGGCAATCGCATTAGCGTAGGAGATGAAGGTACTTGCAATCTGATCAAGAACGGCATTTTCCCCAATCTGTTCCTGGAGGAAGAATGGAAAGAAAATCGTATTGATATTAGAAGAAAAAATCGTATTGGCAAAATCGTAAAACGCCCAAGAGAGAATGGGCAGGGAAAAATACAAACCAAAATTCCCCTTCCATTTTTTAGACTTCGGTTTCACCTGCAATTCCATCCGCTTTCCCTCCTTTATAGATGCTTAAATTATATGTATTCCATACCTTTCCAATAAATCCTTTAAGCCTGGATTATAACATTGTGTAAAACATGATTTTTTCCTGGCTAACATGTAAAATTATGAAATGAGGCTGAGCTGCTGACTTCTTCTTTATATTCTTTAAGTTTGGGTAAAGGATATTTAAAATAATGTGCCTAATAGGAGTGTAAAAGATGATTGCATTTATTCTTATTATCTTGTTAACCATACTTGTACTGTTCGCTATCTACGCTAAAAGATCAAAGAGCGATTTCCCTGAAAGCTTCATAATGCAGCATTCCCCCCTTAAAATTGGACATCGCGGTGCATCTGGATATTGCCCCGAGAATACAATGGCATCTTATATTAAAGCAATTGAATTGGGAGCTGATTTCCTGGAAGTGGATATCCATCTTAGTAAAGATGATGTACTTGTGGTTCATCATGATCCCACACTGGATCGAACCACAAACGGCAAAGGGAGCCTCCGTAATTACACGGCAGCCGAATTAAAGGAATTGGATGCAGGAAGCTGGTATCATTCTCGCTATAAGAATGAGAGGATTCCTTTACTGAGTGAGGTATTGGAGAATTTCGGGTCAGAAGTTGGAATCTTAATCGAAATAAAACATCCATCTGCTTATCCTGGCATTGAACAAAAACTTGCAGAAGAATTAGAGAAATTCCGAGAATATTCAACAAGTAAAAATAGGATAATGGTACATTCGTTCGATATGGAATCCATGAAAAGGTTTCATCAATTAATGCCGGACATACAAGTGGGCGTTTTGATTAAACGGCGAATTAATGACCAAAAATTAAAAGAGATTGCCGAATTTGCATCATTTTTGAATCCAAAGCAAACGATTTTAAGTACGAAGCTGCAAATGCGAATCCAAAAGCATGGTATGAAAGTATATACATGGACCGTCAACAATAAAAAACAAATGCGCATGTTCAAAAAGATGCAGGTAGATGGCATCATTTCTGATTTTCCTGATTATTTCTTGGATTGAAACTTTGAAAGTGTTTTTCTTTATAAACGTTCCAGTTGATTTAAGAACTCCTCCCCTTTCAACATCTAGCGAGATCTTGACTAGCCAGCTATTCGGTAGGGGTATTGCAAATTCCTCCAATCCAGTCAGGGTTTCATTTCAAGTCTTCTTTTATAATCATGGTTCGGGGTGAGACCATTTCGAACTCCCCCTATGTCGACTGAACAATCCGCAAATGCGGATTTTTTTTTTAATAACATTGAAATGATCGTATCTCATGCCCACCCGTACCATAATAGGCCATCGCTGTCGCCCCGTCACCATCGATAACCTGCCACGGAATTTAACCGACAAGTTGGGGGAAAAACAAAATGAGCGGACATTCTTAAGCCATACATAAGTATGTTGGTAAAAGCGCCCATTCATTGAACCAGCGTCAATTGCCTTATACATTCCATCGTGAAGTTGTGGAATAAATAAAGGCGGAGCTATATGAGCGGTCCTCCTCTGTAGGACGGACCGGGCGGGCCAGGCAGAATCCTTACTTCCATTATTTGATTTCTTAATGGATTATCCATGCTTCGGGGATGTGCATTTTGATATAAATTATTTTCAGTACCATTATGGTGGTTCTGTTTTTCGAATGAATTGAGCCACCTTTTATCCGTATGTGGACGAATGACCATGTGTGAAATCTTCGCTCTCAAATCCAGGTTCTATATGAACTTTAATCATAAATTGATGCACCAGAAAATATTCCCTGTTTATTTTTTGAAAAAATCCCTATATTTTTTGGCATTCTTGTACTAGAATTTGATATAGTGTTCTTAATGATTTAAACTTATTCCAGTCCCGAAATCGTTTTTGGGGACCAACCGAACTAAATTTTCTTATCTTAGAAAAAACGAGGGATTCCTATGTGGGAATTATTATTAGAATTCGATTATCAGACCGTTCGCCATGCGGTATGGGCAGGTTACTTATTTACCTTTGTCTTTCCACTGGCTGCGTTTTACTTCTTAAATAAAAAGCAATCACTCTTGAACGACAAATATCAAGCTTCCGTCCATACAGATAAAAGTAAATCCCCAGTTCAGAAAGGCAACATTTTTGACTGGCGCGGTGCACAGCGCTTTTTCACATTTATCCGGCACAAGGATTCACCAGATGATTCCGATGAGCCAAGCCTCCTTCTCGTTGTTTAAACAATAACAATTCGAGGAGGAAATTATATTGAATAAGAAAAACATGCTTTTAATTGCCGTCCTATTTTTGGCAACGACCCTTTTGACAGGTTGCTCAGCAGCAACGAGCGGACCATTTCATACTGCATTGGTTAACCCGATGACAAAAATGCTAGAATTTAATGCTCATTTATTTAATGGCAACTATGGTTTAAGCATCATCATGATGACATTTTTGATTCGCCTTGTCTTGCTTCCACTGACTGCCAAGCAATATAAAACACAGCTTAGCATGAAAACGAAGATGAATGGGCTGAAACCGGAAATGACAGCAATCCAGCAGAAAATCAAAGAGACGAAAGATCCAGCTAAACAAAAGGCCCTTCAGCAGGAAATGATGCAGCTTTACCAAAAGCATGGAGTCAATCCTTTAAACATGGGATGTCTGCCGCTCTTGATTCAAATGCCGATTCTAATGGGCTTTTATTATGCGATTCAAGGTTCCCATGAAATTGCGACCCATAATTTCCTTTGGTACAGTCTTGGCCAGCCGAATATTGCCATGGCGATTATTGCTGGTGTCATTTATTACTTCCAATCGGTCATTTCCATGAGACAAATGCCGGAAGAACAGCAGAAACAAATGAAGCTGATGAGCCTGCTCTCACCAGCAATGATTTTATTCATTTCTTTCTCTGCTCCTGCTGCATTGCCGCTGTATTGGTCGATCGGAGGTATATTCATGATTGTTCAGTCAATCGTGCTTCAGCGAATATATAAAAAAGACCATGCCGCTGTCCCGGCTGCAAATGAAACGGTTATCAAAAAAAGCTAATCCACTTGGGTTAGCTCATACTGTAGACAAACTGATCTGACCCAATAAAGTTAGACATATAGTTTAATTATCTTCTAAGACCTGAGTTCGATCTTCTATCGGACTCAGGTCTTTTAATTTTCCCTACATACGTTTGTGGTTATAGTAATAAATATACTGATCCAATTCCTTTTCAAAGTGCTCTGCTCTTTTAAATACTATTCTCAGCATCACACAGTCCTACTGTGTGAATAACAACTTCATTCATTTATAACCTCATGAGTTTTATAACAATATCAGTAGTCTCATTCTCTTGATTTAAACTAGAAAGAAGGATTATTTGACGCGCCTGCACATATGAATGAAAAAAAGAAATTTAAATGAATGTATCCGATTTATTTACCTAATTTCAACTATTAAAAGTTTTGTATTAGTTTTATCGAATTATTTCATATAAGTTTAGAAAGGAGAATCTAATTGGGATAATAATAAGGAACTAATTACTTCAGAAATAAATCAACTTTTAATAAGTACTAATCAACACGATTCATTAAAAGGTTTACAAACAATTGGCTCCATGGGAGAACAAGCAATTCCAATCTTAAGAGAAATGCTCAGAAATAATGAAAACAGTGATTTAAAAACGATGGCAATTGTTGTTTTAGGAGAAATAGGAGAAAAAGCCTCTATAGCAGTTCCTGAGTTAATTAATGAACTTGACTAGGATTGCTATTGAATCTTTATCGATTTCACTAGAATCAATCATGGCTAAAGCCCAACTAGCCCAAAAACGTACTTCTTCATTCTTACTTTTTGAGATCTCTTGTTTTAAACTATGAATGCTTTTAGTACCTATACGTACCAAGCTGAGACTAGCAGCCATTCTTATTCTACTATATGGGGAAGGAAATTATTAGAACGTGCACTCCGCAGGGCGGAATGCACGTTCTTTTATTTCTTCGGCAGTGGATTAGTTGAAACCTTTTCGAAAAACCTCTCTACATATTCGAAATCCGTGTAAAAGAACAATAATAGGTCACCCGGTTGTGATGTTTCCCAGGCTTTTATGAATGCGTCCAATTCATTAGGTTCGATGAATATCCGATTTTTCTGTAACCCAGCTTCTACGGCAGCTTCCTGAAGCAGCCCGGCTACTTCGTACGGTTCCCTTCCACGTAAATCATCATCTTCTTTAATGATGAATAGATCAGAATTCATGGCCGCCACCTTGGAGAGCCTGGTAAGCTCTTCATTAATACGATCCCCTGGTCCTGCCAAAACAGTGATTAGACGATTTTTATTATAGGCACTGACCGTTTCGAATATAGCCTTCAATCCAGCTTCATTATGAGCATAGTCGATGATGATCGTGCGCTCTTTCAACTTCTTTAAATTGAAACGTCCTTTGGACAAATTCGTATCAGGCATAAATGTGGCAGCCTTCCTTCTTAGTTCTTCCATTGAAACGCCTTGTGTTTCGGCTGCGGCTAACGCCTGAAGTAAATTGGCGATATTATGACGTGCCATGCCGGAAATCGTAATTGGAATAACGGTGCAATCCATGAATGGATGGATGACTCCATCAGATGAATGACAAATCACGCCTTGTTCATTGACGAACCAAACTTTACATCCACCATTAATCGCAGCCTTAACGTGAGGCTGGGTGGCATCTGTAGAGGTGTAAATGACCTCCCCATCTGTATAGGCGTTCATGGCAGCTACATTCGGATCATCTGCATTCAGCACACAATAACCTGTTTTCATTACGACTTCGGCAATCAGCCTCTTTAATTTTATGAGATCATCCAATGTATCGATTCCATCACGGCCGAGGTGATCCTCACTTACATTGGTGATGATCCCCACATCACATTTCCGAAAAGCCAGACCTTCACGCAGAATTCCGCCCCGGGCCGTTTCCAATACGGCTACATCAACTTCAGGATGGGCCAATACCATTCTTGCACTGACAGGGCCACTGCAGTCACCTTGATCCAATACCTCATCGCCGATATATACTCCATCAGAATTTGTCATGCCAACCTTTGTTTTTTCATTAGTAAGAAAATAATGAACCAATCGCGTCGTTGTCGTCTTTCCATTTGTTCCGGTCACTGCGATGATCGGTATAGCAGCCTCTTCCCTAGTCGGAAATAAGTAATCGACAATGGCTTTGCCTACATCCCTTTTTTTTCCTTCACTCGGATAATGATGCATTCGAATTCCCGGTGCAGCATTCACTTCAATAATCGCAGTCCTTGAATGTTCGATTGGCTTTGATATATCCTCACAGATAAAATCTATTCCGGCTATATCCAAACCAATCGCTTTCGCGGCAGCAACAGCCATATTTTTTATGGTGGGGTGAACCTGGTCCGTTACATCGATTGCCTTTCCACCAGTCGAAAGATTTGCATTGCCCACAACTTGAACCAATTCCCCTTGATTCGGAATGGTTTCGAGCGTCCGATTCGATTTTTCCAAGTAGCATGTCACGGTATGTGTAAGCGGGATTTTTGACATCGGCTTTTCATGACCTTCTCCCCGCAACTCATTACAATTTTCCTTTTCTATCAAACTGCGTATCGTTTCCTTACCGTTTCCAATAACATAGGGAGGAAGCCTCAAACTAGCGGCGATAAGTTCTCCGTTGACTATCAGTAACCGATAATCATGTCCTTCAATATGCCGTTCGACTATGTACTTCTCCACATGCAACTCCAAACAATTAATTACATTGAATAGCTCATCCTTATTTTTGATATGAGTGATGACACCTTGCCCCTGTCTTCCATTATACGGTTTTATGACCAGTGGAAAACCCAGCCTGTCCGCCGAGGCAAAGATATCTTCAATCGAATGGGCAACTTCCCCTTCAGGTACAGGGAGGCCACATCCTCTTAAAATTGATTTGGTCAATGATTTGTCACATGAATTCTCAACGGCAATATTCGAAGTTTGGCTAGATATTGTTGCCTGGACATACTTCTGCCTTGCACCGGTTCCTAAACGCAGTAAGCTTTCATCACCCATTCGCTCGACAGGGATATCTTTTGCCTGCGCTGCCTTAAAAATGGCTTCGGTACTTGGCCCCAGTTTATTTTTATAATATAACTGCTCTATTTGTTTTACATAAGATTGTACATTTATAAGTTTTTCACCACTCAGGATCGCTTCCACGATATCTTTTGCTGCTAAAAAAGCTTGAAAACCTGAGTGAGGCTCCTGATAGTCAAAGGTAACATAATAAACACCTTTTTTTTCCATCATTATCGTTTTTCCACGAATGGCTTCGATTCCGGCCAAGTTTTGAAGCTCAATCGTCATATGCTCCAATATATGTCCCATCCATGTTCCTTTTCTCAGCCTTTCGGCGAAACCGCCTCGATACCCTTTTGAACATGTATGGCTTCCCAAGTTCGGGAGCGTCTTTAACAATTTTTCATTGAATCCAGGTATTGAATCAGATGGTTTCTGTTCAAGTTTCCCTATATCCAATTCAATGCAAATCGTAGGTGTATAAGCAAAATAATTAGGTCCTTTTAAATAACGGACTCGATTGATCTTCATTGTTGGATCCCCTTTTTCATCAACAATTTCCTGGTAAGCAGGTCAAAACGGTATCCCCTTGTTAGGGCATGAAGGTTAAATCCCGAAAGAGTCAACTCTTCACTGCCATTATCAGAAGTTGTGATACTGATATAATCACTGGTGCTGCCATCAAGAACCAATACTTGATGTTGGCCAACAACTTCAAAATGACCGTCTTTAACTAAAATTGCTGTATTTTCATCAATGCCAATACCCATAATTTCTTTTTTCCCTGCTATCGCACTTAACAGACGGTCAAAGCGGCCACGCTGGGAAAAATGTTGATCGATTATCAGGCCGTCAAGGAAGCCGAAACCTACTCCAATTTCAACCTTTAATTTATTGTCATTCAGCATCGTGTCAGCAGCGACGATCATATACTTACCTAAAATCGAAGCGCCAGCACTTGTCCCTGCTATCACCATTCCTTTATGCCAGGCTTTAGAAAGGGCATCGTGGAACTTGGTTTTACCAATCAGTTCAGACAATCGGCTTTGGTTTCCCCCTGAAATGAAGATAGCTGAAAAAGATTTCAGCTGTTCACAAATTTCTGGATCGTCTGCATCCTGCCTTGAATCCAGCTTGATCACTTCCACCCTGTTCACGCCTAAATTCCTGAAGATCTTGATATACTCTGCACTCACTTCCTCAGGAATTTCACTTGCTGAAGGCAATATTCCTATTCCGCCGTCGTTATGGGCTGCAAGCTCGACAAATTTATTTAATACTTCACCTTCAAGGCACTTATCCTCTGCCCCTCCAATGATAAGTAATTCACCACAATTCATTCATCATACTCACCTTTACAAATGGATTGATTAACATCATGAAACAGAACACATAATGACTAGTATGGCAACTTCTTTCAGTCTTCATTCATAAAAATGGCAAACTGCATAATTTTGTTTAACTTAAAGGAAAAAGAGGAAAAGTAATAGAGTAAAAAATAAAAGGAGTGTGCAAAAATGAGCCAAACCCAAATAAAAGAAAAAGTATTGAACATCATTCGTGATCATAAAATAGGAGTTTTATCGACAGTTGAAAACAACAAACCACATTCGCGCTATATGACATTCTTTAACGATGAATTAACTTTATACACACCAACGAGTGGAAAGACGGAAAAAATTGATGAAATTGAAAAGAATCCTAATGTTCATATTCTGATCGGCTATGATAATGAAGGATTAGGCGATTCCTACCTGGAAATCTCAGGTACCTCGAAAATAAACGACTCACAGGAACTAAAGGATAAATTATGGAATGAATCATTTGAAGATTGGTTCGAAGGTCCGAAAGATCCCAATTATTTAATCCTTCAAATTAAACCGGAAAGCATTCGGTTGATGAACAACAATGGGGAACCTCCACAAGAATTATCATTATAATTTGTCATTCACGAGTATTTGAACGTAATTCAAGAATAAAACAACGAAATTCACGAGTATTACGCAGAAACTCACGAGTATAATGAAACTTTCGCTAAAAACAGGAAAAGCCCGCACTCATCTGATATGAGTGCGGGCTTTTTTACGATTAAGCCAACTCTGATTGGATATAATGCAAAATCAGATTGGCTGTATGCTTTAATGAAGAGACATGCGTCCGCTCGAAGGCATGTGAAGCATCGATCCCCGGTCCGATCAGACCATGTACGACATCATATCCTGCCCGGATTGCAGCGGAAGCGTCCGAACCATAATATGGATAAATATCGACGCGATAGTCGACAGCATTTGCTTTGGAAAGGGCGACTAGATGCTGACGTAATTTATAATGATAAGGACCCGAGGAGTCTTTCGCACAAATGGAAACGCTGAATTCATCCGTTGATTGTCCGTCACCGATCGCTCCCATATCGACAGCTAGATATTCGACTGTTTTCTCAGGGATATTGGAATTGCCGCCATAACCTATTTCTTCATTGTTTGAAATCAGGAAATGGGTCGTATATGCCAATTTTATCTTTCCTGCGGAAATGAGGTCAATGATATGAAGCAGGATGCCGACGCTTGCTTTATCATCCAAATGCCTTGATTTCAAAAAGCCAGTATCCGTAACTTCCACCCTTGGCTCGAAGGAGACAAAATCTCCAACAGAAATGCCAATCGCTTCAGTTTCCGCTTTTGTTTTCACGACAGCATCTATCCGGACCTCAATTGTCTCATCATCACGCTTGGCATCCCCGGCATTTTTATATACGTGGACAGAGGTCTGATTGATTAATATGGTCCCGGTGATAATTGCTCCGTCAGCTGTGTGAATTTTACAATACTCCCCTTCGACTGAGTTCCAGCGAAAACCGCCGATCATCGTCAATTTAAGGCGGCCATTTGCCTTGATTTCCTTTACCATGGCACCCAGAGTATCGACATGGGCAGTCAACAATCGATGTTTGCCATCATCTTCCCCTTTTAATGAAGCAAGCAATGCCCCTTTATTCGTGACCTTGTAAGGAACCTTCCTTTGCTCCATGAAATCGGCCGCGTATTTAATGGCTTGATCTGTATAACCGGAGGGGCTGGGTATGGACACCAATTCTTTTATGTAAGATACGATTTCTTCCTCTTTGATAACACTCATGCATATCTCTCCTTTCCTCTTGTTCATTATATCTTTTCATGGCAACTTTTAACATATTAAAAGACCGCCAAAAGACGGTCCTTTAATCGATTTAACTCATATGAGCCAGAACAGGCAAGATGGCCATAACTAATGACGAAATCCCATATAATGCTAAATTCTCCATATTAACTTTTCTTTTCCACTTTTCGCGCCATACTTTGTATCTGCTCATTTCTTCGTTTCCCATAAAAAAACCTCCTTCATGATGAAAGTTCAACTTACTTCAACTGTCTTTGTTTGTTGGACATTTCCTTCATATATTCCAAGAAGGCAATTCTCTTTTCGTCTGGATAGGCTACAATGTCAGTAATGATTTCCTCTTCAAGAGGCTTCAGTAATCGGCCAACCGATTCAGTAAACAATATTTCTAACTCTCTCTTTGTTTCATTAGGATTTCTCACTTCCATCAATATCACCCTTCCAATTACTTACTATTATCTATATAACCTTTATCCACTTCATCGAAACGCAAAAAAATCGACCGCCCATAAAGGCAGTCGATAGTCATCAATTAAATTATTTCGTTACACCCACATTATGCCACTGATATTGGCGGCCTGCGAGATAATCATAACCTGTAACGCGTTCATTCACTCCTGCCAATTGATAACGGAATAATGTCGGAATGACCGGAACCTCATCATGGATCAATTCTTGCCACTCATTATACGTGTCGATCCGATATTGATCATCAAAGGCTTCCTCAGAAATCCCTTTAGCAAGAAGCTCATCATTTTTTTCATTCACCCAGCGGGTATAGTTAAATTCTGCAGATCTAGACCATAAGCCTGATGGATCCGGATCGGAAGCTACTCCCCATGCAGCTTGGTAAATATCAACTTTGTCATTATCCTTTTTCAAAAGGTCATAGAATGAATTGAACTCATGCAGCCTACCATCCTGCAATTCAACGTCCAAACCTACTTGTTCCCATTGTTGGATATAATACCTTGCAAGAGGCTCGGAAACATCGGAACCGCTCATGGAAGCAAAATTGATCTTGAACTCTTTTCCATCTGCATCTTCACGAATGCCATCCTTATTCGTATCTACAAATCCTGCTTCATCCAAAAGTTTTTTTGCTTTTTCAGGATCATATTCATATGGTTTTACATCTTTATTATTATATTTAAAGTTCGGTGTAATGACAGAGTTAGCAGGGAAGCGAAGGCCCTTGTACATCTTTTCGCCAACTTCTTCATTATTGATGGCATATGCCATCGCCTGACGAAGGCGTTTGTCTCCGAATTTAGGATTCTCATCCATAATATTTTCTTCTTTTTCTTTATCATAGTAGCCGAAATTGAAACCAATATAGGAATAAGCCAATTCAACTTTCCCCAATAATTCGACATTATCCAATTCCTTGGCCTGTTCATATTGCTCTGCCAGGACCTCTGCTACATCGAGGTCACCATTTTTAAGTGACTTGACGACAACGGACGGATTCACGACTTTTAATGTGACACTGTCCAATTTAGGTGCACCGCGGTAATAATCTTTATTCGCTTCAAATTCGACTGCTTCCCCTTGAACGATTTTCTTCACTTTGAATGGTCCAAAGCCAATCGGATTTTTACGGATTTTATCCGATGATTCCAACTCTGCAATCGGAACATCTTTTAAGTATTCTTTATGAAGCGGGTATGTCCATAATCCAGTCGTGACGGAAGGATTCGCTTTTTTGAATGTGAAAGTGATTTTCTTGCCGTCGACTTTAATGCCTGAAATCTTATCCGCTTTCCCTTCATGATACTCTTCCATACCCTCGATTAATGCCATTTGTTCATCATAGCGTACACCTTTGTAATCTTTGCTGCCTATGACAAGATATGCATATTCTAAATCTGCACCTGTCACAGGTTTTCCATCTTGCCAATTTACATTAGCGTAACCGTTTTATGATCGTCTGAAATCTCATAGGAAGCGGCCCCTTCATTCGTGAACACATAGTTTTCGTCTGTATCCAATAAATCTTCATCATCCAGGAAAGTGATAATTTGATGATCTGGTTCGCCTTGATAGAAAACTTTGTTTAATATCCCTTCAAACGGGGTATCGGATACCAAACCATATGTCAAATGGCCGCCTTTAATCGGCTCCCCTTGATTCGTCGTCTTTGTTGGGAATTTAGAGGTATCGACCTGTTCGACATCTTTCCCTTTTTTCTCTTTCGTTGACGTTTTCTCCGTATCATTCGAACATGCAGCAAGCATTAGAGACGAAATGGCCAATGCACTTAATACCTTACTATAGCTTTTGATTTTCATATCCTACACTCCCCTTTTTTTATCCTCTTCTTTGTCTTGCATCGGCGGCGCGTTTTAACGCTTGGCCAACGAAATTTATACTCAGCATCAACACTAGAATCATGAGTGATGCGGGTACCCATATCCACCACTTGTTTTCCAGAACATCTGGATTTCGAGCATAACTGATGAGCGTCCCTAAACTCGGTGTGCTCTCCGGAAGACCGAACCCTAAGAAAGTCAAACTGGATTCTAGGCCAATATTGCCTGCAAGGTTCAAAATGAAGTTGACGATGATCAACGAACTGACATTGGGCAGAAGCTGAAACAGGATGATTTTCCAATGTGGTGTCCCCAGTGTCTGTGAGGCGTGGATATAATCCAGCTCACGCTCAGACAAAGCCTTCGAACGAATCAGCCGTGCCTTTCCTGTCCATAAAAACATCGTCATGATTAAAATGAAAACATATACATTGAAGATCGGCACAATCGTGACTACAACGATGATGAACATCATTTGCGGCAGGGCAATCACGAAATCGATAATACGCATGATCACATTATCGGTTGCCCCGCCGAAATAACCAGCAATAAGCCCTAATGATAAACCGATGATAGCCGTGAATAATGTAATGAATAAACTGATCGTGAATGAATTCCTGGTACCTACTATCAGTTGGCCGAATACATCCCGGCCACCATAATCGGTTCCAAGCCAATAGTCTGAAGATGGCTCCAAATAAATGGAGAGGAAATCGACCTTGGCAATTTCTTTGGCATCCATGAAGAAAGCCGCGCCATAAACGAAAATCAATATAGCAGCCAATGTAATCAAGGAGCCCATTGCAAGCTTATCCCTTTTGATTTCCTGCCAGATGATATTGATTCCTGAAGGGCTTACATCGTTAACTTGTATGTTCTTTCCGGATTCCACTTTCATTTCCATATGACTCACCCCGCTCCTATTCTATCCGTATGCGCGGATCGACCGCACTAAGTATGATGTCCGAAAGAAGGGTGCCAAGCAGAGTGGCAAATCCCGTCATCATGACGATGGCCGTGACAACACTGAAATCCCGCAGACTCACCGAACTAAGGAAAAGCTGCCCAAGACCCGGATAACTGAAAATGGTTTCGATTATGACCGCGCCGCCGACCAATCCAGTAATTTCATAACCTAAGAATGCTGCTATCGGTAAAAAGGAATTTCTCAGGATATGCCGTGAATAAACTTTTGATTCAGGCACTCCCTTCGAACGCGCTGTCCTTACGAAATCCTTGATTTTATTATCGATGATTTCATTACGCAAATATTGGATCGTACTTGTTGTTGCAATTAAAGCTGTACTTAAAGCTGGTAAAATCAAATGATTGATCTTGCTTACAACATAGGCGAATGTTCCTTCATCCACTTTTGAATCGACACTGCCCCCAGACGGGAACCAATCCAGGGCAAAGCCGAAAACGAATAACATGATTAAAGCAAAAATGAAAATCGGCGTGCCAAATCCTAAATAGCTATATCCCGTAACGGTTTTATCCACCCAGGTATCGTTATACCTTCCGCTAAGTATGCCTAATGGAATAGCAAGCATATATGTAAAGATCAGCGTGACCAACGCCAGGAACACTGTGTTCCAAAGCCTGTCTTCGATCACATCCATGACGGGCGTCTTATGTGTATAGGAAATACCGAAATCCCCCTGTACTGCATTGGATGCCCACCTTAAATATTGTTGGTACCAAGGGTCATTCAAACCCAGCTCTTCCCTGACCCTTTCAAGCTCGGCTGGATTGGCCCTAGGATTGATTTCCTGGCCTGACAGTGCATCTCCGGGCATTGCTTTTGCCATCATGAAAACGATGATGCTCAATAAAAAGAGCTGCGGGATCATTACTAATAATCGTCTTAGGATAAACTTCCACATAGTCCTTCCACCTCCTTATTGTATTGCGACTCTATGTGTTGATGAGATTGGCTTCAAATCGTAAGCACGTCCATTCTCATCGAAATATTTTGAGTAGGTAGACTCATATTCCGAGGTGAGTTTTTTTCTAAGCTGCACTTTATCTTGGCGAACTTCCGGCTCTAAATCCGGAATGGCCGCAATCAGGCGCTTCGTGTATATATGTTGGGGATTTTCATAGATTTCCTCACTTTTGCCTTCCTCTACCAATCTACCGCGATACATAACACCCATCCGGTCACACATATGCCGGATTACGCCTAAATCATGCCCGACAAATAAATAAGTCAAATTGAACTCTTGTTGGAGATCCTGAAGAAAATTCAATACCTGTGCCTGAACGGAAACATCCAATGCTGACACCGGTTCATCCGCAATGATCAGTTTAGGTTTCAATGTCAATGATCGGGCAATCCCAATCCGCTGCCGCTGCCCCCCTGAAAATTCATGAGGATACTTGTGAATCGATTCAGGACTCAGTCCGACTTTGTCCAAGAAGTCCTGTACGATTTTCCTTTCCTCTGAAGGGGATAACCGTTCGAAGTTCCTCAGCGGTTCGGCAATGATGTCCAGTACCCTCTTCTTCGGATTCAATGATGAATACGGGTCTTGGAAAATCATTTGTATATCTTTTCTGAAAGGTTTAATTTCTCTTCTACTTAGAGAGGCTAAATCCCTGCCTTCAAATAGGATTTGTCCGGATGTCACCTCATTCAGTTTGACCACTGCCTTGCCTGTCGTGGACTTGCCGCTTCCGGATTCACCGACCAAACCATATGTTTCCCCTTGCTGCAACTCCAAGGAAACACCGTCCACGGCCTTTACGTGATCGACCACCCTTCGAAAAAAACCGCCCCTTATCGGAAAATGCACTTTGAGATTATCTAATTTGAGTAATGTCATTGGCCGTTGCATCTCCTTCAGCTTGAAAATAAAATTCTTTATAGCAGGTACAGCGCACTAAATGATCGTTGCCCACATCGTGAAGCCGGGGTGTCTCTTCATGCGCATGTTTAGGTATCCAAGGAATCCTATCTTGGAAGCGACATCCTATCCGATCCATTTTCGCTATCGATGGAACGATTCCTTCGATAACGTGCAAACGGTTTTTCTCGTTTGCAGCAGAAGGTATCGAATTTAATAACGACCTCGTATATGGATGCAGCGGATTGTTGAATATCTCTTTAACACTTCCCGTTTCCACTACCTGACCTGCATACATGACAACGATCCTGTCTGCGATCTCTGCTACGACGCTCAGATCGTGTGTTATTAAGATGATCCCCATTCTTGTCCTGCTCTGGATATCTTTCAGCAGATCAAGTATTTGCGCTTGAATCGTAACATCCAGTGCCGTCGTGGGTTCATCGGCGATGACCAGTGCAGGGTTGCAAGCAATGGCAATCGAGATCATTGCCCTTTGGCGCATTCCGCCCGAGAGCTCATGCGGATATTGCTTGTACGTCCGTTCAGGGTATGGAATTCCCACTTGTGTCAAAAGTTCGATCGTCCTGTTCTTTTTTTCAGCAGTTGAGAGTTCAGTATGGTAATCAAGGTTCTCCTCGATCTGTTTTCCGATGGTCATGAGCGGGTTCAAAGCCGTTAAAGGTTCCTGGAATATCATCCCCAATTCCTTACCCCGGACTTTATTCATTTGTACATCATTCAACTTTAGTAGATTTTGATCTTTATAATTGATATTTCCTTCGGATTTCGTTCTCTGCCTATTATGTAATTGAATGATAGATAAGGCCAATGCACTCTTTCCACAACCTGATTCTCCAACAACTGCTACAATTTCATTTTCATTCACCGTAAACGAAACATCATCCACCGCTGCATGATATTTGTTGCCGATTCGAAATGAGGTAGTTAGGTTCTCTATTTGCAAAATAGCTTTCTTCATTCTTGCTCCCCCTAAACTATTTTATCGGGAAAATAATTAATCTTCTGATAATTATCTAGAATTTTAATCAATTTTTTACAATTATACAATAGGTTTTATAGAAAATAATCACATTTTTTTCATATTTTATAACTTTAAGAATAATTTTCCGCAATAAAAAATCGTTTCCTTTATAACGGTTATACAGTAAAGTTTTGAAGTCCGATTAAATGTAAAGAAGCAATAATTATTAATTTACTATTCCAAGATAATAACCTTAACGTTCATATCTATTTATTGGCCTTGTCGTTCTACATACCGCAGAATGGTTCAAATTGAATTTTTTTGATATTTCAGAAAAGTTAGTACATTTGTTAGGATATCATAAAACAGGTAATTATTTCATATATATTTCAATACTAAAAAAAAAAACACTTTATTTTCATTAAATGGCATGAAACCTTTTTAAAACAGATTCGTAGAAAACGGTAGAAAATATATGATGAGGTGTTTGAATGTATTCACAAACTGTACAAACATATATGCCGTCCGTCATGCGGACGTTCGCTATGTCACTTGCCGTTTCCGTCTTAGGGATGGCTCTCGGCACACTTGTTCCGCCATCCTTGTTTCTTCCCTTAGCGATACTTGAGATCGCGATGTTGATTGGAGCATTCATATTGCGGAGGAAAAAAGCCATCGGTTATACATTTTTGTATAGTTTCACATTGATTTCAGGAATTACGACATATCCGATCATTGCACACTACCTAGCCGCTGCAGGGGCAAATGTGGTGATTCTGGCAGGTGTTACGACGACAGTCGTATTTGGTGGACTGGCGGTTTATGCCACAACCACCAAAAGGGACCTTTCTTTCTTGGGCGGAATGTTATTTGCAGCCTTGCTAGCTTTAGTGGTCATTAGCATTTTCAACATTTTCTCTCCATTAAGCTCTACAGCCATGCTGGTCTTTTCCTTTATTGGGATTTTAGTTTTCAGTGGTTATATTTTATATGATTTCAACCGAATGAAGCATTACGGGGTAACAGCCGAGGAAGTACCGCTCATGGCCTTGAATCTATATCTAGATTTCATTAACCTATTCATTAACATCTTGCGCTTCTTCGGTATTTTAGCAAACGATGACTGAAAAGTGATATGATCAAACCTAACAAAAAAGACGCTTGGACTTATCCAAGCGTCTTTTCACGTTTCTTTCCCATCCGGATAATGCCCCAAAACCAATGGCATTTAATAAAAGACCAAATCACAATGAATTTGGTCTAAAATCATCAATAAGAAGGCTGAAGGAATGCGTATCTTATTTATATAATCCAGGCTTCGATTGATCGGTCCATGGCAGCTTCACACCGAAAGTACTTGCTATGAACTGTGTATCTTCCCTTCTTTTTTTCCTTATTTGTGCCCGTTGTTTTGCTGATTCATTTAAATTCATTTCCATCTCTGTTTCAGGAACCAAACGCGGGACCGGAATTGGTTTACCTTCTTCATTAATGGCAACAAATGTCAAGAAAGAAATGACACATAAATTCCGATCTCCTGTAACTAAATCCTCTGCAATCACCTTTACGATGATTTCCATTGATGTTCTGCCCGTATAAGTCACGAAGCTTTCAAGGCAAACTGCATTTCCTTCGTGAATAGGGTGCAGGAAATCGACAGAATCAGTTGATGCCGTAACGACGTTGCTTCGCGCATGACGCATGGCTGATATAGCCGCTACATCATCAATATATGCCATTAATTTGCCTCCGAACATCGTACCAATATTATTTGTATCCGGCGGGAGGACAAGGCTTGTTTTTATGACCAAAGAGTCCCGGCAATATTTTGTTTCTTCCATGGTGACTGCACTCCTTTATGTCTGATTTCTCACTATTCCACTTTATCGAATTCTTACCTGTAAAGCAATTCACATGCTTATTTTCCTGCTTTAAGTCAAAATTTATGCGGCATACATAGAAACCATCCACTATCACTGCGCTTTTGGCCGCTTGCCTTGTTGCAGCTCACGCAGGTTCAAGCCAAATGTCATTTGTAAATGCGGATAATCCTTGAACCCAGCCCAATCCCCACCCCAATCAAAACCTAACCCTTTAGCGATGGTTACAACTTCCATCCAATCCGGCTTTCCATTATCGTTGCCGTCATAATTCATATCCCAAATGGCCTCGCCTTGTTTGTTAAGGAGGGCAAAATCTATCGCCAAACCGAAATTATGCAGAGACTCGCCACCTCTTGCATTCGTTACGATGTTGCCCGAGCCTGATCTGCCCTTTTCATAGAGTTCATTTTGCTCGGCTACAGACCGGAACCCTGCCGTAATGATAATCGGGATGCCTTTGTCATTAGCCAGTTGAATGAGCTCGTCTTTTTTTTCGGCGACGATCGGATTCAGCTCGTCAGTCAGTTCGATTTCATCTAGATCAGGCGGAAGCATATACTTGAACAAGAGCCCTAGCATCAATCCGAAAAAGCCCAATACCAAACATGTCCTTACCCAAGTGGCTTTCACTGAAAAATCCTTCCTTTACGAATATCTGTCCGAAAATGAAAAACTCAACCAAAGACGGATGAGTTTTTCTTCTATTATAACTTTGCTTTCAATTCTTCAATTTGCAATAAATGCCGTTTTTCATGCAGTCCCACAAATGGGATCCATTGCTTCAAGCTTAAATCTTTAAACAAAGGGTGTGGAAAAGATTTTTGTTCGAGATCAATTTCCTTTACATCGTCAACGACCCGTACAAAAGCTTTTCGGGATTCGGACAACTTTTCCTTAATCTCACTCAAAGTTTGGTATGATTCTGACGGAATGACAAAGGACGGGGCCTGGACCTTCATTTCACGATTTAAAGTAAGCTCGATCGGTTTATCCACAGCAGGAATGCTATCATCGCTTTTCAATTTATCGGAAATGCCCTTTGTTATGGCCCTCTCCATTAAATATAAATGATCCAAAACCTGCATGATGCTCCATCTTCCTGGTTCAGGATGGGTGTTCAGCTGTTCATCCGTTAGACCGATGACCGCATTTAAAAGTTCTTCCCTGACTTTTTCATTTTCATTCACTTTTAGCATCTCCTCTTATCAGCCTCGCTAATCTCCCTTAATTATTCCATGTCCTATATGAACGTGTAAAATAATTATACTTTTTGACTGAAATGAACCGCTTAAAAGTTGTCTATTTTTTGAAAAGCTCTATGATAGTCATAAAGGCAAAATTCATCTAATTCAAATGACTTTCAAAACACCAAGGTTAGTCTAAATAGGAGTGATCGCTATGAGTGGAGGACATATTCCATTCAGCCACAAAGGCCGCAGTACCATGCATGCAATCCCCTCAAAAGGAAGCATATGGTTGATGCTCAAACAAATGTTCAATCGGGTCCCATCGAAGTGGAAGTTTTGCACTTTGGTTTTATGTATCATGCTTTTCATTTCATTGCTTGAGTTCTCCATCCCCCAGTTGACGCAGTTTACGATTGATACAATCATTCCCGAAAAAAGATATGACTCATTAATCTGGATTGGCGCAGGTATTCTTTGTGCTGCCATTTTATTGGCTTTACTGAACTACTTTAACAGCTATATCGTTTCCAAGGTCGGTCAAAAGGCTATTACGGATATACGGAATAGCATGTATGACCATATTCAAACACTGGATATGAAATTCTTTGATAAAAACCGTACTGGTGACTTAATGTCGCGGTTGACCAATGATGTCAATTTACTGCAGCAGCTCATCTCTTCAAGCATGCTTCAAGTCTTGACTGACACGGTGACTTTCATTGCCGTGGCGGTTTATATGCTTTTCATTAATTGGAAGCTGACCATTGTCCTTCTTTTTACATTCCCTTTCATGTTCTATATCACAAGGGTATTCGGTAAACGCATCAGGATGTCATTTAGGTCTGTGCAAAGTTCCGCAGGAGACATCAGCAACCAGTTACAGGATTCCATTTCAGGAATGCGGCTCATTCAATCTTTTACAAATGAAGAATTCGAATCAAGGAAGTTTGCGGAGCGTAATCAGGAAAATATGGCTGCAAACCTTAAGTCCGTTCGGCTACGCTCCATGTTCGGTCCGATAATTGATTTATTGAACAATATCGGTCTTGTAGCAGTCATTGTGTTCGGTGCTTGGCAAGTGATGGAAGGTGAATTCACAATAGGGTTAATCGTGGCCTTTCTCGCCTATTTGAGGTTACTGCAGAGTCCCGTTCGCAATTTTAGCCGGGTCATCAGCATTGTCCAGCAATCAGCCGCGGCCTTTGAGCGGATAACTGAAATATTGGAAACCCAACCTGAAATAAGTGACAAGGAAAATGCCATCGAACTCCCTTATATAAAAAGGAAAATTGAATTTCAATGTGTTGATTTTGCGTATGATGAGAGTGTACCTGTCCTCAGCCATTTAAGCCTGTCAATGAAAGCTGGTCAAGTAACTGCTCTGGTTGGCTCCTCTGGCGCTGGAAAATCGACCATCACGAGCCTTTTGATCCGATTTTATGATCCGCAAGATGGCATGATTAAAATGGATGGTCTTGATATCAAGGATGTGTCACTGAAATCATTACGGGGACAAATGGGGATTGTTTCCCAGGATATCATTTTATTCAATGGCTCCATTCGTGATAACATCGTGTATGGCAAACTTGATGCTACAGATGCTGAAATCATCGAATCCGCCAAAGCGGCAAATGCGCATGACTTTATCAGTGCCTTTCCTGATGGTTATGATTCACAGATTGGAGAGCGCGGAGTCAAGCTTTCAGGCGGACAAAAACAGCGCATTGCCATAGCTAGGGCACTTTTGAAAAATCCGCAAATCATCATTCTCGATGAAGCAACGGCGGCCTTGGATACAGAATCCGAACATTTGATCCAGCAAGCATTGTCACGTTTAATGAAAAACCGGACTTCAATAGTAATTGCACATCGTTTATCGACCATTCATGATGCGGATCAAATTATCGTTCTGGAAAAAGGGCAGGTTCATGAAAAAGGAACACATGAACAGTTATTGCTAAACAACGGCAGATACAAGCAACTCCATGACTTGCAGTTCCCTCAACTTAAAGCGATATCAAATTCCTAGCTACTTCTTGGAGGGCAAAAATGCACAGGAAGCCTTCCTGTGCATTTTTGCTTTCATTTGAAATCATAACTTTCCAAAACCCGGTTCGCAATGAGCTGATACCCTTTTTCATTCGGATGTAACTTATCACTGAAATACTCTGTTTTCTTTTTATCTTCAAAAAGATCATTTGTAGGAATGAATAACATCCTTTTATCTTTATCCGCTATTCCCTTTATTGACAGGTTATAATCACGAATGTCCTTTTCAAGTTTTTGATTGTCTTTTATTGGGTTATATAGTCCTACTACCAGAATATCCGCCTTATCGTTTGCCTCTATCAAGGTTGATGTAATCTTTTTGAGATGGTTGATATACTCCTGTTTCCCCTCAATGATTTTTCGGTCACTTATTTTCTCCAAGTCCCCTCCGTTACTATTGATCAAGTCATTCGTTCCAATAAAAACGATGAAAGTATCTGCTTCATCAAGTTTCGTTTTAATGCGGTAATCATCAAGCTGTTTCATCACCCCATCCGTTTCCTGGCCTTTTATACCGTAATTCCAAAAACTCACTTTTTGTTCCGATTGTGGATTATTCAATTCATCCTCAAGGCCTTCTATATATCCTTCCCCATCCTTATCCCCTTTTCCATAGGTTAATGAATCTCCAAAAGCCATCACCCTTTGCACATCTTCCGACTCCGAGGCCTGAAATTCATACGCAGCAAAACATATAACGAGTACTATAATCAATAAACCTGCCAATTTTTTCATTTGGTTCCCCTCTTGTCTCTTTACTAGAAGTATTTAATCTTTTACATACCCAAAAAATCTACAGTCTTAACATAAAAAAATTGTCAGATAAAGATTCAAGAGTGTATGATAATATAAAACTTTCAATGGTTTGGGTGTCATTCACCGTCCCTAAAACAAAATACGGGATTACCCTTCATTCTGGAGATTTAATAAATGATAGTTAGGAGTTTAAATCATGGAAGAGCTCATAGAGTTTAGAGAGGCAGGACTATCCGATCTACCCAGAATTGTTGAAATATATAATTCAACAATTGCTTCAAGAATGGTCACGGCAGATACGGAGCCTGTATCCGTCCAATCGAGGGTTAAATGGTTTGAGGAACATCATTCAGAAAGTAGACCGCTATTTATCATTACTATAAAAGGGAAAACTGCTGGATGGATGAGCTTTCAATCCTTCTATGGCCGACCGGCATATAATTCCACTGCCGAAATCAGCATTTATATAGATGATTATTTCCGGGGAAAAGGAATCGGACAAATTTCGATTCAAAAGGCAATTGAATGGAGTCCAAAATTAGGTGTTAAGACTCTATTGGGTTTCATTTTCGCCCACAATACACCAAGCCTTAAGCTTTTTTCCAAATTCGGGTTTGAAGAATGGGCACATTTACCTCAAGTTGCCGAGTTGGATGGAATCGAGCGGGATTTGCTCATTCTTGGTAAACGTGTCGATATGTAATATCATTCTTTAGAGCTATTGCCTTGAGCAGTAGCTTTTTCATATTAATCGAGTGCGAATTGGCTAATTTAAAAATACCTATATGCTTTCTGGAGGTAAAAATGTTCACACTCTCTTTTACTTGTTAACGCATTTAATAGCGTATCCAATTCTTGACTTGCTTGAACAGTTAGCAGACTTGATAAGCCGTAAATTGCTGCCAAGTTGATCATTTCTTTTCTTTTCTCTTCTATTTTTTCTATAGTTACCTTACGGCAAGGCATTATATAGCCACCTCCCATTTATTCAATTTTTTTACACTTTCATCATAATGAATCTACTAGTTAAAATCAACTATTTTTCAGAAATTAAATGTGTTATTTTAAAGGTTAAATGTGACAAAATGACTATTTTTTCTGTAATTATGTATATTTTGTGTCATTTTCTATTAAACGCAAAAAAGCATCCACTAGTGTAGACTGTGAATGCTTACATCATATCTCTTATCCAAGAACCCAAACTATAGTCCATCGTTTACTATGTCATCCATTCAGAAGGTGACTCGGTATTTGGTTTATTTATAACAATCTTATATTCATCTTCAAGTACTTTTAATGGGGCATCATAAAGGTGCCTTTCATCAGAGGTTTTGTATACTCCATTGGCCAATAACTCTTCAATAAGCTTTGCCTTCCTCTGTTCGATCCTCTTAAATAATTCTGCCATGTAAATGGCTCCTTTCCTAGTCATCCTAGAGCCTGCTTCTAGTTAGCTAATCTTTATCAACTTGTTTTATTTTCACCAAATTATATATACCTTTTCTATTATGTCACTAAACGTTATTTCCCAAAAATAAAAGCCCCTTCTAATTCAAGAAGAGGCTGACAGTGTCCGTACGGCTCTTCTTATCTTCCAAGCATATGCTTGTTGGATTTAGCACAGTTCCCAAAACGGGTCCGCTGCCGAGGTTTCTTTGGGCCAAGTCCCTCCACCTCTCTGGATAAGAAATCGATATATAAATGATGTAGACATGATTTTATCCTAATAACCATCAAAAGTCAATTACCTGGTTCTCCCTTTTTTCCTGGACATAAAATGGTCCCTCTTTAAATGCGGGTTGCATTTTCTTGTCTTTCTGATATGATGTCAGTAATTACATACAATTCACACCACTAGGGGAGTCTTTTTTTAAGACTGAGATGGAATTAGTTCCGGACCCTTTGAACCTGAACCGGCTCATACCGGCGGAGGGAAGTGGATGATATCGTCCATTTTCAGACTATATCCATCTACCCCGTTCCGTATTCAGGAACGGGGTTTTTTCATTAACAAAGGGATCCATTCTAAAGGAGGATGAACAATGGAGAATGTTAAATTAGAAACATTCAGTGATAGACTACATGCACGGTCAAAAGAGATTTGGAAAAGGAACCATTCACATCCCTTCGTCCAGGCAATTGGAAATGGTACGCTTCCTGAAAAGAAATTTGCCTATTACCTGAAGCAGGACTATATCTATCTCATGGATTATTCCAAGCTCTTTGCTTTAGGTGTAATCAAAGCTCATAACATCGAAACCATGGCAAAGTTTGCGAGTATTTTAAATGAAACCCTTCAAGTGGAAATGGATATTCATCGGCATTATGCTTCCGAATTCGGGATCACTTCCAAGGAATTGGAAGATACAGAACCTACTCCAACGACTCTAGCCTATACAGGCTACATGCTAAATGCAGCTCAGCATGGGACTTTGGCAGACTTGATCGCCTGTCTCCTGCCCTGCGCTTGGGATTATTATGAAATCGGTTTGCTACTAAAAGAACAAAATGGAGCATCATTGGAAAACAATCGCTACGCAGATTGGATAAGGTCCTATTCATCTCCTGAATTCGGGGAAGCACACAAATGGCTGATCGCTTTGTTGGAAGAATTGACGGAAGGCATGCCAGAAAAGGAACTTCTTAGATTAGAAAAGCACTTTTTGGTTACATCCCGATATGAATATTTATTCTGGGATATGGTTCATAATGAGCAAGTTTGGCCGCTGTAGATGATGAATCCTGTCAAGAAACTGACGTTGACTGCCATGATTACGGCTATTACGACGCTGACCAGTTCATTTATTTTCATTCCTGCAGGATTTGCAAAGGTCTTTCCTATTCAGCATCTGGCAAATGTCCTGACGGCCGTTCTATTGGGGCCAGCTTATGCAGTGACACAAGCTTTTTTAGTTTCCATCATTAGAAACATGTCTGGTACCGGTTCAATTTTCGCCTTTCCCGGTAGCATGATCGGTGCACTTTTGGCCGCAATCCTTTATCGAAAAACACAAAGCTTAAAATTCGCTTGTTTAGGGGAAGTGATCGGGACCGGCATTATCGGTTCCCTAGCCTGTTATCCACTTGCCCTCCTCCTATTGGGAGAAAAAGCTGCTCTTTTTGGTTTTTTACCGGCTTTTATGCTCAGTTCATTCGCTGGTGCGATTTTAGCTTTTATATTACTTAAAATACTTCTAAAAAATACTTATATGAAGGGGTTTTTTTATGAAAACAGCATTAACCATCGCAGGCTCTGATTCAGGGGGCGGGGCTGGAATCCAAGCGGATTTAAAAACATTTTCTGCACATGGTGTCTTTGGCATGTCTGCCATCACAGCCGTAACCGCACAAAATACAATGGAAGTCCGTTCAGTACAGCCAATTGAAACAGCTATCATATCAGATCAAATTGCAGCTATCTTTGAAGATATTACTGTCGACGCAGTAAAAATAGGCATGCTTGGATCAAAAGAAATCGTGGAAACTGTCGCTGCGTCCCTTAAAACCTTCTTGCCTGCCATCGTTATCCTTGACCCTGTCATGATTTCCAAAAGCGGTCATCATTTGCTCGACGATAAGGCTGTCTCTGCCTTAAAAATGAATTTGCTTCCGCTTGCAACACTTGTAACCCCTAATGTACCGGAAGCGGAAGTACTTACTGGCTTGTCGATTCGAACGGAACAAGATTTCTACAAAGCATGCATTTCAATACAAGAAATGGGTCCCAAAGCCGTTTTACTTAAAGGAGGCCATGCAGCTGGAAATCCAAATGATCTTTTTTATGATGGGACTGACTTCCAATGGATCGAGGGGGAGCGCATTCATACTAAGAACACTCATGGCACGGGCTGTACCCTATCATCCGCCATTACATCAAACCTGGCAAATGGGCTGCCATTGCAAGAGTCGATAGAAAAGGCCAAGACCTATATTTCTGAAGCGATACGCAATAGCTTTTCAATCGGTAAAGGTCATGGACCTGTCCATCATTTTCATTCATTTTCAAAAAAAGAACGGAGTGAATTAATATGAAGGTTTCTGCAGCCGATTTATTCGTGAAGGTAAAAGAAAGAAAACCACTCATTCACCAAATCACCAACTTTGTTACTGTCAACGACTGTGCAAATGCCACCCTTGCCATCGGTGGTTCACCAGTAATGACTTCGAGCCCAAGAGAAGTGGCGGATATGGTCAAATTAGCAGATGCATTGGTTTTGAATTTCGGTACGATCGATGATAAAGCCTTGGAAGCAATGGAGATTGCCGGTAAGACGGCAAATACCATGGATATCCCGGTCATCTTGGACCCGGTGGGAGTTGGTGCCACCCCCTATCGTACAGAGCAGGTCAAAGAGCTCCTTAGTAAGGTTACTTTCCAAATCATTCGCGGGAATGCGAGTGAGATTCTTTCATTGATGGGTGGGGATACCGTTACACGCGGGGTGGATTCGGGGGAATTAGCGATTAGCCATGCAGAGCTGGCTGCACAAGCAGCTAATAAATTGAATAGCATCGTCGTGGTCAGCGGAGCAAAGGATGCAGTCAGCGATGGAAAACATACGTCCATCATCGACAATGGAAACCTCCTTTTAACTAATGTTACAGGTACCGGTTGCATGTCCACCGCTCTTATCGGCACTTTTTCCGGAGTCACCGACGATTTCTATTCTGCGGCAATTGCTGGAATCTCAACCATGAGCATTTCAGGGGAACTAGCTGCTGCAAACCTTCAAAAAGATGAAGGAACAGGAACGTTTCGTGTGCGATTAATCGATGCAATATCAAGAATGGATAGGGAAATCTGGATGGATGAGGTGAAAATGAATGAAGAAGTCCCAAATTGATTTAAGCTTGTATTTAGTTACGGAAGAGTCCATAGCATTAGAAAAATTGACCGAAATCATTGCAGAATCGGTTTCAGGAGGAGTCTCAATCGTACAACTTAGGGAGAAAAACAATTCCTCCCTTTCCTTTTATAAAAAAGCTTCTGCATTGAAACAGTTATTGAACGAGCTGTCCATTCCCCTTATCATCAACGACCGGGTGGATATAGCACTTGCGGTTGGAGCGGACGGAATTCATATTGGGCAAGATGACCTTCCTCTGACTGTCGTCAAACAAATGGTTCCTGAAGATATGATTGTCGGTGTATCTGTCTCCACACTTGAAGAAGCTCACGAAGCCGAACGAAATGGAGCAGACTATATCGGAGTCGGTTCCGTTTTCCCTACAAAGACCAAACAAGATGCAACCCTGATGGCCATTGGGGATCTGGAGGAAATTTGCCGCAGCGTATCCATTCCCGCCGTAGCCATCGGGGGTATCACTGCAGATAACATATCCGCTCTTTCTGATAGCAGGCTATCAGGTACCGCTGTCGTATCGGCGATCATGAATGCAGAAAGTCCGAAGAGCGCCTCCGAATCACTTTTAAAAATCATAAAAGACTTTACTTAATGAAAAGAGGGGACTGATTACAGTCCCCTTCCTTTTGTTCATGTCAAAACGGTATTCTTTGTTTCCTTCCCAAAAGCTACGGCAATCGCACCCACTAGTATAGCGATTGTAAAAATGGTAAAAATCGAGGATATAGGGGTGTCTGCTGCAACTAAATACCCTACAAGCAACGGACCCAGGACACCGCCAATCCTCCCGATTCCTGCAGCTAACCCAGCACCTGTACCACGAACTGCTGTTGGATACTGCTCAGGTGTATATGCATATAGTGCACCCCATGCCCCCAGATTGAAGAAAGATAGAAACATCCCGGAAACTATCAGCAGTGCCAGCCCCTCTGATGATCCAAAGAAAAAGGCACTGACGGCCGTTCCAATTAAGTATGTGATCAAAACGAATTTACGTCCCATCTTCTCTATCAGCCATGCAGCTGAAAAATAGCCCGGAAGCTGTGCAAGCGTCATGATCAAAACATATTCAAAGCTTTGAATCATGCTGAAGCCTTTTAAGACCATCACACTTGGCAGCCATAAAAACATCCCATAATAAGAAAAGACCACGCAAAACCATAGAATCCACAATACAAGGGTCTGACGGGAGTATTCCTTTTTCCAGACACTTTTCATATTGGTTAATACAGATGGCCTCTGCTTTTTTTCTAGTTCCGTATACTTCGGTGAATCCGGCAGTTTCAAGCGCAGATACAGAGCATATAAAGCTGGAACTGCGCTCAATAACAATGCAACGCGCCAACCATAAGCCGGAATGATGAAATAGGAGATGAGTGCTGCCAAAATCCATCCAACCGCCCAAAAACTTTCAAGAAGGACAACAACCCTTCCCCTTTTACTTGCTTCAACACTTTCAGAAACCAATGTCGAGGCAACCGGAAGTTCTCCTCCAAGTCCCATGCCAATCAAAAATCGCAATATCAAGAACAAACTGAGTGTACTGACTGCTGCAGACAGGCCACTTGCGATTGAAAACAATAATAATGTAATGATAAAGACATTCTTCCGTCCGACCCTGTCAGCCATCGCACCAAAGAATACGGCTCCTACAGCCATTCCGATAGAGTTTATGCTCCCAATCCAGCCAACCTGCTCACTGGTTAAGTTCCAGTCCTGTTTCAAAGCAACAATGATGAAAGAAAGCATACCGACATCAAGTGCATCGAACATCCATCCAAGACCCGCAACGCCTAGTATCTTACGTTGCGATATCATTTTCGCATCATTTCCCATATATTCCTCCTGAAGAACTTTAGACCTTCTTGTTATTTTATCCTTATTCATTTTAACTATTAACTTTCATTTTTGCTATAGTATTTACACATGTCATGACAAAATAATACTTCATTTTTTTTATGATGAAGAAATCTTGAATATTATGTCGAATGATATAGATTGAATATTCGTATTTTTTCATTTATCATAAAAATTGGCATAAATCATAGCGTTAACAATAAGTCATCATGTTCTGCCCAAGATAATCATTTTATTCAGGAGGGTAATTATGACAAATCTAACGTTAGAAGTAAGTGGAAAGCTGCAAAAATTTTTAACAGGACCAAAAAAGCTCTATATTAATGGTCAGTTTGTAGAAAGTGCTTCAAAAAAAACCTTCTCCACACCCAATCCTGCTACAGGACAAAAACTTGCCGATGTTTATGAAGCTGATAAAGAAGATATCGACTTAGCCGTCAAGGCTGCACGCAAAGCATTCGATGAGGGGCCTTGGTCTAGAATGAGTGCAGCTTCACGCAGTAGGCTAATGTATAAACTTGCCGATTTAATGGAAGAAAATAAAACCGAACTTGCTCAATTGGAAACGTTGGATAATGGTAAACCAATCAGTGAAACTACCAATGCCGACATTCCTTTAGCTATAGAACATATGAGATATTTTGCCGGCTGGTCCACCAAGATTGTCGGACAGACCATTCCAGTAAGCGGAAATTACTTTAACTACACAAAACACGAGGCGGTTGGTGTTGTCGGCCAAATCATCCCATGGAACTTTCCGCTTCTTATGGCAATGTGGAAACTGGGAGCGGCACTTGCTACAGGTTGTACGGTTGTATTAAAGCCTGCTGAACAAACTCCGCTTTCCGCGCTTTACCTGGCTGAATTATTGGCTGAAGCCGGTTTCCCTGATGGGGTCGTCAATATCGTTCCCGGTTTTGGTGAAACCGCTGGACAAGCACTTGTCGACCATCCGCAAGTAAATAAAATTGCATTTACCGGTTCGACCGAAGTTGGAAAACTGATCATGCGCTCCGCTTCATATTCATTGAAACGGGTCACATTGGAACTTGGAGGGAAATCGCCAAACATCATCCTGCCTGATGCCGATTTCTCAAAAGCCATCCCTGGTGCTTTGAATGGGGTCATGTTTAACCAAGGGCAGGTATGCTGTGCCGGTTCCAGGGTTTATATCCAAAAGAAGCATTATGATAACGTAGTTGCCGATATGGCAAGCCATGCAAAAAACATCAAACAAGGGGTAGGTTTAGATCCAAGTACACAAATTGGACCGCTTGTTTCCGAGGAGCAGCAAAATCGAGTAATGGGCTATATTGAAAAAGGGAAAAACGAGGGTGCGGAAGTACTTGTCGGCGGAAATAAACCGGGTGAACAAGGCTACTTTGTTTCTCCTACTATATTTGCTGGTGTCGAAGAGGATATGACGATAGCCAAAGAAGAGATTTTCGGTCCGGTCATAGCGGCAATGCCATTCGAGGATTTAGATGATGTCATTAACCGTGCAAATGCAAGTGAGTATGGATTGGCTGCCGGCTTATGGACCAGCGATATAGCCAATGCCCATTATGTTGCAGGAAAACTCCGTGCCGGTACTGTATGGGTGAACTGTTATAACGCGTTCGACGCAGCTTCCCCTTTCGGCGGTTACAAACAATCCGGAATCGGACGTGAAATGGGATCCTATGCCCTGGACAACTATTCTGAAGTGAAAAGTGTCTGGATTAATTTGGGTAAGTGATTTTTTGACTATTAAGAAAGAGGGTCTCAAAGAGGCCCTCTTTCTTTCAGTCCATTGTTCACTGTTCCGAATAATCAAATTATTCAACTATTCAAACCTTTTCAATAGTCTTTCCCTCGATAATTTTGGTAGAATGCAAGATAGACAAACCGGCTGCTACTTGAGGTGGTTATACGATAATGGTGCCGGGGTTTGTGCTAAAGTGAATGAGCCTTAACTGATTCATTTCAATGCCGGTTATAATGAACTCCTTCGTCTAATACCTATAAGTTTTCACAAACGATGTAAAAAGTTTCTTTTTTATATGACAATTAAGTACAATTATAGAAAATGGAAAAGGAGTTTTTGAATGATGAGTGATTTTCAAACGAATTTGGAAAAATATGCAGAACTTGCCGTAAAAGTCGGTGTAAACATCCAACAAGATCAAACCCTGGTCGTAAACACAACATTAGAGGGTGCTGACCTTGTGCGTCTCATTGTAAAAAAGGCTTATGAGAACGGTGCGCGTAATGTCATCGTTAATTGGAATGACGATATCGTTTCACGTACCAAATATGAACTGGCTCCGGATGAAGTGTTCCAAGAGTATCCAAAGTGGCGAGCGGAAGAAACGATCGAACTTGCAGAAAACGGAGCTGCCTATCTATCCGTCATCTCCTCCAGCCCTGACTTATTAAAAGGTGTAAAGCCAGAAAGGATTGCCAACTTCCAAAAAGCATCCGGGACTGCACTGAAGAAGTGGCGTCAGTATATGCAATCCGATAAAGTAAGCTGGTCCATCGTTGCCGTCCCTTCAGAAGCTTGGGCTGATAAAGTATTCCCTGAAGAGGCAGAAGAAAAACGCGTTGATCTGCTATGGGAAGCCATTTTCAAAGCAGTTCGTGTTGATGTGAAGGACCCTGTGGAGGCCTGGAAAAAACACGATGATACCCTGCATGAAAAGGTTGATTATTTAAATGACAAGCATTACCAAAAATTGCATTACACGGCTCCTGGAACAGACCTGACAATCGAGTTACCCGAGAAACACCTATGGGTCGGAGCAGGAAGCATCAACGTACAGGGTCATGAATTCATGGCTAACATGCCTACCGAAGAAGTGTTTACGGTTCCATTGAAAACAGGTGTTAATGGTACGGTTTCCAGTACGAAACCCCTTAGTTACGGCGGCAACATCATTAATAATTTTTCCGTGACCTTTAAGGAAGGACGGATCATTGAAGTAAAAGCAGAGGAAGGGGAAGAAATCCTAAAACAATTGGTTGAAACGGATGAGGGTTCACACTATCTTGGTGAAGTGGCACTTGTTCCATTCAACTCACCGATTTCCCAATCGAATGTTTTATTCTTCAACACATTATTCGATGAAAATGCTTCAAACCATCTCGCTATCGGCAGCTCCTATGCTTTCTGTATTGAAGGCGGAAAAAACATGAGTCCAGAAGAGCTTGCAGAAAATGGACTGAATGAAAGCCTTACACATGTCGATTTCATGATTGGATCAGAGAAAATGAACATCGACGGCATCAAACAGGACGGCACTTCCGAACCTGTCTTCCGTAATGGGGATTGGGCGTTTTAATTAACTGACAGTCTTGAAATCTTCTGATATATAGCCGCGTGATTCCTGAATTACTTAGGAACATGTGGCTGTTTTTTTATGCACGTTTATAATCACCCTCAGGCTTTTAGCTTTTGTACAGCCAAAATAATTGGACTAGTTCCGTATACATAGCCTGATTTTTCAACCCCAATATATCATTGGAATATCTTGAACACATCTTTCATTCGCAAATATGTTATACTATTAATAAAGAGGGTGGCTAAATTGAGAAGCAATAAGTATAATACTGGTGAAACAGTAACTATCCAGGATACTAATGAATCAGTAACCATTAATAAATGGGCATATGTAAAAAACATGAAGAGATATTCTTACACTGTTAAAGAACATCCAACTACTTTTTTCTTTGAAGAGGAATTAAAAAAAGCTTAATGACAAGTCACTAAAACCCTACTCATTTCAGAGTGGGATTTTTTTCGCTTTCATTTTTTAGCATAATAAAAAACAGACTCCCGTCGAGGAAGTCTGTTCATATCGATTACGATTTAATTTAGAAATTAAGCTTTTTGAACGTTAGCTGCTTGAGCTCCACGAGCACCTTGCTCAACGTCGAAAGTTACTTTTTGACCTTCGTCTAAAGATTTGAAGCCTTCGCTTTGGATAGCTGAGAAATGTACGAATACGTCGTCTCCGTTTTCACGTTCGATAAATCCAAAACCTTTTTCTGCATTAAACCATTTAACTGTACCTTGTTCCATTGTTGTTGCCTCCTAGTGCATCACACACATTGTATTACTATTTTTAATCATTTGGAAAATAATCATATCCTCTTCCACAATCAAAAACAATTCTTTATTAGAGTAACATGAATTGATGAAGATAGCAAATTATCCAGTGATATTTTAAAAACAGACTTCAGTTCTTTTCTACTTCCCATTTTCTTTATTTATCCAATTTAATGATTCAGATATTAATAAATGGGTATATCAGAGTAATAAGAAACAGAACCAAGAATGATCAATAAGGAGGTCAATCAATGAAATATTACAAGGTATCCAATAAGGGTTTTGACAGTAAGGTAATTGTAGCCTATAGCGGGTATGAGGCACTCGGATATTATTTAATGGAAAGCAATGATCAACTTGGTTTTGTTGATGATATAGATGTGGAAGAAGTGGATGCTGATGAACAAGTCGAGATTTCCTATACGGGTTTTCCCGTTTTTAAGACACTTAAGGAGCTATATCAAGAGAAAGACTTTTGGAAAGTTCCTAATGTTGTCGTGGAAGTTGAGTAAAGAAAGCAACCTCCCATCTTTAGCCACTGAATGTTACCCCCCAATCAACTCTGTTAAATAGTATTTGGTAATTGCAAGATATTCACGGGTATATGATTTCAACAGTGACACTTTTGGTGTTTTTGCCGGCATCCCCTTCATGTCCAAGCCTTCTTTTCTTGCTATTTCAACTGCCCGGTAGATATGAAAGTCATTGCTTACGATCAATCCTGAAGCTGCTGTATCAGGAATGAGTTCTTTTGAGAAAACAATATTCTCGTGAGTTGTTGTAGATTTGTCTTCCATCATGATGCGCGCTTCTTCAATTCCCTGGGCGATTAGCCCCTGTTGCATTGCTTTCGCTTCCGATATATCTTCCCCCGGTCCTTTACCGCCAGATACAATGGCCACTGTATGTTTATTGGCCTTTAAATATTCTGCAGCTTTATCAATCCGGTATTGTAAGGATAAAGATGGAACCGAACCTTTGACCCTTGCTCCAAGAATAATGAGGTAATCGGCATTTACAGGAATTTGCTGGTGAATGCTTTCTTGAATTTTCATGTGTAAAAAACCAAAATACCCCAGTAATATAACAACACTCATTACGCCTAATTTCATCGCGCTTTTCAAGGTTTTTCCCCGCTTCATGTTCCTTTCATTTAACATTCTTCACTGACCCCTCTATACCCAAAATCGAAGAGCGTGAAATCCCGAAAGACTTCCCGCACTTCCAAAAATATTCAAACTGACTGTTTATTCTGCGACAATATCATCATATATCAATTTTCCAATTTTACTGATTACTTGACGGCTCTCTTCCTCTGATTTCATATCTTCGGTAAGAACTGCAGCATAGACTGTTTGTGTTTCTGAACGAATGATTGCACAATCATGGGAAACTCCGCGAATTCCGCCAGTTTTGCTTGCTACCTTGACCCCTTTGCCCATCAGTGATGGAAGTTTATCCCTTAATTGTTGATTGTCAAATACACGCAATATTCTTTCTTGGCTTTCTTTCGTTAAAAAGTTTCCTGTATGTATCGCTTTCAGGCAGGTAATCGTATCTTCCGCCGATATGGTATTGTCGCGCCCTTCTTTTAATGCCTTAAAATCCTGCATTTTTCGTTCAAGGACAGTATTTTTCAAACCAAGATCCTTGATGCATTGATTAATTTCCTCAAATCCCAACAGGTTCATCATCATGTTCGTGGATGTATTGTCAGAAACAGTTATCATCAATGTCAATAAATCCTCAACAGTTAAAAATACCTTATTCGATAAGACATGCAGAACCCCAGATCCCCCTGTCACTTCATTAGGCGGGATGGTCACTGGTTGATTCAAATAGATTTCCTTTTGTTCACTTTGACGATAACCTTCGATGATCATCGGTATTTTGATAAGACTCGCTGATTGAAAGGATTCATTCTCGTGGTATCCAATCGTTTCCCCATGACCATTTTCAATTTTATATGCGATTTTCCCATTAAATGTTTCAATTAATGCCAAGATATCATGTTCTATAGTTTGTAAGGTCATCTATTTCCTGTTCCTCCCTTAGATATCATGTAAACCCCTATAAAAAACTCCCTTATCCCCTAACTTATTCTACCATGTTGAATGCAGTACAATCTTCTTCTAAATTCCAATTCAATAATTTTTTGCATAAAAAAGAGCCTTCATATCGAAAGCCCCGTTAATAACGGAATATTCATCTGGATTTAACTGCCCTGCCCTTCACTAATGGGAATCGTTTCTTTTCGGTTGTATCCACCTGTGTGATTTCACCATCATGTATGGTTATTATCACGGATCCATATTGCAGATCTTCCAAGCTTGAAATGATATGCCTGATTTTCAATTCTTCTTTCTTTTCCATGATATCTCCCCTTCACTACTGGTAATAAAGTTTCGTTTCATGCCTACTGTTTAAAGCGCACGTACGCTTCCCGCTTTCCATGTTTTCTTGAGGAAGTTGGTTTACCTATCATATCCTCACATTACTTTCCGTATAAGAATAACCAGTTAATAGGAAATCCAGATTCCCCTCCCCTCACTAATAAAAGATAAAAGGCACCCGCCATCTAACAGAAGTAGATGTAAGGGTGCCTTTAGTTGACTAATCGGCAATATTTAGGAGTTGCATATGTTATTGAAAAATACGTTCAAAAGGGAAATCGCATTATTCTTACCAACTAACTTGGTATTTACTAATATAATCCAATTCCCTCGTTTTGTCAATACGAATTATAATTTTCTGATTAGTCTGCGTTTTACATTTTACTTATTTACCACTTTACCAAACTAAACTATTTGAGATATACTATTTTAGTATAAGTTGTCGGTATAAACACACACTGTATTTAAGAAAGGTTCGATATAAATGGTAAATAAAAAATGGGGTTTATTGATTTTGACCACATTCGTTATTGGGAATATGGTCGGCGGCGGAATTTTCATGCTCCCTGCTCAATTAGCACAGGTATCCAGTCCATTAGGGGCCACATTGGCATGGATCGTTACTGGACTGGGAGTTTTTCTAATAGCTTTGGTGTTTGGTAACCTGGCAGTGCGGAAACCTGATTTGAAAGCCGGACCGCAAAGTTATGCTCAATCATTATTTAAATCCCCTGCTAAAGGAAGGGTTTCAGGGTATAGCATGGCTTGGGGCTATTGGGCTGCGAATTGGGCTGCGACAGCTTCTGTCATCATTTCATTTGCTGGTTACCTATCAACGTTTTTCCCGGTGATGCATAGTGCGAAAGTAATTTATACAGCCGGTTCGTTTCAACTTGAACTAGGTAAAGCATTAACGTTTGCGGTATGTTCCGTTGCCCTTTGGGGGATTCAGGCAATCTTGGTAAGAAGTTTTAACAGCGCTGGGAAAATGAATCTTTTTGCTACGGTTACCAAAGTGCTTGGATTCTTATTTTTCATCATTATCACGATTTTCATCTTCGATACTTCCAACCTAGGGAACGGGGCTGAATTTTATGATAAGGCGGGATCTGCAATCTCTTTAGGTGATCAAGTGAATGCTGCTGCAATTTCAACATTATGGGCTTTCATCGGTATTGAAGCTGCCGTCATGCTGTCAAACCGCGCCAAGTCACAAAATGATGTAAAGAAAGCGACGATCCTAGGTTTACTTATCGCTGTTGCCATTTATATCGGCATTACTTTATTGACGATGGGTGCCATATCGCAAGACGATTTGAAAATATCTCAAAAACCGCTTGTTGACGCATTGCAAGCTGTAGTTGGTTCAAGCGGTACGTATTTAATGGCTGCTCTTGCCGTCATTTCCTTATTGGGATCTACAATCGGATGGATTGTCGTTGCATCAGAGGTTCCTTACCAGGCAGCGAAATCGGACCTGTTTCCGCCCTATTTTGCGAAAGCGAACAAAAATGGCACACCCGTCCGTTCTATGACAATAACAAATATCATGACACAGATATTCTTATTCTCCACTATTTCGGGTACGATTTTGGAAGCTTATCAATTCTCGATGATCGTCGCTACACTCGCTTACTTGATCCCGTATCTTGCTTCGGTTCTGTATCAATTGAAGTTAGTCATGACTGGGGAAACCTATGACATCATGAAAGGCTCAAGGGTACGTGATGGCATCATTACCATCCTGGCGTTAATTTACTCGATCTGGGTCATCAAGACAGGTACAGCTGATATGAATACATTCATACTTGGCATAGCCTTATATGTATTCGGAATCGTCCTATACCCATTGTGGATGAGAAAAAAAGCATAACCTTAAACACCTTGGCATCCATAAGTGCCAAGGTGTTTTTTTTATATATCTTTCATAATCAATCTAGTTTTCAGCTGTACCGTTTCCCCTGAGCATAACTCCCGCAATCCAGTCATTTTTGCAGACAAATCCAAATTAGGAGCATTCGTTACCCATGTATATGGTTCAGGACAGACAAACCCCTGCTGGTTGAACAATACCCAAAACTTAAAATGTCGATCGACATGATAGATGACCTGCATTCCAGCCTCTTGGTCAGTAAGTATGCACTCGTTTTCCAGCGCTCTTTCCTCATCATAGCCAAATAGGTCATCAAATAGCCTGCCGTCCAAACTAATACCATTTTGGATTTCCAATGTATTGTCCGTTTCATGAATTGCACCAGTTGGCAATGACCTTTCATTCAACTCCCAATGTTTATTGACAGGAAGTGATATTCTGCAATTCTCCAATTTACTCCCTGTTCCAAATGGGAAATTGAATACAGTATGATAACCTGCTCCCCATGGAAAGGGTTCAATGCCCTTGTTAGTGATTTCCAATTGTATTTCCAATGTTTCTGCCTTTAAAGAGAAAGACATATTCACAGTGATATCTTGTGGAAAGCTGCCTTTTAGATCAAAATCGCTGCTTGAAAATTCAGTATTAATGACGACTGCTTTCCCGTTCACTTCCTTTTTGCAGACTTTCCACGGCTTGTCATGCAAAAAACCATGAATATGATTGGATTTTTTCATTTCATTGATTGGAAACTTATATACAATCCCCTTATATGTAAATTGACCATCTTCAATTCGATTAGGAGGAAACAGGATTGGCATTCCATATAAAATGGGAGCTTTGTTATACTCTTCTACACTATCCGGAGTGCGCAGCAACTCAATATCCTTGTGCTTGTACTTCAACGAAAGCAGATTGCTTCCCAAAGATGGCGCAAGTATCGCTTCCACTTTTTCATTGCCGAACTTTATGGCCTTTTCATTTAAAAAAGTGATATCCTCAATATAACCTTTCACTTTTTCTCCTCCTTTGACTTGAACATATATCAATCCTACTTCCACGGACCATTTTTTGCAACAAATGGAAAATATATAATTTCGAGTTTGTAATAAGCGTTGGTAATCTAGGATTTTGCTTAGTTCGCTTTACTATTTTTCTATTTCTCTTTTATCCTTTTCCTCCGCATAGATCGCCCTGTGCCTTATTAAATAAAAAAAGGATGCCGTTACGGCATCCTTTTTTTATTATCTATTACTTTCACTTACTAAAGCGACTATGCCTTCTTCATCATCCAATACAAGTTCAATACCAGAGTATGGATCTTTATTCAGATATTCATCCAGCCATAAGCGAAGCGCCTCTATCAAGTTGATGGTAATTAACACTTGTTTCCGGCCATCGACGAACGCTTCCGCCGAAAAGCCATAATCATCATCAAACATTAACTCCACTTCTACCTCATTGGGTTGTACCTGCTTTTTACGGGCAATGTAAACACAAACCGCATTGATGATATCTTGTTCGGAAATCTTTAGCCTCTCCATGGGTTTGTATCCTCTTTCTTCTTCTTATCTTTGAAATATGTGAATATTTTACGGATTACAACGATTAATACAACGACCGCTAACACGTTGATTAATAGACCAAGTATAGAACCAAGGGCTCCCATATTGGCGAATAGGCTACCAAAAAGTAAACCTGCCAGTCCACCTAACATAATTCCTTTCATTAAGCCGCCTTTTGAGAACGTATTTCCAGTCTTGGCTTTATTAGCAGTAGTAGCATCGGACTTCTTCGTTTCTTTATTTTGGAAATTCGATTTGTTATTGTTGTTGCTGTTAAAACTTCTTTTTCCGGACTTGTAACCCCTTGCATCGACTGACTCCGAATGATCTTGGAATACATAAGTGCCGACTGGCGAGAATGCTAGTGTAATTGTAAGTAATGCAGCCATAAATTTTTTCATCATGTTTTTTTGCCTCCGTTTAATAGTATGGAATGTTGATTCTATAAATGTTTTCCCAGATTTACTGAAAGTCCACATCACCTATCCTTGTTTTATCTTATAGTATTTACGTTGAATTTCAAAATAAGTTTCATTTTTTTCGATTTTTTTCAAAAAAAAAATAAGCAGGGGCATTTACTCCCCTGCTTACTTAAAGAACGATTAGTTTACACGAACGACACGGCCGTTGAATTTACTTGCCCAATATCCGCTTTCCATATTGGCGATCGCAACACCTGTTGAACTTTGGGAACCGATAAATTTGCCGCCTCCGACATAAATACCGACATGCCCATCAGTTTTATACGTATTGAAAAACACTAAATCTCCAGGTTGCATTTGACTCTTGGATACTTGACGTCCTGCACTCGTCAATGCACCCGTACTTGCTGGAAGGTTCACACCAGCTTGTTTATAAGCCCATGCAACGAATCCTGAACAATCGAAAAGACCGTTAGCGATATCGGATGCCGTTCTTCCGCCACCAAATTTATAAGTGGAGTTACCGATATATTTATAACCGGCTGTAATGGCAGAGCCTGTATTTGCACTGCTAGGCTTGCTTGATGTTTCAGTTTTACTTACTGCTGGCTTACTAGCTGCTGCAGGTTTATCAACAGAACTGCTTTTAGATGAATTAGATGATGCTTCACCTTTTGAAGAACCAGATGCTGACGATTCAGCTTTAGAAGCACTTGTTGATTCTTTACTAGAAGAACTTGATGATCCATCATTAGAAGAACTTGATGATCCATCATTGGAAGAATTTGAAGAACTCACTTCTTCAGCAGCACGGTCAAGATCCGCTTTCTCTGCTGCTTTACGTTCTTCCTCTTTTTTGATATTTTCACGAATGGACGCAATTTGTGCTTCTAAACCGGCATCTTTATTCTCTAAAGATTGTTTTAGGGCCTTTGTTTCCGATTCTTTCTTTCCAACGATTTCCTTCATTTTGACAGTTTCAGCTTTTTGATCTTTAATTTGAGATTGCATGCCCTTCAGTTCTACTTCCATATCCTTTAGGCTTTGCAATTTTTTCTCAACAGTCGCTTGTTTTTTTTCTAAGTCAGCTTTATCCGCTTCCTGTTCTCTAAGAATCTGTTGGTCAGCTTCCACGATGGTGGCTACCGCTCCAACACGATTAACGAATTCACCAAAGCTTTTAGAACCTAAAACAACTTCCAGGTACTCAACGTCCCCGCCGCTCTCTTGGAATGAAAGCGCGCGCTCTTTCAAGACTTCCTCGCGTTTTGCGATTCTTTCTTCCAACGCTTTAATTTCTTTCTTTAAAGAATCTATGTCTTTTTCGGTGTCTTTAATTTCTTGTTTAGTATCTTTGATTTTTTGGTCGTTTTCTTTCATTGCCGATTCTATCTGGGCAATTTGGGCATTCATCTTCGTTTGTTCTTTTTTCAATTCCTGAATAACTTGTTCTGCCTCTGAAATATCTGATTGTATTCCCGTGCGTTGTGATTGAATATCCGTGATAGATTCAGCTTTTACAGACGGTATGGCAAAAGCGCTCCCTAATCCAAGCATAATTGTAGTGTTCAATACGATAAGTTTTTTCTTCAAACTCATTTCCCCTGCTTTCCTCCCCTTGCATTTCCATCGACCCACTTCTTTTTCTCTATGAAAAATCATTAGTCAAAATAAATTGCTGGGAACTCTTCTCTATTTTTTTTACTCTTTATGTAATCTTCTAACGTTGTGATTATATTAAATACATTTCTTAAACTCTACTATGTTTTCATCTAAGTCGTAGTATATCATCAGATTTTGTCAAATGCGTAATAACAATATTACAATTATATTTCAATTTTAACATTAAACATAAAAATTCGACTTTTTCTCGTGATATAACATCCAATATCTTACATAACACTCTTCTTATTTTGATGCAAGACTT
Organism: Peribacillus sp. NPDC076916; assembly: GCF_050269675.1. Taxonomy (NCBI): domain Bacteria; kingdom Bacillati; phylum Bacillota; class Bacilli; order Caryophanales; family Bacillaceae; genus Peribacillus; species Peribacillus sp. NPDC076916. The sequence continues at coordinate 396,264 of NZ_JBNNIU010000001.1, forward strand.
TTTATCTAGTGTATGGCACCATATGATCATAGACTATTGACGGGTAAAAACTCTCCATTTCCGATTGCAAGGAAGCCCTTTTATAACAGTTTGCAGCTTATTTACCTTTACGGGAAGTTCCTGCTGTCAGCACCCTTAAAAAAACTAAAAAAAACCGCTTTTAGCGGTTTTTCCGTCAATATTCGACCCATTCTTAAATCCCAGCCATAAAGTCGACAAAAACTCTCAATTCTTTTGGACGGACATATACCCTTTCCCCTTTGCTTATTCCCAGATTCAAATATTGTTCTTTCGTCAGTTCGATTTCCAGCGGTTCGTTTGTATCCTGACGAATGACTTCTATCCGGACGATGGGACCAATCGTATGGATATGGTCAATGATGGATGCGATCGAGTCCTTTTCCGATGGTTCTCTTTCTATGATAAAGTTATGATTCCTTACATAACCAGTGCCCATTCCATCTTCAATGTCCGGGGCATTCATTTCCACATTCCCAGTTACCAATTTTCCTTTATGGACGTTGCCCTTTAATAGATTGACACTGCCGAGAAAATCATAAACAAAAGGATTTTCAGGGTGATCATATACTTCTTCCGGAGTTCCAATCTGTTCAATTTTCCCTTCATTCATGATTACGACCCGATCAGCAACATCCATCGCTTCTTCTTGATCATGCGTCACGAACACACTCGTAACATTGAATTCGTCGTGAAGCCTTCTTAGCCAACGCCTAAGTTCTTTGCGAACCTTGGCATCCAATGCCCCGAATGGTTCATCAAGCAAAAGGATATTCGGTTCAACCGCAAGTGCCCTTGCCAATGCGACACGTTGCCGCTGGCCGCCAGATAATTGGGATGGATAACGATCTTTATATCCTTCCAACTTGACAAGCTGAAGCAATTCAGTGACTTTTTGTTCAATATCTTTTTTACTTGGCCTTATTTTTCTAGGGCGGACCTTTAATCCATAGGCAATGTTATCAAAAATCGTCATATTTCGAAAAAGGGCGTAATGCTGAAAGACGAATCCCACATTTCGATCTTTTACATGTTTATGCGTATAATTCTCTTCATTGAAGAGGATCCTCCCGTTCTCTGCTTGTTCAAGACCGGCGATGATACGCAGTAATGACGTTTTCCCCGATCCGGAAGGGCCAAGGAGGGCTACGAGTTCACCGCTCTTTATTTCCAAATTGATGTTTTGGAGTGCTTGATAGGACCCGTAATATTTTGTAACATTTTCAATGATGATACTCATTTCATTCCTCCTAACTCGCTTTGGTTGATTTAAAGTCGGTTTTCCATTCTATGAAACTTTTAATGATCAAGGTCATGATTGCAAAGATGGACATCAGGGATGCAACTGCAAATGCAGCCGAAAATTGATATTCATTGTATAAGATTTCAATATGAAGCGGCATCGTATTGGTCATGCCCCGTATATGGCCCGATACGACCGATACAGCCCCAAACTCCCCGATTGTCCTTGCATTGCAAAGGATGACTCCATATAGAAGTCCCCATTTTATATTGGGAAGCGTCACATACCAAAATGTCTTAAACCCTCCAGCACCCAGCGTGAGTGAAGCCTCTTCTTCAGACGTCCCCTGACTTTGCATGAGCGGGATCAATTCGCGTGCAATGAATGGGAAGGTAATGAAAATGGAAGCGATGACAATCCCTGGTACTGAAAATATCACTTTAATGTCATAGGATTGCAGCAGTGGACCAAATGTTCCATGTAAGCCAAACAGAAGAACAAAAATCAACCCAGCGATGACGGGTGAAACGGAAAAAGGCAGATCTATCAGTGTTATTAAGAAGTTTTTTCCCTTGAAATCATATTTTGTTATGGTCCACGCAGCCACAACCCCGAATATGGCATTTAGTGGCAAGGTGATGAGGACAACGATCAATGTTAACTTAATCGCAGCCAAGGAATCAGGATGGGCAATGGCCGCAAAATAGGCTTCTGCACCTTTTTCAAAAGCCTTTACAAAGATTGCGATTAATGGGACAACTAAAAACAATGTCAAAAATAGCAATACAACCGAAATAAGGACCCATTGTATCGATTTAGGCTCTTTTGTCGCGTTTCTCTTAATGCTGACTGGGTGCTTCGTTTCAGCAACCACTGAATTACCATGTTCCATCATATTTCCTCCTACTTCCCTGAATACCTTTTGCCGGTCCACCATTGCAAGATATTGATGGTGAACAAAATTATAAATGTAATCATGAGCATGACGGCCGCAATAGCTGTTGCCCCTTCATAATCATATTGTTCAAGCTTTGTCATGATGATCAGCGGGGAAATCTCCGTTTTAAACGGCATATTTCCGGCAATGAAGACTACGGACCCATACTCTCCAAGTGCTCTCGCAAACGAAAGTGCAAAACCCGTCAATATCGCTGGAATCAATTCCGGGAAGATGATTTTAATGAATGTCTGCATTCGATTCGCCCCTAAAGAAGCAGACGCTTCTTCCATTCCTTTTTCGATATTTTCAAGCACCGGTTGAACCATCCGCACCACGAATGGAAGGCCGATAAATATTAGGGCGATGATGATTCCGGCAGGAGTGAAAGCGATTTTAAAGCCGAAAAATTGCCCAATCCATCCGTTCGGTGAGTACAAGGTGGTCAAAGTAATTCCTGCCACGGCAGTAGGGAGGGCAAAAGGCAAATCCACCAGTCCATCGATGATCCGTTTGCCGGGAAACTCATAACGAGTAAGCACCCAGGCAATTAACACACCAAAAACTGCGTTCACAAAGGCCGCAGTTAACGCTGTCAGGAAACTCAATTTATATGAAGCAACAACCCTCGGCTCAGTTATGGTCGCCCAAAAGTCCTGAAGCCCCATTGAAAATGTGTTTAGAAAAACCATGGATAACGGTATCAAAACGATGATGGAAAGATAAAGTAACGTAAAACCCATCGTCAATCCAAAACCGGGTATGGTCCTCTTTTTCGTCTGTTTACCTTCTGTCACTATATTCATAGCTTCGCCTCAGCTCTTTTTCCGATTTATGAAGGAGAAGGTGATAAAGCCATCTTCTCCTTCATGCTTATTACTGCTGATAAATCTCGTCAAATGTACCGCCATCATTAAAATGTGTTTCTTGGGCCTTTTTCCAGCCGCCAAACGTATCTTCAACAGTAACCATATCGATTTTTGCAAATTGGTCTTCGTATTCAGCCAGAACCTTCTCATCCCTTGGACGATAGAAGTTTTTCGCGGCAATTTCCTGACCGACATCCGTATATAGGTATTCCAGGTAAGCTTCAGCCACTTCCTTTGTTCCTTTTTTCTCGACCACTTCGTCGACAACAGCTACCGGTGGCTCTGCTAATATACTGATGGAAGGATTGACGATTTCATATTTGTCATCACCGAATTCTTCCAGTGTTAAATAGGCTTCATTCTCCCAAGCTATAAGTACGTCACCAATACCCCTTTCTACAAAAGTCGTGGTTGCACCGCGGGCCCCTGAATCCAGGACTTCAACGTTCTGATAAAGTTTTTTCATGAAATCCTTCACTTTAGTTTCGTCTTTATCGAAATTCTTCTCTGCATAAGCCCAGGCAGCCAGGTAATTCCACCTTGCCCCTCCGCTTGTCTTTGGGTTTGGTGTAATGACGGATACATCCTTTTTAATAAGATCATCCCAATCTTTAATGCCTTTAGGGTTATCTTTTTTCACCAAAAACACAATCGTTGATGTGTATGGTGTCGAGTTTTCCGGTAAACGTTTTTGCCAATCCTTCGCTAATAGGTTACTCGCTTCATAAATGGCATCAATATCATAAGCCAATGCCAATGTAACGACATCCGCCTCCAATCCATCAATTACGGCCCTGCCCTGTTTACCAGATCCGCCATGTGATTGTTGAATCGTTACATCCTGACCGGATTCTTCTTTCCAGTGCTTCACGAATGCTTCATTGAATTCCTGGTACAATTCCCGTGTCGGATCATATGACACATTCAGTAGCTCGACTGACTTTGATGACCCATCCCCTTCCGTTTTTTCCGAGTTGCATCCTGCAAGTACACCGAAGGCTAAAATCAAACTTGTCAATAATACCATCAATTTTTTCATGGAATCCCCCCTGTTTTTTGCAACAAAAAAAGCACACTACTTCCCTTTTTATTTTTGGAGATAGTATGCCTTCAGTTCTCTGATCAGCAAATATTCTGAATTTACTTATATTAACATAAATCAAAGTATACCAAGTTGTCAACTGTGTTTTATAAATAAACATGTACTTTTATTTCAATGCAAACTTCCCAAACGAAAAGGGCTCGATCCAACGGGGAGATCGAGCCCTTTAATACCTGGCCAACACTTATGAATTTGATGCTTTTTGATACAGCTTATTGTCCACGATATACTGATAACACTTATCAGGCAGTAAATATCTTGGCTCCCCGCCCATCGCGAATTCATCCCTTATATATGTAGAACTGATTTCCATGGAAAGCCCTTTATCTATAAGGTGAAATGTATTGCCATCATCATAATTTCTTAGCAATGGACTTTTGGAAATGATTTTCAGCATATCGATCCCATCCCGTGCCATGACGATGAATTTATGATTGGCAATCAATTTTTCCCTGAATTTCCATCGTAAGTGTACCGGTAACTCTTGATTATCAATATCTTCAAGTAAATCTGCACCCATTATGAAATAAACTTCGTCATTTGGAAATCGTGATTTAAAATATTCCATCGTGTACCAAGTATATTGTTTACTCGTTCCGGCGCGTTCATTGATTTCATAATCACTAACTTCGAATAGCGGGTTGCCCCCTATTGCCAAATTTAGCATTTCCCACCGATGTTCATTGCTTGTTTTCATCTGTTTATCGATACGGCCATTTGCGCAAGGTAAAAAAATCACCTTGTCTAGCTTTGCACGATGCGCAATGGTCGATGCTGTCCATAAATGCACATTCGTGACCGGATCGAAGGAAGATCCATAAACTCCAATTTTGCCCATCCTTATCTCTCCCCATCTGCCTTTCTTTTTCACAGCGGCCCTGACCGGACTCCCTTCCCCTCATGCAAATCGGCAATGCGGCCAAATCGTACAGTCCAGGCTCCAGTCAGTCAAGGACCAGCCCTTCCATTGACCTCTTGTCAGCAACTGCCGGCCCCCTGTATGCCTTCAATATCTTTCATGCCAATGCTTCAGCTGCATCCACCACAGTAGCAGTGCCAATTATACAAATAGGATTTCCTTCCATTTTCCCCTACAGTGACAGTTGACCCTTCAGCCATTGATGAATTCAGCCGATATGATATTGCGTATCTCCTGGCCAATATAGCATATTTTCATTCAGGCGCTTTAAAATATCTAACCATTGATTCATGTATTTCTCCCGCAAGTCCAAGCTTACAGTTTGGTCCTTAATGTCCAAAGCTCAGGAAAAAATGGCTGTTCGACCACTTTCTTAAGATAACTTACACCGGACGATCCGCCAGTTCCCTTTTTATTACCGATGATCCGTTCGACGGTGCTCATATGATTGAATCTCCAGAACTGTTGTTGACTTCCAATATCCACGAGCTTTTCGGCCAATTCATATAAATCCCAGTATTTATGCACATCACGGTAAACTGTCAGCCACGCGTTTTCAACACTTGCATTTCCCTGATAAATAACAGACCAATCCCTGTTCCGGACCGATTGATCAATGGGAAGCCCTCTTGCAGCCAAAGCCCCTATAGCCGCATCATAAATACTAGGTTTATTCAAGGCTGCCATCATCGACTCATAAAGCTCGGGCTTGTGACGGAAAACGGCCAATATTTGCGAATTCTTTTGACCCATTGCAAATTCTATCAACCTGTTCTGAAATGATTGGAACCCTGAAGAGTTTCCTAGTTTCTCCCGGAATTCCATATAATCGGATGGCGTCAAGGTCGAAAGCACATTCCAGGATTGAACAAGTTGCTGTTGGATCCTGGCCACTCGGGATAGCATCTTAAAGGAAGGCTCCAAACGTCCTGCCTCAATAAGGGCTGTTGCTGCAGTCAATTCATGAAGGATCAATTTCATCCATAATTCACTTGTTTGGTGAATGATGATGAACAACATTTCATCGTGATGACCGGAAAGCCGATGCTGACTTGATAATATTTGTTTTAAATGCAGGTAGTCCCCATAGGACATATCTTTTTCAAAATCAGTTACCATACTTTCTTCCGGACGGTGTTCATCTCTTGGACCCTTATCCATACTATCCCTCTTTCCCTTTACATTCTTTTGATTTTCGACATCAATGCATAAACAATGCAAAGAAAGATCAGCCATGGTACACCGAACTGGAGTACAATTTTAAACGGGCCAGTGAACCAGGTGGATACCGTCAAAGCAAACAAAAGAAATGCACCAAGTAGCGTTAGATATGGAAATCCATACATTTTAACCGGTAATTTGCGTCCCCCCGATTTCTCCCACCTCTTCCTGAAAAATAAGTGGGAAATGAACACCATGAACCAGGTAAAAATGGCTCCGAACATCGATATGCCCATCATGAATGCATATGAAGTATCCGGAAGCAGGACCTTTACTCCTGCAGCAAGAAATATGCCCAAAGTGGATATGAGGAGGGCCCTTACCGGGACTCCTTTATTGCTCACTTTTTGAAATAGGGCTGGAGCCTGCTTTTGCTCGGATAATGAAAATATCATTCTGGTGGAGGCATATAATTGACTGTTCATTGCAGATATTGCAGCGGTTAAAATAATGAAATTCATGATCCCCGATGCCCCGGGAACATTCAGGGTTTCCATAACCCTAACAAATGGGCTTTTATCAATACCGGCCGATTGCCAGGGAACAATCATTAACATGATCCCGATTGTCAGTACATAAAAAGTGGCAAGCCTGAAGACAGTTGCCTTCAAAGCTTTAGGGACGGCAATATCAGGATCCTTCGCTTCCCCCGCCGTCACCGCAATCAACTCAGTTCCTAAAAAGCTGAAGAGAGAAATGAATATGGCGACCCAGAGCCCCCAAAAACCGAAAGGCATAAAACCGCCATCATTGACATAGTTCTCTACACCGATTCCGCTTGACGGTTCAGCGCCAAACACCACGTAGGCGCCCAGTAGTATGAATATGACAATGGCGCTGATTTTGATCATGGAAAATACATACTCAAAATTCCCGAATGTATTGACACTCGTCGCATTTACATAGATTAGCAGTGCAGCAAAAAGGAAAATCCAAACGCTCCCAGGTACATCCGGGAACCAATATTTCATATAAACAGCGATGGCACTCACCTCGACACCGATGGCAAGGACATTCGCTATCCAATATGAATATCTCACAACAAAACCCGCAAATGGACTTATATATTTTTCAGCAATGGTCCCAAAGGATCCCGATGTTGGGTGGGCTACAGTCATTTCCGCCAAACAGCCCATCAGCAGAAGGACAATGAATGCACCAATTGCATAGCTGATAAGTACACTTGGACCTGCCGTAGAAATTGCAAGGCCGCTCCCCAAAAATAATCCGGTGCCAATTGCACACCCCATGGCAATCATTGTGATTTGACTCGATGATAATTCACGATGCAGTTTATTTTTCTCCATATGTTGCTCCCATTCTAGGCAATGATTCCCCTTTTGTTTTCATAGTTTTCATATAATCTGCCGGGCTAGGCCCCAGCCGTCTATTCCATACCTTTTCCAATCTTCCAATGACAACTCATTGAAACTTTCCTCAGCCCGTTTCGATAAAAGTCCCAATGAGTTGTCATCCTTATAAATCATCCATGGATTCAAATAGAACTCTTCTCTGTAAGAAACTAATGGATATTCCTGATCCAAAATTTTCGCATAACCTTTCGTTGACATGAAATTATTGATATCCAAGTTCTCCCGCTTTCTTCCCATCCACTATTTTTCACTTGTAAATCCCCACCCCTTCCCATGCCAACCTTATCATCCTGTCAGGGTCTTTTTCAATATAATCCTTTTTATCAAAAATCATGGTGTAGTGGTTGGTTTCATCATATTTTGGCCAAATTTCACCTTCCGGGGGATTGGGGTTTCCATGTTTCGCAAAGTTGACCCAATGGCCCTGCATTCTGTGGGAAACCTTTAGGGCAGCTGACCTTGAACCAAATGAAGTGATCCGTTTCCCAAATGCCGAGTCGAAAGTCTGGAAGGCAAAAGGGATTTCCATACCATGCGTCGCCCCTAATTTACTTATGCGCATTGCCGCCGTTTTATAATCAAAACGATACATCCAAGTTTTTTTTTCAAAGCGGCTGTATGCCTCCGCATACCAAACTGAGGGAATATGGAAGGTCGCATCACGGCCAATGCCAAGCACAGCTTTCTTTTCTGGGTAGTTTATATAGGCATTCGTAATTCGCTCTTTCGCCTCTGGATCTGTATTTTCGAACATTTTATGAATCATTGCCGCATTAGTTGGGATCAAAGGGGGATCCATCTGTTCGAATAAGGTCGCTTCGTCCCTATTTGTTCCTATAAGCAAGGGTATGCCCTTTGCTTTTCCGGATCGAATCGAATCTAGTGGATAATCGGGCAGGAAGTCACCATCTACGACAGGTCCAAAGGGTAGTGAGCCCGGCATGGCTTGTGAGTTTTCCTGTAAGAGTTGGTAGGAGGCCGCGACAATCTCTTGAACTGGAAGTGTTTTTAACCGATGGAATTCATTCTTTCCAATGCCCAATATCTCAAGGAACCGTTCACTGAATTGGCGCGCAAATCCTTTTCCGTAAACAGATGTCGGAGCGGGACTTTCTGCAATGGCCTGTTTAAAAAGACCTCTCGCTGATGGAACAGTAAGTAAAGTGGTAACCGCATTGCCTCCAGCTGATTCTCCAAATATCGTAACATTATCAGGGTCGCCGCCAAACACTTCTATATTCTCCTTAACCCATTTAAGAGACGCAACTTGATCACGTAAACCTAAATTGGTTTCAAATATTTCCCCATCACCTGCAAACTCGGTAAAATCCAGATATCCCAGTGCCCCCAGCCTATAGTTGATGCTTACTACGACTACATCTCCATTTTTAGCCAGTAAATGTCCATTGTACATATCAATGGATCCAGCTCCCGTTATATATGCTCCTCCAGGAATCCAGACCATGACCGGGCGTTTTTTATCATCAGCTCTAGGTGACCAAATATTCAAGAACAAACAATCCTCATCCTTTTTTTCATTTCCGTCCATTCCTGTTCTTACCGCCCGATCCATCGGCTGCGGGGGAATGGGACCAAATTCCACTGCATCGATGACACCGCTCCACTTATCAACTGGCTCCGGTGAGCGGAAACGCAGATCCTCGATCGGCGCTTTAGCATACCTGACTCCACGCCAAACGCATATATCGTTTTCCATAGTACCTTGAAGATGTCCTTTTACCGTCGTAACTATTGATCCAATCATTCCCTTTCACCTCATCATATAGTAGTAGATATTTAAGTTCTTCTTTTTCCATTCCCTTATATCCTTCATCTTTATCGAAAAAAAGATTTATAGAGTCAGTTCAGCAAAAATAAAGTACTGCTATCGTATAAAGCTCAGTTTATGAGTTTGGATATAGATTTTCAAATCAACAGTTCAACAAAAAAAAGACCCAATCAGGTCTTTTTTGTTGAACTCGGCAATTAGCTTAAGTGAGCATGGCAATGATGCTCAATAAAGAGCTGCCACGAACGGAAAGCTGTTGTGCAGCATATGTTAATTGCTGTTCATCGAGCTGTTCCAGTAACGGTTTTAATTCAAGCAATTCATTCTCCAGTCCTTTAAGATCTGTAGATATCTTGTCCACCATCAAGAGGACTTGCTCGGACTCAACTGTGGTTTCATACAAGACTTGTAACCGTTCCTTGATTTCAGTCAACGGCATATTCTGTTCCTTATACCGATTAATCATTTGAAGACGATTTAAAGCATCTTCTGTGTAATATCGATATCTTGACCCAGTTTTTTCATAGTTCAGCATTCCTAATTGTGTGTAATAGTCAATGGTTCTTCGCGAAACATTCGCAAGTTCAGCAAGCTGGCCAATCCGATATACATTCACCCAGATAGTCACCTTCTTTTAAAATCTACTGTTAACGATACTATAACATAACTATCCTAAAAGGTGACTTCGAGGATGAATCTATTAGACTACTTTATCCGAATTGCCCTTCAACTGCTTCTTGGCAAAATACAGGGCATCTTCCTTCGATTTAAAAAAGTGCTGTTTTTCTATCTTATGATACAAACCTGTACTGAGTAACAATTCCTTTGGTTGCTGCTGGATTCCGGAAATGATTAATTTCCCCTTATATTTACCGATGCGATTAACAATCGCCAATAGTGCAGCCTCTGCTGAAGTGTCCATATATGTTACCCGGCGCATGCTTAATACCAACACTTTCGTCTTATTATCCAAGTTCTCCAATATCGATGACTCCAGGACGTCTATCGAACCAAAGAAGAGAGGACCTTCCAAGTTATACACATTGATCTTTGACTCCGAATTATCAATTGGAACAATCTCAGTAATCTCATGACTTCTTTCCCTAACCTTTAACGTGTGGCTCATTTTTGCAATGAAGGTGATGAATGCAATCAATAAGCCGATTCCCACTCCCATGATTAAATCAGTGAAGACAGTGATGAGGAAGGTGACCAGCAAAACGGCAGAATCCGACGTCTTCGTTTTCAATACATGAGCGAATTCCTTTCTTTCACTCATATTCCAGGCAACAAACATCAATATGGGAGCCATGCTAGCCAAAGGTATATGTGCTGCATATGGAGAAAGCACCAGCAAAACCAGTAAAACGACAATACCGTGAATGACTCCGGACATCGGGGAGACTGCCCCGCTTTTTATATTGGTAGCTGTCCTGGCAATAGCCCCTGTTGCAGGTATCCCGCCGAAGAATGGGGTTGCGATGTTCGCAATTCCTTGCCCAACCAATTCCTTATTGCTATCATGCTTGGTTCCCCCCATGTTATCGGCCACGGTAGCGGATAACAATGACTCGACACCGCCTAACAAGGCAATTGTAAACGCAACGGGAAGGAGTGTAATAATGACTTCCACTGAAAGCTCCGGCACTTGGAATTCCGGAAAACCTTTCGGAATCGCTCCATACGTGGAACCAATCGTGGCCACCTTATCGGGAAATAAAAAGTAGGCTGCCATTGTTGATAGCAGCAGGCCCAGAAGCGGTCCCGGCACTCGGGGCAGGAGTCTAGGTGCCAGCAGTATGACGACAAAACATATAATCGCAACAAACACACTATATATATTGATCGTGTCTGCTTTAATCACCAGTTCCTTCATGTTATCCATGAACGCTTCATGTTTTTCCACTTTCATGCCAAAGAAGTTGGCAATTTGCCCTGAAAAGATTATTATCGCAATTCCTGTTGTAAATCCAATAATGACTGGACGGGGAATGAACTTCATCAAATTGCCCAACTTAAGAAGACCCATCAAGACTAATATCATCCCCGCTAAAAACCCGGCAATAAGCAGACTTTCATACCCATATTGCATGACGATTCCAAATAATAAAGGAACAAACGCCCCGGTTGGTCCTCCAATTTGATACTTGGAGCCACCCAAAATCGATATGAGGATTCCAGCGATGATGGTCGTATATAACCCATATATTGGTTCGACGCCTGAAGCAATTGCAAAAGCCAATCCTAGAGGAATGGCTACAACACCTACAACCAATCCTGCCGTTACGTCCTTTTGAAAACCCTTCATATTATACCCTTGAAATCTAGAATCTTTTATCATCCTTTTCAAACTCACATCCTTAGTCGTTTTTTTAAAATATGAATCTACCATCAACAGGAAAAAATGACACTCTTTCATTCTTGAGGGAGTTGCTTGATCGAAATGAATCTAACTATTGTAGGTTGTTTCAACGGGACAAACCATGCGGGGGACTTTTCAAGACTAAGAAATAATCGTCATATGTAATCTCCTTTGTTAAGTTATTTGACATGGTCTTGACCACGCTTCAACATTATACAGTAAAACGTTAAACTGTACATTATTAGTAACATTAACATTTGTTTACAGTTTTTTCGCCTTTTTACATTTACATTACAATCCGGGACCATACTTCCAGTCTGGTTAATTTGAAGCTGGAGATTCAGACTACGAATCAGGAGATTTGAACTTTGGACTAATTCCCCATGCCGGAAACCTTATTACAATAGAAAAAGCATGTTTTGAGAAAGATTGCTCAAAACATGCCCTATAAACCTAATTTTGTATTTCGGTTCAGGCTCTAAATATACACAAAAACCTTTTGATCAAAACCAAGAGGTTTTCTTTTTAGTTTACAGCTCTTCTCCTCTCGTCTCGATAATATGCTTATACCAATGAAACGACAGCTTCTTTTTCCGGTTTAACTGATCATGATGATCTACGTAAATAAATCCGTATTGCTTCTTATACCCGTTTAACCAACTTAATAGATCAATGACAGACCATGCGTAATACCCTTTTAAATGGATGCCTTCTTTGATTGCACGTTTAATCACTTTTAAGTGTTCCTCAATATATTTAATACGGGGAACATCCACTATTTCACCATCGATAATCGGATCCTCATCACCAAGTCCGTTCTCTGTAACATACATTTTAATTTCACCATAACGTTCTTTTAACATATGCAGTCCATCTAAAAATCCTTGAGGTGAGATTTCCCAGCCCCATTTTGTATATGTTTTATCATCCATTTTTACAGTCCGATAAAAGCCATCAAAAGACGGGTTCCCTGGAGCCAGAGTAGATGTTTCTCTTGAATGCTCCATGTTTGAAACGGCTTCCCGATTTTTTTCCACGCGAATGGGCTGGTAATAATTGAGTCCAATAAAATCATTTTTCCCCGCATTTCTTTTTAGCGTATCCAGTTCTTCTTCGGTCCAACTTGGCGTCCAGCCTTTTCCCTTTAATTGCTCAACCACATAAGCTGGATATTCACCTTTTAAAATAGGGTCATAATACCAAAAAGTTTCATATTCATTGGCATGACGAGCAGCCAATACATTCTCATGTTTGTCATTTATACTGTAAGCAGGCAGGAAAACATGGGTAATCCCAATTTCACCGTAATGATTCAGTGACTTGTATACCTCTACCGCTTTTGCGTGTGCATAAAAAACATAATGTGTCGCTTGAAAGTATTTATTTTCATCGTTTTGGATTCCAGGCGGGTGCGCTCCTTTTAAATAGCCCAGACCGCAAAACATAACCGTTTCATTAAACGTGATCCAATGTTTGATGCGGTCTCCGAATGCGCGAAAGCAAATTTCCGCATACTTGACGAATGCTTCAGCTGTTCGCTTATTCGTCCATCCCCCATCTTGTTCAAGGGTCAAAGGCAAATCCCAATGATACAGCGTAACAAATGGAACAATCCCATATTTTAAGCATTCATCTATCACATTATTATAAAATTCCACGCCTTTTTCATTTACTTCCCCGTCACCTGTCGGCAAAATACGTGCCCATGAAATGGAAAACCGGTACGATTCAAGTCCCATCTCTGCCATTAATTTAATATCTTCTTTGTAACGATGATAATGGTCTATAGCTACATCCCCGTTTGTACCTTCATATGTTTTCCCTGGAATCTTTGAAAAGACATCCCAATTCGTTATACCTTTTCCATCTTCATCCCATGCTCCTTCTATTTGAAAAGAAGCAGAAGCTGCTCCGAATAAAAAATCGTGTGGAAACCTCATTACAACCCCTCCGTTTTCATACCAACTTATAAAATTGATAATAATATATTTTATTTATTGGTACAAATATTAACATGATTATATTACTTTCATTCATATTTGCCTACATAAACTTTGCATTAAAGATAGTATTCACTATGAAGAATGAATAAATCCAGATTCAATCTCACTTGTAGCAAAGGATGAATAACTTACATCTGTTGTTAGTTTCATATGTAAACATACAAAACCCGTCCTCCTTTGGAGGACGGGTAACATATTATTTCTGACATTAACAATCACTCCACAACCGGGAGCCAACCTTTTATCCCGATCAACTTTTCCCAAAGCGGATCTGGAATGACCAGTTCATCCTGATCTTTTTTGGAGAGAGTAGTCCGTATTTCCGCTTCTTTTCCAGATCTGATTTTTTCAATCCAATGCGGTTCCATAAGAAGCTCACGGCCAAGGGCGATGAAAGGGACACCCGTTTCCATAGCTTCTGCTACTTCATCAGGTGTATGCAGTGATCCTACACCGACCACAGGGATACGATTACCTACTTTATCGTAAATTTTAACGATGCGTGACTTTGTCCTATCACTCTCACGGAATGAGCCATTCCAGAAGTGACCTACCGATATATGTAGATAATCCAGGTTTTGATTCGCTAGTCTGTCAACGAGTTGGATCGTATCATCTAAAGTGATTCCAGGATTGCTGCCTTCTTCAGGGGAAAGGCGGTAGCCGATGATAAACGGCTTTCTCGCATGCTCAGCAACCGTTTTCTCGACTTCATTCACAATGGTAAGCGGGAAAATCAATCGTTGTCCCAGTGTCCCACCCCAGTTATCCGTACGACGGTTCGAGTGTGGCGAGAAGAATTGTTGAAGCAAGTACGTATTGGCACCATGGATTTCCACACCATCAAATCCTGCTTCGATGGCCCTTCTTGTTGCTTCGCTAAATGCCTTAATAACCTCTTGTATTTCGTCTTCACTCATTTCCCGCGGTACAGGTGCTTCATCGTTTGAAGCAATGGCACTTGCAGATACAGGTTGGTTATCAGGCAATAAATCCGGCGGACTTTGCCGGCCTCCATGGTATATTTGCAGAATCGCTTTTGACCCGTTGGACTGGATCGTTTCGGCTAGTTTTCTCAAGGATGGGATAAAGGAATCGTCATCTGCACTAAGCTGGCCTGGGAATCCCTTGCCTCCAGCAGATACATAGGCACATGCCGTGACCACCGCTCCTACACCAGCCGAGCGCTCAGCGTAATAGGCCAGTTCATCATCGGTTACAAAGCCTTGATCATCCGAAGAATAAGTGGTCATAGGAGCCATCATGATACGATTCTTCACTTCTACCCCTGATGGAAATTTATATGGTTGAAAGATCTTTTCGTATTTTTGATTCATGTCAATCCTCCCCCTTTACTCTTAGTGGTGATGATGTCCGTGCGGTTCTTTAGAAGGGTTCGTGATTTCAAAGCCTTCTTCAGGTACATAAAAATATTTTATCCAGACACCATCCAGAAATTCTTCACGTGAATCCAGTAAAATATCGATATCTTTATCAGTTTTGACGATTTCATCATGTTCTGCCGGTGTATCTAGTTTCATGTCATAATGGGCATGATCGCCATGCATATGGGTGATATATACACGAATCATTTTCCCTTTCGCTTCTTCAGTGATCAGCATTTTTTGTAAGACCTTAGCTGCATTACGATTAATTTTGCATTTCATGTCCATTCCCCCAACAATAAAATTATCCCTGTACTGAATTTTACCCAATTACCGGTTATCAGTAACATCCATTTTTCCCCTTCCTTATTGGCCATGTCCACTAATATGCTTATAAGCGGTCTGAAGGAAAGACGATTCCGATTTGCTTTCTTGCTTCATCCATGATTTCCATAGTCAATAGTGAATTCGTATACGAATTTATATCGGACTCCATTTTCCCCTGCTGTATCAATTCAACAAACTCTTTCGCTTCATAATACATGGTAGGCATATCCTGTTTAACTGAAATATTTTCAGTGGTTCCATCCCGATACTGAATATCAACCGCTTGCGGTCCTGAAATTTTCTGAATGATGATGCTTCCATGTTCACCTTGAATTTCCGAAGGCAAATTGGACTCAGTAATCTTGGAGAACATGACGACTGCCTCCATTTCATCATAGGAAAGCAGAATCGTACCCTGCCCATCGACTCCTGATTCAAGCATCGTTCCTGATGCCTGTACCTTATTTGGTTTACCGAACAGAACAACAAGCGGATAGAGTACGTAAATACCAAGATCCATTAAAGAGCCACTGGAGAATTCAGGATTGAATGCATTCAGCACAGTGCCTTGTTTATACGAATCATATCTAGATGAATATTGACAAAAGCTTCCCGAGAAACGCCGTACCTTCCCGATTTTATCCAGATTTCCCTTTATACTTTCAAAATTCGGCATGATGGTCGATTTCATTGCTTCCATCAATAGAACATCATTTTGTTTTGCAGCCTCAATCATTTCCCTTACTTCTTCCGCATTTGAAGCCATTGGTTTTTCACATAATACATGTTTTTTATTTTGTAAAAACAACACGGCTTGCCTGCAATGATGAGAATTAGGGCTTGCTATGTATACTGCGTCGATTTCATCACTGGCGGCCATGACTTCTAAATTCGTAAAAGTCGTATGTACTTCGTATTTATTGGCAAATTCCTTGGCTTTCTCTTCTGTACGTGAGTACACGGCGGTTAACGATAAATCCTCTACATGCTTTGCAGCCTCCAAAAATCGTTCCGTGATCCAATTTGTACCTATTACCCCTAATCTTATCAACATTCTATCCCCTTTCAAGCTAACGTAATCATGTCCTCAATATACAGACATTTCACTGAAAAACAAAGTATAATGAACACTCGCAACTGTTTAAATTGGATTTTTCAGGCAATATTCGTTTATAATTTTTCTATAATACCACTGCCATGATGTTTCTACATACTCCCTAACGGGAAAGCAAACTTAAAAGGAGCGTGTGAAGTGTATGACAGAATTAATGATAAACAAAGTTGCCATCATTACCGGTGGAGGGTCGGGAATTGGCCGGGGTGCCGCACTGAAACTAGCTGAAAACGGCGCGAACATCATCTTTTTTGACCGTACAGTCGAAAATGCCGAAAAAGTGAAGGAAGAAGTGGAAAACCTGGGTCGAAAGGCATTAATCATTAAAACGGACGTTTCCAAGGCTGAGCAAGTTGAACATGCCTTCAAGACGGCCCATGAACAGTTTGGGAAAATTGATTTTGTATTTGCAAACGCAGGCATTAACGGAGTGATTGCCCCTATAGAAGATATAAAGCCAGAAGATTGGGATCAGACACATACCATCAACCTCAAAGGCACTTTTCTCACCATCAAATATGCCATTCCCTACATGAAGGAAACGGGTGGCAGCATCGTAATCAACAGCTCCATCAATGGAAACCGATATTTCAAGAATTTTGGTTTTTCCGCTTATAGTTCATCCAAAGCTGGTCAGGTCGCTTTTGGGAAAATGGCTGCACTCGAATTGGCAAGATATAAAATCAGGGTAAATACCATTTGTCCCGGCTCCATCGATACGAACATTCACGATAACACATTCCCGGAAGATGAAAACTTAAAAAAAATCAGGATTCCCATTGAATATCCGCAAGGCTCTCAGCCCCTGGCGAAGAAAGCGGGGACTACCGAACAAGCTGGTGATCTCGTATTGTTTCTAGCATCGGACATGTCTTCCCATATTACGGGCACGGAAGTTTATATCGATGGAGCAGAATCACTATTATGATTCATACTTACGCCCCTAAAGGAAAAAGCTGAAATCCACATCAAGGATTTCAGCTTTTCCTAATTAAACTCGCCTTAACCCACGACGGGCAAGAATTAAATAAGCGAACATTGCGATGACATGACAACTTACCATCACAATTCCCATAGGCAAGGGTGACTCACCTGAGCCTAGTCCCACCAAGGGAGCCATTAGTGATCCTAATATGAAAGGAAGCAGGCCAATTAAAGCCGAAGCACTGCCTGCTGTTTTTTTCTGATTTTGCATCGCTAAAGAAAAACTCGTAGTGCCGACAATACCGACGCTGGAGACGGAGAGGAATAAAGCGACCAAGATTCCTGCCAACCCAATTTCGAGAAGGACTGAGGCAAGTAGTAATATCCCCCCAAACAATGCTAGACATAATCCCATTTGAAGCAGTTTTTCCTCTTTGACCTTCCCTGCAAGCTTCCCGGCAACTTGTGAAGCGATGATGATCCCAATTCCGTTTATTGCAAAAATCAAACTGAAGGTCTGTGGAGAAACGCCATAAATGTTCTGGAGAACAAAAGGCGATCCGGAAATATAAGCGAACATGGCGGCACTTATGAATCCTTGTGCAAAAGCATAGCCCATAAACACACGATCTCTCAATAAGTTCCCAAATGTCCTGATAGTATCTTTTACCCCACCTGCACTTCTGAGATTAAACGTTAAAGTTTCCTTTATCCCCCAAAATGCAGCTGCAACCATAATGATACTTAATACTGAAATGACAACGAAGACTCCCCGCCAAGACGTGAACTGCAAAAGCTGACCGCCAAAAACCGGAGCCAATATCGGAGCCGCCCCATTCACCAGCATTAACATGGAGAAGAACTTGGTCAAATCCGATCCTGAAAAAAGGTCACGAACTATCGCCCTTGAAATGACAATGCCCCCCGCTCCAGCAATACCTTGGATAAAACGTAATAATAAAAGCAATTCAATGGTTGGAGCAAAAGCGCATAACAGAGAGGATATGCAATAAATGGATAAAGATATGATTAACGGTGTCCGTCTTCCTTTTGCATCACTTAGCGGCCCTAAATAAATTTGGCCTAAAGCCAATCCTAACAAACAGGCCGTCAAGCTCAGCTGCGCTAAAGATGTACTGCTTTTCAGATCCTCCGCCAGTGTGGGAAGACCCGGTAAATACATATCAAGTGACAACGGCCCAATCGCTGCAAAAGACCCCAGCATAAGAGCCATCAACAGCCTTTTGGATTTAGTCATTTCGTTGCCTGATGGTATCGTTTCCTTCATTTCAATCATTATTACCCCTATCCCTTTCAACTAATTGTTTTCCTGGATAAAACCCGACTTTCTTTATTTTACAAAAGATCCGAACAATTTACGATAAGTATGCTTCCCCTAGAATTGGATTCTTCCCTCGAGCACTCAATTAAGTAATGTTCAAAACTCAGAAATCTTCTAAAAGGAAAAATCTTAAATCAGGAAATATATTTGAGGATACTGCGAACCAAAGTAAGGCTATAAAAGGTCCAAACAATTCCACATAAAAAATGACCCCATTTTGGAGTCATTTCAAACTCTAGACAAACTCGAAGAAAAGCCAGTTTGCATTTCAGAAATCCGCTCCCTTTCCGCCGACCGTTGCCAAGCCTCATCAAAGCGAGCGCCTGGGGGTCTCGGCTAGACAGTCATTCGGGATAAGGGCATTCCGAATCCCATATTCAGAGTCATTTTGATTTATTCAACAATACTAAATTACGCGGAGTATCACCAGATAATCCATCCATCAAGTTTTGTACCGCAAGAGCTGCCATCTTCAATCTTGTGGCAATGCTGGCACTCCCAATATGCGGCAGTGTAACGACATTGGGCAATGTTAGCAGCGGGTGATCCACAGGGACGGGCTCTTCTTCGAATACATCCAATCCAGCCGCCCATATCTCTCGGTTTTCCAGTGCCTGGTATAACGCCTTTTCATCGATAATCCCGCCTCTTGCTGTATTAATGAGCACAGCCGTCCCTTTCATTAATTCAAGCTGCTCCTTACCAATCATATAAGTGGTTTCCGGTGTGAGCGGCAGCATGACACAAACGAAATCCGATATTCGGAGCAATTTTTCAAGGGACTGATATTCGATTCCTAATTCTTTTTCCTGTTCATATTTACGGCTTCGATTAAAATAAACCAAGTTCATATCAAATCCCTTAGCTCTTTTTGCAAGGGCTTCCCCAATCCTACCCAAACCGATTATACCAAGCGTTGCACCGTGTACATCCTGTCCGGTCAGTTGCATCGGCGACCATGTTTCCCACTTTCCACTCCTTAAATAATCTTCTGCCTCCATCATCCTTCTTGCCGTTGCAAGCAGCAAGCCGAAGGTTAAATCAGCTGTCGTTTCCGTTAAAACCCCCGGTGTGTTCGTGACCATGATGCCCCGTTTTGTTGCACTTCGAACATCAATATTATTATGGCCCACTGCCATATTCGCTATGATTTTCAGGTTAGGCGCCCGTTGAATCAGTGACTCATCGATTTGTTCCGTCAATAAACAAAGCAGCCCCTCTACTTCTTTCATTTCTTCTTCAAGGACCTCTCTAGGGACCGGTATATCCTCTTGTTCCCACATCCTGACATCATATTTCCGACTAAGACCTTCGATGATTTGTTCCGGCAATTTCCTTGTAATATAAATTTTTGGCTTCAAACCATAACCTCCTATACCGTTTCATTCCATTAACGCATTCTTGCACCATTTTTCACCTTCAGTTTTCGTTACCCAATAATTAATTATAAGAATATTGGCTAAATTACTAGCTTGTTTATTCAATTTTAAAATAAACTAGATAAATAGACCATCTATTTCCAATCATTCTACTATTAATTTTCTCGTTTACAAGGAGGCTTCCGCTTGACAGTTTCAATTCACTCAACTAATCATAGAATAATAACCCTTTAAATCTAGTCGGTCATTAGTAATACAACAATTTTCCAGATGATGTTTATCTCGATTTAGGAGGATATGGGAAGTTCATGAAAACGAAAACAACATTTAAAATTTATCCAATCATAGCTCCAAGCGCTTTATCTTTAAAAAGTATAAACTTTTATTTAGTTAAGCAGGATGAATCTTTAACATTAGTCGATGCAGGCATGAATGATGACGTCTGCTGGAATGCACTTCAGCAAACATTAAACGAAAATGGATTTACCGTCGGAGATATCACGGGAATTTTATTAACCCATCACCATGGAGACCATGTTGGTTTGGTCAATCGGATTACCGAACTCCATCCGATTCCCGTTTATGCCCATTCTAAATCCATTCCCCGTTTAAAAAGGGACCCTGACTTCTTAAGTATGAGAATTGAATTCTATAAGCAGCTTTACATTGAAATGGGCTGTGGTGAACTTGGAGATAAACAAGTGGCTTACCTATTCAACGCTGTCGATAATAATAAAGATCAAAAACTGAATGGTGACATCATCGCAATCACGGAAAAACAATGGCTGAATTTTGAAGTGATCGAATTTCCCGGGCATGCCCCGGATCAAATTGCTTTCCTTGACCAGGAAGCGAAACGGCTTCTTGCAGGTGATTTATTGATTGAACATATATCAAGCAATGCCTTGATCGAACCTGATGAAAACGGAAATAGAATGCTGACTCTTGTAGATCATATCGATTCATTAAAACGATGTTTGGCATTACAGGTGAATCTCCTCTATCCTGGTCATGGTAACATCATTGAACAGCCTGGTCTTTTGATTGAAAAAAGACTCAACAGCATAGAGAGAAAATCACAAAAAATCCTTAGCTTGATAGCATCCGGAATTTCTACCGGCAATGAACTGGCAAAGGAGTTTTATAAACAAAAGTATATAGCGGAATTCCCGCTCGTCATGTCAGAAATCATTGGCCATTTGGATTATTTAGAATATCAAGGGAAGGTCACGAAACAACTCGTTGAAAATGTAGTTCATTATCAAGCTAAGTGACATCAAAAAAAGGCTGGAATTGATATTATCCCCACTAAGTGGAAAATGTAAAAGGCTACTGGTAAACCGTAGTTGATACACTACCACTTGGAGGGGATTTTACTATATCTAGAAAAATATGTAAACCACATTGAATCTGAAATACATAGGCCTATTTAGGTGTTTTAATTAATCGAACAGGAATAGGGAGTGAAAACGAAGAATTAATATCTGAATATTAAATATTTTCAGAACAGGAGAATGAATGTGAAAAGAAAATTTTTAAAGGTTTTAAGTTCAACAGTAGTGGCCGCAGCATTACTCGGCCCAAATGTCAGCTTAGCTGAACGAGGACCAAATCCGACAGGTGGAACGAATCTCTCCACCGAAGCATTCCTTAATTATGACGAACTTGTAAAAAAATTAAATCAACTTGAGCAAGTGAGTGCAGGGAAAGTCAAAGTAGAAGTCGCTGGACAAACAAATCAGGGTCGTTCCATTCAAAAAGTGACTGTCGGTCATGGTGACAAAGTCGTTCTTATTCAAAGTGAAATTCATGGAAATGAAAAAACAGGAACTGTTGCGTTATTGAACATTCTTGAAAACCTTGGTCAAAGTAACTCACCTGAGGTAAAGAAAGTGCTTGATGAACTAACAATTGTTGCTATTCCAATGATGAACGTAGACGGCTCGGAGCTTGATCGTCGTGGAAATGAGATGACATGGTCTGAGGTTGTAGGGAAATTTCCCCAACTTTCTAATGTGAAACCTACTTGGAACTATTACACTACTCCCAGATCAGGCGACGACTATGCTAGCAAACCGGGATTTGATGTTAATCGTGACTTTAATCCGAACCTAAACTATGAACCAAAGCCTCAAGACTTCCCAGGGGCATCTGAAAAGCCGGGCTGGTTTATTACACCTGAATCGCAAACGGTACGTGACATATATAAAGGGTTAAAATCGAAATTTGGTAAAGTGGATGTTTTTATCGACCTTCATCACCAAGGGTTCCCATATATCGAAGGAACTGATGATCGTGTAACGATGTCAATATCCGGAAAATTTGTTGCCAACCCAAGCACTCCTGAAGGGGCTAAATATGCAGAGTATGCAGATAATTTTAAATATGATTTCTCCCGTCAGTTGACACTTACTGCTTATAACGCACTACAAGCAAAAGGGAATTCCGTGTTCACAAATATTTCATTGTACGATCAATCTATCGACCTGCCAGGTACTGCTTTAGGAACGTTTGCTTTAAACGGAAGTGGTACGGTTCTATTTGAAGTAAGTGGACAAACACAAAACTTTGGGCAAAAAAAGAAAGGCCAGCTAGTAAAAACAGTTGAAACGGGTCTAATGGGTATTATCAATGGTGTAACAGATGGATCCGTTCATAATCTTAATCCATCAGACTATGAAAATATTCCTGAAAGTTCATCTACACCGGGAATTTAGTCAAGTTTAAAACTTAATTTAAAGGGGGCTTGTCCGCCATCCAGCACCGGTTGAATATCGAGCCAGATGGCAGCATAGCCTTTTTTTGTTGTCAACTTGATCGGGTAAGTCCATATCCATTCAAAGATTTCAGCCTTTTCTTGATGATGGAACCTACACACACACTACAACCTCTCTGGAAAAAATGCCTTTCCTGGCCACACAGCGATCAGCAATTTCAAATCCTGCTTCTTCAATCATATGATCCATCGTGTCGATCGTTACGACGACGACCTTGTCAGCAAAGCTTCTGGCATGTTTAAGGATCGATAGCTGATCTTCCGGCGTCGCATGTGTATATAAATTGTAAGGCATATCGATAATCGCTACATCATATTTACTGGTGACCTCCGAAATCGGACCTGTAGTTACATCACCTTCGAGGCCGAAATAGGCAATATTCTCCCTGGAACCGTCGGTAACAAGCGGGTTGATATCCCGGCCATCAATATTGATCCCCATCGATAGGGCTTCTACCAATACCGTTCCAATTCCGCAGCATGGATCAATTGCCTTCACTCCATCCGGATGTGGAACGGCTATGTTAGCAATGGCCCTTGCCACTCTTGTGCTAAGCGCTGTCGAATATTCCCGGGGCTTCTTCATGTGTTTTAACCAAACCGCTTCAGGCTTGACATACTTCCCAAAATACCAACGTCCGCCAAGGGTCACGATTCCAAAGACCTGATCAGGATTACGCACATCGGCATTCCCCTGAATATGCCAGCCTATCTCCCTTTCAATTTCGCGCTGTCCATCATAATCTATTTTTGCGTCTTTATTCAG
Organism: Peribacillus sp. NPDC076916; assembly: GCF_050269675.1. Taxonomy (NCBI): domain Bacteria; kingdom Bacillati; phylum Bacillota; class Bacilli; order Caryophanales; family Bacillaceae; genus Peribacillus; species Peribacillus sp. NPDC076916. Next base: position 420,113 of record NZ_JBNNIU010000001.1, read on the forward strand.
ATCATTAATTTTTACGAATAATACTTTGAATGTAGAATCAGGCAAATGAATACCTTTCACTTGCTCAACGATTTCGGATATGCTTTTCCCTTCAAACATAACGTCGACACGCCCTTTTATAAAAGGGCTCCTGCTCGGTTCAATTGCTATATCACTTTTCAGAATATTCCCTGAAGTCTCAAAGCCAAAGAACGAGCGCATCTCCATTTTAGATAATGAGCGTTCGTCAGGGCTGCATGTAAACGTATATATATATGCCGGTTTGCGGCTATGATTAGTCAATCCATTCCCATCCTTCATTACTTTAGATTATATCTTTCTATCAAACATAGCTGTAATGGTATAGAAAAGCAAATGGAATCGTATGTAAAAAAGCATGAATGCTTTTCTTTTAACACTCATGCCGTTAAATTCATCATTGTTCCTTCACTATAGTAAAGGAATTATTAATCCAATTTATGCAGCCGGCTACTTATATACTTTGCACGGGCCTCAATGAATTCCAGGATGAATTTGGGCTCATTATCAAATTTCACAATATTCCCCTTGATATATGGATCTTTTGAAACATAAGGTTTTATTTGATCATGCATTTCCTGAATGATAGGTTTCATATAGTCCACGTTAAAATGATTGTTCAAAATCTCCTTAAGAAGTTCTTGGTACCGGACACGAAATCCCCTTACATCAAGGATTCTAGCAGTCAATGTATTGAATCCTTCGATTCCCACATAATTCTCTTCCATCACTTTCCCGTTAACATCCCTGCCCCATGTCGCATCATAATCCCATGGAATCATTTCAAAGAGTCCAGTATCTCCATTTCGATACAAGGCATAGTTATGAACGAACCCATCATAGTTTTGCGTAAATATGACACCAGCCAGCCAGCGCAGGTACTTTTCCACATCGACATATTTTACGATTTCCTTTTCAAAATCCACTCTTGAAATTGTATTGATTTGGAGGATCAACTCTTGTAAATATAATTCATCCTTTGCTGTCCCGCATTTTTTTTGATAGCCCATCTCCAATGATTTTTTGATCCCTTTATCCAAATCGCTCATCAATGAGAAATTGGCATCACCATCTACTGCATAGAAAATGGCACCCTTGGGCAGCCCCCTTTTCTTCAAATAATATTCATCCACTGATTCCAATTCTAGGTATATCCCTTCGTCCTTTCCGTTCAGATTCAGGAAAACGAACTGGGAGTTCGGCGATAAGGTGCCTATATCCGCAAAAAAGTCTAAAGATAATTTATTTCTTAATAAAGATTTATCCTTATATTCGGCATTTAAATGAATTTCCTTGGCATTCTTATAAGTATTTGGTTTATAAAAGACTACATTATAGGATTTTTTGGGAAAACCGCGGATATGTGAGCCACGGTAAACAATATCAATATCCAGTTTTTTTCTGTTAAGTGTTAACTTTGCCGGTAAAGGATCATTGCACCATATATCTCTGCGAAGTTCCCTTAAATTAACTGGTGGAATAAAAAGCTGGTACACAGGCAGCTTCTTGTCAGAATTCATATAACCCTTCACTTCCCTTTCACTTTCATATTAAATTATGAAAAAAAGCGAGGGGTGTCACAAAAAACAAATTTTCATTAAAAATTGTGCTATTATCCCTGGCATATTACGTACAAGCGCATAGTTTAACGTATAGAAAGGGGGAAATGTAAATATGTCTGACATCATTCAAAATATACAAAATGCGGTAGATAGAGCCAATTCCTTCGGGTTAGGCGATTTCATGTATAATGACCCTTGTTCAAAAGGCCGTTCTTCACGTAAAAACAACAAAAATAAGCGAACTTCCCGCAGACGCACTAAACGTTGCTTTAACATGAGGAGGTCCACTTGCCGTACGCAAAGGCGCACTAGCAGGAGGAGGTCCACTTGCCGTATGCAAATGCGCACTAGCAGGAGGAGGTCCACTTGCCGTACGCAAAGGCGCACTAGCAGGAGGAGGTCCACTTGCCATATGCAAAGGTGCACCAGCAGGAGGAGGTCCACTTGCCATATGCAAAGGTGCACCAGCAGAAACCGGTGTTCCTCCAACCACTGCAGTTGGCTTTGCGGCAATAACTTTCGAAATAAACGGAGATGTTGCTTCTAGTTTCTTGGTTCCGTTTTAATGTACAACTAATTTTTTTTACTGGATATTAAGCTTTAATTTAAAGTCCAATTTCCAACAAAAAAAACACAAACTCGTCGTAAAGGGCGAGTTTTGTGTTTTTTTAATCACGATCGTTATATCCATTCAAATGTACCGTTCCTTAAACAATGAAAAACACTGACATTTAAAATGAAAGTGGACTTATTTGCCATGTACCCGAACCTATAACAAAGGATCCCACCCTTATACATATGGTAGGATCCTCCCAGTTTCGCTTATTTAACGGAGACCAATTCGAACTGTGCATACACATCCTTCAGCCCTGCTTGAATGGCTTGACCAGCCTTCCCACGATAATGCATTTGTACACGATCAATCAATTCTTCGATACCATCTTTCAGGCAATAACCCCGCAGCAGTTGACGAATGAATTCCCTGCCATGTTCTGTAGCAAGTGTACAGGAAGCGTCGACTATTACACCATATTTAAAGTCAAGCTCTACCGTGATCGTGATGGAATCATATAAATTTCTCGCTGCCATCCCTTGTGGAAGTTTTGCATGCCCTGCAATAAAGTATGTGTTCATCATCTGATCTCCTCTATCTATAGTTAATGGACGGAAACCTGCTCGAAGGGCCATGCAGGCAATTGCTTTCGAAGCTCTTTATCTTGTCTGTAGCCAAGTGCGTATTCGCCCTGCATTACAGTATGAATCTCACGGGTTCCTTCGTAAATGACCGGGGCTTTTGAATTCCGCAGAAAACGTTCCACTGGATATTCATCCGAGTATCCGTAGGCACCATGAATTTGAACAGCATCATTGGCCGCTTCGTTAGCAGCATTACATGATATCCACTTTGCAAGTGATGTTTCCTTCGTATTCCTTTTTCCTTGATTTTTCAAAGTACCGGCTTTAAAGACCAGCAATCTGGAAATCTCTAAATTTGCGGTCATCTTGGCAATCATCTGTTGAACGAGCTGATGCCTGCCAATCTCTTTTCCGAATGTACTTCGTTCATGGCAATATTTCAAGCTTGCTTCCAGGCTTGCTTCAATTAACCCTACAGCACCTGCGGCCACTGTAAACCGGCCGCTGTCCAATGCCGACATGGAAATTTTAAAGCCCTCACCTTCTTCACCAAGCCTATTCTCGACCGGAACTTTTACATCGGTTAAAAAGATTTCGCCTGTATTCCCGGCACGAATTCCTAATTTCCCTTTAATGGCTTTCGACTCCACTCCCTCGAAAGTCCGTTCCACAATAAAAGCAGTGATTCCCCTTGAACCGGCATCATGATCCGTCTTGGCGAAAATGAGGAAGTGATCTGCATAATCACAGAGCGAAATCCATGTTTTTGACCCGTTCAAGATATAATGGTCCCCAACACGTTTTGCCGTTGATTTCATAGCCGCAACATCAGACCCTGCATTCGGTTCAGTCAGCCCAAAAGCGCCAATCTTGATCCCTTTTGCCTGCGGTACTAAATATTTCTGTTTTTGTTCTTCCGTACCCCATTGCAGCAAGGTCATGCTATTTAACCCTGTATGTACAGAAACTGCAGTTCGGTAAGCCGTATCGCCTCGCTCCAGCTCTTCACAAACGATTGCAAGCGTATTATAATCCATTCCGACTCCACCATACTCTTCTGGTATACAAACGCCCATCAACTGCAATTCCGCTAACCTTTTTAAAATATGCGGCTGGAATTGACCTTCCCTATCCCACTCTTGAATGTATGGGATAATTTCCTTATCAACAAATTTCCTTACCACTTTCTTCACACTTTGCTGCTCTTCTGTTAATTCGAAATTCATCATTAAAATTCCTCCTAAATAATTTTATTTTCCTTGAATTTGCTTATTTGGTCTGGACTATATCCAATTTCAGCCAGAATAGAAGCGGTATGCTCACCATACAGTGGCGGATGCTTTCTCATCGTTACCGGCGTTTTTGAAAGGTTCAGTGGCGATCCCGTCACTCTAAGATCTTCGATTGTGGGATGTTCCATGTTCACCAACATCCCTCTTGCGATGATTTGCGGGTCCTCGAACATCTCTGCAATATCATTAATCGGTCCATTGGGTATCCCTGCATCATCAAATAGCCTTTTCCATTCTTTCTTTGTCTTTCCTTTCAACAAATCCTCTATTATCGGTATTAATCCTTCCTTGTTCAGCAAACGTTTTTCATTATGCTTAAACTGTTCCTGCTCGGCTAAATCAGGTCTGCCGATAACGGCTGAAAATCTCCTGAACTGATCATCATTCCCTACAGCCACAACAAGCTCCCCATCACTTGTACGGAACGTTTGGTATGGAACGATATTGGGATGTTGATTTCCCATTCGTTCAGGGGTCTGGCCACTGAATAAATAGTTGCTGGCGACATTCACCAATGAAGAAACCTGGCAATCCATTAACGAAATATCAATTTCCTGTCCTTCCCCCGCTTCATCCCTATGATGCAAAGCGGATAAAATGCCAATGCATGTATACAAGCCAGTCAATATGTCAGCTATGGCCACCCCGACCTTCACGGGGCTTCCATCTTTTTCTCCTGTGATACTCATCAAACCACTCATCGCTTGAATGATATAATCATAGCCAGGCAAATCTTTATAAGGTCCGGTTAAACCAAATCCCGTAATCGAGGCCATGATCAGTTTGGGGTTCATTTCCTTTAAACCCTCATAGCCCAGCCCCATTTTTTCCAACGTGCCCGTCTTGAAATTTTGTATCACAATATCCCCTGAAGACACCAACTTCCGGAAGATTTCTTTCCCTTGTTCCGACTTTAAATTCAAGGTCATGCTTTGCTTATTTCGATTGGCACATAAATAGTAAGCGCTTTCTCCTTGGGCGAATGGCGGACCCCATCCTCTCGTTTCATCCCCTGCCTCATGATGCTCGATTTTAATAACATCGGCACCCAAATCACCGAGGATCATTGAACAAAACGGCCCCGCCAAAACACGGGATACATCGATAATCCTGACTCCTTCCAAAGCTCCATTCATATCATCACCCCTTTCAAACTGTCGGGATACACAAAAAAGAGCCAGTAAAACCAACAATGTCATTACATTGAATGTTTCACTGACCCTTATCCACGAACTGTCTTCCTGCAAAGGAAGATCAAGTGAACCAAGTCAATTTTTATGGATTCCAGTTTTATGACAAGCCGGCCATGCAGCAAGGTAACTTGCTGTCATCGGTTTGGTAAATTAAGTATAGTCCTATTTTTTGAATTTTGCAATAATTTAGTTCAGGTGTTTTCATTACTTCCAATGAAATACTCTTTCGCTTACTTCCCGTTTAATATAAACATACAGCCCTCAATCCATAGTAATCGGAAATTGCCTTTATTCGTGAGGCATGGGATGATTGAATATGCATAATTGTCAATATATGAATTTTTCATACTATCGATTATCGCTTGACAGACAAGGAAAGATTGAAAGGAGATGGCGATATGGACAATAAAAAAGCGGAAATAATCGAAGCGATTAAGAAATACCACACAATTATCATTCATCGCCATGTTAATCCGGACCCGGATGCATTGGGATCACAAATCGGTTTAAAGAAGCTTTTGAAGCATTCCTATCCTTCTAAAGAAGTCTATGCGGTAGGCGAGGAAGTGGATAATCTTCTATTCATTGGTGATATGGATGTCATTTCCGATAACAAATACAAAGGTGCCTTAGTGATTGTTTGTGATACTGCCAACATTTCACGGATCAGTGATTCACGATATGATCACGGGGACATGCTAATCAAGATTGATCACCACCCCGAATATGAGCAGTTTGGTGATTTTTCCTGGGTCGACCCTTCTTATAGCTCTGCCAGTGAAATGCTTGTTGATTTATTCTTGGAATCTCCGGAAGGCTTTATCATGAATAAAGAAGCGGCTAAATCATTTTATGCAGGAATACTTAGTGATACAGGTAATTTCATGAATGGGAATACGACTTCCAGGACATTAAAAATGGTTTCGCACTTAAGAACTTATCATATTCATCCAGAAAGAATCCATAACAGCCTTAATATAAAGACAAAAAATGCTTCAAGACTTCAAACAGACATCCTCATGAGCTTCAATTTAACCGATAAAGGGGTAGCTTACTTCATTATTACGGAGGATCTGTTAAATATGTACGGCGTGGATCGAATTGAAGCTTCGAATTTAGTTAACACGCTATCGAGTGTCAGGAGCAATAAAATCTGGGCTTTCTTCATCGAATATCCTTCTGAAATCCGTGTCAGGATACGTTCACGGAACATTCCCATCGCTTCAGTCGCACGTCAATTCAATGGCGGGGGACATTCACTGGCTTCAGGCGCTACCATCCATTCCTGGGATGAGGTTGATCACGTTATCCAAGCATTGGATCAAGTATGCCCATAACAGGGATTTCATGACCTGCCGTGGTTATATGCATGATTATATTCCCAGGCGCAATGCGATGGAATAATTCAGCCTTTACCTGATTACAAAAAAAGCGCCAAAGCCAGGATGGCTGAGGCGCTTGCTTGTTTCAATTTATTTGGACACTCCTTCAAGAATTGATAAATCGATCATGCCTTTTATATCATTGCTAGGGATATAACCAGCTTCTTTGCTTATGTCTGCCATTTCCTGAATGACTTGCTCATTAACTTCAGTCGTCACTTCAAGGCGTGAAAATGCTGAAGCCACTTCATCTTTACTTAATTCTTTTCCAGTCAGTTCCTTCAAATGCTTAATAACCAGCTCTTGGCTTTCTTCAGGGTTGTCTTGGATAAACTTCACCGCTTTTTCATGCGCCTTCAAATAAGAAGCAGCGAGCCCCTTTTTATCCAAGAACTTCTGGCTTGCAGCCACTACCGTGTTAGGTGAATCTTTCCCCCATGCAAATTGATCCCAGTCAAGCAATAACTTTCCTTTTGCCTGGTTTTCCAATACATAACCCCATGGTTCCTGAGTTGCTGCTGCATCGACAGATTTTTGGACAAAAAGCGCGGTTGTGTCAGCAGGCGCGGCCGCATACAGCTCAACCGTCCCCCCATTCGTAGTCGGTTTTAAGTCAACATCTTGAAGGGCCTTCCTTAGCATGACATCCTGTGTGCTACCAATGACGGGAATCGCTACCTTTTTACCGCCCAAATCTTTTAAGTCTGTAACTTTGCTGCCCTCGCTGGCCACTAGTACGGCACCTCCATTAACAGCCCCGGAGATCAAGTGGTATTCAGGGTTTTTCACGTAAAAGTTAAGCAATGGACCAGGCCCGACCGTTCCGACATCAATGGCGTTTGTAGCCATTGCTTCCATGAATAATCCGCCATTGGCCACTGTTTTGGTTTCAATCTTAACATCTTTACCGAACTCTTCTTCGAAGAAGCCCTTTTCGAGTGCAATGATCGTTGCACTGTGGGTTAAGTTAGGAAAATACCCAATTTTCACGGATTTCCCCCCAGAACCTTCTCCTTCTTCATCATTGCTGCTGGACTGAGTACATCCGCTTACTATCCCGATTAACAACACAGACAGAATAAGGGCAAAAAATGATTTTTTCAGCATACTTTTCTCTCCTTTTGAACTATTATTTTATTAAACTACCGTTACTTCACTCCCCATTTCAGTTGAACATTACGTTCAAGGCGGGAAAAGACAACATTATCCACGATTGTTCCGATGATTGCGATGATGATCATCACGGAGATGACCAAATCCATTTGTCCCAGTGATCTGCCCATTTCCAGCAATTGCCCAAGACCGCCTCCCCCGCCAAGTAATTCACCTGCCATCAGTGCACGCCAGGAAAAGGCCCATGCAATTCGGAGACCGGATATTATTTGCGGGACGGATGCTGGTAAAATCACGGTGCGAAGAAAATGAAACCCGGTCGATCCATATGTTTTGGCAACCCGCTGATACAACTGGGGTACATTCCGGAAGCCACTTGTTGCATTAACCGTCATCGTCCAAGTTGCGCCGATGGTGACGATAAAGAGAATCGAAAAATCATTCAATCCAAACCAAATGATCGCTAAAGGGAACCACACGATACTCGGGATGGACTGTAAGGCCGTCACGACGAATCCTAGAGTGTCTTCAACCAATTTAAAGCGCCAAATGAAATATCCTAATATTAGACCTACTATAATGGCAATCGTAAAGCCGATCAGGATACGGCCAAGGCTTTTTCCGATGGCTTCAGTTATTTGTCCGCTCATCAGTCCATTAAACAGAGTTTCCAAAACCTGGGTCAGGCTTGGGAACATGAATTCCGGAAGACTGGAAAGTCTAGATGTGACTTCCCATATCCCCGCTATCATCGCGATGAATATGATTCGTCTTAAAGCTGTAATCATTCCCCATTTCCTCCTTCAGCACTTTTTCAATTTCCTCCTGTAAAATCGATAGAACCCTTTGTTCTGTATGCAAAGTTACACTATCCGGCATAACTCCATCTTTCATGGAAGGGACGGAAATCGTCTCTTTAATTTTCCCGGGACGGGTTGCAAAGACGATGATTTTTTCGGAAAGCTGAACAGCCTCACGAATATTATGGGTAACGAAAAAGATTGTCACTTTAGTTTTTCTCCAGATTTCGAGCAGTTCTTTATGCAAGACCATCCTCGTTTGCTCATCCAGCGCAGAGAATGGCTCATCCATCAACAGGATATCCGGTTCCATCACCAACGCTCTTGCGATGGCTACCCTCTGTTTCATGCCCCCTGATAGTTGATGTGGATAGGAGTCAACATATCGGCTGAGGTGAACCATTTTTAAAATGTCCAATGCCTTTGCTTTAGCCTCTTCATTGGGAATCTTCTTTAACTTCAATCCGTATGTAACATTTTCAAGTACCGTTAACCAAGGGAATAACCCCGCCTCTTGAAATACTACGACCCGTTCCGGACCTGGCTTCATCACTTTTTTCCCAGCTACACGTATTTCCCCTGCATCTGCCTTATCAAGGCCGGCAACCAGATAAAGGAGTGTGGATTTACCACACCCTGAAGGGCCGACGATTGAAACGAAGCTTCCCTTCTCGACCTCTAGGTTTATCTTATCGAGCACCTTTATGCTTTCTTTCTTTTCATTCTTAAAACTTTTTTCAATGCCATCTATTGATAAATACATAAAGTCACCCCACTTTTATATCGCATCGATTTACTAAACATTATTTCTTAATAATGATTAATCCAATGGTTTTTGTCAACTATAAAAATGCAAAAATTCTAATTTATCGGTATCTTTCTATCCAATTGTCATTTTATTGATAAATATTCCAAACTTACACAAAAATACATATGGACAAATTCCATTCAGAAATAAAAAACCTGAGCCCATGTAAGGGTTCAGGCTAATTTTTATATCCACTTTTATAACCTTAAAAAATCCTGCTTCCATACAACTTATCCTTCATTTTTTGTGTCCTTGCATGCAATGGCTTTTTCAAAATGATACCTAATATAAGCGTGATTATTAAAAAGATAATCAGGATAAAAATGTCCTTGCCAGCTACGCTCCATGTTATTCCCCCAACGGATTCACGAAGTAAACCCACAGCATAGGTGAATGGCAAGAAAGGGTTAATATGTTGAAAAAAGGGCGGTGTGACTTGAATGGGGAAAGTGCCGCCAGAACTTGATATTTGAAGGACCATCAAGACGACGCTTATCCCTTTTCCAACATTTCCAAGAACGGAAACGAAGGTGTAGACAATGAGTGTAAATACTGTACTTATCAGAACGGAAAACAGGATGTACTCAAACTTATCCGCTACATAAACACCGATAAAGATGATATTCCCAATGGAAACACTAAGAGCCTGCATTACCCCAATGATGAAAAATATAAGATACCTCCCGATATAGATTTGATACGGGCTGTAAACTTTTTGAGAAACACCCACGCTAAGCATGGAAATCAATATTGTACCGCCGACCCAAAGGGAAAGGGCCGTAAAGAAAGGGGACATGGCGGATCCATAGTTCGGAATCGGAAAGAGACTGTGTTTATTGAGCAGCACCGGCTCTGAAAAAAATTCACTTTCTTGTTCAATATCATTTCTTAGGAAATCGATCACTTCTTCCATATCATAAGACTTATCGATTTCCCTCATTTTAGAAGCTAGAGCCTTTATTTTCGTTTCGATTTCCGGAAACTTATTCATTAACTTATCGATATCCCCTGTACGTGTTTCCAATGTTCGATTGGTCTCATTCAACAGCGTTCTCACCTCAGGAAGAACCTCGGTTCCCTCCGCCATCGTGACCTGGACATTATTCAATATTGCTTCCGTTTCGTTCCAGATTTCATTGAATTTTGGCCTTGATTCCTTTGAATAACTTTCCTGGAAGCTTGTCAAAACTTGATCATTGTTCCTGCCAAGTTCTATAAGATTGCCATAGGCTCGGTCATTCAGCGCTTGAAGTTGGTTCGAAGTATTATCCCTTAATTCATCAACTAGCTGCATTTCTGGCTGAAGCAAGTTTTTCTCATTAAATTGATTGACTCTCACCAATAAATTATACATACTGTCCAAAAGGTACAACTCTTTATTTATCCTTGTTACCCCTTGTACCACTAGCTGATCCGACTCATTATCAGGCAAATCCTGACCCGTTAACCGGTTCGCCACCACTAAAACGGATTCATTATCGCTCCTGATGTTCGCGATATCATTTTGCAAGAGGGGAGCGATTCCTTCGAATGCCTGCCTTGTTGAATCTACATAACTAGATACGTCCGATACCAATTTGTCCTTCTGCGACGTTATTCCTTCTATTGAATCCAATCCATCATTGACCTTCTTAATGATATCCTCAGCCTTTTTAACATGTGTTTGAACGGTTTTGATATTTTGTTCAAGCTCAGGCAGTTGCCCCTCTAATAAATACACCATATTCTTCATTTTTTGAATTGTCGGCAACTCATTTTGCAGGGTGACTCCCAGTTCATTAAAGATCGCTAGGATACTCCCACTGGCCGATTTGATAAAGGTTTTGCTCACGTTGTCCACAATGCTGTTCGCACCCGCTGCCGTAATTTTAGGAGCAATGGAATTGATTTTTTCATTTACATAGTAATCAATCTCCGCCTTTTTAGGGACATCGGTCATGATTGTCGCTATATGTTCAGAAAAGTTCTCCGGAATGATGATGGATGCATAATACTGCCCCTTTTCCACCTTAGCTTTCGCCTCTTTTTCCGAAGTGAATCTCCAGCCTAAATCCTTATTCTCCTTTAACCCCTCTATCACTTCCTTGCCTATATTCACGGCTTCGCCATTTAACTCCGCACCTTTATCATTATTGGCAACGCCGACAAGAATTCCTTCCGTATTTGCATACGGGTCCCAAGATGCGACAATATTAAACCACGCATAAATGGAAGGGATGAACATGAGAAAAACTACTACAATACAAACAAAGAAATTTTTATAAATGCTTTTTAAATCGTCAATGAAAATTTCCCGAATATTTCTCAAAACATACCCCCGTACAGATGTATTTTTGATACTATTATTCGAAGAAATTTCTTAATCGATACTAAGTAAACATATCCATCGATTTATAGAACCAAATAAAAAGAAGCAAGTAACGATATGCTACTTGCTTCCTAGATCACTTATCTTGAATGCCTGGTTTATAAGGAAGCACGTTTCATAATTAATCTGGTATACGTCATTTTTTCTTCACCTGTAATAATTAATCACATTAATCACAAAAAAATTTCAATTAGTTTCCGGACCTCTTTTATTAAAGAATCGCGCCCTTTATGGAATATCTAAATTATGGCCACGATTCAAAAAAACTTAATTCTTCTTCAACTATCTCACCCATTGAAAGACAGTTTCCTGTCTTTTTCCTTTTTAAATTACAGAATAATGGGCTTACTGTAAGAACATACTATTACGAACTGTCGGGATTTTTAAAAGGGAGAAATAGTCATGCAAGAATTTGTTGAAATCATCTTTCGACCCTTTATAGCTTTTATTTTATTATGGGTATTTGTCCATCTGCTCGGTAAACAGACGATTTCCCAAAGGACTTACCACCTTTATATCGCTTCAATTACGATGGGGACACTTGCAGGAAATCTAGCATTCAATATTAAAGTTAAATTCCTGTATCCTATCATTGCAATTATTATTATGGGTTCCATCGTTTTTATACTGAATCTTGTAGCGGTTCGAAATCCGCGCTTCGGAAAATGGATCGCTGGAGAACCCGTTGCCTTAATTCAAAAAGGAAAAATACACGAAGAGTCAATGCAGCGGATGGGGTATTCACTGGATTCTCTTAAACAGGCTTTGCGGGGAAAGGATATCTTCAATTTAGAAGAAGTGGAGTGTGCCATTTTAGAGATAAATGGCTCCCTCTCTGTATTAAAAAAAACACAATACCAAAATACCACCAAGCAGGATATAGCTTTACTGTCCTCAGCTGGAACTGTACCGATAGAGATGGTCTATGATGGGAAGATCCTATACGAAAATTTATCCAAACAAACTTACGATGACGAATGGTTAATGGCTGAGCTCAAAAAAAGGAACCTTTCTGTTTTTGACATCTCTTATGCTGTCGTAGGGACAAAAGGAAATTTGTATATAGATTTGATTAAGGATCAATCAAGGGTATAATCCATTGCCTTTCAGCGGGAATCATGATCAATTGCCGTTAAATATATCGCATTCGCGTAATTGGATGGCAGGAATAATAAAAGTGGTTTTTCCAGAAGAAAAAACCACTTTTTCAGAATATGGTGATTAACTCTTTTCAATCACGTTTATCAATTCCCTTAAATAATCCGGTAGATCAGGTGGACGCCTGCTTGACACAAGGTTACCATCTACGACGACGGGCTTATCTATCCAAGTCGCCCCTGCATTTTCCATATCATCTTTAATGCCCGGAGTACTCGTTACATTCTTCCCTTGTAAAATTTTAGCGGAGATCAACACCCAGCCAGCATGACAAATTTGCCCGATTGGTTTTTTATTTTCTTCCATGCTTTGGATAAGTGATATCACTTCAGGAAACCGGCGAATTTTGTCAGGTGCCCATCCGCCCGGTACAAGAATGGCATCATATTCTTCAGCTTTAATACTGCCATACTCATAATCAGATATAGCTGGCACACCATATTTCCCAATATACGTTTCATTCGCCTTTTCTCCAGCGAGGTGAACAATCGCTCCTTCTTCTTTTAAACGTAAAATCGGATACCAGAGCTCTAAATCTTCAAATTCATGGTGCACAAGACTGATTATTTTCTTTCCTGCTAATCTCATGAAAATCTCTCCTTTTTTCGTTCTATTCCATTACTTCCCTTTCTCTACTGCTTGTACACTTTACATGCGCTAACCGATGCATCAATATTTGTCTAAAAATCAACCTTCACCAAGTATAACCCAGCTGCCTCCGCCATACGGCCCGTTTGGATTCTTTCTTTTGACTCTAAAATGCTTGGTATATTTCCAGCATCTATTTCACCCAACCCAACTTCTATCAACGTCCCGACAATCTTTCTAACCATATTATAAAGAAATCCATCCCCTCGAACTGTAATTTGGATGAATCCGGCATCTTCTTCTATATCTATGGAATATATTTCACGCACCATGGTTTTTTTCTTAGACTTTGCATTTGAAAAAGCCGTGAAATCATGTTCACCTATAAAATGTTGACATGCTTTTTTCATTCTTGTGATATCCAGCTTTTTCTCTACATGCATACTGTATTTGCGCATGAAAGGATTTGTATATGGCTCGTTCCAGATTTTATACAAATAGGTTTTATCCTTAGCATTATAACGGGCATGAAACCGATCAGGAACTAGCCTGACCTCGACAATGCTGATATCTCTTGGTAAATACCTATTCAAATAATTCATGATTTCAGCTTCAGTCAGATTTTCACCAATCTTAAAATTGGCGATTTGAGCAAGGGCATGTACACCGGCATCCGTTCTGCTGCACCCGATGATCTCGATTTTTTCCCCCGCCATTTCCGTTAATACATTTTCTATTTTCCCCTGAATCGTATCATCACTATTACCGAGTCGTTGCCAGCCTTTATAGCGCCCGCCATCATATTGAATGGTCAATTTATAATTGTTCATTGCTTCCTCCTTATTTTATTACAGTATAGTCATCTAAACAGAAAATTCTTGATAAAATACAAGCCCCCATACAACTCCTGCTGTATGAGGGAACAGATGGTCTTTTCTTAGAAACATATTTAAATCGTTAAGGTTTTGTATCACCATGCAATGAGTTTTGTCCCTTTATCCCCTTACTTCCACAAGTCTGCAGTGAATGCAGTAAAGGAGCGCCCAAAGCTTACAGGCCCTGATTTATGTAAGATCATACATCTTATCTATGCCACTCGATAGTAAATACTAACAATCAAAGTGAAATGCACTTCTGCATAGTTTACCAAAGTGGGTAACGTCATGCAACGAACGATTCACCGTCATGCGCAGTTTCTGTACAACTTTGTGCATGAACAGGAGCTTCGATTTATTAATTGCTCAAATGACAACCAATTGTATTTGAACTATAACGTAAATTACCTTTTCAAAAACCAAAGCAGTTGTATTTTATTTTCCTATATGGGAACCTCAAAACAAAAAGACTTACCTTAAAGGTAAGCCTTTTATGGAATCATCACTTGATAAATCCATTGAGAAATTGATATAACTCTTCTAATTCACTTTCTTTTGCCACAATACAGTTAGGGTATTGTTTTATCTCTGCCACGCTGGACAATTTAAAGTCATTGGGAGTAGGGAGTCCAAAAGCACAAATCATTAAATAGTCAGCAAAGTGAATTAACCCAGTCACTGCTGACGTTTTTATGGTCATTTGCCCCATTGCTCGCCCTGCAAGCAAACCCTTCATCGCACTTTTTCCACCTGTTCTTTCTATTACTATTCTACTTTCATCTATTATTACTTTTGTTCCTGATTTTAATTCAAAAGTTTTCATCTTCTCAACCTCCTACTTGTCCTTTTATATTACAACATCTTTGTATGGAAATGGCTTATATATGTCATTTTATTGAAAATGATCTTCAACTAACCTTTCCAGATTTTTGAATAGGCTGTTTCCGCATACTTTGTTGCTATTTACCTTAAAGCGTTTTGTTTTAAAAACAACAATCTTTACGAAAAGAGCCTGTGAATAAGAAAAAGGTTGCCGCAACAAGCCTTTGTTAAAGTGTTATTATAAAGATTCATCAACAAGTTCTTTTTGGCAATAAGGGAAATATTTTGGTTCCATCATAAACTTACTCCAATTTTTCACAGTATACATCTAATGTATAGAAGTGAGCGTTATGAGTTTAGCCTTGTTAATGAAGGCTGTTTTCGTAAAAGATTACTGCCTAAAAAATAAGGAATCATTCTTTTGTAGTATGATATTGAAAGTTCGTACAAGAAAGAATCAACCACTTGCAATTCTAATATTAATTAAACATCTATGAGGTGAATTTTTTGGTAAAAAGTATATGGGAAGCAAGTAATGACGAGTATATGTTACAACCATTAACAGACGAAATCATAAAAAAAGCAGAAGAATTATTTAATGTAACGTTACCAAACTCGTACATTGCTATTCTTAAGCAACAAAATGGGGGGCAGCCTATCTGTAATGCTCACCCTTCTCCTGTTCCAACGGTCTGGGGTGAAACTTTTGTTATAGTGGAACACATTAAAGGGATTGGTGCCGGGAATGGAATCCTTGAAAATGATTATTACATAAAAGAGTGGGAACTGCCGGAAGGACTAATTTTATTCAATGGAGACGGTCATACTTGGCTCGCATTTGATTACCGCGATGCCACCTCTGCTCCCCCCATTGTTTATGTAGACGTTGATTTGGAAAAAACCATACAAATTGCAAATAACTTTGAAGAATTTCTAAAAAACCTATACGTTGAAAATGAGGAATTTGATTTTGAGGGAATGGAAGTAAGGGTATACAGTAAACAAGAATTTGAAACGTTTATACAAGAAGATAATATAGATGAATTAATATATGCTATACCGGACCTAGCACAAGGCGATGTGGATTTGAAGTGGTTTGGAAATCAACTTTTAACTTTAAGTAATTATCACGACGAAAATGTGAGAAGAATGGTTGCTAACAGTGTTTGGAATTCTCTTACATATAGATTGGATGATGAAATTCTACATTCATTGATAGAAAATTTTAAGAATGATGATAGTGAAGTTCGAATGTATGCTGAACTTGCTCTTGAACAAATGAACTATTCATATGAACAGCTAAAAGAAGATGTCTATAAGAGAGAAAGGGTCGGTTTTGCTTTTCAAGATATAATATATCACGTCAACGAACATTCCAATCAATGGCATCTATCTGACTACCAATCTGATTTGCAATCGTTTGATTCGATAGAGGAGTTATTAGAACAATCCATGTTTGACGGGAAGTCATTACAAGAAGTATGGAGCCATATTAAAAAGGTTTATTAGGCTATTCGTTATCTGTTGGCTAAGTCTCTATCGAATAAGTCTACAGTCCCTGTGGCAAATGTTGATACTTGATAAAACAAAAAAGCTGTCCGGTTCCGGAGAGCTTTTTCCTCTGGTTTATAATAAATAAGGACATAATCATTAACAGTGCCTAAGAAATCGACCGATATAAACGGACATTGTTTGTAAGCTTACTGAACTAAAGCACCCTTTAGTTCAACAACAATATTTATTATTATCCATCACTTCTCCCAAAGCTCTATACGTCTTCCATCTGGATCTTCAATCCAAATAAACTTTCCAAATTCATTAATCGTCTTTTCCATAACAAGGGGAACACCCACTTTTTCTAGATGTTTGATACTGTCATCCAAATTTTCCACTTGAAAGTTTAACATCACTTGTTGTTCTGTCGGAAAATAGCGGTCATTTTCAGAAAAGAAGGAAAAGATAGTTTCATTGCCTGATTGTGGTGTAATAATGGTGCCATTCCAATTTTCAATTTCAATTTTCAGGACTTTACTGTACCATTTTTTTATATCCTCTAGATTTTTAGTCCTCCAAAAGATTCCTCCAAAACCCTTTATTATCATTAGAATCCCCTTCCTATCCCGTTAGTTATTAATTTAAATTCTAGTTTTGATAGCGAATTCCTTCTTTCACTACCCTGCCTCTATAAACCTTGATGTTTCAACGGTTTGCACCACTCGGTGTATTTGGGGAATTTTTTTATCCTATTTTTAAACAGAGTATTGAAATTATAGTTTTTATCACTAAATTGAGCGTACGCTTCGCTAAAACTAATGGAAATCATTAGCTATTTTCTCCACTATGTGATGCACAATAGATCTCTGCGAAATCTTTGATGACGTACCCTCCCAAGTCTCTTAGGGACATTTGCGCTTACATTCCTTCGTTCGGTCTATTTATAAGGCAGAGTCCTGCTAAGCTGCCCCGGGGACTTTTGGTCTTAGTTTAGTAATGTTGCGGGCTTCTCCGTGTCATCCTTCTTGTTATAAATCGATAGTTAGAAATTCTTACGCTGCCTCTGAGAGCAGTATAGATCCTTAATGACTAATGCATCTTTTTTATCGTTCTTTGTCGGTACATTATCGTCCAGTTCCTTCGATCGTTTGACATGCATTGGATTCACCATGACTAGTGTTATGCCGTAATGATCTAAGAAATTAGCTAAGTTCATCCAGTAGTGGCCTGTTGGCTCAATACCTGTGGTCCTACCAGCAAAACGCGAAAAAAATACGATAAGGAAAATATTGTAAAAAAAAAACAATAGTTATTGGCTGTGAATCTACCATTTAAATAATTTCCTCCTTAAAAACAATTAAGGAGATGTCTTATGTCAGGTTGTGAATCAAGATGTGACGACGGTTTTGGATTTGGTGGAGGTTTCGCCTTTATAGTCGTTTTGTTTATACTCTTAATCATTGTTGGAGCTAGCTTTGTCGGTGGATCCGGCGGCCGTGGCTATGGTTACGGGGGCGGTTACGGAAGCTGCTGCTAAAAATAGTATGAAAATAGCCGACCATTATTGGTCGGCATCTTCAAATTGATTCCTATTTCTAGGGAATGATAGCTAATTTGAAAACTCTAATTATGGTCCAGACGACAAAACGCGAAAAACTATGATAATACATTCCATGTAAAATAAAACCCAGAATTTCCTTCAAAGCAAAATTTCAAGCAAAGAGCTTTTGCCATGTTGAAGGACCAGGAATGCCATCCGCATCACTTCCAGACCAACCTTGAGCACGTTGGAAAGCAGCGCAAGCTTGACGGTCAGCCTCACTCCACTTTGGACCTGCTCCGACAGAATAATACTGACTATACCCTTTGTTAATTAATCTTTTACCAAGGGTAGTAACATATTCGTTATTTGCACCAGGGCCAAAGAAATGGCTTCCGGGAAATATCGAAACATTTGGGGTGCTACCTACTATATCAAACAATCTTTGCCATGTCGTAGGACCCGGATATCCATCTGCATCGTTGCCTGTCCAACCTTGTGCTCTTTGGAACTCTTGACAGTTTAGGCGATCTGCTTCACTCCACGCAGGACCCGGTCCAACGGTATAGTGTCGACCGAATCCAGTCTTTACTAACTGAACGCCCAATAATTTTACGTATTGGTTAGAGGCTCCAGCCTTAAAATATTGTGCACCTGGAAATGCTGGCGGCCAGTCGCTTCCACCACTTCCGCCACCACCATAATAGATGGCACTAAGCCGCTCCCATGTGGATTTTCCAGGAATACCATCTGCGTCACTTCCACTCCAACCTTGTGCTCTTTGAAAGGCTGCGCATGCTTGCCGGTCTGTTTCAGTAAAGCGAGGACCTGCACCTACTTGATAAAAATTACCATATCCCGCTTTTATTAGCATTTTCCCTAATAGCGTTACATAGTTATTATAGGCACCAATATAGAAATACCTTGCTCCTGGGAATGATGTGGGGTTATCCACAGTTCCACTGTTACCGTAAGGAGGTGGTACCGGCTTTACGCCCCCAGGGGATCCGCTGCTATAAAATTCATAGTAAGGAAGAGCAAATCCCACTATTTTCGAATCAGAAAGACGGCGATAACGACGAAACACGCCTTGAATTTCCTCTCCTTTAGAGGGGGTGTAAGTATTCCCTTCTACTGTAAGAACTGCTTGTTCCCCAGGATAATATTGCTCAACGATCCCTATATGAGAGTCTCCACTAAAAAAAATAAGGCATCCTGTCGCCCTGGCAACTTTCTTGGAGTCATTCCCAATATAATTGATGAATCCAGATTTAGTAAAATATTCACCAAAAGTATCATGAAACCATCGATGATCTCTTACTGCAGCACTGCGAGCAAAAAGTGGACGGTGTTCCCCATTGAATTCCATATTTCCTGATTGAGCAGCACACCAGCTCACAAAAATGGCACACCATGGCTGATTGTTTAGACCAAACCATCTCCCATACTTATTGTCATTATTATTCCCTTCTAATGTGCCAATCTGAGATATGGCTGTGTTGACCATATTAATTCGTAAAGACATAAAAACTCCCCCCTGATTTAATATTCACTTTCATTGATTTAAATTATAAATGGTCTCTACATCCATCAGGAGAACATTTGGGTCTTGAGGTAGTTCAATTTCCATTTCTAAAATTGTATCGCCCCATGAACCAGGTTCTTTAGGCAAATCTTCTGAATTAACTTCAGATGTAGCATTCGTTTCGTTTAATCCTGCTAAAGCTTTAATAGGTAAACTAGCTGCTGTCACAGTTACTAGACCAGCTCCTAAATAACCTAAAAACTTACGTCTACTTAACTTTTTCTTAGCCACTATTTCCATCCTCCCCCAATTAAACTCTATATAGGACATAGTAAATAGAATATGAAATTCATTTAGAATAATCAGATGTTCATCTTCCTTTTCCAAAATTATACTTTAATTTAAAAATAATGTAATGAGCATTTTAGATCCCTTCTAAATATAGTAAATATTACATTATTTTACAGGTGAGTAGAGGAAGGAAAAACTAGTTATTGAGGATTAATTGATAGTGGCAGGTCACCTTGAATACCAACAAATATAAGATTCCTTTTTTATGGAATGGTCGCAATGCTTAAGTGAGGGTATTGCTTTTCTTGATTAACAAATGGGCAATTAGTTCCAGGATAAATGAGGTAATATGATGGATTTTTCAGATGAATTGAACCTGTTTGCTAAGAGTACTCCTCTTTCTCTGGGTCTTGTCTTATTGGATATCAGTTTAATTTCTCAATCAAAAGTCAGATCCAGAGAGATTCTCCAAGGAGGCTTCTTTTTCTTGTTTTAGTTTAAAGTCGGGTCTCCATTTTCTTAGAGTACATTATTTTATTAGCATTTTATCTAATTCACGAACTTTATCATATGACTCCAATAGTTGTTCAGGTATTAATGTTCTCCCATAATCCCAAGCATTAGTTTCTATTTCAGATTTTAGCTTTTCTTTTTCTTCTTCGTGACCATACATTAAAATCCTTAAATCATGTTTGTTTTTCTTAAAATCTAAATAATAACCAATCATACGATAAAGAATAATTTTAACAAAGTCTTCCTCTGTCTCTTTAATTCTAATTTTCCCTTTATAACCGTTAACTTGAAGGTAATTGAATTTTATAGTATTGGTCGATACGTTATAACTCATAGGTGCACTTAGGTTATTGTCAAATTCATGAATAATATCCAAATTGTGCTCATTCAATGTGTTATTAATTATCTTTTCGATATCGCTTATATAAATCATTTAACTATCACTCCCCTTTTAGAGACTTACTTCATTCTAGTAGTAGATTAAATTCTTATTCCTTTATCAATATAATAAACTGTTGAGATATTAAAATCACACAGTTAAAAATTTCCGTGCACGGTATTTGGTACCCAATACATGATAGAAAAGTGGATTTTTCCGAAGAACATGATTATTACCTTTTAAAGAAAAGCCTAAAAGTGAACTGCACCCCAATTGTTAGATTCAATCAATACATATTTAACGACATTCTAGTTTAATTTTCAGGTCGGTTGGAAAGTAATCGCAATAAGGTTACATAATAAGCTGCACTTTGCGGTTTATAAACAAAGTATTAAAATCATTTTAAATTTCATCAGCCCTCTTAAAAAATTTCATTTTATCTTTTAAAGCTTTTTGAGATGGATAATATCTTTTTTCTTTTGGTAAATTTATTTTCTTTCCATTTAATGATTTATAGTATTCAGATTTTAGTAGAGAACTCACTCGCACTATATAATTTTCATCAATGATTATATAACCATCATCAAATAATTTATGTATATCAGCTCTGAGCAATAAACCATTCTGAATATGATTGCTTTCTTCCTTAACGTAAGGTTGTATGTGACACCCTTCTAGGACACCGGAAAAACTTTCATCTGTGATTACACATTTATCATAAATCTTGATTAACGAATCCTTAAAAGCAGGACCATCAATTTTTTTCTTTCTTTCAATTGTTTCAACATCACTTTTATCGTTCTCTACTAATTCAAAATCTTTAACTTTATACTCCACTAACTCTCCATATAAATCCTTAACATCTTCACTATTTATATTGTCTGTTACACCTTTATATATCCCTTTATAGTGATTTACGTTAAATCTCTCGGCCACTTTAGACCAATGATCCTTATGATTAAATTTTTGCACCGGAACGTTATTTGCCGCACTAATATCGACTGCCAATTTTACCATTCCACTGTATCGTAATGTAGCAGGAGTTACTTTACTATATTTAAAAACTTCTTTTATGATAGCTACCCTTCTGGATACTAAAAATTTACGATATCTATCCTTTTTTTCTACATTTCTTAATCCAGGGTCTACACCTCTTATAACATAGTCACTTTCTATAAGTGGACGTTTTTTAATATATCCTTTAGATTTACCATTCTTATCAAAATAATTTTTTCCTTGATTGCTCTTTTTAACAAATCTATACACTTTCCAGATACTTTTAATTCTCTTTCGCCTACTCCATCGTTTAAATACAGTGAATTCTTTTCCCAATTAATATCATTTTCTTTCAAATTTAACAATTCACTATATGCAGGCCCTTCACCTTTCCATAAGCCTTCAAATAGTAACCTAAAAGTAAGTGCGTCCTGAGCATTAACACACTGCTCTATAATTTTATCTAGCTCTGTTTCTGTTAAAATACTTCGTTCAGTTTTATCAACAAACTGCTCGTGCCAATTAGGTTCAACCAATAAAAAAGGATTGCTTTTGTCTGACCTAAAATGTTTATAAAAATTAATATAGTTAAACATCACATAATATTTAGTTCTAGAAGCATTCGCGGTTGTTGTACCCATTTGTCCCATTAATTTACCTAAATCCACTAAATTGAAATCATACAAATCCTTTCCCAATTCTTCTTCCATAGGAGAACTGGCAGCAAAAATACTACGACTTTGCCCTCCATAACTATTTTTCATATGCTCTATAAAATCCGTTTTAACTTTGTCGTTATAAAACATCAAATCCCCCCAATTTTAATTCTTCATTACAACTAAAAGGCTCCCAATTATTAAGTAAACATAGACTTTCGAACCATTGGTTTGCTTTACAGAGTATTTACCAGCCTTACGATACCTTGTCTGCTCCAATCATTTCATATCATTCATATGGTAAAAATTATACTTTCCGGACCCGAAGCGATCATACATAAAATTTCATTCAATCGATTCTTTCACCGTTTAAAGTTTTATAAATGCCATCATATAAGCTCCTTACCCTTGGTTTAGCATTGCAAATAAAGCTACCTTGATTTGCTCCAGTAATTCGGGATCAATATTTAATTTCTTCAATAAAACCAGCTCCCTATCCCCTTTATTTGTATATTTTAACGAATACCACAAAATTAAAGCAGTACGTTAAATAAGAGATTGGGGGCAGAATCCAAGTCTCTATCTTTTTACGCAAATCCAAAGCCTATCTTAGATAAATAGTCCATAAAACCCATTATATGACGTACCAATCCGAAGTATAATAGGTTAGAAGAATCACGACTATTTTACAATAAGAAAAAAATGCCAACCATAACTAAGTGATTATACCCAAAATGGATAATTTCATTTCGGTTTATAACGATTTCAAAGAAAAGCAGGATAATTAATTCTTTTTTACTAGATATTATATGAAGTAGCTGAGGATGAAAAAAGACTCTTGCCAATAGGCTTTGGAACCGCTTATCGGTTAAGCATTGGATCTATAGGAGGGTCTTAAAAAATGAAGAGGATATTGTATAGCCTGATCGGTCTTGTTGTTCTTATTATTCTTTTGGTGCCAACTAGCGGTATGGCGGCAGCAGATACCAAAAAACCAACGATTTCAGGTGCTGCCAATACTACGGTTTATTTGAATCAAACTTTCAATCCAAAAAAAGGTGTCACAGCCAAGGATAATGTTGATGGAAATATCACCAGTTTGATTGGAATTTCAGGTAAGGTTGATACAAAAAAAATTGGGAAATACACGCTAACATATAAAGTAACCGACTCAGCGAAGAATACAACTACTACAAAGCGAGTTGTTACCGTCAAAAAAGACACGACCGTTCCAACCATCACTGGGGCCACTAATAAAACAGCCTATCTTGGATATTCCTTTGACGCGAAATCCGGTGTGAAGGCAACGGATAACGCAGACGGTACCATTACTTCTAAAATCAAGATTACCGGACAGGTCAACACAAAAAAAGAAGGAACCTACAAGTTGAAATATTCTGTGACGGACAAAGGAAAGAATACAAGAACGGTCACTCGTGTCATTACGGTTAAAAAGGATAAAGAAAAACCAAAAATCACAGGAGCTACCAATAAAACTGTTTATAAGGGATATTCATTTAACACCAAAACAAGTGTATCAGCTACAGACAATGTTGATGGAAACATTACGAGCAAAATCACCGTCAGTGGTAAAGTAAATGTTAACGAAGTGGGAATTTACAAGCTCCAGTATACCGCAAAAGACAAAACCGGTAATAAGACGACCGTAACACGTACCATTACAGTTAAAACGGATACGACCAAACCACAAATTACCGGTGCGGGTGATACTACCATTATTTATGGTACGTCCTTTAATTCAAGGACCGGTGTGAAAGCTACGGATAATTTAGATGGAACCATCACCAGTAAGATAACGTTAACCGGTAGCGTAAATGTGCTGAAGGTTGGAACGTATAAGCTGGTTTACAGTGTAAAGGACAAGACAGGCAATACAACAACTGTAACACGCACTATTAATGTAGTCGATAAAGTAAAGCCTACGCTGATGGGTACAGGACTAAAGGATACAACGTTTGCAATCGGTAGTTATGATTATTTTCCCCTTTTATACGGAATCACATCTTATGATAATGCTGACGGGAACCTTACCTCAGAAATCAACGTAGAGGGTACAGTGAACGTTGATAAGGCTGGAATCTATACTTTAATTTATTCCGTCACTGATAAATCAGGGAACAAGACGACCGCTGAACGTAAGGTTACGGTTATAGACAATATCGCTCCAAAAATTAGTGGAGTCGCTGACCGAAAAGTCTTATATTTTGATCATTTTGATCCGATGGAAGGGGTCACTTCTTCAGATAATAATGATGGAGATCTCACCTCCAAAGTGGTTGTTAAAGCTATCGGCGAGAAGTTAAATACTTCAGATTTATCTCTTTCGGGCACTTTCACATATGAGTACTCTGTGTCTGATGAAGCTGGCAATACCACAACCGTAAAGCGTCAAGTAATTTTAACGTATCGACAAGCGGAGTTTTTTGGAACAAATGATGTGAAAATAAATATAGGTGAAACGTTCAACCCGTTAAAAGGAGTAACTGCTACAGATTACGCGAGTGGAGAAGATGTCACCTCTTTAATTAAAGTGAGTGGAGATGTAGATGTAAACTACATAGGTACCTATACAATAATCTACAATATTT
The DNA here is from genome assembly GCF_050269675.1 of Peribacillus sp. NPDC076916. Classification (NCBI taxonomy): domain Bacteria; kingdom Bacillati; phylum Bacillota; class Bacilli; order Caryophanales; family Bacillaceae; genus Peribacillus; species Peribacillus sp. NPDC076916. The sequence goes on from NZ_JBNNIU010000001.1 coordinate 445,232, forward strand.
CAGAGAAAGGAATAAGATCGGGAATTTACCGCAGAGTAACGGTCGTTGATAACATCCCTCCAGTTATTACCGGGGTACAGGATTGGACAGTTGATCAAAATTCTAGTCTGCCAAATTTACTAAAATGGGTTGAGGCAAATGACAACATTGATGGGGATTTGACAAGAAAAATCACTGTTGATACGCAAAATGTGGATACTAAAATCGAAGGAGAATATATCGTTACGTATTCTGTTACAGATAAAATGGGGAATAAGGCAGAAGTTCAATCTACCATTACTGTCAAGAAGGTTCCAGTGACAGAAGTAAAGATTTCTGATATTGATTACATCGTAAAACCAGGAGCTCCATTTTACCTGCATATCGATGCCTACCCAAAAAACGCTAGCTTTCCAGAGGTAACTTCTTGGGAATCTTCTGATGAAACTATTGCTACTGTTGATGAAGAAGGCTACGTAAAACCCTTAGCGGACGGAACAGTTACGCTTACCGCTACAGTGGATGGTGTCAAAGACTCAATCACAATTACTGTTTCCGGGAGACCCGATCTCCGTTTCTTTACCGGGGGGTGGGAAGCCGATCCTAGTACTAGGTATCTGCGAATTGACAAAATGGATTTCGATGCTATTAATGATGGCGAAGTACCAGTCACTATAGATAGCGTTAAAATTTATGATCCTAACGGTTCTTCTCCAGAGGAGTTAGTTAAGTTGGATTTTGTTACCAACCTTACACCGTCATCCAGGACGAATGTGAGTATCGATTTTGAAGAAGGGAAAGGCCCCCTTATAAAGGACGGTAGGCTTTCTATTTTTGCTACAATACCAAACGGCAACACCTATGAATATTCAATAAAGTTTAGAGACTAAATGTCAAAGCATTTCAACAAGAAGGAGCAACAGATTGTATATCTGTTGTTCTTTTTATATTGTTTGGACCTACTGCAAAATGGGGATGCTGATCTTCAGCTAGCGGACCCGTTTGTTCTATAAAGAGATTTGTAACTGTTTATTAAAAAATACAATAAATACTCTTTGAGATTTTTCCTTTTTTATAATTCTTTTTACACTTAGTGTACTTTGTAAAATTGCCTAACATTTCTATTTACAAAGGCTATGTTAAAGTTATGGGTTGATTTTGAATAAAACGAACTCTTTTGTAGTATCCTGACTGTATACAAAGCAAAAGGGGCAATTCAAATGACTTTAACGAACATAATAGCTAATATTTCTTCCTTGAATGATAAGGACAAAGAATACATTTTAGATTATCTAACTCGTCATTTCTCGCCGTCTACCTCACAACAAGGAGCTTTAATCGGTGAATTGCGAGAGAGAAAGTTTTCTTATGGTTTTCATTGTCGGCATTGTGGAAGTACTTCAGTGGTTCGTTACGGGAAGCGAGAGGGTCGTCAACGTTATAAGTGCAAAGACTGTTATAAATTAAGCAGTGATTTGACCAACTCCCCTATGTATCGTTCGAAAAAGGCAGATAAATGGATTCCATTTATAGAGTGTATGTTGAATGGTCTATCACTTCGTGAAACAGCTTCACAAATTGGCATCACTCACGTAACCGCTTTTTACTGGAGGCATAAAGTGCTGTCTGCTCTCGCAAAAGAAAGTATCGGTATTTTTGAAGGACTAGTAGAAGTAGATGAAACATACTTCTTAGAAAGCCATAAAGGACGAAGAGTGATTCCGAATCGCAAACCAAGAAAACGTGGCGGTTCTGCTTCCAAAAGAGGTATTTCCAATGAACAAATCTGTGTATTAGTAGCTAGAGACCGAAACAAAACAACCCTTTCAAAACGGGTCGGTTCAGGCAGGATTCTAATGGAACAAATTGATACCACCCTTACATCGCATTTTAAGAGTGATACGGTGCTTATTTCTGATGCTCACAATTCTTACAAATCTTATACGTCTAGTAACGATGTGGAGCACGTCATCATAAACGGCAGTAAGAAAGAATATGTAAAGAAAGGCATCTACCACCTCAATAATATTAACAATTACCATTCCCATTTAAAGAAATGGATAAGTCGTTTTAATGGTGTTTCTACGAAGTATTTACAACTTTATTTAGTGTGGTTTCAATTCCTCGACAATAGAAAAATGGAAAGTGATTTGAGTAAGAAAAAGCAAATGCTTATCTTGGCCAGTGTTTATGGAACTTGGGAAACCGCAGATAAGTTAAGACTGAGAGACTTTTCATTTTGAGTGCCTAATGTCTTTTTATTGGAAAGTAAAAACTAACATAAAAAATGAGCTGGTAAATGTGTCTCCAAGCTCATTGTATTTTGATGTCCTTTTTTTACTAAGCACCCGTTAGTTGGAGAATAGTAGTTTTAAAAGTAACTGGGGATATCATATGTTATGGAGTCGAGACCACTTTCTTTTGAGTAGTACATACAAACACTATCTTCATATTTTTGACTTTCATTAGGTAGCACAATAAAGCCTAATTTTTTGTAAAAATTTGTCCCAATATCACTATACAGGAAAAAATTGTTACAGTTTTCTTCCTGTTCTAATTTATTTATTGTTTCTTTGACTAATAAAGAGGCATATCCATTTTTTCTTAAATGTATTGGGGTAGCGATAGAACCAATCCCTTTTACAATTAACTCTTTTGAAGGATTAAGTTCATATATGATGAGAGAGCTTAATAATTCCTCTGTATCTGTTTCTTCGAGAACGTACCATTTCCCTTTTTTGTATTTACTGGAATCTTCACACATTGTTATATATTCTTCGGATGGCATATCATCACCCCAAAAATCAAAACCCATCATATAAATCATTATCATATCTTCTTTTGTTGCTTCCCTAATTCTTTTCAAATTATCTCTCCTTATGTTGGCATTAAGCTATACAATCTCTCTTTCAACTTTTAGGTTATTAAGACCTCTATTCTTATCGCACAAACCTGCCCCGTTAGTTTAAGTGTAAACCTCCCACATACTAATTTTTATTTTAACATAAATATCCAGTTGACGATAAATCAACCTTTTCCTTTAACATAGCCTTTACAAAAAACAATCGATGATATTTTTCATCTTCGTATATATCTTTAAGCCAAGTATGATTCTTCAGCATTTCTATATTTCGACCAATTTTTCGAGTATCCAAAGAATTATCACCGAATCCTGCGGAAAGAACCCCTAAAAGAAAATCTAACATAGCTTAATTATCCCCCTAAATATATTTAACTACTTGTACAAGTAATACATAGCACCCCCTTAACGGTTCATTCGATTGTAGGGTGTTAAATCTATCTCTTCAGCAATTCGTTTAAATATCACCCTATTATCCTCGATTCGATCCCATTGAAAAATACCGACAAATTGATACTTATAAGTTCCAAATACGGGGTCTTTAACCTTCATAAAAGTAATTCGATTTCTTTGGGTACCCTCAGGGAGATTATAAGGTGTATAATCACTTTCCATTCTTTTTTCTTCAATTTCTGTCCAATCTTGATTAAAAACGTTAATCCAACCCCGAGCATTTGAAACTTTCCCTTTCCCAGTATCAAAAGAAAGCTGGGGGAACCACATCATATACTGTTCATTAAACTTCCAATAAGCTCTTTGTATACCCTTATAATTCTTCCCTAGGCAACGCATTGCCTCAGTAATTGTACTGAATGTGTACTCATCATAAATGGATAATACCCCATTCTTGATCGCTAACTCTGCATAATCTACATCTTCAGACCAAGAAATAATCTTGCTGTTAGAAGCCATTTTATTGATTAGTTGAACGATTTCTTCAATTTTTGTATGTATCGCTTCTATTGATTCGGTAGCATCTACTCGTTCGATTCTGATTTCATTTTCCTTAACTGCTTGATACATTTTCCCAATTTCTAAAGTTCGGATTTCATCATTAAGTTCGTTCCTTATGTGAAATCCCTCGTCACATTCAATCCCTAAATGAATCTGTGGAAAATATAGATCAATCAAAGCATATTTACCATCAGCCCTTTTTATATATTGTTGCGTGACAGGTTTTAAATCTAAGCGATTTAACCTATTCCAAATTCTGTTTAAAATATAATTCTCGTAGTCTTTTCTTTTAGTTCTGGAAAATGTTCGAACTAAATATTCTCTTTTCGCAACCATCATTTTCCCCCACGTTGTTCATTCTAGTTTGTTTGTATCAGACATTTGATAAACCTTAATGGAATCTCCTAAATCTCACACCGGAAAAATAAAAGAGATCGTTTACAGGCATCATATCACCACAAAATACACTTTTCCCTTTAAGTCTCTCAAAAAAAAGAACCTGAAAAGCTGCAAATATTGAAGAAAAGCCCTACAAGTTATAACCATCTTTACTCTAAATGACTGTTATTTTTAGTATATTAGTCATTCTTCAACTAGTCTGTTCCCTTATAAAAAATCTACAGCATTCTTTTACAAAGCCGAACAAAAATAAAATGGACTGAGCTACAATCCTTCACGAAAAAGAAAAACCACCCCGCGTCGCAAGCATAGGTGGTTAATCTCGCTAAAGTCTTTATTTTTATTATATCCTATTTTTCCCCACGCTATAAACTAACTGTTTTAAGAAGCTGTAGTACGGATCATTCGATCTTGATTTGGAGATAGCTGACCACCTACCTATTACTTAGCTCGATAAATTTCCCCTTCCAACTCATAACATTAATTCAATCTTAATAACGTTTTTTCGGATAACCCTTGAAAACGGAAAATCTAAAAAAATATAATGTCTCTGAATTAAATAAGTAAGTTCAAATTAATTACTATTAAACTAATATATTAGAACTAAGAGGAGAAAAAAATTATGCCTAAAAACATCGAAGATTATCCAATGATTCTAACAGCCGTACATTTATCTGAAATTTTGATGGTATCTAAGCCAACCGCTTATGAGTTAATGGAACAAAAATCATTTCCACTTATTAAATTAGGGCGCAGCAAACGTGTGCTCCGTGATGAGTTTTTTAATTGGCTGACCCAACAACAAGTGAGCAGCTTATAAAACCGGAAGTTCGTAGTGGTCATATCAATGAACTACTTACTTCCCTTACATAATTATTATCAAACATTTACGGTGGTTAGCATAATGAGAGGTAGCTCAAAAAAGAGAGGAAACTCTTGGACATATAGGAGATTTTGAGAAAAATTCGCTAACAGGTGAATGTAGACAAAAAATAAAAAGCAGATTCATACGCCAAAAAGATACACGAGCAATACTTTTCAAGCTGCAATCTGAAAACTAGAGGAAAAGAGCGGCTTATAGAACGGAAAGTAAGTGGTCAAACTGATACTAGACCACTTGCTTTCCATTGTTCAAACACGAACTATAATAGGATATGGGGGCAAGCAAAATGAAAGGCACTGTTAAACAAAGAGGAAATACTTGGACATATATTATGGATATAGGCCGAGACCCTATTACGGGTAAACGAAGGCAAAAAACAAAAGGCGGGTTCTCTCGAAAAAAAGATGCACAAGCTGCTCTTCGAAAGATTCAGACTGAACTGGATGAAGATCGATTTGTCGATCCGAGCAAAGAATCCTTTTCATCCTATATGGAATTTTGGTTTACGTCCCATTATCAAAAAAGGATTAAAGAAACAACGGCCTCAAGCAGAAAGTATTTGATGGATAAGCACTTAATACGGGAAAACCCTTTTGCCAACAAAATGCTTTCAAAAATTACGACCGAAGATATCGATGCTTTTTATAACCTCAAATTAGATGAGGAGTATAGTACAAGTACCATTCGAAAATTACACCAGTTGTTAAATCAGTCCTTCGGTCAAGCTGTAAAGTGGAAAAAGATTAGTTTCAATCCGGTGATCAATGCTGATCCACCCTCCGTGAAAAAAGAAGAAATGAAGATATGGTCCTTTGATGAGATTGATTCGTTCCTTAATCAATGCAAAGGGGAACGACATTATCTAACCTTCTTACTCGCCATTTATACGGGTATGAGGAAAGGTGAGCTCCTTGGGTTAAAATGGAGCGATATTGACTTTGAAAAAAAGTCATCCGGATACAACGGTCCCTTTCTCACATTCCTAATAAAGGGTATCAATTATCCACGCTGAAAACGAAAAAATCAAAACGGCAGGTTCCGATTCAAGATTTCCTGATCAAGGCATTAAAGGCTCATAAGGAACGTCAAGAAACCCAGAGAAAAAGACTTCGGGAACAGTATCAAGACCAGAACTTAGTCATTTGTACGGAGATTGGCACCTTTCAAGATCCACGGAACGTGTTACGTGTGATGAAGCGTATAAGTGAAGCGGCTAACGTAACACCCATTCGGTTTCACGATATCCGGCACACACACGCTTCCGTCTTAATTTCTGAAGGGGTAGATATCGTCAAAGTACAAACTCGTTTAGGACATTCGAAACCTAGCATCACGTTAGAGCATTACGCCCATATGATGCCAAACCAAGATGATGAAGTCGCTGATATTTTCCACAACGCACTTCAGAAGTCTCGTTAGCAAAATGTGAGCAAATCACTATCATTGATCTAAACGCATCCCGTAAGACAAAACAAAAAAAGGCCCAAATCCTTGTTATATCAAGGATTTAAGCCTTTGTTAGTTGATGACCTGTGAGGGATTCGAACCCACGTTCGGTAAAAATTACGTAACTTTGGACGCCTATTTAATCGCTTGTTGAAACGGTCATTGAACGGTCATTCGACCTATTATGGCGATTGTACCACTTTCTTACTAGCAGAGTCAAGGACATTGGAAGTAAAATCCAAAGGGCTCAAATTTAAAATTGACGATTCACAAAAACGTTTCAAAGTGGGGGGTGAGGAAATCTCTTATCAGCGAAAAAGCCGAGCTACAGTCGGGTACTTATTCGATAACTTCTACGGCAATTATCTCCGCCATCTTTAAGCGTTCCACTTCGTCAGTTTCCGTTTTCAGGCGCACTTCCTTATGTATAGGATCGATGTAATGTATGCGTCCAACTATTTCGTGATTAAAGCCGTCCACCCACTTCGTAATCTTCACCGCAAAATTATATTCCATTGAGTAGCAAATCCGCTGGTCGAACTCTTCATACTGAAACTCGTCTATAATCGGTTTTTGTTGTCGATGATAATCCGTATCCAAATCACGCAGCATCTTCGTATATTCCGGTAGAAAGGCAGCAGGCGCCCACTTTAGTTTTCCGCGGTCACGTAACGTCATATCCATCATTCCCCTCGTATGGATAACGATATTATAACACGAACAAACGTTCTGTAAACATACAAAAGAAAACCCCGAATTAATTCGAGGCTAAGCGTACTTCAAGATTACGAATGAACTGACATAAATCTGAAATTTCAATTATGTAACCATTCTTGTCAAGCCAGGGCGATACCACCGATTCATTCGTATTATCCCGTGTAATCAATCGGGAACTCTAGTCCATATTTATTGCGAAAGGGCTCTTCGTTCATAGTTTTATTTAATCGATCGTATGCGTTAAACAACGCCTTTTCTACATTATCATCTTCATCTTTTAATGAGTAAGTAAGACAACGCAAACACTCTTCTGACGTTAAATAGTGATACTTTAAACCCGGGCTTGTTTTATCCCACGTATCAACAAAAAAGTCTTGTATATCCGATTCATCGTATTCTAAAATCTCAATTAACTTTTTAATCTGATGCTTCGAAGGTACCTCGTACATCATCAATTTGGGGTGATCTAAACGAGAACTGTTACTCAATCCGCTTAGGTCGATTATGTATACTCTTAAATAGTGAAATAACGAGTCCTTATATTTTCTCTCTCTTTCTAACTGCCTTGCCATATTAAGTATATCATTACGCATTAAACCGTATTTAAATTCTTCCGCATGTTTCATGTACGCTTTTTGAAACAAAGCCCACGAAACATCCCCGTTCTTCGGTTTATAGCTTAGTTTGTTGACGTGTCTAATCGTGGTCGCTACGTTATACACTCCGTCTTTTGAGTCGTTACGATGTGCAGGAACGATATAATAATACTCCTCCAGGACTTTATCGCCTTTTTCGGTTACTTTGAGCATTGGACTATCTATAAACGTATCTACTTCTTCATTTGTGAAGTTATCTCCGATTCTCGATATTAAATCAGCTTTGTTCCCGCTTACTTTTAACTCTTTCGATTTCAAAATTTCTTTTAATTCGGGAAGCTTTAATGAAGATAGCGATTCGATAGCCGACGCTTCTGCTACGTAACCTTCTTTTAATAACTTATATAATGAACGTTGAGCGTCGATCCCATATGTAGTTTCGAAATAGCGAGGGAATTGCGCGTCCTTGTTTTTTCCTGCTATCCAATTAATTAACAGTATTTCTCCCGGTACTAGCCCGTTCGGAAACTTTTTTGTTAGAATTGGTTCAATCACGTAAGAATATGAAACCTTTGATGATATTTTCGAAGATGCTTCCGTGTAACTTTTTGTGCTCTGCTGAGAACCATTCCCCGAAAAGACTTTCTTAATAATATTAAAGAAGCCCATGATACCCCCCTCTTTTATTTCCGTAATATGTAATTTAACTAACGCTCCCTTTTATCATCCATGTATCGTAAAAATCAGCGATTCACCACAAAGAATGAAAATGGTTAGGTAATGTCAATACTGAAAACTGACCTTAATCCAGTCACCCCTAATCCATAGACTAATTAATTAACACTCTCCTCTTTTAAAAAAATTGAGCATGGTCTTCTTAAGTATTGTCATTTTTCCATTCTTAAAAAACCTATTTTCATGGTAGTCATTAAGATAAGTTTCTTATTAAAGAGTCACACTCGATTGTTGAAAATCGTCCTGGACCATCCCTGTTTGTTATTGTCGGGATTAATCACTAATTTAAAGAAAAGTGTTTGATAGCATGCTTAACTCTCTCGCAACTCTCTAATTGAAGATATAATATATTATTTGTTTCCAGGGCTAAAAATTCAATAACTTTTAATACTGGAAGTACAATATCATTTTCGTAATCCCCCGTAATCCCATATGCCATTGGTTTAAAGTGTGCAAAATCATTTCGATACCTTATTAACTTGTCAATGGCCAATCTTTGTTCGGCCCCAATTTTTAACGTTTTACTATGTGTAAATTGCATCATATACGCTTCTGATTCACATCTTGATAATACACTATTTATATCTAGAATTTTTCCACTCATAAATGTTCCATACTGTAAAAAAGATTCGTCACTTTGATCACCATAAATAAAATCAGTATAATTTCTCTTAACTCTTTCAATAATCCTTTCTAATTCCTTTCTCTTAATAGTCTTGAATATTCTTTTACTTGGATTTGTGCCCTTTATATTACATACTCCAAAACTATATAAAGCTCCATGTAAAGAAATCATTAGCCATTTAAAACGGTGTTTATCATTACTTTCATTAAAAAAGAATGCTGCTTTTTCTAAATAATCAATAGCATTTTCCAATTCATTTGTAGAATAAGTAATTTGTGTTTCCAAAAAAAATCTCCTTCAACACCTTAAATGGTGGTTTTTTGTTATTTTAGTTAAGCCTTGTATATATATGAAATTCTCCGTTAAGCTACTCAATCCTCTATGCCTTATTCAATTAATTAGCCCAAAAATAAAAAAGACACGATCCTAGAGAAACGTGCTCTTTGAAATAACGGAATGGGCATTGTTAAAGACTTAGGTAAAGGACTTTAGGAATCACTTATCCTTCCTTGTTGTAAGGGTATTCCCCACATGTCCTCATACAAATAAATCTATTTTACCTCTGTTACTATAATCAAAAGTAGTGTTTTTTGCGGCATTTCGTAAACTCATACCAATGGTTTTACTATAAATAATAGCATCATTTCCCTGTCGATTGGCATAAAAGGTATAAGCCATTCGAGTTTCTTCATCCCAGTTATTCCATAGATTTGGGCTTAATACCATGTTTTCCGAATACAATGGCAAGAACATTGACAAATATAACTTTATTTTATCTATCGATGAATTTTGTAGTTGATTAAATAAGTTTTGATATATTGCTTTCTCACTCTCCAAGCAACTTAATAAAATGTACGACTGTGTTTTTTCTGGAAAAACTGTTACAGCAATCCGATGCATTACTCCTTTTATAGTATGTTTTATTTTTCGACCGTCCAAATCGTAATCTGGAGCAATGTAAGCATAATTTGCAAATTTTATTTGTTCAGGCAATTTGACAACACAAGTTTTAATACCACCATGTTTCCCTGTAAGAATTTGATTATCAAAATGTTCTTTTATTGGTTCAAATTCGTTCATTTTGAGATGTAACATTCGATACATTCCTACCATTTTAAATGTATTGAATACCTCGGGGCGGTTTGCAAAACTGATTCTAAAAATATCCATAGCCATCCATTGCTTATAATATTCAAATATAAAGGCTTTATAGGCATAGACAAATTTCATTACCTCATTTGATTCATCAAAATCAGGTGCTCCTTTTTCAATTACTGCAAAAGCTATATTATCATGCAAGTCACAAAAGCAAGTTTGAGTAGTTGCATTTTTAACACTTGTTTTACTTACTTCAACGATAAGTTCCGTTTTGCCATTTTTAAGAGGAACTAACAAAGGACTTTTCTTAGAGTCTAATAAGTAAACATGCCGTTCGCTACCTCCCAGTAAAGATACTATTTTATTATTTTGCAAAGCATGAGCACCCTTAATTTTACCTTTGCAATTATTCTGGTCTGGGTGCATACAGCATTTTTTCATAGACTTTCGCATCATTTCCATTACCTGAACTTCTGGTGGTTTTTTTGATACTTGAGCTGGTAAGATTTCTTTATTTTTACAACAGTCATTATATATCTTTCCACTGCCACAAGGACAACTTTCCCATTTACTAATTCTAAAATGATTTAATAGATTCAACTTTATATCTCCATAGACCAATCTAATTCACCCCATACTCAATTTCTTTATCTATCGCACCGCCCCAAAATCAAAGTTAGTTAGATAGTTACAAAGTATTTTTGACTAAACTGCCCTTTAACTTAATAACAATCATCTCAAATATCCATTATTTCCACAATTAGTTATTCAAGAATATGGCCCAATTGTTGAACAAAGACTAAACAGCACGCTTGAACTAAACTGCCCCGTTAGTCCCATAAAAAAAGCGATCCTTCTTAATAAAGACCGCACCCGTTAGTTAATTAGCGTTTTGTCGCATGATACGCAGGGCTTCATTTTCAACGTACCTTTTTTTCCATTAAAACGTTTGGTTCTGCTTTTGGCCCTTGTCTTCCCATTTTCTTTCCCTCCTTAATAAAAAAGAGCCTTCGCAAGAAAAAAGCGAATAGCTCCGTTTTGTTTATATGGTGTTTATACAGTATTGACCTTTTTAGCGCTCTCGTTATTTAAGCTCGCATCAGTGCCATTTTCGCTTGAGTGTAAGCGATTCTATCGTCGATATGATTTGTACGTCTCGCCTTTTCCGCCAAGCGCTCGAGGCTTTCTTGCTGCGCCGTCTTCTGCGCATCCTGCGGGCACGGCTCGGTTACGTTTAAGGTAGCAAGCCCCTCTTCCGGGTTATAGATGAAGGTCGATGCGTGGATCGAAACCTCACGTAGAGCCGTTACGACTGGTTGTGAGATGCCCGAGGATTCGATTAGTCGAGTCGCCGATTCTAAGATGCCCGCCGCTTCCTCCCCCCCTTCCGGCATTGCCTTTCTAGACGCTGTGTTGTATAGGTCTCCCAGTTCTTTACGAACCTTCACCCTCTCGATCGGAGCCGACGCATCGACCACGTAATCGGAGAGTTCGAGAATCTTACCCTTTACCTCGTTTGCTAAGGCAGGTTCGTCCGCAAGAGTTAGGAGCTCTTTTAAGGCGTCGGAAGCTCGCTTCGGTGTCACGGCGAATTTAACGTCTGCTGTAAGCTTCTCGACTTTCTGGTCGAAAAGAGCTTTCTTGTGAGGGTCTACCGGTTTGATTTCACTAATGAGTAGTTCCTCCGCAGCTTGTTTTACCATGCGTGCCGTTTCCTCCGTCCCTGTATGTAAATCCCGACTTAGTTCAAGGGCCTTCCTCTCGTAAACCTTTTGTAGCTCGGCTATTTTATTTAGCTTACCCACGTCACTTAAGTCCCGAGAGCGATTTATATCTGCCTTTTTCTCACGAAAGGGATCGATTATCTGTTCACGGAAATATCGGGTTGTAGCGTTATGCTCTTCGTTTATGTACTCGATTAGGCCTCGCATGTCTTGTATGTTTAGTTTCATTGATTGTTTCCTCCTAGTTTTAATAAGTTTTTTTGTTGTTCCTTACGATAGCTCTGAGCATCATTACATCCGTCTTAAAATTCGGAGTAACTGAGAAATGCTCATAGAAGACCTCTGCAAAGCCTTGCGGGATCAGTCTCTCCCCACGCTCGTATCGCAGAATTGATGTTGGTGAAAACCCCGTTTTCTCAGCGACCTGCTGGAGCGTTGCACCATGTAAATTACGGAATAGCCGTAACTCGTCGTGTGTTATATGCATTAATAGCCTCCTTTTCAACGGAAATTTTATTACCAATATACGAAAAAATAATTCCATATTTCTTTAGGAGATCCCGCAGAGTAAATTTAAATAGCCTAAGGAAGTAATTATTCTGTACTCTGCGGAGACAGGAGAAGAAATGTAGGAGGTGAAAGGGGGAAATGCCTTCTCATCTATATAGCGGGTTGGGCATACTTTATTGTATAATGACGGAAAATTTTTTACCGAAAACACTTTAACGACTGCATTTCGAAGTAATTCTCCGCACGAAAGAACGACAAAATTCCGTACCACATATAATTAGAAGAAACTCATCGACAATTAATCGACGACTCGATGATTCTACAGGAAATACACATAATAGAAGAGTAGACAGAGGACATATGTCTTTTTTCCGTTTTGCCCACTAGCTCCTCCTCCCTCTTTTATTCTCTTTCCTTGTTGATGATTTCCTCATGCTGCTTAAATAACTTCCTTACGTTACGCGTGTATTCATCTTTATCGGCTACCTTACGGAAAATAAGATCTGGATTGATGAGATACCTTTTTGATCCGTTTGCTTGGTTAATAAGTACAGCTCCCTTTTTGTTGAGCCCGCTCATGAGTTTTCCCACAGTTTTTCTATCGTGCCCGATATGGTACGCAAGCGTTTCCCGCGACATATGTCTGATTATCCGCGCATCTTTTTCCGTATAATTCTCACATAGATAGTATGTAGCGAAATGAAAATACGGTATTACTTTCCATAGTAGACCCGCTTCTTGAATAGAAAGCTCTTCCACAAGGTTTCGGGACTTTACTATAAAGAGCTTCGTATAGTCTTTTGTATGGATTTCCCCTCCGAATTGAAAGAATCGAGGATTAATAAAGAACGCATTCGACCGTCCATCTCTTGCCTTGCTAACGAGTTCGAACGCTTCGAGACGATTTATGATACTCTTCGTGGCAGTCGATCCCCTACCGAATATCTTCGCAAGATCCTTAATATTCAGCGACTTGCCGCAGTCGATTAGCCTTCCGTTCTCCTTCCATCGTAAGTAACCGAGTAGTCGCATCGCTGCCCCTGCTTCTATAAGCGTTAGTTCGTGGTTTATCTTTCGTAACTCTTGCGGAAAGCATGCGATAAAATTCGGTCCTTTTCCTTCTTCGATTGCTCTTTTCTTCGCTGCGTAACGCATTTGCTGTTCTGTTTTGGGGCGAAGCTCTTGTAATAACCACCCCGTATCCATATCTATGATTCCTCGCCTTTTTGTTTCCATCGAATTTCTCCCCCTTTCATGTTAAAGGCTTCGTGCCTTCTTATGCATTAGCGAAGGTTATTACGTTCTTGATACATAATTTCAGCACGAAAAAGAGCCCCTAGATATCGAAGGCTCTTTCGTTCATTAATTCGTTATTTAATACTTTGGGCTTCGCCCAGCTACGGGCTTTCGCCCTCGCAATCACTATGTAATATCGTAGGTACTCGCATTCTCTTACAATAACGTGATATAGATATATCCTTGATGCGATAACAGGAGAATTTATTCGACTGTAATGTTTGTTTGTGTTTCCTAAGAATAAAGAATACACAACACACCAAAAATGCATTAAACCCTTTCAGCTCTAAGTCTGAGACCCCTTTTCATATGGTCGGGATTGACCCCACAAAAGGCTGTTGTTGGTCGGAATTGACCCCACGATTTGCAATCAAAACTCTTTTCTTCGTAGGCGATAAGATGTCATGGTAAAAAAGGAAATAGAATAAAAGAAATTTATATTTACATGTTCATTCACAAAATTGACATAAGCTAGGAGATTAAATTCACGAAAATGTTTTTATTCGCTGTTTTTATTTGTATAATAATGCGGAAAGTAATTACTGGAGGGACATTAGTATGAAAAAGATAGACGGAGTACAAAAAGAGTACATGATAAGATTTGCGGAAATGGACGGGGTGGATATAAACATAGCTGCCGATATTTTTGGACTAAGACCTCGAACACTAAGGGACTGGGTAAGCAAGGCGGAAAAAAAGCAAGTTCCGGATACACATTCCGAACACCCTAGCAACAAAACACATGAACAACGAATTAGCACATTAGAAGGAAAGATTAGTAGTATCACAAGGCTATCGAAGATCCGAAGGCGATAACAACATAATATAATTAATTGTTTGGATGAGTGCTACGAACACTCTCCCTTTTTTTACACTACCTCAACGACAAATCTACCATACGACTTCTTTTCGATATCACCCTCGACTTATAGATATATGCGACACCCTGAAATATTTTTTACTAGCGAAAATTTTTCGAGCTGCTGCTTCGTGGTGAGATCGCCTTTCCCCCCTTGAGGTGGAATTTGTGGTTACTAATTTTATATAGCAGTGCTGGGCCTTTTCGGGCCGGAGGCCTGGGGTAAACGGTTATCGAGGATTTTGTCTCGCCCTGCCGTGCATTTTCATGCAATATTTACGCATACAATACGTAACACAACAGCGAAGAGTTACATTTCGTATTTCTCAAGAACGTTGTTTTCTCGGTCTTCGTTCGATGTTTCAATGCGAATAGACTTGTTAATAGTTTTATGCATTCATTCAATCCGCATTATTACGTTGTTCATTCGTTGCATTCGATGAATAGATTCATGAATAAAGTACACCGTTAGATCCCGAGAGTTTGCGAAGAAATCCTTTCGAAGGAGTTCCTCGCTATTCCTACGACCAAGAGACGCGTAGACTAATAGAAATGACCTTTGTAATCCTTTAGATTACTGCGCCTCCTGCTGAGTACAAATCAATAATAGATAACCCTTTTAATATTATCGGAACTATAACCTCTTGATCGCTTATAGAAAACTGCAGAGACGCCCTATGTTTTGATTGATGTAGTATGGTTCATTTTAACTGTAAGTATGACCCTGCATAGCCATAAATAACTTTTTATATGCAGCCATATTGTATGGACCTTACTATCTAGCTGTATCCCTCTTAGCATACTCATCGATGTATCTATATAACGTGGTTCGAGAAACTTCAAACATATCTTGTACAGCTTTCTTCGTGTGTCCGTTCTCGAGCATTTCGATCATGCCCTCGATTTGCTCCTTCGTGTGAGCCTTTTTACGGCCTCCACTCCGTCCTCTGGCTTTTGCCGACTCGACCCCACTCTTAACACGTTCATTAATAACCTCTCGTTCCATTTCTGCGACTGCTCCGAATACATGAAACATAAACCGCCCCGTTGTTGTACTCGTATCAATTGAGTCCTTTATGCTTACAAACTCGATGTCTTTTTCATTAAAAATTGAAACAAGGTCGACAAGCTGCTTCATCGTACGTCCGAGTCGATCTAATTTATAGACGACTAGAGTGTCACCTTTACGGAGCTTTCCTAGTAAAGTATTGAGCTCCTTACGTTCTGTTTTTGCTCCCGACTGTTGTTCCATAATAATCTCATCGCAACCATATCGCTCCAATGCGTCTAACTGTGAGTCTAAGCTTTGTTTTTTAGTCGATGTCCTTGCGTATCCAAATTTCATTATGTAGTATCTCCCTTATCCGTTTTATGTCGATAAATAGAGTGTACCAAAATCATATACCACAATCAATAGTTTTCGGTACATAGTTTTGGTACACCAATAACCGCATAAATAGGAGACGAGAATTAGCATCCCACAATCAATAGTTTTTGGTACACAAAAAAGGGGTGAAACCTTAGCTCATATATATCGTATAATCAATTATGGAATTTATTTATAGGAGTGATAATAGTGAGTAGTAAAAAAAAGGATAAACCTAGTAAAAAAATTATAATTGATGGAATAGGTTTATCCATTGCTATGATTATTGCAGCAGTATTCCTTTACCTTACACCTAGTTATCTTGGTTCTGAAATAGTTACTATTATCATTAGTTCTATCCTAGTGAGCTTTGGAATTAGTGGGTTAGGAATGTCGTTAACTGAATTGAATAACGGAGAAAGTATAGGTATCGATAGGCTAGGTCTAGGTGTTGCAATGCTAATAATCTGGGGAATAGTTTACTATTTCTCTCAATACATTTGGTTAAACTGGGCTCTCCTAATCGTTCTAGGAATTGGATTATTCGGAACAGCTACAGGAATTACCATTCTTTTTGTGAATGTCCTCTCTAGTAAATCAAAAAGGGAAGCAGCTATTAAAATCCCTGTAGCTTTAATACAGATTGCGACAACAATAGTAGCATTGTATGAAATTTTCACAAAACTGAAGATATTCAAATAACCCCTCGAGGACGGGAGCTCCTTCTCTCCCGAGCCTCCAGGTTACAAAACCCCGATTTTTCTTATTTTGTCTACTAATGTAAAGTTTAATTAACATTCCTTTTTATACATCAAAGCCTTTAATCCTTGAGCGATAAGGCTTTTTCGCCTATATTATCGTTCTTAAGTCGAATACAAGCAACTTTACACTGATTTATTTTTTACATATTCATACCCTTAGCACTTGTAACTAGTAATAGATTTCCTCGTAGAAGCATGATAGAGCTCTTTTACCCCTTTAGAATACTAATACATTCGCATCGTTAAACGAATAGCTAGAATGGCCCTTATTTCTTAAAACATTACCGTATATGTAACAAATACGACCTCCTAAACGCTAACTTTTCCGAGAGCAAAAGAAAAATGCTCAAGATAGCGAAAGGAGGTCGAAATAATGTCCGAATACTGGCAATTAGAAACACGCAGCTTCGCTTTTTATACCGAAAACCAAAAGATAATGCAAAGTATTAAGCGCTCATACTCGGATCGTATCCGTATAATGGCCGAGTACTTTATAGACGGAAAACTATGCGGAAAGCAATATCGATTCGGTAATGCGGAACTAAGACGTATTCGAAGATACATCGCATCTGAACGGGATCAAAATAAGGAACTTCGGAACTAGGACGGGAAACCGTTCTTTTTTCTTTTTTTGGTTTTACATGATGCTAGAATATTACACATAAAAAGCCAATATTAACCTCACCATTTGACAATCTAATAGTTTTACAAATTTTTGTATCTATGTGGGTAAAAAGACAGAGTCGAAATGATATAATTTATAACAAAGGTTAAACACTACATCAAGTCAGGTGATGAAAAGAAATGGCTAAAATATCAAATCGAAAAAAAGAGACTATTGCAGTAACTGCTATTGTGCAAGAAACGTATAAAGAGGGATCATATTTAGTGGCTGAAATACCTACTGGAGACAAGGCACCGTCATTTGATGGGCAAATAACGGTTTTTAAAGACGATTCAGAGCGAAAAGAAAGTTACCTAAATGATGTCCCTACTCAAGTAAAAGGGACAGGTGTTAAAACATTTACTGTAGGAAACCGAAAATTCCCTTTAGATATAATTCACTATCAAAATTATTATAAAAGAGGAGGTTGTTTACTTTTAGTCGTTGAAATTCTAGAAAATACCCATACTAAAATATTTTACAAACAACTTTTACCTACAGAATTGAACCAAATTATTAAACAGTGGGGACATCAGAGAACCCTAAGTATTGAGCTTAGACCGCTTGAGGAAACTACATTATACTCTGTTTGTAGAAAGTTTATCGATCAGATGGACAAGCAGCCTCGCATACTAATAGAAAATAATCAATATACGGATGAGGAATATGAAAAATTAATATTTACTAGTTTGACATTTGACCCCAATAAAGGCGGGTTTCAAGATATTTTTAATCACGATTTCGTTCAGTTTGGCTTAAAAAACAATATCGAGTATCCAATTCGAAATATGAGAATAGATTCACTTGCTGTCGCGAATATAGAGAAGATTGAAATAAACGGTAATGTATTTGAAGTTATGGTTAAAACAAAATTTTCCCCACCCAATATAACTAAACTGGTGGAGGGTTGTTTAGAATTAACCTTCAATGAAAATGGCAATAAACTTAACTTCACCATTAAAGAAATTAAATCTCTTGCGGCCCAATTAAAAATACTTCCTTTATTAATAGAATTTCTAAAATCAGGTGAGATAAAGTTTGCTGACTTTGTCGGGAAAATTTCAACTGTAGAAGCAAAAAAATATTTAACTGACTTAGAGAATGCGTATTCGTTGTTCCTTGTCCTCCAAAAATTATTCTCTGAATTAAATGTAGATGAAAATGTTCAGTTTGGAAATAATGACAATATTGATAGAGAAATTGAACGAATAATTGATGTTATGGTATATAAAAAGTATAGTGGGTTTAAAGTGGAAAATCCTGATAACCCTAGTTTTTTTAAATATAAAATAGGTGATATATATTTAATATTATTTTATTCACCAACGTCAGAAATTAAATTTATTAATGCTTTTTCTCAGCAATTATTAGATATGCAAATAACAATGGTTATGAATGATACAAAGGATGAAATACCAATAAGTCCATATATCCTTTTAGAAAAAGAGACTCTTATACATGCTAAGAATTTAGACTTGAATTTCATGATACAATCTTTTAATTCAATGGATTTCGAAAAGTCTGATCAGCTTTTTGGGACTGTAAATAACTTTTGTTTGGTTTGTTTAGATGCTTTTGATCAAACAAATAATAAGGAAATCTTGAGACTCCCTTTATTTTTACTTAACAAATTACAAGAACATATCTCGGACTCATTAATAAAACATATTTTATTGATAAACCTTTTACAGACTAATTATAGACAAAATGGAGAATTGACAAATAAAGAATACAAAGAACTTATGATCTTAAAAAATAAAGTTGCTCCTTCGGCAGATAACATGGAACTAATCTTTTGTATAAATGTTTTACTTCAAAGTAAAAAAGAGGCAGACTTTGCATTTGAAGAATTTAATGATGAAAAGAAAGAGTTATATAAGTCTTTCCCCATTTTTTCGCTATATGAGAAATTATAATAAAATACATAAACACCCTTTAATTTGGTATTGACGTATAAGAGGTAGCAAAAAAGTCTTCTTCACCGTAACTACCTATGTAATCGACATAGCTACTTCCTGCTACTGTTGAGCTTTTCACCTGATTAAAGAAGTCTTCGAGACACTTTTCGTTATCTTCGTCGTTGTAGGTAGAGTATAAGTGTCTCATAGCTAGGTCGTACTCTTCGTTTGCCTTTATTTCGTCGTCTTCATCAATTGCTAGATTAAGATTATAAGTTAGAAATGCAAAAATGCCTTTTCTGAATGCGAATAGACCGCGATTAGCCTGTCGTTGGAAATACACTAAAGTTTCTAGCGCTTTCAATACGGACATTTTCGTATTAGCAAATAATAGATTACGTTTCTTTAAAGTCTTTTCGATTGTTTTTTGAATTTGGATTTTTTCTAGTATTTCGTATCCGGTTAGTAGTATATCGATGTCCTTATCGAAAAGAGAAATATATTCGATAGTTGTTATTTGCTTACCGACGGTGTCTTGTACTTTGTATTTAATATCTTTTATTTCCGAAGGAGAAGCTTGATTAAAAGAATCTTGATTCGGAGACGAAATAGGAGCCTCTAACGCTTGAGGCTTCAGGGCTTTCGGCATCTTAACGCTGTGCAAAGACGCCGTGCAAGACGCTGTGCAATCTTCATTTTCAGAAGGTGCTTCGATAACCTCATTCGATGGATGCGTTCGTAAATTTGATAAGGGAGAAAACACGTAAACTAGATACGCATATCCACCGTAACGCTTGTCCTTTTTACCGAGCTGCTTAAGTGTTGTAATCCCGAAAGTGTCGGCAGAAACCTTTAGGAAGTTACCGACGGATCGTAGGGATACGCCTGCCTTCTCCGCTAGTGTCTCACGCTTCATGAACGGGACTCCGAATGTACTAGGGGCGCTATCAAATAAAGCCTTTAGTATCGCCTTGAAAGACGGCTTTTGGTCGAGTAGTTCCGCATATGTATAAGTTAAGCTGCGATAATGTGCGTTGAATGCTTCGAGAGATTCGAATTTTGATAGTGATCTGTAATAGGCGATATTGCCTGCGTGTTCCGCTTCGATTATTTGGTTTGTGGACATGGACATAGCTTCTGTACTTATTTTAGACATGATTCCGGCTCCCTTTTCGTAAAAGAGACGCAGCCCGCGCTTAGACATACTCAAATAAACGTATTGATTTTACGTTTTTTTCATGGTACACTTAAGACCTCAAATTTTCTGCTTAATTGCGGTCGGGCGTTTGGATGTTACCAGCATCCAGCGTCCTTTTCTATTTTCTTACAAATATTTGCGTAAACTTTCCGCAACTTCCTCTTTATCTAAATGTAGATACCGGCTTGTTACAGCAATATCGCTGTGACCCAGTGCTCTCGAAATTACCGCCACATTTGCACCTCTATCTAGTAGTTTCTTCGCAAAACCACGCCGAAGGGCGTGCGGATTGATATTCTTTAAGCCATATTCTTTCGCATACTTGCTCAGCCGTTTCTGAATATTATTATTCGATGGACTAGTCGTAACAGGACCCCCGTTTTTCGTTATGAATACAAAGTTATTCCGAATCCTATGATCGCGTCGTACTAGGTCATTTTGGCTCATTAAAACGGTCAATAAACGTATTAAATCGCCGTCAATAGGCAAAAGAATCTGTTGATGATTCTTAATAATTCCGCCGTCTATTTTAAGTAGTTTCGCGTTAAGATCAACGTGCTTATTTTCAAGAAGCGCTAACGTTCCAACTCGGATTCCCGTTTGATACATTAATAAAACCGCAGTAGCATCCCGCAAGTGCACAAAATCCGATAAATCAAGTAACGTTAATAATAAACGTATATCCTTTTCGGAGGCGCCTATCTTAACGGGACTATCCACTTTTATTGTTATCGATTTCCAAAACTTTGTACTTATCCAACCGATGTCGAAGCAACGACCCAAGAAAGCCTTTAAACATTTTAAGCGTGTAAGTTTAGTCTGATTGCTTACATTCATACTCGATAACCATTCGTAAATGTGTTCGGGTGTTATCTCGTCAAGCACCTGTACGCCCGTAATTCTCGTGAAATGAGTGACGTGTAAGTTATAATCGCTTATTGTGCGTTCTCTAAAGCCAGTTACCTCCATTTGACGCGTAACAGTGGCGAGCGCTTGATTAACTGGAAAACCTTCAACCGACTTCTTTTTCAACGAATCTTCAATAAATAAATCGGATAAGTCAACGTCTACCGTTAATGATTCCTTCTTTTTAGTCAAAACAAAAAACCTCCTAACTCGCGAATGATTTTCGTCAAATATACGGATGTTGACCGCTTCATTGACCGTTTCATTCTGCGTGTTAGAAGGCTTTTGCGACGCTTATAGCGCCAAGTTAGTTGATGACCTGTGAGGGATTCGAACCCACGACCCCTTCCCTGTCAAGGAAGTGCTCTCCCACTGAGCTAACAAGTCAATATGTAAATCAAGCTCTTTAGAGCTTGCTTTTAAACCTTAATTAGTTGCTGACTTCTTTACTGGACAAGATTTATTATATAGTGGTATTCAAAATAAAACAAGTAGTTTTGCTAAAAAAATTTTTATCGTAAAGTGGCCTGGTAAGCTAATCCTTGAAAGCTTGTAAGAATGCGTTCAATATTTAAACTATTACATCTTAATGAGTTCCCTATATCCGTTATCTCCAGATTTTCGTAAAGAAGCCCAATTGAGAAAGAATCTTTTCTTTGTAGTCCGATACTGTTGTTGTCTTTTAGTCATAACACTGGGAGCTGACACTGAGTATGGTCATTGTTTTTTAGGCCTTGTTCAATAGAATTTACTATTTTTCCCGATAACCTTTTTTTGAACAAAGTCAAAGAAGAAAAGAAGCCAGCAGGATTTGACCCAAAAATTTCTAAGAATAGAGTCCAACTAACCATTTATGAGGAGAATCCTAGGCTCCTACATATAAGATTTTCTCAACTTTAATTAACAAATATGATGTCTATGTGCTCAATCTAAGATTTAAGCAAAGAAAAGACAGGAAAAGATCTTTACATAGGAGAGGGGAATCTAGCAGCTTGAAAGTTGGTTAAAGGTGCCTCTGCTAAAATTTCTCCGTTTGCGCCTGCGCTAAATATTACTTGTACCCGATCTCCTGCTTGTAACTGAAGGATTGTAGTAACCGATAGTCCAATAGGTCTTGATTTTCCAAAGAAGTCATTAACAATATCCATATCATCTCCGTTTACGTTAATGGAAATGGAGGCGGCATATCCTTCTTTTGAAGAAGGTATTTTTTTGTCTTTTGAAGAATGACTTTTTTTGCAATACTCACAGTTGCAACTATTTTTTTTGCAATAATCGCATTTGCAACTATCTTTTTTGTTTTTTGAGGAATTATCACTTTTTCTTTTTGACGGACAAAATGAGACTTTTGCGGTTATCTCATAAATTCCATTCTCGGTTGGAATAAATGTTGATATATGCGGATTATATTCATTTGCTAAATCAAATTGTTCAGTTTGGTATAAAACTTTTACGGAGGGCGTAACCGCTGCTTTGTAAAGTTGTGGTGTGTTCTTATTAGCCCTAAACGCAGATGCTCTCACTAGATTATGTTTCTTATGGTCACAGTGACAGTCATTATGTTTCTTATGGCACAAATGACATTCATCGGTTTTCTTTTCAATGCATACACAGTCATTGTGCTTCTTATGACAACAATGACAATCATCCGGTTTCTTTTGATCGCATATACAATCATTGTGCTTTTTATGACAGCAATGGCAATCATCCGGTTTCTTTTGATTGCATATACAGTCATTGTGCTTCTTATGACAGCAATGGCAATCATCCGGTTTCTTTTGATTGCATATACAGTCATTGTGCTTCTTATGACAGCAATGGCAATCATCCGGTTTCTTCTGAATACAAATACAGTCATTGTGTTTCTTATGACAACTATGACAATCATCCGGTTTCTTTTGAATACAAATACAATCATTGTGCTTCTTATGACAACTATGACAATCATCCGGCTTCTTTTGATCACATTTCTTATTAAGATATGTGGTGTCTACAAAGGAATTACAATGTGAAATAGTATAATGATTTTTAATTATAATCACCTTTTCCTTTTTTTATTTTCTGGTTATTTTATTCATTAAAAGAAAAGGGGTTTGTACAATATGGTACAAAAGTAAAAATATATCTAATTAAAACAGCAAAAATCTACTGGGTAGTATACGTTTTCAAGAAGGTTGGTTGTTAACCAAAAGGGGTGAAGTAATAGTAAAAAGTTAACTTCTTACTTTTTTCAAACACTAACTATCAGGACGCTAGTTCATTAAGAAACACTAAAGAAGAACACAATAAATGGTCTTTTTTATTTGTTCAATATCAACAATGAAAGTGAACAAATCAAAAAAAAGGATTGCTGACCATAATTGGCTCCATCTCGCCTTTGATTCCCGTTAGTTGGTAAAACTAACACCAAGCTCCCCTTATTAGCACCTGCCGTTTTCAGTTTCATCTACCTGACGTAAACAACGTTACCCTGAGTACTATACTCGACGCTCAATGATTTATAAAATGGATATCCAAATGTATGCAAAATTCCATTTAGCAAAAATTCACTTTAAGAGACTAATAATAAGGAAGGGATTCTTGTGGATGTTAATCGTGGAAACAGTTTCTCCCTTCTCCATCTGACAATGGGCTGAAGCATAATGCACTTCAGTTTGGCATGATGAAGAAGCGGCTATTGTACTTCTGCGAGGACCGTTAGAAGAAGTCATAAAGCATTAGCCAACCCTGCACAATCGCGAACAAAACGGGATGAATAGACGTTGACGGAGTACCCTTATGGATAACCCTTGAGCACCCTTGGGGTAAGACCTTTTCACCCGGTCCATTAAAAGGCTTTTTTGCAACCACTGAGAGTTGTCTCCCTTAATAATTCTTTTTGAAAGCCAATCAAGCAACAAAAAATCACCTCCCCCTTCTTGAAATAGAAAGAAAAGTGATTCAGAAGTTTATTATTGGTAAAGTCGTTAAGGTTGAACTAATAGTATCGATACACGACAACTTCTCATCACGTAAGCATTATTGACTTGAAATCGTTAATTGTATGTAGAGTGAAAAACGACCAGCCTTCCCCGTCAAGAAAGTGTTCTCCCACTGAGTTAACTTGACGTATATAATGACTAATTGGTAAGGACATATTTTATCTCAACAAAAAAAGAACTAACGTTCCCTTTCCACTTGCATACAAAACGTACGTTCGCATATAATGATAGCAAGCAAGTCAGCAAAGGAGTGACAGGGAATGAAATATATACTTCGTAAACATATGGAAGAAAATGCTCCATTGGAGATAATTTATCTCTCCGAACAAGGTAAGATTACGCAGCGGAAAATTCAGGTGCTTGAGGTTTATCCAGGCCATATTCACGCATTCTGTTTTCTAAGGCAGACAAAACGGACATTTAAAGTAGACAATATCCTTTCTGCCCGCTTCATTAAGGCCAGGTTTGACAGGTCTGGATGAAGATTGTTAATCAAGGTTCAACCTATTAACTCTTCTTCTTCCTGGATGTCCTTTTCCTGTTCAGTTAACGATTCTTCTTCATCCCTCAGACGATGAGCTAACCTTGAGGCGGCACTCGCGGCAATGCTTGCAACGATATCATCCAGGAAGGTATGCACGATTCCTTCTTGCTTCTTATCAAGTTCGTGTATGACGCCTATTTTATTTTTATCCAAATGGCCAAAGGTCGTTACAGCAATGCTTCCGTATCCGAGTACTGCACCAAAGGCAATCGTTTCATCCACTCCGAATAGCCCTTCATCAGACTCAACAATCGATTGCAGGGGTTCTGATAGCTTTTTTTGCTCTGCCAGTTTATCCAGCTCCACACCGACTAAAATGGCATGTTGAATTTCCCTTTTCAACAGGACACGCTCAACGCTGTGGATGCATTCCTCCAGCTTAAGATCAGCTTTGTATGGGATCTGCAATTCATAAACGATTTTTGCAATTGCCTCTACACTGACACCGCGCTCCAATAATGTTCGTTTAGCCGCCTTTGTTACTTCCCTGCTGTGTACATGTACTTCTGCCATTTTATTCGCCACCTTTTTTTTATTATTTTTCTATATCCTTGTATTATAGCACCTTATAATTTAAATTTTTAGAAAATATAACGAAAATTTTATATTCTAAATTCTTGTCACGGGAAAAAGTCGCAAGGCTATGCTAAAATAATCAAGTAAGTTGTTTTTCATTATTATTTATCATTGAGGTGCGGGAAAATGAGTTTACGCAAAGGCACAATTAAAGAGTACATGTTTAAAAGCGAAGCTTTAGCAGAAGAATTGGAACTGCTTGTTTACTTGCCTGCTAATTTTTCGCCATTGTATAAATATTCGCTTGTGATTGCTCAGGATGGCAGTGATTATTTTCAAATGGGCCGAATTGGTCGGGTAGCAGATGAACTGTTAGGGAACGATGAGATCGAGAATATCATCATTGTCGGAATTCCCTATAAAGACCGCTTTGACCGCAGGCGCAAATATCATCCCGACGGGGAACAGCACATTGCATACATACGTTTTCTTGCCCATGAACTTGTCCCGTTTTTAGATGATGAATTCCCAACCTATCAAATGGGACATGGTCGAACTTTGATCGGTGACTCTCTTGGCGGTACAGTTTCTTTATTGGCCGCATTGCAGTACCCTCATACATTCGGGAAATGCATCATGCAGTCGCCA
The DNA here is from genome assembly GCF_050269675.1 of Peribacillus sp. NPDC076916. NCBI lineage: Bacteria > Bacillati > Bacillota > Bacilli > Caryophanales > Bacillaceae > Peribacillus > Peribacillus sp. NPDC076916. The sequence continues at coordinate 471,395 of NZ_JBNNIU010000001.1, forward strand.
CTTGCCAATGAAGCAGTAATGGACGCTGTACGTAATTTTGAGGATCCGCATCTCCTCGAACTTTATCATGTGATCGGGACTGATGAAACAGCTGTTCCGACGACGGAGGGCAACAAGGCAAACTTCATAGAACCAAATAGGGAATTGCATAAATTAATAAACCAAAAAGGATTTCCTTGCTTCTATGAAGAATTTGAAGGTAATCATACCTGGAAATACTGGCAGGCAGATTTAAAACGAGCACTATTGGAAATGTTCTAATTTACTCGAAACCATCTCTTTGAGATGGTTTCAAGTAAAAACATGTCCAACTATAATACAACAATAAAAAAATATCAGGAGGTTTTATTTATGAAATATGGTGTTGCAATTTTCCCTTCAAAAAAACTTCAAGATTTAGCTAACTCCTATCGCAAACGGTATGATACGAAATATGCGTTCATACCACCGCATCTGACGCTTAAACCAACGTTCGAAGCGACTGACATGGAAATTTCAACAATCGCGGAACAATTAAAAGGCATCGCTCAAAAGTGCAGCCCTTTTACGATGAGCGTTACGAAAACGAAGTCTTTCCAACCCGTAAGCAATACTATTTATTTCAAAGTGGAATTATCCGAAGGGCTTCAAGAGCTTCATGATGCACTTAACAATGAGGACTTCATAAAAAGTGAAAGTGAATATGCATTTGTCCCGCATATTACCATCGCTCAAGATTTATCGGATAATGAGCATTCTGATGTTTTAGGCCAATTAAGCATGCTTGACATCAGCCATGAAGAAGAGGTTAAACGAGTCCACTTGCTGTATCAACTTGAAGACGGGGCATGGACCGTTTACGAAACATTTAGATTAGGAGCTGAATGATTTCGTGTTTGTAAAAATCGCAGAGAACAGCCAAGAGCTTGAAAATGCATATATGATTCGAAAAAAAGTGTTCGTCCAAGAACAAAACGTCCCTCTTGAAGAAGAGATCGATGAATATGAACAAGAGTCCACTCATTTCGTTTTATATGATGAGCAGCATCAGCCAATTGGTGCCGGCCGCTTCAGGGTCATTGACAACATCGGTAAAGTACAGCGCATTTGTGTACTATCCTCGGGCCGTAGGAATGGTGCCGGCGCCATGATCATGAATGCCATCGAGGAATACGCCATCGAGCAGGAAGTGCCTCAATTGAAGCTTGATTCCCAGGTGCATGCTATCCCTTTCTATTCAAAATTAGGGTATGAGATCGTATCCGACGAATTCATGGATGCTGGCATTGCTCATAAAACGATGAAGAAAACCATTTTACGATAAAAAAAGCTGTCCTTTCAGTCTTCTGATTGGACAGCTTTTTTTGTTCGTTCATGGACTTATATATCGTTTTATAAAAAAAAACCATTTGCGTCCAATGGCAATCTCCTCAAAAATGCATAGTCTATATATAGAAAGCAAGAAGGAGGGAAAATTTTATGGGTAACAATGATTTTAATCTGGAGGAGTCTCAAAAAAGACTGATGGAACTGCTGGTTTCGAGGACTATGAGAAAATATGGTTTCAAAAGGGAAAAAGTCGATCTAACTGAGAGAGAGAAAAACAACCTTAAAGAAACCATTCGTCATTTACAAGAGCAATCACAAAAAATCATTAACCAAGAAAAGAACATCACGGAACATGATGTTAATCCAGTTACAAATTCCATTCACAATAAATTCACGGATTCCAAAAATAAATGACGCACCATATCACCCTACTTGCTGGCGAGAAATAAGTAAACCGAGACATAGCAGCACATACATTTCATTCCTAAAGCTCCAGCTTCTTTATTAATCATCCCCCACACACTAATACTTTCTCTAAGTATTTAAAAAATAGACGAATTAACTGATTTATTCGTCCAACCCGATTAATCATCAAAGCATATTTTAATAGGGAATAAAACCTAAGGAGGAAAAAACAACATGAACCAAAATGTATATCGTAGCAATTGTAACACTCATGATGATTCTGAAAGATCATGGTCAGCTCTAGATTCCGCTTCCAGACATCCCCTGACAGGATTCTGTAACGAGGAGGAAACACAGATTGACCAAGAGGCAAAACAGGATAATAATCAAGTGCAGCTTTCTGAAGAACTTATTTACATTAAAGATTCTTGTAATGTAAATGTCACTTCAACGGATGTTAAAGCGGCCCTTTCTCTACAAACTGCCCTACAAGCTGCTATCGCGGTCATCGTAAGCATTTCCATTTCAGATTCTGATAATGCTGATAGGATCACTCAAGAATTAATCCAATCTTCTAATGTTAAACAAATCACGCGCCAAAAAACAATTGTTGAAAACAGCCGTGATATCGACATTACAACCACTGATGCACAAGTCGCTTTAAACATCCAACTATTACTGCAACTATTGTTAGCTCTAATCGTGGAAATTGACATTCTTTAAAAAAAATCAACACAAAAAGGACACTTCACGTGTCCTCTTTTGTCTTTTATGGAGAAACTAGACACTTTTGTTGATAAACCTTCCTTTTCCTGTCATTCCAGCCGTAAAATCTTCACTTGCCTTCATGCCCATTTGACCTTTATATGTGCGTGCTCCATATGTACTTACCCGATTATTATCTTGAATTTGTAGTAATCCTCCAATGCTTTCCCTTTCCAACATCTGATCAAAACGGATAGGTTGAATGGGTGCCGTTCCTTTAACAATTCTTACTTTCTCTGCAGCTTCGATCGTCCGGTTAGCATATTGAATATAATCAAATTGTGTAACAGATGCTATGTATCCCATAGTAACCCCTCCTTGTATTTAAATAGTTATGTTGTCATTCAATTACCCATCCGGAACCATAATTTAAACATGATTTCCGCATTCTTTTTTCCTGATCTTCTGGTATGATGAGTATTGCCGATATTTTTAATAGATTAGAGGTATCCATTTATATGAATCAAGCAAAATCTGGCAATGAAATCGTACATTTACATACCGTTTCAGCTGGTGAGCTGCAGACACTTTTTGAAAAAGGAAAACGTGATCAGCTTTCTTGTATCATTTGTCATAAACCAGTGAAATTATTTATTGGAATCCATGAGACACCTTATTTTTATCATAGTGACCCGTCGCAGGTACCCTGTGAAATACCCCTTTCAGAACCGATGAACGAGGACAAGCCATTAGAATATGTGGAACAGAACGGATTTAGGATTCCAACATCACGAACCATTACGGAAACGAAAACCATTACAGAACCTTTCCTTAAAAGCCGGCCCATAACCGGCAATCCGAAATATTCAGATAAACCATTTGGTCTTTCACAATCAGAGGAACCATACTTTCAAGAATTATCCTCATCAGGGGTTGTACTCGATGCAGAGCAACTCAAGGCCGTAATGACAATCGATGGTCCAATTCTCGTCCTTTCAGGAGCAGGCAGCGGGAAAACCCGCGTATTGACAGTACGCACTGCCTATATGCTTACAGTGAAAAAAGTTGATCCAAAAAGTATCATGCTTGTAACATTTACGGCAAAATCCGCTAAGGAAATGCAGCAGCGTCTGCTCGGCTATCCCTATATGACGCCTTCCCTTGTTTCTCAAATCGTTAGCGGGACCTTTCATAGCATCTTTTATAAAATCCTCATTTTCCATGAACCAGCCAAATGGCAGCGCGATTTCCTATTGAAGTGGGAATGGGAAAAAGAAAAGGTATTAAAACAGGCTGGCAGGGAACTGGAACTTGATGATAAGGAATTTGCATATGATCAAGCCCTTCAGCAAATCGGACTTTGGAAAAACTCTTTGGCCTTTCCAGAAGATATTCACCCTAAGGACGATTGGGAGAAATCGTGTTTATTTTTATATAAGAAATATGAAGAATATAAACAGCAAACAGGGAAGTATGATTTTGATGATATGCTTGTAGGCTGTTATGTATTTTTAAAAAATCACCCGGATTTTTTAAAGAAATATCAGCAAAGATTTAACTACTTTTTGGTAGATGAATTTCAGGATATCAATAAAGTTCAATATGAATTGATAAAACTCCTCTCTGCTGAATCAAAAAATGTATGTGCAGTTGGAGATGATGATCAATCCATCTATTCATTCCGAGGAAGCGATCCGAAGTATATTTTGAATTTCAATCATGATTTCCCTCAATCCCAAGTTGTGAAGCTGACGGAGAATTACCGCTCTTCCCATGAAATTGTCGCTACAGCGAACCGATTGATCAAGCGCAACCAGAACCGGATGGAGAAAAAGATGAGGGCACAACATGATTCAGGAAACCCTCCTGTTTTATTTTATCCTTATGATGAGGAATTGGAAGCAACGATGATCGTATCCGATATCCAAGAAAAAATATCCAAGGGAGCAAACCCTGGGGACTTTGCAGTATTGTACAGGACACATACGATGTCCAGGGCCATTTTTGAACGGCTAGCCGCTTCCAACCTGCCATTCGTCATTGAAAAGGATGCGGATTCGTTTTATCAGCGCAAGGTCATCCGCGGCATGCTTGCCTTTATGCGGCTGAGTTTGCATCCTCATGACAGCAAGGCAGCATCTGATGTCCTATCCTCCTTATTCTTAAAGCAAAGTATATTACAGGAGTTAAAAGCAATGACAATATTGCAGGATTGTGATTTTATCGATGCATTTGCTTTTGTTAAGACAGGACATGCTTTTCAAGAACGAAAATTAAAAACGATTCCAGGACAGATCCGCTCTTTAAAAATTATGTCGCCACTCGTAGCTTTAGAAATCATCGAGAAAGATTTAGGATACCAGGAATATGTAAAAAAACGCGGGAATGATGCGAACCTGGAAAAAGGATCCGATGACATCCGTGACTTAAAGGTGGCAGCAAATCGTTTCCCCACCGTCGCCGCTTTCCTTGAACATGTCGATCATATGACTGCGATGGTACAAGAGATTAAACAGCTATCGAAACATTTTAAGGATGCCATACAACTTACCACCATACACCGTTCCAAAGGGCTAGAATATAACACGGTTTATGTTCTTGCTGCTGTCGATGGCAGCATTCCTCATGATTTCGCACTTGAATCTTACCGGAAAGGGGAACTATCACCCCTTGAAGAGGAAAGACGATTGCTCTATGTAGCGGCAACCAGGGCAAAAAAGGATCTTTACCTTTCCATCCTGCAAACTAGACGCGGACGGACCGCCCATCCATCACGTTTTCTGAAGCTTTGACCAAAAGCTGATGCTCTCCATCTTAGGAAATACAAGATGTTCTTATACATGGTCTCTTCCCGAACCATGTATAAGAACAGTTTATACTTTAGATTTTTACTGTTTTATAAAACCCTTACTTAAAATAAGAAATTTGCGACACTCCTGCCGAAAAACGAACTTGCCGGGACATCGCTAGATGCTTATGGCGAGGAGGCTTGGCAGGCAGTCGGCAAATTTCTGGAAGCAACTGCAACTTTTTTAAAAAAACTGAAGGCCTGCATGATAGCAGGCCTTTTTTCACTTTTTATTTATCATATTAGAAATAGTACCGAAATCCAGTTTATTCCCTTCAGCCACGATGGAATGGACGATTTTATCTTCCGTTTCCTTATTGACCGGTTTGTTCGCAATTTTTGAAACACGCTTAATGACATTTCTAACAGTTGTTTCATCTTTGAAATTGGCTCCTTGCAGCGAGTTTGCCAATTCTAATACATCTTTCATATTTACGCCCGTTTTACCTTCTATGTTCTTAAAAAAGTTATTATCCATACCTAAGCCCCTCCCTTTTCTGTACCTATCCTATGGCATTATCAGAAAAATGGTGCTAGGCCCAAAAAAAAAAAGAATAGGCTTCTTCTGCCTATTCCTTTTACCTTAGCAGCAGAAAGAAGCCCCTACAATGATCAATAGGATAAACAATACAACGATTATCGCAAAAGTGGAACCGCCACCGTAGCCATAACCGCCGCCGTAGCCATAACCGCTGCCGCCACAACAACCGTAGCCACCATAACCAAACATACATATCACCTCGCTCTCGCTAAAGCTTACTGATAACATATGTAGGTCTGGACAAATATGTATAGGCCATGTCCTAGTCCAGGCTGCCTATTTCCGCTAATTCATCCTTTTGGCCTGAAAACCAAAGCTCCGATGAATCCAAAGACGATTGCAGCAGAGATACCGGAACTCGTAATTTCAAACATACCTGTCAGTACGCCAACGAGCCCATGTTTTTCCGATTCCATCATCGCCCCGTTCACCAGCGAGTTCCCAAACGAAACGATCGGTACGGTTGCTCCAGCACCGGCAAAGTCAACTAGCGGCGCATATAAATCAAATCCGCCAAGAACAGCTCCTATTACAACGAACAAGCTTAACGTATGTGCCGGTGTCAGCTTAGCAACATCGAAAAGAAGCTGGCCGACGACACAGATCAAGCCACCGATGACAAAGGCCCAAAAAAACATTGCTAACATCGAAATCTCTCCTTTTTCATGAATTCATCCCATATTCAATGGCCACCGCATGGGCAATGCACGGAATCGTATCTTTTTGCTGGACGGAAAGTGGTGACAATAATGCTCCTGTTGCGACAAGCAGGATTTTTTTATATTTGCCAGAAATCATCTCATTTAATATATGACCGTATAGAACCACTGCTGAACATCCCGCGCCGCTCCCGCCAGCCAAAACAGGCTGATCCTTTTTAAAAATCATCAATCCGCAATCCTTGAATTTTTCCTGATTGATGTCACATCCCTTTTGCTTTAATAAGTCAATCGCTGTCTTCCACCCTATTTGACCTAAATCACCAGTAATGATGAAATCATAATCATCCGGGGTCAAACCAGTATCTTTGAAATGGGCAATTATCGTATCGACGGCCGCCGGGGCCATCGCTCCCCCCATATTGAAAGGATCTTTCAATCCCATGTCAATGACCTTCCCGATAGTGGCCGAGACAATGTGGGGAAATTCCCCTTGCTCGCTTCCATCAGGAGCAACCAGCGCCACCCCCGCTCCGGTTATCGTCCATTGAGCTGTAGGTGGTTTTTGCCCTCCATATTCAGTCGGATAGCGAAATTGTTTTTCTACAGCTGCATTGTGGCTCGAGGCACCTGTCAACACATAGTTAGCCCCGCCATAATTAGTGATGAAGGCAGCTAGAGCAAGCCCTTCCATTGAAGTGGAACAGGCTCCAAACAAGCCGAAGTATGGAATCCCATTAGTTCTGGCTGCAAAGCTTGTAGGTGTAACCTGATTGATTAAATCACCCGCCAAAAAAAATTGTACCTGTTCCTTGTTGATCTTACCTTTTTCCAATGCAAGCTCAACCGCTTTTTCCATCAAATGTCGATGTGCCTTCTCATATGATTCCTGCTCCATCCACAAATCGTCGTATAGGATATCGAAATCACCCGCGATTTCTCCATTTGCTTCAAATGGCCCGCCTGTTACCCCTGTTTCCAAGATGACCGGTTTATTGGTAAACATCCATGTTTGTTCTCCCTTTAACACCGCTTAGCCCCCACTCATTTGATAAATTGTTTTTATCAACGCCACGACAAAGGCTGAAAATACTCCAAATAAAATGACAGATCCGGCCAATTTAAACATATTGGATCCAACACCAAGTACAAAACCTTCCGTCCGATGTTCGATTGCAGCCGAAATGACTGCGTTACCGAATCCTGTAACAGGGACGGCACTTCCTGCTCCAGCAAACTGGCCAATGCGGTCATAAAATCCGAAACCGGTCATCAAAAGGGCCAGGAACACCATGGTGGCAGTTGTAGGACCACCAGCAGTCTGTTCCGTAAAGTTGAAAAAGTAAATATAGAAGTACGAAATGGCTTGTCCGACCATGCAGAAAATGCCACCTACTAAAAAGGCTTTCAAACAATTCTTCACTATTGGTCTTTTAATTTCATGCTTCCCTTGAAGTTCTTGATATGCATTCTGCTGTGGGGTCGTTTTCTCTTTGCCGCTCATAGCTGAACCTCTCTTCTAAATTAATTCTTTTTGAAGTTCTTCAATTTCGTTGAACTTCTTCCTTGCCTTTTTCTCGGGTACATCTTTTTCTTTGAGTAACTCGTTCAATCTCACAGATTCCAAAAAGATTTTATAATCGCTCGATACGATAAAATCATTTTCGGGAAACTTCTCTTCCAGATTTTTAGTCACATTCTTTTCAATCTTCTTCATATGAAAACGTTGCAGATGCTTAACTTTATAAGCGACGATAATCTTTTTTTCGTTTTTCACGACGATTACGTCATAGATGGAGTCTTCATTAGCAACTGTTTCCTTGACCTTTGAGATCAGTCCCTTTTCATCCTTCCCATCCATTCCATTAATGATATCCATCGGTTCAGGATTCGTACGCTTAATCATTGCTAAATTCTCCGTTTTTCCATCATTCTGATTGCTGCATCCAGTAAGCACATACAAAACAACCATAAAAACCAGTAAGCTGCCCTTAAAATATCTTCCTTGTCTGAACATAGATTCACATCCTAATTTTTCGTTCTATTGTTATTTTCTTGTTTAACTGTTTTTTTATGAATGGTAGGATTAGGAAATAAAAAAAAACCTTTCCTAAATGGAAAGGTTTTTTCAATCAATAGCCTTTATTTTTATAGTTGTTATTACAGCCACAGTCTTTCTTGATTTTGACCGGTTGATCTTTTTTAATCGGTTTTGCATATGTCCATGGATTCTGTTTCTGATTCAATTTATGACTCCTCCTTTAAGATCTATACCATACTATATGAACGAAGAGACAAGTTGTTTCCAATCAAATGTCCATAAATTTGCTGATTATGACCTCAATGATTGCGCCTACTGCTGCTACGGCAAGGATAAATGTCAATACGTCGCCAATAAACCAATGTTGGATATAAAGGAAAACCAGAAAAAGGCTAACCCAGACACTCACGCACCAAAAACAGCTTAGCAATTGTCCAATCCAGCCAAGCAGGCCCTTCTCCTTGGGCACTAAAAATATTTCCACATCCCCTTCTTCACTTTTTTCCTCTATCTCTTTAAAAAAGGGGCGGCGCAGCGGCTCCGTGATTTTATCGAAAACGATCAAACGTGTCAGCCTGAAGGAAGCCAATCCTAATATTATAAATAAGGTAAATTCATTTTGTGGGGGAAACATTTAATATTGCTCCTTCACTTAGGTTCTTCAATTATTTTGGCATCGATGAAATCCGGCAGTTCCACGAAACGAATATGCTTCCCTCTTTTAATCTTCACTGATTCCCCTTTCATTCCCAACACATGAAACTGAATCATTTTTCCCTTTACAATAGCCTCACATAATGGCTTTGGAAAACCTTGATGATTGGATAGTCGGGAAATGATTTCGCGGGAAGATTCTTTCTTCTCCACCTTTTTCCTTTTTCTCTTAACTGGTTTTTCGTTTTCTGGTTCTATTTGTTCAGGATGTTCCATTTGTTCAACCGGAGTTTGCTCAGGTGCATATTGTTCGGTGATTTTCCTTAATCCTGTAATCTCTTTTTCAATTTCCATCATGGCATCATAAACACCGAATTCCCGTTTGACTTTTTCGATTTTTTCTTCATTTTGCTCGGCTTCCTGTAGTTCGGGTTCAGGCTCAACGCTGTCTTGAGGTGTAGCCTTTTTCGTTCGAAAATCACTTTGCATATTCCCACGCTGATCTGATATTTTTGCTTGATTGACATATAAAAGTGGTTTGGATTCCTTATCGCCATTTTTCTCTGACATGAAAACCCTCCTTAATATTTCAGGATATCCACAGACTGCAGCTGCTCCATATTGTATTGGACAACTTTTTTCCCGAATTTATGCCTTATAAACAAACTGGACTCTTTTTTTTGTTCCAATTTCCCAAACAGTGTACGGTCATTGATGATGAACTTACAAACAGGTTTAGGTGCAAAGGCTGGAAGCCGGGACAACAGCTCCACCAATTCCTCTGCAGTATATGAAGTGCTGATATTTCTTTCAGTACAATCAATATGTCTCTTCAGCGGATTGTGTATGGTTTGTTTTCCAACGGCACTAGGCATACCAACTTTCTTCACGTCCATGATTCCCCTCCTTCTTTTTCACGAATAGGGTTGAAAGCGGTTTTTGCCGATTCTCGCAAATAATGAATATCAGCTCTATGTATCATTTATATGAGATTCGCCCTTCTTTATGCTGGAGATGTGCCGCTCCCTAAAAAAAGGACATCAACTTATCTTGGATATGTTGGGGATTAATGGAGAAAACTAAAGCTATCGAGTTATTAAAGGAGTATATGAAGATGAAAAAAAGTGGAAAGATTTCAACCGTACAACTATCTTTAATCATGATGACGGCTGTCGGCTTGAAAAATCATGTAACGATTCTTCCTCATTTGTTACGGGTGGCCAAAAGGGATGCCTGGATTTCTGTTCTACTTGCTTTAGGCCTAATTTTGATTTGGTGTTTTCTCTTATTCTATATCCATAAAGCCACAGGCCAGACAAATATTTTTGTCTGGGTGGAAAAAAATATTGGGAAGGTAACAGGCAGGATTTTATCCTTTACACTGAGTCTCTTTTTCGCTTTTTTGGCTGCGGTTTCATTAAAAGAGATGGTTGTATGGACAAAGATTTCCTATTTGCCCATAACTCCTTCGATATTTGAAATCATCTTATTTACTGGTTTATGCTTTTTCCTTGCCTCAACAAACATACAAACGATCGCTATTGTAAATACATTTGTACTGACGGCCGTCATTGCGTTTGGCTTTTTTGTTGCAATCACGAACATACAATTTAAAGATTATTCACTTTTGAAACCCATGCTTGAAAATGGATGGTCCCCTGTCTTTGCAGGTATTATTTATCCCTTGTCTGGCCTTATCGAATTGATTGTCATACTTTTTATGCAGCAAAAAGTTCATGGAAAACTAAGATTCAAGGTTTTTGCTTAAAATACTATCATCCTTACATGGCTTATTCTTGGGCCACTTATTGGCTCCATTGTAGAATTCGGCCCAGTCGAAGCTGCAAGGCAAAAGTATCCTGCCTTTGAGCAATGGGGATTAGTCACATTAGGAAGATTCATTGAGCATCTTGATTTCTTGTCGATTTATCAATGGTTAACAGGAGCCTTTATCCGTGTTTCCTTTTTCCTATTTTTATCACTCGAAGTGCTATCCATTAAAAAGAAGCGAAACAAAATCATATTGCTCCTAACCTATTCTATGTTCCTTATCATTTCTAATTCATTTAACTTCAGCGATATTATTCTATATTCCTTTATAAAAACATTTGTTTTGCCGATTACCTTATATTTCTTATTAGCCGTTTCCATCCTTTTATGTTTATTTGTTTTCTTTAGTAATCGAAGAAAAAGGAGGTCCACATCCGATGTTCAAAAAAAAGAACCGACAACCATCCAGTCCGAATAGGAAACCAGAAAAACCTGATAAACTCGTGATAAATAATGAATCAGATTTAAAAGAAATCTTTCAAAACTCAGGAGATGTTTTTTTTCAAACCAGTGTATATCGTGATGAGTCACCGATAAAAATTACAGTAATTGGATGTGAAGGACTTGTCGATACTGAATTATTAAATAATCTCGTATTTGAAAGGCTAACATTATTTTTCGAAAAATATCCAAGAGGGAAAATAACAATTGACGAAATAAAAGTTTCACTCCATCTTCCACAGCTTACTGAAGTGAATACCAAGGAAGAGTTGTTCGCAGATATCTACTCTGGAAGATTGTTACTTTACTTAGATGAATTCGGTTTTCTGTTATCTGTAAACATAGCAAATCGCCCTCAACGTAATCCAGAGGAAACATCGTCAGAAGTAACGATAAAAGGACCTAGAGATAATTTTATTGAAGATTTGTCCATCAATGTGGCTTTAATCAGGAAGAGAATGCGTACAAATTCTTTAAGTGTAAAATATTTCGAAGTGGGCAGACGAACTTTGACTAAAGTCGCTGTTTTATATATGGATGATATCACTGAGCCAGATATGGTTCAGCAAATCTCTAAAAAGATTGAAGCAATTGATATAGATGGAATATTTGGAGGAAATCAGTTCATGGTGTTAATTGAAGAACAGCCCTCCATCCTCTTCCCAAGGCATGACTATACAGGTAAGCCTGACTTTGCCGTCCAATGCCTATTAAAAGGCAGGATCTTAATTTTAATTGACGGAGTTGCCTATGCGATGATCACCCCAATCAACCTTTTTATTGTATTAAAAACATCGGAAGACAATGAATACACGTCTATCTATGCTTCCTTTGAAAGGGCTCTTCGACTTTTTGGCATTTTCATCGCCGCTCTTTTACCAGGTTTTTGGGTGGCTTTAACCACCTTTCATCAAGATCAGCTCCCTTTGATCTTGTTGGCTACCGTTGTCGAGTCCAGAAGAGGATTGCCACTTCCTACCGCACTTGAAGCCATTACGATGGTCATCGTCTTTGAAATATTCAAAGAAGCCGGGATGCGGTTACCTACATCAATTGGTCCAACATTAAGTGTATTGGGCGCTTTAATTATTGGGGATGCTGCGATCCGTTCCGGTTTAACAAGTCCTGCCATGCTTGTTGTGATTGCAGGCTCAGCTGTGGCTACTTTTACACTCGTCAATCAATCGATCATTGGGGTCATTAGCTTAATTAGGCTGGTTGCTATTATTTCCGCCTCTTTTTTAGGTCTTTTCGCATTCATCCTTTTAGCGCTATTTCTCTGTGCGTATGTGAGTAATATACGAATATTAGGTGTTCCTTATATGGAAGTATCCGCTAACTTAAGTTGGTCCAATGTTGTAAAAACCCTTTTTCGGGTTCCTCCCTCTTTGGATAAAAAACGCCCTTCTATCTTTTCTTCTAAAGACCCCACGAAGAAAGGCGATGATGGAAAAAAATGAGGAACAGATTCATTCTAATTCTATTATGTGTTTCCGTTCTCTCTGGTTGCTGGGATTCAAATGAACCTGAACGACTTGTTTATGCAAATGGAATAGGGATCGATTATAAGGACGGGCAGGTCGTCGTTCACCTTCAAATCATTAATATGCAAGGGCTGGCAAAATCCGAATCAGGTGGAGATCCCAGCTCCCTAAACGCTGCAGATGTCGGAAGTGCTACTGGAAAGACTCTCGATGAAGCCTTGTTTAATTTATATCATACGTCAGATCGACGTATTTATTGGGGACATCTTTCCTTTGTTATTTTATCGGAAGAAGCCATTAAAACTGGTAACTTCAAAAATACGCTTGATTTATTGGACCGTTATCGCGAAACACGCTACAGAATTTACTTTTTTATGACTAAGGGTGCGGTTAAAGATGCCATGCTTATTTCCCCTATCGAAAACATTTCCATGGCTTTTTCAAAATTAAGCGATCCAAAGGGGAACTATAATCAAAGCTCTTTCATCCCACCGATAAATTTAAGAGAGATTATCATTGAGCTGGACGAACCTGCTTATTACGTTTCAATTCCCCAACTAAAGATTACGGAGCAATGGACCGGGCAGAAAGAAAAAAAGAAGGATTTATTAATGGAAAACATCGCTGTTATTTCAGAAAATAAAATAAATGCCATTCTGCCTAAAAAGGTGATGAATGGTGCAAGATTAGTGAACAAACAATTTGTTCGTGATAACGTTACCCTTTTCCCTGGAACGGAAAGGAACACATCAATTATTGTGTACGATAAGAAGACTAAGATAACACCTATAGTAGAAAAAAACGGAAAAGTTCGTTTTCATATAAAAATGAAGATTAAAGCAAGTGTTGACATGTTGAAAAGTGGCATAACACGCAAAGAATATGAAAAGGAATTAATACGCTCTATCAAGAAAGAAATAAAATACACATATCAATATACACAAAAAAGAGGGCTGGACCTGTTTAGGTTATCGAAAACACTTTATCGAGAGGATATTAAAACTTGGAAAAAAATCGAAACAGGAGGAAGGATTCCTTTAGATGAAGATTCGATTAAGTCGATTAAGATTGAAGTAATTCTTCAAGATACTGGAAAACAAACATTAACACCAATCTTTGATGAACAGGATGATAAAAGTTCAAAAAATTAAAAAGGGGACCTTAAAGAGTCCCCTTTTTATCATCCAATTATATGATAACCGGAATCCACATGGATATTTTCCCCGGTAATTCCGCGGGACATGTCACTTAATAAAAATACTGCCGTATCCCCTACTTCTTCCGGAGTCGTTGTACGACGAAGCGGTGCTTCTTCCTCAATCTTCTTTAAAATTGTATTGAAGTCACGGACACCTTTAGCGGATAAGGTACGGATTGGACCGGCTGAAATTGCATTCACTCGGATGTTATCTTTGCCAAGATCACTTGACAGGTAACGGACATTGGCTTCTAGTGAGGCCTTGGCCACTCCCATTACATTATAATTTGGCATGACCCGTTCACCGCCAAGATACGTCATTGTGACAATACTGCCGCCTTCAGTCATGATTTCCTTCGCCGCTTTAGCTACAGCCGTCAATGAGAATGAACTGATATTATGGGCAAGCAAGAACCCTTCACGGCTCGTGTTGACGAACTCACCGTCCAGCTCTTCCTTGTTAGCAAATGCGACACTGTGTACCAAGCCATGAATGATACCTGCTTCTTCCTTAATCGCCGCAAAACATTCATCAATGCTTTCATCCTTCGTTACATCACATTGTAAAATGGTGGAAGGCTCCCCTTCCAATGTAGAAGATAGTTCCCTAACGCTTTTTTCCGTACGGTCTTTTCCGTAAGTGAAGATCAGCTTTGCACCTGCTTTATGTAAGGAACGGGCAACTCCCCATGCAATACTTCTTTTATTCGCAACACCCATTATGACAAACGTTTTTCCTTCTAATGAAAAAGCCATCGTATGTGACCTCCTATTTTTACTACAAGTTATTAGTACCTGCTACTAATGATAGTATATCAAAATTCCTTTGATAAAAACACCGTTTTCTAAAGTCCTGTGGGAATGGCCCTCCAAAGAGGGCCTCCTTGGACTTATAGTAGATAGCCCATTAATAAGGTTGCTAATCCGAAATAAATAAGAATACTGATGAGGTCGTTGATTGTTGTAATGAAAGGACCTGAAGCTACCGCTGGGTCGATTTTCATTTTATGCATGAGAAGAGGGACGATTGAACCGGCAAGTGTGGCAACGATCAGAGTTATGAAAATGGAAATTCCGACCAATAATCCTAACATTAAATCACCTTGCCAAAAATAGACAATGAAAATGATGGCAATTCCGCATGTCAGGCCAATAATAAGGCCAGTTCCAGCCTCTCGAAGGACCAGTTTCCACTTGCTTTCCTGTTCTAATTCACCTGTTGCGATTCCTCTGACTGCTACTGCCAATGCTTGTGTTCCTGTATTTCCAGCCATGCCGCCTATCAATGGAATAAATACAGCAAGAATCGCTTTTTGGCTTAGTATCTCTTCGAATCGGCCGATCAAGCTTGCAGTCAGCAAGCCTAAAAACAAAAGGATGACCAACCATGGCAGCCGTTTTTTTGCAGCGGAAAATGGACTCTTATCAACATGATCAAGATCAGAAATACCTGCCAATTTAGAATAGTCATCGGATGCCTCTTCATCCATGACGTCAATGATATCATCAACGGTTATAATCCCCAATAAATGGTTTTGGAAATCGACAACCGGCACGGCAAGGAAGTTATAGTCCCTTATTTTTCGTGCCACCTCTTCCTGGTCTTCAGAAACAGGGACGGAAACTACCCTGTCATCCATTAAATCACCGATTAAAGCATCTTCATCAGCAATGATCAATGTCCTGAGCGATAAAACACCAAGCAGCTTCTTATCCTGATCGGTAACGAACACATAATAAATCGTTTCCGCTTCCGGAGCTTCCCTTTTTAAGATCTGCATGGCTGATCGAGCGGTTTCATTTGCTTCAATGGCAATGAATTCTGTCGTCATGATACTTCCTGCCGTAGATTCCTCATAGTTCAGAAGCTCCTGGATTTCACTTGCCGCTTCATCATCCATGATGGTCAAATAGCTGACGGCCTGCTCATCATTGATTTCATTCAGGACGTCAGCCGCATCATCCGCGTACATATTGGAAAGCATATCGGCTGCATAAGAAGGATTCATTTCAGCCAACAGGCTTTCGTAATCCTCTTCATCAATTTCTATATTTTCAAAAAGGTCCGCCATTTCTTCCGGTGACAAATATGTGTAAACGACGGATCTGAATTCATCTGACAAGCTTGTATAAAATTGAGCCTGATCATATGGATGCATTTCAAGGAACTCCGTACGGAACTGATCTAGACTTTCCGTTTTAAGCGCTTCAAGCAAAAGCTCGTTATTCATTTGACTATTCTCCCGTTCTCGGTCCTTCATCTCCTCCATAACCATACACCTCCTAAAACATATTTTTTCATTTCCTCGTTTATATTTTATTTTTTTAAATAATACTATACTAATACCATAAACATATACAAAACAAACAAAGGGTGTGTCAAATGAACATCGATATCATAGGGGACATTCATGGATGTTTCGCTGAATTCAGGCAGCTGACCGAAAAAATGGGCTATACATGGAAGACTGGGTTTCCTGTACATCCCTCCGGAAGAATTCTCGGCTTTGTAGGGGATTTAACCGATCGCGGCCCAAATTCCCTTCAAGTAATAGAGGTTGTCCATGAATTAGTCATTAACCAAAATATAGCAAGGTATGCCCCAGGTAACCACTGCAATAAATTGTATCGTTATTTTTCAGGCAATAAAGTTCAAATATCACACGGTTTAGAGACTACCGTAGCTGAATATGAATCACTGAACATTCGGGATCAGAAGAAGATCCGAAAAAAGTTCATGGATCTGTATGAACGTTCCCCACTTTATCAACTCATTGATGAAGGGCAATTGATCATTGCCCATGCAGGAATTCGCAGTGACTATATTGGCCAATATAGTAATAAGGTAAAGACCTTTGTCCTCTATGGTGATATCAATGGCTCCAAACACCCCGATGGGTCACCGGTCAGAAAAGACTGGGCACAATCATACAAAGGGGAAACATGGATCGTATATGGACATACACCAGTCCCTGAAGCTAGAAGAGTCAATCATACTTATAATATTGATACAGGCTGCGTCTTCGGTGGAAAACTGACAGCTGTCCGTTATCCCGAAATGGATCTTCAAGAGGTGCCTTCTTCCATGCCATATATAGCGGAAAAGTTCAGGACATCTTTTGATTAACCAAAAAAACTCGCCATCTTGGTGAGTTTTTTTTGCGTCTATGAAGTGGTTTCGTTTAATGCAACCCGGATATAAAGTCAGGAATCCCATCCTTTACTTCCCTCGAGCAAGCGGGTCATATCTTCTGGTAACTCTTCTTGAAATAACATCATCTTCTTCGTGAAAGGATGTAAAAATTTCAATTCAAAACAATGAAGGGCTTGGCGAGGGATACCTCTCCTGTTCCCTCCATATAAATCATCACCAGCCAGCGGGTGACCAATATGCGCCATATGGACCCTGATTTGATGTGTACGCCCTGTCCCGAGTTCCAAATTAAGGAATGTGTGGGACCCTGTATATGCCAATACCTTAAATAGAGTACAGGCATACCGGCCATCCTCCCTGACTTCCCGTTCAATGATGCTGGTCGATTTTCGTCCGATTGGCGCCACGATCTCTCCTACAGGTCCTTCAACGATTCCTTCAGCTACGGCTTGGTATCTCCGTTTAACCTGTCCTGATTTTTGCTGCTCACTTAAAAGGTGATGGATATGCCGGTGCTTGGCAATTAAAACCAAACCTGATGTATCCCGGTCAAGACGTGTAACTATATGAATCGTCGCCTGTATTCCCGTCTTCCTATAATAACCCGCCAAGCCATTCGCCAAACTGCCGTTGGGATGCTCGCGGGAAGGAATGGTATTCATGGAAGGGGGCTTGGCCACCACCAATACAAACTCATCTTCATATCTGACATTCAGGGGGATGGGTTCCGGCAAAAGGCCTTCGCTTGCCTGCTCCGGCGGAAATATGACGGTGACGATGTCGCCCGTTTCAATCCGTTCCCTTACGGTTACTTCTTCGCCGTTCAACTGGATATATCCACCTTTAAACTTAATATCCGTTAATGCTCGTTTTGAAATATCGCATTTGCGGAGAAACTCTCGCAATAAAGAGCCAGAGTCCTCTTCGAAAACCGACCAGGTCAAAGAAAAGTTTTGATTTGACATGAGGTGAATCTATCTCCTTAATTAGCAATAAATGAATCATGCACTCTTTTCCAGAAAGGAAAAGGGCGGAATCTGGCAAATCGGATCTTTTCATCTGCCACTCGGCACTGTATTGACTTTACATTTTCCTGAAGCAAGGACAAATGGTCGACCGTAATTTGAAAATTGACCGCATTGACCGGCCTGAACATACACGTATGATGTGCCGGCAGCAGAAGCGGAGATCCTACGGTCCTAAACACCCGGTTATTAATAGATGCCAATTCGGTAATCTGGATGGCATCGATAGATGGATGGACGATGGCCCCGCCAAGCGCCTTATTATATGCCGTGCTTCCAGATGGCGTCGCAATGCATAAACCATCTCCACGGAACGTCTCGAAATGCTGGCCGCGTATTTCAACGTCCATGACGAGCGTCCCTTCCACACTTTTGACCGTCGATTCATTCAAAGCCAAAAATCTTGCTTCCCGTCCTCCATGCTGATAACGGACAATCGTTTCGAGCAGTGGATATTCCACTATTTGAAATGGGGTTTTCGCTAAAGCTATCACCAATTTTTCAATTTCATCAGGGGTCCAATCTGCATAAAAACCAAGATGTCCTGTATGTACACCGACAAAGGCAGTTTTATCCAATCGATTCTTATAACGGTGAAAAGCATATAATAAAGTGCCATCACCACCGACAGAAATGACAATATCCGGCTGATCTTCGTCATATTCCAAATGAAAGTCCTGAAGATACGTACGCATCCTTTGCATTAAAGTATTCGATTTCGCATCTCCTTTTGACGTTATCGCAAATTTCATGTAATACCACCTCACAAATTAGATTTCTTCTCGTTTACCCATTTATGCGTTCAAGAATCTTTCTTCCTGGAAAAAAGACGCTGTGCTTCCTGGATTTCCGTACGGATTTGCGACATCTCTGCATCAAGCAGGAAGGCCGCTTCCGCTGCACGTTTGAGTCGCAATTGAATATCTTCCGGGAAAATGCCTTTATATTTATAATTTAAAGAATGTTCGATCGTCGCCCAAAAATTCATCGCAAGAGTCCTGATTTGTATTTCGGCAAGGATATTTTTTTCGCCATGGATCGTCTGGACCGGATAGCGGATTACAACATGATAAGAACGATAGCCGCTTGCTTTTTTATGGGAAATATAATTCCTCTCCTCAACTATCTCGAAGTCATTGCGACCTCGTAATAGTTCAACTACCTGTTCGATATCATCCACGAACTGGCACATCATGCGAAGCCCTGCAATATCCTGGATTTCAGTTCCCAATTTATCAATGGGAATATCCTTCAGGCTCGCCTTATCCAAAATGCTGACAATCGGCTTTACCCTTCCTGTTACAAATTCGATCGGCGAGTGAATATTCTCTCTCTCAAACTGTTTCCTTAATCCCTTTAGCTTAACCTTTAATTCTTCGACAGCCTGAGTATAAGGCGCCAAGAAATCGTCCCAACTCTCCATTGCCACACCACCTATATCTATCTAAAAAGCGCCTGTTCAACTCTGGTATGGGCAGAACGCTCTCCTAAATCCAGCAGTCACATGACTTTATGTCAATTCACCGCTGGATCCTATTTCTTTTTCTAGCAAAAAGTATGTATTAAATTCCTATATATACGATAATCCATTTTTCGTGCTCAACGTTTATATTTTATCATATCCTGCAATTGATTCCTAAATATTCAAGTACAATAGCAAAAAATTATTGAATTCAATTTGACAGCTGGAATGGTTCTTATATGATTAACCTAAGAATCAGCCAGAAAGGATGGAGCACATGAACCAGCATATTGAAATTGAATTTAAAAACCTTTTAAGCGAAAAAGAATTTCGTCAACTGATCGAATACTTTCATCTTGGGGCATCGAACTTTAAAACCCAGAAAAATCATTACTTCGATACACTTGGATTCACTTTGAAAAACCTAGATTCCGCGCTTAGGATCCGGGAGAAAAACGGGCGTTACGAGCTGACTTTAAAACAGCCCGCAACAGAGGGACTATTGGAAACGAATCAAGATATTCCTGAAGGAACCGCATATGCATTTCTGAATCATAACACATTCCCTGAGGGCGAGATCCAACATCTAATCCTCGAATGCGGAATTGATCCAAAAGATATTACCTGCTTTGGGACACTAAAGACAGACCGCCTTGAATTTCCTTACAAAGAGGGTTTACTTGTTTTAGATCATAGTTCGTATTTGAATCAGGAAGACTTTGAGCTTGAATATGAAGTGACGGATGCAAAAGCAGGGGAAAAAAACTTCCTGAATCTCCTTGAAACCCTTCAAATTCCGGTAAGGGAAACCGAAAATAAGGTTAAGAGGTTTTATCGCGCCAAATTCCAGGAATAATCCTGTTTGAACCCATTCGGAGGTGGAGAGTTTGAAAATCCAAGATTTCAAAACGTTTATGGAATTGCAGGCAATCCAGCAATTCACAAATAGCAGCATCACAAGCAAAAGTTCATCTCGATCCGTTTTCCAGGACATGCTCTCGGAACTGGTTTCGGGTGATGCTCTTGAAAGCTCTTCGCAGAAATTGGGTTCCTTATTATCCAATGTTGAAGCTGAAACGAAATCATTTCTTCAACCCAGCAGCCTAACGTCCCTGAACATCAACCCGATATCCGCTGCCAATGCTAACAAACAGAGCAGCAGCGAAACCGCAAAAAACTATGATCATATCATCAGCCAGGCAGCCAGTTTATATAATCTCCCGGAAAAACTGATTAAGTCTGTCATTAAACAAGAATCGAACTTCAACCCTGAAGCCACCAGTTATGCGGGTGCCGCTGGCCTTATGCAGTTAATGCCAGCAACTGCAAGAAGCCTTGGGGTGGATGATGCAACCGATCCAGAACAAAACATCATGGGCGGGAGTAAATATTTAAGTCAAATGATGGAACGATATGACGGGGACATACAGGTTGCCCTTGCTGCTTATAATGCAGGGCCAGGAAATGTCGATAAATATAACGGCATCCCGCCCTTTAAAGAAACTCAGAATTATGTTCAAAAAGTTTATGGCACATTTTTAAGTTAAAACAAGCTGACCCTGTTTATTTGTGACGGGTCAGTTTTTTTATGTCTATATATGCTTCCCCAGAACAAATGGGAAAGCCCCTCCAAAAGTGTAATTTCCGATCATTCCCCTGTGTCATACTACAGATGTAAAATTTTCTTTAAGCTATATATTTGTTATATCAGTACGTCATTGATAAAATATGAATAAATATCAACCATCTTTCTTTAAAAGGAGTAATCAACATGATGCAAGGGAACCCTACACCATATGAATTAATTGGAGAAGGGCAATTACACAAATTAATTGATGTGTTTTACTCCAACGTTAGTCAGCACCCGGATCTGCAGCCAATATTCCCTGGCGATTTAACTGAAACGGTCCGTAAGCAAAAACAATTTATGACTCAATATTTAGGCGGTCCCTCTTTATATACCGAAGAGCATGGCCATCCTATGTTGCGGGCTCGACATATACCTTTTGAAATTACGCCAGAACGTGCGAAAGCATGGCTCTCATGCATGTATCAAGCTATGGACGAAGTTGGCCTTGAGGGTGAGATTAGAGAGTTTTTCTATCACCGCCTCTATTTGACGGCACAGCATATGATCAATACATCCGGAACTGACGGGAAAGGAGAAGACAGTTGAGCGCACAAAAACCAGTTTTCAATATTTCCGATTGGATCAAGACGCAGCATTGCTATGATATAGGAAAAAAGCCAATTGAAATTTATGTTTTTGTTGATCCGCTTTGTCCCGAATGCTGGGGCTTAGAACCAATTATTAGGAAATTACAGATAGAATATGGCCAATTGTTCAGCTTACGCCATGTTTTAAGCGGTAAAATCGATTCTCTTAATATGGGGAAAAATAAAAATTATGAAAACATTGCTCAGGTTTGGGAAAAGACAGCCAGCCGCTCGGGAATGTCCTGCGACGGGAGCCTTTGGTCTGAAAACCCAATCTCTTCTCCATATACAGCTTCCATCGCAATAAAAGCAGCGGAATTGCAGGGGCGTAAATTAGCCATTCGCTTTTTAAGGCAGCTTCAAGAATATGTATTCATAGGGAAAAAGGATATATCCAATATCGAAGTCTTGACCGAATGTGCCAAAATGGTTGGTCTGGATGTAGAGGAATTCCTTTATGACATCAATTCTTCCAGTGCAGCCAAAGGCTTTCAATGTGACATGAAAATCACTAACGAAATGGAAGTGACGGAAATACCTTCCCTTGTCTTTTTCAATCAAAATATTGAAGAAGAGGGAATAAAAGTTTCAGGTGTCTATTCTTACGAGGTATATGTTCAAATTTTAGAAGATATGCTCAATGGTCTGCCAGCCCCTGCAAAACCCCCCTCTCTCGAAGAATTTTTAAGCTGTTTCAATCTAGTGGCCACAAAGGAAATTGAAACTGTTTATAATATGAATAAGAGTAACGTCGAGTTGGAAATGAAAAAGCTTGTTTTAAAACAGTTGGCAGAAAAGATTCCTGCTAAATACGGAACGTTTTGGAGATATACAAAGAAGCAGTCATGAATTTGACTGCTTTTTTGTTTAAAACCACGCAAATCAAAAGATTGCATGGTTTTTTTTATAAGAAAATAAGGGGATGGGAGAAATTTTTCACGATCAAACAAAGGGGTATAAGTTTGTTTGTGATTCGCTTCACAATAAACAATATAACAGATAACTCAGTTATGTTTCAACTGTTTGTGTAACATTTCACAATTTGTTCACAATATATAAATTTCATTTTATAATCATTGTTTCTTATATATAGCTAAATAAGAGCCCCTTTAAGTTTAAAGCCATAAGTGTTTTTGATATCTGATAAGCAAGGGAATGAATTTAATTGTGAAATAAATCACAAAAATATTAAATCATTTGTTTTTATTTCCTAATCTTTCGTACAACTTTTGTTACAACCGGCGTCATTTTGTACTTTTACTTTTCTGCAAATGAAAAACCCCGGCAAATCACGAAATTTGCTGGGGTTTTTCATTTATTTATGCGAATAAGGGGATAGGAGAAATTTCACGACGAACAAACAAAGGGGTATATGTTTGGGATGTGATAACTTCTATATCTGTACTATAGCAGATTATGCACCTTAAAAGCAAGAACTTTGTGCGTAGCTTCACATTATTGTCATATTTTTAGAATACTGCTTATTTTAAAACATACTATCTAATAAAGCGCAGATGAGCTTTTACTGCGGCCTGTTGGAGGTGACCAAATTGAAAGGCTTTATTCTACTCATACTCTTGATAGGGTCGCTATTTGTCCAGCTGCTCGGTATCATGAACCTCATTCCTCTGTATTTTACCTCCCCTATTCTATTTTTTGTTTTCTTCATAATTCTTCATAGCTTAAATCAGAGAAATCGATTTAAAGGATTATGACGGACATGCATATAAGTTGAAAAGGACCCGAGGTGCTCGGGTCCTTTTCACATCTTATTTATTCAAAAGCTCTTCCAACTCATTTAATTTTTCTTCGAATACATTCATGGCTTCTTGTACAGGTTCAGCTTTTGTCATATCGACGCCAGCCTTTTTGAGCACTTCAATCGGATAATCGGAACTTCCTGACTTCAAGAACTCCAGATACCTTTTGACGGCAGGCTCTCCTTCTTCAAGTATTTGCTTGCTCAATGCTGTTGCTGCACTGATTCCTGTTGCATATTGATAAACGTAGTAATTATAGTAGAAATGTGGAATACGCGCCCATTCCAAACCGATTTCGTCATCAATGGTCACGTTCTCTCCAAAGTATTTCTTGTTCAGCTCATAATATTCCTTAGTAAGCATATCCGCTGTCAACGCTTCCCCATTTTGAGCTTTTAAATGAATCGTATGTTCAAACTCTGCAAACATCGTTTGCCGGAACAGTGTGCCGCGGAAACCTTCCAGGTAATGATTCAATAAATAGATGCGTTTCTTTTCATCTTCGATTGAATTCAGTAAATAATCGTTCAACAGGTTTTCATTACAGGTCGATGCAACTTCCGCTACAAATATGGAATAATTCCCATATGGATATGGCTGATATTTACGTGTATAGTAGCTATGGACCGAATGTCCAAACTCATGAACGAGCGTGAATAAGTTATTGACGTTATTTTGCCAGTTCATTAAAATATAAGGATTCGTCCCATATGTACCAGAAGAATAGGCACCGCTTCGTTTCCCTTTGTTTTCATGCACATCGACCCAACGATTTTCAAATCCCTCTTTCAAAACGTTCAAATAGTCCTCCCCAAGCGGAGCAAGACCTTTAAGGACATAATCTTTGGCCTCATCATATGTCACTTCCATCTTCACTTCTTTAACAAGAGGGGTGAATAGATCATACATATGAAGTTCGTCTAATTGCAGTACTTTTTTACGTAAATCAAGATAACGGTGCAGTAATGGCAAGTTGTCATTGACCGTTTTAACGAGATTATCGTATACGGTCTCCGGAATGTTATTATTACTTAACGCCGCTTGGCGTGCTGAATCATATTTTCGAACTGTGGCATTGAAGTTGTGGTTTTTCACTTCACCTGACAGGGTTGAAGCAAATGTATTACGGAACTCTCCATACTTGCTGTATACCCCTTTAAATGCCTCCTCACGTACACGGCGATCTTCACTCTCAAGAAAACTGATATACCTTCCGTGAGTGATTTCCACTTCATTTCCCTCTTCATCCTTAATGGTCGGGAATTTCAAATCGGCATTGTTTAGCATACCGAAAGTGTTGCCCGATGCATCAAGTACTTCTGATGCTTGCGCCAATAATTCTTCCTGCTCAGCAGATAAGATATGGGGCCTCTGAAGATTGATTTCCTCTAAAGAATGTTTGTATAATTTCAGATCTTCTTTTTCTTCCAAAAACCCTTCCACTTTGTTTTCATCAATACTCAATAGTTCAGGAACCATATATGAAAACGCAGCAGCTGCCTGGGCGTATAAAGCTTTTGCCCTATCCTCCATCCCTTGATAAAAAGGATTGGTTGTATCTTGATCATTGCGCATATGTGAATAAGAATAAACTTTCCCTAGCTTCTCGAATACCTCATCTTGGAGTTGAAGGGCCGCAAATAATTTTTCTGCGCTTTCTCCCAACGTCCCTTTATGTGCTTCCGCCTTCTTGAGGTCTTCTTTTACCGCTTTGAAGGCTGCTTCCCAATCTTCCTCGGTTGCGAAGATATCTTCCAGTCTCCAAGTATCTTCAGGAGCTATTTCACTTCTTGAAGGTAATGTATTTGCTTTTGTTTCCTGTGCCATAAAAAAATTCCTCCCCATTCTATAGAAACTTGCCATTGGGCTAAATCGTTAAACCGGATCGAACGCTGCCATACTTCATTCAGCGTTCATTCTTTCTTAAAGTTTTCTTAATTCCCAGTTCTTATTACTATTTCTCCATTAACAAAAATAATCCTGCCCATTCATCTGAATTCAAGATAAATAGAGATGTTATCACTGATTATACTGGATATTCCCCTTTTCCATCATCAATTTATGCTTATCATAGAAATTTTTTTCCAAAATTTGAGCTTGATCACTGGTAAAGGGAGGGGTAATTTCCTTTTCAACTTTAAAAACCCCTTCATTCAGTTTTGATAAATAACCAAATTTCATCAAAAGCATGATATATTGACCTACAGGATACTCGATGGGTTTTTCATGAAGCAAAGGCAACGGTCTGAACTTTATTCCACCTTTTTTTGAACGCTTTCTAAAATTATGGATAATATCAGCCATAGAAATCTTTTCCCCTGTTCTTTTCTCATGAAACACATCCATGTATAACCATGCCTGCCATTCGATCGAGGCAGTTTCGATCAACAGCATCCCTCTGACCGGAACGCCCACTTCAATTGGAAGTGTCGCAGGTGAAATATGATGTAAATATAGCCCTTCGAAAAAAGGATCGCATCTCCGTGCTGTTTTCACTCGATGGAGGGACCAGCGATTTCGTTTATATCTCCATGCGGGCAGAAAAGGGAATCTAAAGCAGTTTTGGGGCAATGCACGACTTGGGGGAAGGAACCTTAATGAAGCTGTTGTCAATTCGGCAAAGACGGTTCTGGGGGTAAAAGGAGTGAGGTTCTTCAATACTGATAAATGATCCGTTTCCGGGCAATACATCCAAAGAAAAGGGTGATGGAAGCTGCCGGTGACGAAGAGCCAGTGGAAGCGGGATAAACTGAATTCATACAAGCTTTTCCTTTTTAAGCGTTTTGCAGCAAGGATCCAAATTGGCTTGATGCCTATGCTTTGATAGGCTTTTGTCCTTTCAATGAATTCAACCTCGGGGATAACTGAGCATTGAAATTCTATTGCATAGCGATTACCTCCTATCACAACCAACATATCAGCCCTTTTCTTAATTTCGGGAAGGTAGGCTTCTAAAACCACTTGATAACCATGTGATAAGAACCACTGAAATAATTTTCTTTTTCCCAATAAATGATAGGCGGATTCCGGTTCTGAAGAAGCGCGGCATGACGAACTATTTTTATGGGCGAAATGCGGGATCCTGACTTTTCCCGCTTTGATGGTCATTTCCATCTTACAGCATGGACAGTAATAATCTGCTGACTTTCTCCATTCATCAATCACGTTTGCCGGTATCTTTTCAGGAAGGGTAACCCATGTCCCATCTTTCTTTATCGCAGTTAGCATACATCTC
Organism: Peribacillus sp. NPDC076916; assembly: GCF_050269675.1. NCBI lineage: Bacteria > Bacillati > Bacillota > Bacilli > Caryophanales > Bacillaceae > Peribacillus > Peribacillus sp. NPDC076916. Next base: position 498,362 of record NZ_JBNNIU010000001.1, read on the forward strand.
CTCCTCATCCACTACATTCGCCTGCTTTGCTTAGGATTCCTTTTAATCCGCAAAAAAAAAATGCCTTATCGGCATAAGCGAAAGTATCTAAAGAAGGGGTGAAAGCAATCGGCAAGTGGACTCCAAAACCTTCAAACCGAAATTCCGTTTGGAAAACGCACCAATCTCCACTTCTTGGGATACCTTTATATCTTCCAAAAAATCATTCACCAGTTGCTGAGTACTTTCCGTCCGGTAGAGAAAAGCATTGACTTCGAAATTCAGGTGAAAGCTCCTCATATCCATATTGGTTGTCCCAATTGATGCCAGTTGATCATCCACGATGATGATTTTACTATGCATGAAGCCTTCATTATATTGGAATATACGAGCTCCGGAAGCAAGCAATTCGGGAAAATAAGTTCTCGAAGCATGAAATACGATACGTTTATCGGGGTTCTTCGGGACGAGCAGCCTGACATCCAAGCCACTTAAAGCGGCCACCTTCAATGCTTGTAAGATATCGTCATCAGGAACGAAATACGGGGAAGCTATCCAGACGGACTTTTCTGCTGAAGTGATCATTTTAAAGAAAATGCTTTTTATGATTGTCCACTCACTATCAGGCCCGCCGCCAATCAATTGAATTCCGCCATGTCCGTGATGGTTCGGCAGTCCGGCCATGAGATATTCATCACTTAAAAAACTATTATTGGTGCTATAATACCAATCCTGGAGAAATATGAGCTGTAAAGTCCTGACAGCTTCCCCCTTTATGATAAGGTGCGTATCCCGCCAAGAACCGAATTTCCGATCTTGTCCCAAATATTCATCCCCAATATTGAGACCGCCGATGAAACCGACAGAACCATCTATCACAATTATTTTACGATGGTTACGAAAGTTGAATTTATTATTTAATAAAGGGAGATGCAGCGGACCAAAGGCCACCATTTCAGCTCCTGCATTCTTCAGTTCATCGATATAAGAACGTGCTAACTTCCAAGAACCAACCGCATCATATAGAAATCGGACCACTACCCCCTCTTTTGCTTTTTGTATCAAGATGTCTTTTAACAGTCTGCCAATGCGGTCATCCCTAACAATATAATATTCTAAATGAATATGATGTCTGGCTTTTTTTAATTCTTCGATGATATTGGAAAATGTTTCATCACCATTCCTTAGAACCCGGGTTTCAGTCTGAAATGAAATAGGGCTATTCCCCAGCCTATTTGCAAGAGTGATTAACTGCTGAGGGTTCTCGCCCATTTCCTTAATTCGTTCATTATAATCCGCTTCGCCGCTTATTTTCACGAAACTCTGTTTGTCCAAAAAGTACTTCTTGCGAAATATCCTCTCTTTCCGAAAATTACGGCCAAACAAAAAGTAAAAAATGAAACCGATGAATGGGAAAGCGCAAAAAATAACAAGCCATGTTATGGTCTGGATGGGATCTCGGTTTTCCATGAAAATGTTGAATCCAATTATCACCAAGAAAAGGGTCAATATAAGACTAGAATAAAAAATCAGCCCGCCATCGACGCCATTTATTAGAAAATGCCATGTACTGACCAACAAGAGAATAAGCAGACCGACGCCAACTATATTCTTCACCTAGACTACCTCCAATTAACAAACACAGGCATATTTATAAAACCTCCATGCTAAGGCAAAAACATTTATTCTTGGACGAAAAGGCCGATTTCTACTGAAATCGGCCTCAACAGTCTATGCGAAATATTTATCGACCGTTGTGAATACATCATTTTCGATAACTATCTTCCCGTACTCTTCAAGCATGTGCACCGTTATAGGTGACTCCTGACTATATTCCAATAAAAGACTTAAAACATTATCGATTTCTTCCTCATCAATCTCCGCCTCGGAAAATTCGATATAAAGATAATATTTATTCTGATAAACATAAAGTTTTGTCGTCCATTCATCCAAGCCATGACGCTTGCTTAATGAAATGACATCTTCAAAATCCTCGAAAGTCGTGATGAATTCAATCATACCATCTTCGAATGTCATACCGCTTTCTTCATCTTTACCATGAAAATGTTGATCAAGAAGCGTATCCATCTTGTCTGATACATTCAAATCCCTTAACTTATCATCTGAAAGAGGCAGCTCGAGTTTCTGACCATCTTTGGCAAGCTGGGCTTTTGTGACCAAAACTTCCAAGCCTTTTTCAAGGGCTTGAACTTGAATCCATAAGGGTCCTTCAATCATGAATTCTTCTTCTTGATGCACTTCATCCATCATTTCCCAAAAAAGCTCCTCACTTCGCTCGCGGCTGTACCAAATTTCTTCGCGATCAAAGCCTCTTTCCTCAATATCTATATAGGAAATATAAAATTTTACTGTATCGTCATTAATGCGTTCGATTTCCATGATTCCCCTCTCCCTTCCTTTCTCATTTTGAAGGGATAATAACCCCCAAGCGAAAATTGCTCTTAAAAGCTCTTTACCCGTAAGTGAATACTGTAAATCATGATAGTCATTAAAACGGACTATTTTACATCATTTTATGACAAAACCTTGAAGAAGGGAAATAAAAAACATTACTTATCTAAAAAACAATTGTTTGCCTAATATTCCATTCATTCTATAAAATAATTCATCCTGATGCAACTATCATAATGCTTTATTCAATTTTGATCTTACTGCCATTAATGCCTTATTATATACACAGCATGATGAGCTGCATTCTTAATTTTTTCTTTAAATGATGTCCGGTTCAAGGGACCTGCTGCAAATCCAAAACGTCTGCTGCCGCCTAAGGATTCTTTTATGTTCCCCTTCATTAAGTTAAAAAAATCAGTGAACGTTATGTATAAAGAAAAAGCCCTGCACATTTCCTGGCAGAGCTTGAAAGACCTTATTAGTTGACCATACGTTGTGCTTCCCGTAACTGGAAGGTACGGACTTTACGTGGTAAAAAGCGTCTTATCTCATCTTCATTATAACCAACTTGAAGCCGTTTCTCGTCAAGGATAATTGGACGTCTTAACAGACCTGGATTCTCCTTGATCAATTTATATAATTCTTGAAGAGGCAGGCTCTCTAAATTTACGTTTAACTTTTGGAAAGTTTTTGACCGTGTTGAAATGATTTCATCGGTTCCATCTTCTGTCATGCGAAGAATTTCTTTAATCTCATCAATCGTTAACGGTTCTGAAAAAATGTTTCTTTCTTTATATCCAATCTCATGTTCCTCTAACCATGCTTTTGCTTTTCTGCATGAAGTACAACTAGGTGATGTATATAATGTTACCATGTTTACTCACACTCCCTAAATATAGAATCGGTGATCTATGAGGGGAAATCTACTATTAGTATTCATAAGTACCACTCTAATTTGAAATAATTTTAATTAAGTATTTCATTTTCTTTATTATACACTAATTTATTTAAAATGAATACCCTTTTTGATATTTGGAAAAATCCTTTTAAACTTCTAGTTTAGCCTGTACTATAACTTTTTCCGTTTTTTATGTAATACATTACTACTGCTTTTTCTAATTGAAAATACCTACCTACCATTCTCATTTAACTCTCAATACGGCCCTCATGATTCTTTAAATAACTCTTTACTTTTATTTACCCCCAATCTTTGTCAATAAACAAGATCATGTTAATATATTTTCTTTAATCAAATGCAAATTCCTCCTTTTACATTAAAAACCATTCTTTTAGCACATATATTTCCAAAAGTAAAAACAATTCAAAAATCAGCTAGTTCCAAGAAGTTATAGATATTCAATTAATGCAAAATATGCACAATAAGAAAAGACAGTTTGCAAACGTTCCGGTTGTTTTTTGCTGGGACACTTTTCGACAAATTAAAAAGGGCCGGTGAAACAACCGGCCCTTTTACTCAAATTTGCACCTCTTTAAAAATATCGGTTTCCTGACCTGCATTCAAGCTTAGTACATCCTCTACATCTTGATAAGATTTCCCATAAAGATCATCATCTTTGTAAGTATGGATTTCAGAATAAATCTCTTTCATGAAATCAAATACGTCCTCTTCATCAACAGATGGATTTGCGGGCCAATATAAGATTTCCATAGGCGTATCCTCCTTGGTGGCAAGCGATTTTCTGCTGTAGGAGATCGAAGAGGCATGCCGGAATCCTTCCCTTTTATAAAATTTCAGCCTTTTAAATGTGTCATCATCATTTTCTTGTACTGGTTCTACTTCCAGCAAGACCGTTTTCTGCTTTTTTTGCAATTTTTGAATCAATTTCCTCCCTAGTCCCTGCCCCCTTGATTTCTTTGATACAAAAAGGTAATCAACGAATATAAACTCGTCCCCTTCCACATACAATAAAACATGGTCGGGACCTTCATCTTTTTTATATATTTCCTGCTTATCTTCTAAAAGGACTTCTATATGTTCTTTGGACTTCATCTCTTCAATAGGGAAATACTGGTTTAGCTTTTCGTACCAATTCATAATTTAATCTCCTCATTTGCTAGTTTATACTTTCCAGATTATTTCTTATCCACTACAATGGAACTTGAATAGCTTGAAAATATTAGGAGGGTTTTGATGATCAGTTACTTTTTGGACTTTTTTTTAGTCGCTGCTTGCGTTATTGGCATTACAGCCGTGAATGGCGTTGTGACGAATGGCATCGGCGAAAAATGGTTTGGCGGGAAACGTCACTCTCATATTTTCGATCATTCGAAACGAATTCAGTCAGGATGGAGTCAAGTTGGCGGGAATAAAAAGCGGTAATTCAGAGAGAATATGGATGACCTGAAGAAACTTCCTAGGTCATCCTTTTTTTCATGGGGTATAGTCTACTCCCTTTGTATATCGATTAGCTGCATTCCATAATAAGTATTCATCAATACCATTGTCTTTCAATGCTTTTATTTGGGCTTCCACTTCTTCCTTACCATACCTTTGGTAATTCCCCTCTCCTAAATATGAGGCAGTAAAATCTTGTAACCAAGGTCTTGAGGTAGGTGGTGTTTTTAATTCCTTCAGCTTTCCGTTCTCTAATTTTGCATATTCCTTAACGAGATTATAAGGCTCCAAATCCGGCTTATCGATACCAAAATAAGATGTCCAGTGACTCGGATAGATCATCGAGGAAATTACATCAACATTCTCAGAGATTTTTGTGAAGTTTTGACCAATCCCGGGAGCTTCAGGCAATGTAGCTGCATATCCAAAAATATCCACTGATACTTCCACACCATATGGCTCCAGTTTTTCCCTCGCATAACTTACGAAATCAGTCACTGCCTGAACCCTTTTAGCTGTATTACTCACTTTCGCTTCATCATATTCACCTACATCATATTTCAAATCATCTTCTTTATTTTCGAATCCTTCGGGAAAACGGACATAGTCAAATTGAATTTCTTTAAAACCCAACTTTGCCGCTTCAATGGCAATACCGACATTATAATCCCACACCTCTTTTAAGAATGGGTTAACGAAGGCTTCCCCCCGACCATTCTTCCATACCTTTTCTCCATCTAAAAAAGACAATTCAGGCTTCTCTTTGGCCAAATGGGAGTCTTTAAAGACGACCACCCTTGCAATTGGATAAATCTGTTTATCCTCAAATTTTTTCAGCATTGACCTTGGGTTTTTTATGTAGTCTTTACCGATCCCAGCATATGGAGAATCGGGATCTTCGGGTTTATACGTCACGTTCCCCCTGTCATCCTTAATGTCAATGACCATCGCATTCAAATCGGTTTCATCTACATATTTAATAAGTTCATTCAATTTATTGCTGCCAGCTGCAGGCCCTGTCACATATATTCCGCGCACAGCATCCGGGTAGTCGAATTTCAACCCCGAATCAAAAACAAAACGCGGTACGCTCACAGGCAATTCTTTATTTTCTAATGCCACCTGCCTGGTTTCATTCATGCCTTGCGCATGAACTGGCTGTTGAATCAGGAATATGCACATACCTGTCATCAACCATTTACACATTGGTTTCATTTTCTCCACCTCATTCGCCATCAGTCATCAATATTCAACAAATATAATAAACCCCTTTCTTTAATACCACAAACAATTAACTTTACTCCTATATATTAAAAATAATTTGAAAAACTGCTTTATAAAGTTAAGAATACGTTCACAATCCTGTATTCCCTTGTTAGTATCCTTCCCTAAAATGCTCTGCTCATTGTGCTATATGTTAAACGGTTTGATTTTCCTCGAACCCTTCATTTCTTCCATGTCAAAAAAAAGAAACGGAAAATCCAATCTAACGGCTTGATTGCCGTTTCGATTATACATTTAATATGAATAAATGCTAAAATACAGTATAGTGGACATTTCGTATTCTCAGAATGGCATCGATACAGGACAAAACGGCCCTCCACAAGATTTAAATGAGCGTTTTTCCCCATCACGGGAGCACGTACATTTCTTTCAAAGAAAGTGGATTCATTTTCTATTTATCCTTACAATAATGAAGAACGAATATCCATTTATCAATAAACGCATTTAGAGGAGTGACTAGCAGTTGAAAAGGATTTTCTCCGGCATTCAGCCATCCGGTTCCGTTACTTTAGGAAATTACATTGGAGCCATGAAACAATTCGTTAACTTACAAAATGAATATGAATGTTTCTTTTGTATTGTTGACCAGCATGCAATTACAGTTCCACAAGATCGCATTAAGTTAAGGAAAAACATTAAAACATTGGCCGCTTTATATTTGGCCATTGGTTTGGATCCTGAAAAGAATACCATCTTCATTCAATCAGAAGTACCTGCGCATGCTCAGGCAGGCTGGATTTTACAAAGTATATCCTATATAGGGGAACTTGAGAGAATGACGCAATTTAAGGACAAATCCGCTGGCAAAGAAGGGGTATCCGCAGCACTGCTTACATACCCGCCGCTAATGGCTGCCGATATTCTCCTTTATAGTACAGATGTGGTTCCTGTCGGGGAAGATCAAAGACAGCATCTTGAATTGACACGCGATTTGGCTGAACGGTTCAATAAAAAGCATAATGACATTTTTAAAATTCCGGAAATCAGCCTCCCTACAGAAGGGGCCCGTATCATGTCCCTTCAGGAACCAACCAAGAAAATGAGCAAATCTGATCCTAATAAAAAGGCAACGATTGCCTTATTGGATGATCCGAAGCAAATCGAAAAAAACATCAAAAGCGCAGTTACCGATTCGGAAGGTATTGTCCGTTATGATAAGGAAAACAAAGCGGGTGTTTCCAACCTGATGTCCATATACTCCATCTTCAGTGGAAAATCCTATTCAGAAATTGAAGAGATGTATGAAGGTAAAGGTTATGGTGACTTTAAAAGTGATTTGGCTGAGGTGGTTCTTGGGGAAATCCTACCAATCCAGGAACGCTTCAATGAATTGATCGATTCGCCTGAATTGGATGAAATTCTGGACCGCGGTGCAGAAAAGGCGAATATTGAAGCCAATAAAATGATCAGAAAAATGTATAATGGCATGGGACTAGGCAGAAAGAGATAAAAAAAAGGCTCTTTTCGTAAAGATTGTTGTTTTTAAAAACTAAACGATTTAAGGTTGATTGTAGCGCAAGTGCGAGACTCCTGCGGGAGCAGCGAGACAGGTGAGACCCCACTGGCGTTTACGCCAAGGAGGCTCACCGCCCGCCCCGCGGAAAGCGAGCATCTGGAGGGGAAATCAACCACACCGCTTTTTTCTTGGTAAATATGCGAAAACAGCCTAAAAAAAGACGATCCTCATCGGATCGTCTTTTTTGTTCATAATATCGATGGGCTATCGCCAGCCTCCACTTGCCAAAGCTTTTCAAAAAAAGGCTGCCCCTTCACAAGGTTTTCACAAAGTTGAAGGTGCTTCTCTGACCAGCCTTCCTTCATTTCTTCATATAACTCAAGCCAAGCTATCTGAAAATCCATTTCTTGAATGTTTTCATATTTCTCAGGGGCCCATTCTGTATACCAATAACGGATTTCAGCAGTGTTTTTCGCAGTGAATAATTGGTCCATGGCCATGAATAACAATTGCTTAAGCTGTCTTTCTTTTCTTGTCAAACCGTTCATGAATAAGGGAGACGGCGACAAAATATGATATTCTTTCTCAGATGTAGGTTTTTCAGTAAAGGTGTAATCCATCTCATCATGGTTTTCTATCATGTCATAAACAATTTGTTCCTGCCGGGGAATTATTCTGCTTTTCCTGATCGGAATATGATAACCTATCGTATCAACAGCTAAAATTCCATTTCCATCAGTCACGATAAAACAATAGTCAAGCTGAATTCTTTCATGATTTTTCCTTGCATATGCTTTTTGATAAACATCATTGAGCAATGGCTTAGGTAATTCTGACAAGTCGTTCTCTATGTAGTGGAACAATGTTGAAGACACTTTCAACAAAGGAACTTGATCTAATAGTTCAATCCCGTCATCCTTCCTCCATTCATGAAAATGACAAATATTATAGCCGTTTTCTTCTCCTTCAAACCAGTTAACCCATACATCATGAAGATATAGCATCATTCATCCCTCACTTAAACAAATTTCTGTTTGTCAATCAGTATAGGCAGGAACCATACAATTTATTCCTATTCTAGAAAACAGATTAAGAAAAAAAGAACGTATATATTAACTCTTTTTTGATAAGAATTTTTCAGATTGGATAATGAATGATCTCTTCACAGAGAGTTCAAAATTTTTAACCAGGTAATAACCAGTACAGTATCCAAGCATATATGGATATCCTTTCGTCCCAAGCAGAAGTGCATCATGAAGAGGGTCTGTACGTTTTATCTTGTGCTTTTCCTCTAAATGCCTGACCCAAAATTCCCGTAGTTTATCTTCCTGATATAATTTAGTCCATTTCGCTAAAAATTTTGCTCCTAAATATTTTTCCACCGTTCTTTCCGCCAGTCCTTCCATGATCATCGTATCCAGGAGAGTGTAGTCTTTTTGGTCCTTTTTCAAATGATGCAGACGGCAAACATGATGATATTCATGAATCAACAGGGCCTCCATTTCCTTTTCGGCCATCCCCTTGCCGTAAAAAAGGAATAGTTTATCTCTAAATGCCAACCCTGACTTCGTTTCAACTTTTTTATTCCATATCCCTGAAGACATAAGCGGAAAAATATATATGGGAACATCAGGCCCTCCCCAAAGCTTCTTATAAGCTGTAAACAAGCTTTCTGTTTTTTCCCATGCATTATTTTCTTTTAAATCTTCCCATATGAGTTTTGTTTTTTGATTCGGCGAATACATGCCATGCTTTAATAAATGATGATAAATCATGTCAGCATCAAGGATATTGTTGAATGTACTTTTAAGTCTTTCCATCATCTTGACCGGGCGGTTGAAATCCTTCATCATCCATTCATCGGTTGAAATGACTCCCATTTCCCATACACCTCCGCTTCTTTTGACTATCGTATGATTTCAAGAAGGCGGTTGACACATTTTATATCCCTTGCATGTTCATTTTCCCTTAAAAATAAAAAGAGCAGATCCCAAAAGATCTGCCCTTCCTTCATAACTTATTTATACTTCTTGAAAAGAATGGTTGCGTTATGTCCACCAAATCCAAGTGAATTGCTTATGGCTACATTGATTTCACCCTTCCTTGCTTGATTCGGAACATAGTCCAAATCACACTCAGGGTCTGGTGTTTCAATATTGATGGTTGGAGGCAAAATGCTGTCCCTTATTGCCTGAATCGTGAATATTGCTTCCACACCGCCAGCTGCCCCTAACATATGGCCTGTCATCGATTTAGTGGAACTTATTGCAAGTTTATTAGCATGGTCGCCAAAGACTTCTTTGACTGCCATCGTTTCGTATTTGTCATTGTATGGCGTACTCGTTCCGTGGGCATTCACATATTGGATGTCTTCCGGATTCAAACCTGCATCCTCAATTGCAATTTTCATTGCTCTTGCCCCGCCTTCTCCACCTGGTGCCGGAGCGGTAATATGGAAGGCATCTCCAGTTGAGCCATAACCAGCTATTTCAGCATAAATCTTGGCTCCTCTATTCAATGCATGTTCAAGATCTTCCAGAACGATAATTCCCGATCCTTCCCCAATTACGAAACCATCACGATTAAGATCAAAAGGACGGCTAGCCGTTTGTGGATCAGGGTTGGTCGATAAAGCCGTATTTGCACAGAAACCTGCAACAGACATTTTCGTGATTGGCGCTTCTGCCCCGCCTGTGATCATGACATCGGCATCACCCCGTTGAATGGCTTTAAACGCATCGCCAATTGAATTTGTTCCTGTTGCACAGGCTGTTACCGTACATGAATTGATGCCTTTTGCACCCAGTAAAATAGAAACCTGGCCGGCTGCCATGTCCGGAATCATCATTGGAACGAAAAATGGGCTCACCCGTTTATATCCTCTGTTTAAAAAGTTTTCATGCTGTGTTTCAAGTGTCTCCAGCCCGCCGATACCCGAACCGATCCAGACCCCGACACGTGCAGCATTTTCATCGGTTATTTCCAGCTTGCTATCATTATATGCCATAACGGAAGCGGCGATTGCATAGTGGGTAAAACGGTCCATTTTGCGCGCTTCTTTACGATTTATATATGTCTCTATATCAAATTCCTTGATTTCAGCAGCCACTTTTACGGGGAATTCTTCAGCATTCAAACGAGTTAAAGGTCCTATTCCCGATTTCCCCTCGATTATATTCTTCCATCCAGTTTCTGCATCATTACCAACTGGAGAGATTGCTCCAATACCTGTTACAACTACACGGCGTTTAGTCATTAAAAATGGCTCCTTCCTATTTTTAAAGCACTTACGTTTTGCTTCTTCTTTTATTTACCCCACCTAAGAGCGATTGCTCCCCATGTAAGGCCACCACCAAAACCGACCATGACGATTAAGTCATTTTCCTTGATTCTCCCCGCTTCCATTTCTTCCACAAGGGCAATCGGAATGGACGCTGATGAAGTATTTCCATATTTATGAATCGTTTTTGTCATTTTTTCAAGCGGGAGATTCAATCGTTCCCTTGACGCTTCCATGATGCGTATGTTTGCTTGATGCGGGACAAGCAGATCCACATCTTCTTTTGTCAAACCAGCTTTGTCCAATACACCCAGGCTGGATTCCCCCATCTGACGGACAGCAAATTTAAATACTTCACGTCCATTCATTTGAATGAAATCTCCTTCCTGTAATAAGTGCTTCCCACCTGTTCCATCTGCGCCTAATTCAAAGGAAAGGACTCCTTTGCCATCAGATACAGGTCCAAGTACAACTGCACCCGCTCCGTCACCAAAAAGTACAGCGGTGTTACGGTCTTCCCAATTGGTTACTTTCGAAAGTTTTTCAACACCGACAATCAACACATGCTTATATGCACCTGTCTTAATAAATTGCTGTGCCGTGATCATTCCATACATAAAACCAGCACATGCAGCACTTACATCCATTGCAGCTGCCTTCATAGCTCCCAATTTCTCTTGAATCATGCAAGCGACAGAAGGAAACGGCTGATCAGGTGTAACAGTTGCTACAAGAATTAAATCTATCTTTTCAGCAGAAATTTCCGCATTTTTCAATGCAGCTTTTGCGGCTTCATAGGCCATATCTGATGTATCAATATCATCATTTGCAATTCTTCTTTCCTCAATACCCGTCCTAGTCCGGATCCACTCGTCGGAAGTGTCCATAATTTTTTCTAAATCCGCATTTGTAACGATTTTTTCGGGTAAGTAGCGGCCAAGCCCTAGTATTCCAGCATTCATCTTGCCATCCCCTTATATTTTAATGAGTTATTATAATCATCTATTATTACCTGGTACTAATTTTATATAAAAAAAGACTTCCTTGCAAGAGTTAACAGTTTGAAAAGCTAAAGAAATCTCTTTCAGAAGTCGGACGAGCGCCTATGCCAAGGGAATTTTAGGACATACATTATAAATAAAGGGAGTATAGGAGGTATTCATTGTGGACATCTTCAATCGCAACCGCGAAAGAAACCCGGATGATCATTTTTCGAATTTGATGTTTGGCAGGAAAGCTGAACCGGAACAAGAAGAGGAATCAAAGGTTGATTACATGCAATTGATGGAGAGCGTTGAAACATTGATGGGCTTATACAGTCAATACAAACCGACCATCGATAAAATCAATCTGAACCCATTGATCGACAAGTTCTTGAAAAAAGAATAAAGAATCAAGGCTGCCCTTTAACCGGACAGCCTGCCTTTAATTAACGCTGGGCATCTTGTTTGCCAAGCTCATAAGCTTCTTGCATTACGCTTTTAAAGAGCTCCATGAATGGCTCTGCCATCTCCATTGAGAATGGAATCCCGCTTGCTTCAAGCTTCGCTTTAGCCTCTGGGAAGTATTTCATGGCGATTCCCATAAATTCAAGAGTTTTATCTGAACTCATTCGCGTTTCCCCCCTATCTTTTGAATATTCATCCAATTGATCATTGTGATGCCATATAAAGCTCAATATTATCATAATTCCACAACACCCTTTCGTAAAGGGCGCACATATAAAAACATGAATATCTTTTGAGGAAAATTCCTATCCTTGAACATTATAGTACAAGACATATAGATTAGAGGCAAATATACAGTTTTGCCCTTCCCTAATATCGAAAGCTATCGATTTCATGTTTGGTTATCGCTCTCCAGGTCAGTCTCGCTTTCTCCACTTTTTAAGTAAGTTTAATCGTTTATTATGTTTTCTTTGTAAAGCAATGCCTTCTGCTGGTTCCATTTTGCATTGCACTTCAAATATTGTTCCTTTATTGATTTTAGTTGTTGATTGGGAAGTGGATGAATCCATACTTTCACCAAATATCAACTTGGCACATTTATTCCAATGATCATCTATACTGCTGCACAATTGGATGTCCCTATCGGAAGAGGAGGTAAGCACTGCTTCCAAAGCGTTAACAAAGTCTGTGATATAGAGAGCATCTCCGGTATATTCGGCAGCAATTGCCGCATTGATATCTGACTGTCCAAGCTGATTGATTCCAGATTCAAAGCTCATGTTTTCCGATTGCCAAGGTCCAAAAATCGTCGGTAAGAATATGATTTTCGCAGAATCTATTTCACGAATCGAGCTTAATATGGACTGAAATATACTGTCATCTTTTTCAATGGGCATGAAAAGAACGAAATTTGGCATTTCATCCTTGCCATTTTTGAATTTCTCAATGAAGGAAACGATTTCGCCTATCAGAAAATCGATTTTGTCCAATTTTCCGCTTTGAATATCGTAAAGAGATATGAACACCGTGTCCTGCTGTGAAATATCCAATAATTTAAGTTTATTAATCGGGAAGTATATATAATTTGAATTCCTGCCTATTTCAAGTTCCTTTTCTTCCATAATATACTGACTTGCTTCGGAATCAGCCCAATCGATTCCGATTACTTCTTTACCTTGGTTCAAAAAATATTGAGTCACATAGAATCCCACAAATTGATAAGTGCCAATGACAATGTTCGTTTGCATAAATACAGCCTCCTCTTATGCCATCAAACCCACTTTACCCGGCACGTCTAGTTTTTTTAGATGCTGTATCGTATGCAAACTATTGTAAAAATATATCACTTCTCATAAAATCTCTTCATTCTCATTGAAAAACTTTTGTATTTGATAGGGGATTTTATAACGTTTTTCGGGCAATATATACGTCAGTTGCAAATCTGCTTTCCTAGCCAGCTGGATTTGCCGATAAAGGGAGGCTTGCTCTTTCCGTAAGCTTCCAAAAACCTGAATCACTTTCATGGGGATATTCTCTGCGATAACTGAATCCTCAGTCTCCAGGATATGCTGTTCACATTCTGCCGGATCGAGCTCATATGCAGCAGCAACCTCTGACAGCCACTTTTTATAGAAGAACTTGTTTTCCTTTTCTTTCTCAAGTTGTGCTTTCAAAGAAAAAACCGGATCAATCAATACAACAGACCGAATTTTATTTCCAAGTTCATTCATTAGCTTTAGGGCAAGTAGTGCGCCTGTCCCCTCTGCCAATATATGAACCCTTTGATTGACTATTTCTTTTTTCATGAAAAGAATATATAGGTTAAGGGAAAGGTCCAGTGCTTTAGGACTGCCCCAGTTGGCTCCGTAAAAATTGGATGAAAATAGCGTGTATCCGTATTCCTTTAAATATTCCAATATTTGCAGCCTGCCAGGATGCTGCAGCCAAAAGCTGCTGTCTTTTTCGACAAAATGACTACGGTCTCCAATTACCATTACGGAAAAACCACTGGGCCGCTCTGGATAATAGATGATATTCCATTGGTCATCAATTTGAAAAGTTCGCTGTTCCATCGTTCAAACTCCTTTAAGGAATATTACTACTACTATATTAATTTATGAAGAAATATAGAAAGGGTCAGTGGAAATGCCTAACTTTTCATCCTAAATTAACCAAGCGTGGACGATTTTTGTTTTTATTTTCCCCTTTGAGTTCCCCTTTGAAGTTTGGAACCAACTTGTCTGCCGGAAAAAGTTCTCTTATGATTTAATGTATTGGATTATTTAACGGTTATTATTAAAAACACGTTTTAACTGTATATTAATTATGGTAAGATAAAAATGAATGTAGTGGAATGGGGTGAAATTCGATGCGTTATGCTTGGGCAATTTTTTGGACATTCTTATTAGTGCATATGACTGTATATGTTGTTTCTTCCATGATCGGAGTTTCATACGATGCTGCGCAGGGAACGATTTTAGGATTAGCTGCTGCTATCCTGATTTGTATCATCCCTGCTATCTTGCCTGCCGGGCCAGCTAAAGACTCTCATCAACATTAAGAAGCAAAAGAGGACATCCTTTTTAGGATGTCCTTTTTGTTATACCGTACTTTGCTTATGTGTAAACTACATTTCATCGTTTTTATATGAGGACCAATTCATCATGAGCATGATCAATCGTGATTCCTTCTTTAAGCTCCACATTCCCAGCTATGATTTTACGGGCGATTTTCGTTTCCAGATGCTTTTGGATGAACCGCTTCAGCGGTCTTGCTCCATATACCGGGTCATATCCCTGGTCCGCAATGAATTCCTTAGCCGCTTCGGTGACGTTCAAAACTATATTTTGTTCAGTTAACCTTACCTGTAATTGATGAACCATTTTATCCACGATTTCAACGATTTCTTGTTTCGTCAGAGGTTTGAATAAAACAATGTCATCAACGCGATTTAAAAATTCGGGACGGAAATGGCCTCTTAATTCCTTAAAGACCTGATCTTTTATTTCTTCTTCAATGCCACCATCCTCCCGGTTCGACTGCAATAAGAAATGGGAACCGATATTGGAAGTCATGATGATCACCGTATTTTTACAGTTGATTGTTCTGCCTTGGGAGTCCGTTATCCTCCCATCATCTAGCATTTGCAGCAAAATATTGAAAACTTCCGGATGTGCCTTTTCAATTTCGTCTAATAATATGACTGAGTATGGGTTTCTCCTAACAGCCTCCGTAAGTTGGCCTCCTTCCTCAAATCCAACATATCCAGGAGGTGCACCAACAAGACGGGACACTGAATGTTTCTCCATATATTCCGACATATCGATTCGAATCATATGTTCCTCACTATCGAATAACGTTTCTGCCAAAGCTTTTACCAATTCGGTTTTACCAACACCAGTCGGCCCAAGAAAAATGAATGAACCGATTGGTCTATTTGGATCTTTAATTCCCGCCCTTGCTCTTAAAACGGCATCGGATACGAGTTCCACCGCTTCTCCTTGACCTATTACGCGTTCATGCAGGATATCAGATAGGCGAAGCAGTTTCTCCCTTTCACTTTCCACCAGCTTGCTTATCGGTATTCCGGTCCACCTTGCAACAATCGAGGCAATTTCCTCCTCCGTCACTTCCTGGCGAAGCAATCGTGATTCCTTTTTTTCCTTTTCCAATTCGTCTTCCATTGTTTCCAATTCTTTTTGAAGCTGCGGAATCCTTCCATGCCGAAGTTCGGCTGCCCGGTTAAGGTCATAGTCATTCTCAGCCTGTTCCAGTTCATGACGCAGTTTCTCAAGCTCTTCACGTTTGTCCTGCACCTTTTGAAGTGCTGATTTCTCCATTTGCCACTTGGATTTCATGCTATTCGCTTGATCCTGAAGTTCTGATAGTTCTTTTTGAAGCACTTCCAGCCTTGCCTTGCTTTGTGGGTCCTCCTCATTTTTCAAGGCCGCTTCTTCAATTTCAAGTTGCATGACTTTTCTCGTGATTTCATCCAGCTCGGATGGCATTGAGTCGATTTCCATACGGATCATCGCACATGCTTCATCCACAAGATCTATCGCTTTATCCGGTAAAAACCGCTCCGTTATATAACGGTTCGAAAGGACGGAGGCCGCAACGATTGCCCGATCATGTATCCTGACGCCATGGTGAATTTCAAACCGTTCCTTTAATCCCCGCAGAATTGAAATCGTATCTTCCACATCCGGTTCGGGAACCAGAACCTGTTGGAAACGGCGCTCAAGAGCCGGATCCTTTTCAATATATTGCCGATATTCATCAAGGGTAGTTGCACCGATACAATGCAGCTCACCGCGCGCAAGCATCGGCTTTAACATATTTCCGGCATCAAGTGCGCCATCCGTTCTTCCTGCACCGACAATTGTGTGTAATTCATCAATGAATAAAAGAATTTTACCGTCACTCTTCTTGATCTCACTCAACACCGCTTTTAGGCGTTCCTCAAATTCACCGCGGAATTTGGCCCCTGCGACAAGTGCGCTCATATCTAGCGAAAAAACGGTCTTATCCTTTAAACCTTCCGGTACATCCTTCCTGACGATCCTTTGTGCCAACCCCTCTACAATCGCTGTTTTACCTACTCCAGGTTCTCCAATTAATACAGGATTATTTTTCGTTTTACGTGAAAGGATTCGGATGACGTTACGGATTTCCGTATCTCGGCCAATTACTGGATCGACCTTCCCCGACTTAACCTCAGCAACGAGATCTCTGCCGTATTTTTTCAGTACTTCATAAGTGCTTTCAGGATTTTGACTAGTCACTCGCTGATTCCCCCTTATATCGTTTATAACCCGTTTTGCTTTATCATAATCAATTCCATATGTTGAAAAAAGCCTGTTTACATTTGTTTTATTGACCTGCAACGACGCAAGCAGTATATGTTCGACAGATAAATATTCATCCTCCCACATTTGCATTTCCTTTTCGGCAGCCGACAAAATTTGCTGTAAGGAGGTTGACATGTAAACCTGGGAAACACTCCCGCTCACTTCCGGTAATCGATCCAGTTCCTTATTTAGCTCTATATCAAATAGATTCATCGGTTTACCAGATTCCGATAAAATCCTGATTAATAAACTTTCATCCTGTTCCATTAAGACCTTTAATAAATGCAGCTCCGTCAACTCGGGATTCCCTCTATCTTTGGCTAGTTCCTGGCCGCCAATGAACGCCTGTTGGGTTCTCTCCGTCATTTTATTAATATCCATCTTAAAACCTCCCATTCATCTACATCATGAACGAATCACCATCCGGTTTGACCAACTTTGACCTTTATAATTTCATTATACTTCTAATTTTCCCCATGTAAAGGAAAGTTATAAAAAATGCAGTAGGTATGGAGGATAAACGGAAAAAAACCTTTCTTCAAATAGAAGAAAGGCACAAACTGTAGACAAACTCGATGGAAATCGAGTTTGTCTACAGTTTGTTTTAGGGTTTTTACATTTAAACGTTGATTTCCACTCCAGGCACTCGCTTTCCGCGGGCGGTCCGGGAGCCTCCTCGGCGCCTTTGCGCCTGCGGGGTCTCCCCAGGACTCGCTTTTCCCGCAGGAGTCTCGTACCTTCCGTTCCAATTAACTTTGTTTTAACTTTTATATAGAACCCTTTTGCCAAAAGTCTTCATTGTTTTTAACTTAGAATTAATAAAACTTGAGGTGATGAGGGTGTTTTCTAAACATAAATCTATGAGCGAGATTAACTTGTGCCCGCAAACCATTTGGTTCGTTTAATGGCGGCTGCCATTGACTTCTCTTTCATTTCCACACATGTGAAAGCCAGTGCGAATAAGCAGAGATTTGAAAAGAAAATCGTTCATAGGGAACACGAGCGTATCAATGACGCCTTCAAGTTGAAATAAATCAAGATCGTACAAAACAGTTTGCCTATTCATTCCACGAGCCGCAAATGCAGCTTATAAAACACAAGCGATAGAAGAAAGGCAGACCCATTTGTAAAATGTATAAAATCCCTGATTTGGATGAAACAAAACGGCTTATGCTTTTACGGCCGTTTTATTATAACCATGAAATTCATCGACGAATTGGAAATCTTTATCCGTGCGACCTGCAAGGATCGTATCCCTGAGCAGAATACCTGCATCGGTCGTATTGTGGATGATTTCCCCCCACATTCTTGCACTCGTTTGAACATTAGCTGTACGCGGAATGCGTTCCTCTTGATATTCCAAAAATGCCTGTTCAATGTCATTTCCATGCTTATGAAGCATATCCGACAAATAAGCTGCATCTTCTAAAGCCTGGCAAGCCCCTTGAGCCAAGTATTGAAGCATTGGATGTGCCGCATCGCCCGTAAGCGTAACCCTTCCTTTAGTCCAATTATCAATTGGTAACCGGTCATACATCGGCCAGCGGCGTTGCCTTTGAATGAATGAAATCGCATTCTGAACAAGCTCACATGTTCCGGCAAATACACTGTCCATTTCTTCCGGGGTTCCCCATTGATCAGTTTTTTCATTTTCTTCCGTGTATTGAGAACTTTTGAACACCACTACTTGGTTGTAAAGTTCCCCCCTTCTAACTGGGTATTGAACAAGATGAAGGTTTGGCCCAATCCACATATATACATCATCTAAATCTCCATGGCTCGTAACCTCTTCCATCGGAATCGCTCCCCTGTATGCAACATATTGAGAGCAGATCGGTTGATCTTCCACAAAAAGTTTTCGTGCCTTGGACCATAATCCATCGGCTCCAATGACAGCAGTTCCTGAATGTTTAGACCCGTTAGCAGCAGTAACAGTAACTTCACCTTCATTTTCTACTGTTTCAATAATGGTTTGGTTCGTAACCAGTTCAATATACGGGTTATTTTCACAGGCTTCAGCCAGTACTTTATGCAAATCGGAACGATGCAAGACAACATACGGCGCTCCATATCTTTCTTTATAAACATCACCTAAATCCAAAGCGGAAAGCTCCTTGCCGGAAAAGGCATCCATCAGCACCAACCTTTTTGGAAATACTGCAATTTCATTGATTTTATCCATGACGCCTAAACGCTGCAATACATTGGTGGCATTTGCTGCAAGCTGAATCCCTGCACCAATTTCCCCAAATTCAGGAGCTTGTTCAAGGACCTTTACATACTGTTTAGTTTCTGCAATTCCTAAAGCAGTTGCCAAACCGCCAATTCCCCCACCGATAACTATGAATGGTTTTTTTTCTGTGCTCATCATCAATTCCCCCTGTTAGTTGCTTTTAGCCAAAGTTGCGGACCAATGCCACAGTAAGCGTTTTCATTCGGCTGGCCCTCCATATATTCATCAGGATCAAGCTGAAAGTCCAAAACAGATTACTTTTAAACCAAAACAGGCTTGAATTCACTTTCAATCTTTTGGTAACCATTGTTTGTGTCTAATGACTGTTGCTGTTCCAAATCGAATCTCTCCATTATTGGTAGGTCGTTTACCGAGAATAAGTAAGAATCCGCTTCTGCAACGTGCTCATGCCATGCCCAATTCGGAACGACGAAATAATCTCCCTTGGACCAGTCAAAACGCACTCCATTAATAACTGTATAGCCTGATCCTTGGTGCACTTGATAAATTGTGGAATGGGTATGGCGATGTGCTTTCGTATGGAAACCTTTAGGAAGTTTCTGCATCCATGCCCCCATCGTCGGATTGGCCGTTTGGCCATTTGATGGATTGATATATTCCACGGCAAAACCTTCATATGGGTCCGGCTCGAAATTCATTAATCCTTCTATCGCTGCTTTTGTGCCATTCCATTTGTAATTGGCAAGCGGTGCCACTTGTGAATAACGGTCGGATACTGGACGAACCATTCCGCCTTGATAACGGAGCTCTGAAAAATTATCCGGACGTTTAGGCGTTTCAATCCGATCTGGATATGGTTCAAAGAAAGTGCCACCTATGGAATAGATGGTCGGGATATCAAGGGCATCCATCCAAATCATTGGTTTTTCGCCAACATGTCCATGACCATGCCATAGGTTTTTAGGCGTGATCAAGAAATCTCCTTCTTCCATGAATATCCTTTCTCCTTGCACGATGGAGTAGGCACCTTCACCATTCGTAATGAAACGAAGTGCACTTTGGGAGTGACGGTGAGAAGGGGCCACTTCACCTGGCAATAATAGCTGAACTGCTGCATAAAGCGTTTGTGTCGTCGAAGCCCATCCCCAAGGCTGGCGATAAGTGAGGCCAGGGTTTTGAAAATAAATGGCCCTGCGCTCCCCTCCCCGGTCAGGTGTGAAGATTTCAGCCGCTTCCATCAATTTTTTTGTCAAAAGCTCTTCTTTCCATAAATAAGCATGTGCATGAGGTTTAGGTTCATGGTCCATCAAAGCGGGAATGGCTTCCCACAGTGGCCCAAGGTTATACTGCTGAATATCCTTTGTAAAATCTTTTACGATTGAACTGTCCATGTATTCCGATTTTTCAGCCATATTTATCCCTGCTTTCTTTTTTATCTTTCCTCACTGGATTTTAGAAAGATTTCGCTTAATTTGATCATAGTGTCCTGAAACATGCTCATCGATGAAGTGATCGACAATATAAGAAACTGGTTTGTTTCCGAATTTAGCGAAATTCCGGTGTGGCGATTCTTTGGATAGTGTTTCTTCATCAAGATTTCCGAGACTGCTCTCCACTTTATATTTAAGCTCCTCCACTTGCTTCATGACATCATCAACAGCGATTTTGTCAGTATCGGTAACTGCTGCCAATCGGGCTGGATCTTGCAATCCACGCCCCCATTTGGCTCCAGGCATCGCTATTACAGTTTCCACTTCACCTAACCAATATGGAATGGCCTCAGCTAAATGGGAAAGTATCTGCATGATTGACCATTCATCATCTGTCGGCTTAAATCTGATCGTTTCTTCCGGTAGGTTTGTCACTGTTTCAAGAATGTGGTCGATTGATTGTTGAACCGATTGGATTGATGTCCCGATTTCCTGATAAGCCATTTTATTTTCCCTCCCCGACACGTCGCACACGGTTTTCAAGATAACCTATTTTGTCGATTTCGATTTTGACAACGTCACCATCTTTTAAGAACACTTGTGGGTCACGGGCTACTCCTACCCCACCAGGTGTTCCTGTGAGTACGATGTCACCTGGTTCAAGAGTCATTAAATTCGATAAAAATTCAACTAAATACTTCACATCGAATACGAAGTTGGCTGTATTCGTTTTTTGGCGTTCTTCACCATTTACCGTTAATCGGACATTTAAGCCAGATGGATCGGATAGTTCATCGGAAGTGACTAACCAAGGCCCCATCGGAGCACTTCCTTCAACCGTTTTCCCTTGAAGCCACTCAAGTGTACGCCGTTGGATATCACGGTACGTTACATCATTCGCAATTGTATAACCAGCCACATAATCAAGAGCATCCTCTTTGGATACATTACGTGCTCTTTGTCCGACTACAAAAGCGAATTCCGCTTCATAATCTAGTTGTTCGGAGATTGGGAAAAACGGTATATCATCCTGGGGACCGATTACTGTATTGGCGAACTTTGCGAATACCACAGGGAATGGCGGCAGTTCACGACCCATTTCAGCAATGTGCTCACGGTAGTTATGTCCTACACAAATAATTTTGCCTGGCTTTTGGACAGGTGCCTCAAGCTTGATATTTTCAATTTCATGCACCAATTTATGTCTGAAGGAATCACGATTGTTAATAGCGTAGTCCGCAGCCTTTTTCGCGATGGAAAGGCTTTCATTCCCTCCCTGTAAAAACGCCTCCATTGTTGCAGGGACATACGCTTCAGCGATTTGTGCACTGCGAAGTTTCCCTTCGCTTTCAAGTAGCGCTTGATAGGCATAGTTCAAGTCAACTATTACATTATTCGGGTAAATTGCACCAATACGTTTAAATCCTTGACTGCTGAAAGTTACTAGTTTCATATTTCATTCTCCTTTATTCATCTTGATTTTTTTAAAAACCAATCTTTGATGCCACTATCCTAATTCTGCTGGATTCACTTTACAAACCAGCATTTGGATGGCTATACACCTCATCTCGTTCACTTATAGATAACTTTGTTCACTATTTATATAAATAGTAACTTAATTTTCGGAATATTGTCAAGAAAGTATTGCGAATTTTTGTGCAAATGTTATCATCTACACCATTATGAGTACTTCGGGATCATCTGAATTTTTTTATTTAACAGGAAAGGTTATTGATAGCTTCAAGCAGACGGCGGTTTTTCGTGCTAAATTCCATTTATATTTTACAGATTCTGATATACTAGACCTAAATTAAAACAGATTAGGGAGATTGACTTATGGAAATCGTAAAATCCGGTTCGACGATTCAATCATTACAAATAGGGATGAGCATCATAGATTTACTTGCTTCCCAAAGGACTCCTTTAAGATTCTCTGATATTCAAGAATTAACGGAAATAACGAAAAGTAACCTCTATAAGTATTTGAATACTTTGACTCAGCTTGAGTTGCTATATCGCGATAAGACAACCGGTATGTATCACCTTGGGAGCAAACTGATTCAATACGGCATGGCAGCAATAGGAAATGAGGATGTCACGAGCAGAATAACTCCTTACTTACAGGAAATCAGTCACCATACTTCTTGCACAGTCCTTTTTTCCGTTTGGACATACGATGGACCAATCACGGCGAAAATTTGGAATTCAAACCAAAACTTAAACATCGGGGCACAGTTAGGTACGCGTCTTCCCCCTTCATCCTCATCCGGAAAGGTATTCACTGTTTTTCAGGATCCTTCCTTGACAGCCGAATGGATTGAAAAAGATCGTAATGTTACAGGCTCGTTCCTTAAAGAAACGGATGAATATCATGAAATTCGGAAATACAAAATAGCTTTTGCCAAAGAGCCTCTTGTACCTTCTGTTTCCTCCATGTCCATTCCGGTTTTTAATTATAATTCAGAATTGTTGGGAGCGATCACTGCCGTCGGGTTCACCGAAAGCATTCCAGATCATCATGAAGATCCCTTAAGCGATTATTTAAGAAAGAGCTGTTTGGAAATCTCGAAAATATTCGGTTATTCCTGAATAGGAAAAAGCAGGAAAAAGGATGGCGATCATTCCTTTTTCCTGCTTTTAGATGTTTCATGGCTTCCGCTTATATGTCCAAATCCGGTTATGATTGGATGTTTCAGGAAAAGAATCCCCTGCATCAAGCTTTACCATTTTCGGATTCACTACCGTGCTGCCCGTTTCACCGATTTCTACGTAGGTCCCATTATTAGGTGCCTTCTGACCTGGCTTAAATTGGCGATTTTGCCCCATAGATTTCACCCCTTTTACATGCTTTCCCCGTTATTATTACCAGTATCCTTACATTCATGTCAGAAAAATTAAGAACATACAGGAAAGCGGCTTGAATCAAAAAGCGCCTGCTCAGGGAGCAGACGTTTTTTTGTTATGACATTAAATCCACCAGAACCGCCTTTTGGGCATGCAGACGATTTCCGGCTTGGTGGAATACGACGGAATTAGGTCCATCGATGACTTCAGCCGTTACCTCTTCTTCCCTGTGCGCAGGCAGGCAATGCATGAATAAATAATCTTCTTTGGCAAATTTTACAAGTTCACCATTGATTTGGTAATCTTTAAAAGCTTCTAAGCGGATACTATTCTCGATTTCCTGCCCCATGGAGGTCCATACATCGGAATAGACGATATCCGCATCTTTTATGGCTTCCGATGCTGAGGTTGTCACCACAATTTCACTGCCAGTCTCTTCTGCCACTTTTTGGGCATAGGCTACGACCTTTTCATCAGGTTTGTAGGCCTCAGGACACCCGATGGAAAAATCCATTCCCATTTTTGCACAGCCTACCATCAATGAATTGGCAACATTATTGCCATCACCGATATAACTCATCTTCAAGCCTTTTAGCTGCCCTTTTATCTCGATGATCGTCAAGAAGTCTGCAAGCACCTGACAAGGATGCGCAAGATCTGTTAACCCATTGATAACTGGGATAGATGCATTTTCTGACAATTCCAGGATTTTTTCATGCTCGAAGGTACGAATCATGATGCCATCAATATATTCAGAAAGGACTTTTGCAGTATCGGAAATAGTTTCACCACGCCCAATTTGCAAGTCATTGCCGCTTAAGAACAAAGCGTGTCCGCCAAGCTGCATCATGCCTACTTCAAAAGATACACGGGTACGGGTAGACGATTTTTCAAAGATCATCCCCAGCGTTTTCCCTTTTAAAGGAGTATATTCTTCACCAGCATGCAATTTGGCTTTAATGGTCTGCGCTAGCTTTAACAAATCTGCAATTGCCGTTGGTGCAGACTCCTTCATGGTTAAAAAATCTTTTCCATTTAATATCTTCGCTTGTGTCGGTGCCGTCATTGAACTCATACGTGTGACACTCCTTTCGAATATGGTACAAGCCATTCCTGAAGCGAGGTAACCCCTGGATTAGCATTTTCTAACGATTGTAGATAGGCCTTGAAAGTCTCTTCTTCCGTAAATGCAAGCAGTCTGTATTTCGCTGCAAGTAACCTTAGCTTCTTATCTTCTACCGTTGTTCCATATGCCAAAACGACTGCGCCGTTTCCTTCATTTAACCATTTATCAAAGTCTGAATTCCCCAATGTCAAACCGGCTTCTTTGATTTGCATTACCAAATCTTCATTTAATTGGACTGATCCGGATTGATAAACACCTGAAGTATGTTTAGCTTTTTGAGCATGGAATACTTTTGACAACGCTTCATTTACCGTTTCTCCGATGGCAATTCCTTCACCTGTTGATTTCATTTCCGGACCTACCTTCGAATCAAGTCCGCTTAGTGCAAATGTAGAGAATACCGGATATTTGACGACAGCATATGGAATTTCTTCCATTAAGCCCGTTTTTTCGAACACATTCGACAATGAATATTTCCCGAGCAATATTTTTGTCGCTATTTGCACCAAGGATACATCAGTCACTTTACTGATGATTGGAATTGTCCGGCTGGCGCGAGGATTCACTTCCAATACATATACACTATTTCCCTCAATTACGAATTGGATGTTCATGAGTCCTTTATAACCAAGTTCCCTAACTAGTTTTTTAGCATAAAGGGTCATTTTATCTTTGATATCATCCGTTAAGGATTGAGCTGGCAATAACGCCATGCTATCCCCTGAATGGACGCCTGCTTTCTCTATATGTTCTGCAATGATGGGAATGAATACATCGTTTCCATCCGCAATCAAATCGATTTCGGCTTCCTTCCCTGGAATATAGGAATCGATCAACACGGGATATACAAGTGCCGATCCATTTGCGATTCTATTCAATAAGCTTTCCTTGGAGCGGATGATTTCCATTCCCTGGCCGCCAATTACATAGGATGGGCGTAAGAGCACTGGAAAACCGATTGCCTCTGCACTGGCAATTAATTGTTCTTCACCATTAGCCATTGAACCCGGTACATGGGGGATATCCAGTTTTTGAAGGAGCTGATAAAAACGATCACGGTCTTCCAATTGATCAAGTGTATCGAATGTAGTCCCCAACAAATTGACACCGTATTCTTCCAGGCCTTTTGCCAAGTTTATCGCAGTCTGCCCACCGAATTGGACGATAACATCTTCAATATCTTCCGCTTCTATTACATTCAGAACATATTCAAGAGTTAAAGGTTCGAAATATAGGCGGTCTGCCGTCGCAAAATCCGTGCTTACCGTTTCCGGATTATTATTGATCATGATCGTTTCGACATTTTCATCCTGGAGTGCATAAACACCGTGAACCGAACAGTAATCAAATTCAATTCCCTGTCCGATGCGGATCGGACCGCTGCCAATCATCAACACTTTCTTTTTAGCCGTTTTTTTCTGTTCGTTCTCACCAAAATATGTTGAATAATGATAGTTCGTATGTGATTCGAACTCGGCTGCACATGTATCAACCGTTTTGTAGACAGCAGTTACGCCCAGTGATTTCCGGTGCGCTCTCACTTCCATTTCATTTACTTTCCATACGGATGCAAGATAGCGATCAGAAAAGCCCTTTTCCTTGTAAGATTGAAGTTCTTCCCTTGTTACCTGATCGATTTCCTTAGCTTCAATTTCCATTTCGTTTTGGATCAATGAAGCAAAGGATTTAAGAAAGAAATAATCTATGGCTGTCGCTTCATGGATTTCTTCAATCGTCACGCCTTTTCTAAGCATTTCAAAAATGACAAAGATTCGTTCATCAGATTTTTCGGCAAGCTTTCCCCAAAGTTCAGGAACCGTTTTATTTCTTAGCGATGATAGCTGCAGCCCAATCGTTTTCAATTCCAAAGAATCGACGGCCTTTTGGACTCCTCCCTCAAAGCTGCGGTGTAAAGCCATCACCTCACCAGTCGCCTTCATCTGTGTTCCCAATTTGCGGTTGGCGCTCGTGAATTTATCGAATGGCCACCTCGGGAACTTCACAGCTACATAGTCAAGAGCAGGTTCGAAGCTTGAATAAGTGCTTTTCGTTACTGGATTGATGAGCTCCGATAAATTGTAGCCGACAGCGAGCTTGGCAGCTATGCGGGCTATGGGATAACCTGTTGCTTTGGAAGCTAGTGCCGATGAACGGCTGACACGCGGGTTTACTTCTATTAAATAATATTGCTTGCTATTCGGATCAAGTGCAAATTGAATGTTACAGCCACCAATGATACCTAAAGCAGAAATGATTTTAATGGAAGCGGCACGCAGCATCTGAAACTCATCGTCCGATAAAGTCTGTGATGGTGCCACGACGATCGAATCACCTGTATGAATCCCTACCGGATCGATATTTTCCATATTACAGATGGTGATGCACGTATTGTTGCCATCTCGCATAACTTCATATTCTACTTCCTTATAACCAGCTATGCTTCTTTCAATCAAGCATTGTGTTATCGGGCTTTCTTGCAGTCCGCCCCGTACAAGTTCCTTAAAGGCATCCAGTGAATCAGCAATCCCACCGCCAGTTCCGCCAAGTGTATAAGCGGGACGAACGATGATGGGGAAACCGATTTTGTCAGCAAATGCCAACGCTTCTTCAAGTGTATGAACAATTGTACTGTCGGGAACGGGTTCACCTATTTCAAACATCAGCTCACGGAACAGTTCACGATCCTCCCCTTTTTTGATGGAGTCGATCGGAGTTCCCAGTAATTTGACTTTATATTTTTCAAGTATCCCGGCATCATCCAATTGATAAGCAAGATTCAATCCTGTTTGACCGCCTAATGTAGCGAGCAGGCCATCCGGCTTTTCTTTGGAAATGATCTTTTCCAGTACATCAACTGTTAAAGGTTCGAAATAAACAGCATCCGCATTCATATCATCAGTCATGATCGTTGCAGGATTGTTGTTGACCAGTATGACTTTATATCCTTCTTCCTTTAAAGCAAGGCAGGCCTGTGTACCTGCATAATCGAATTCGGCGGCCTGCCCGATGACAATCGGCCCCGAACCAATCACTAAAATAGTCTGTATCGTGTCGTCCTTAGGCATAAGCTTTTTCTCTCCCGCTATAATCATTTATCATTTGTAAAAAGTCATTGAATAGTAATGAACTCTCGATAGGTCCTGGATTTGCCTCTGGGTGGTATTGGGTAGTGAAGATTGGCAAGTCTTTATGCATGAGCCCCTCAACCGTGTTATCATTCACGTTTCTGAATCTCACTTGCAACGATGTTCCTTGTAAGCTCGGTTCATCAACCTCATAACTATGATTCTGCGAACTCATATACACCTTTTTCGTTTTCAAATCGACCACGGGCTGATTCGCACCGCGATGTCCAAACAGCATTTTCTTTGTATTTCCACCTAAGGCAAGGGCCGTTAATTGATGACCTAGGCAAATGCCCATCGTTGGAAAATTCGTAATGATCTTTTTAATGTTTCCTAAAAGGTATTCAAGCTGTTTTGGATCCCCAGGCCCATTTGAAAGCAAAATTCCATCTGGCTTCAAGTCCTTGATTTGTTCGAATTCAGTATCGAATGGTACGACAGAGACTCGGCAGCCTTGCTCTACCAATGAATCCAATATGGATTTTTTATAGCCGAAATCCATCATTACCACGTGCTTGTCGCCTTCCCCAAAACTCTCGACAACCTTTGTGGATACCTCAGAAACGTGGGCTGATAAACCAACCAGGCCAGGTACGACAGTGTATTCTTCTTCCGCTGTGATGACTGCCTGCATGGAACCTTCCTGTCTTATATTCTTAACGACCGCTCTTGTGTCAACATGGCTTAAAAGAGGAATGTTCCACTTGTCTAAATATTCACCAAGTGAATATTTAGCTTGATAATGGGAATGGCTCATATTCCCTTCATATACAATCACACCGGCAACATGCGGCTTCTTACTTTCAAAATCATGTTCATTGATTCCATAATTTCCGATTAGCGGGTATGTGAAGATGACAATCTGGTCCTTATATGAAGGATCTGTCAACACTTCTTGATATCCGGTCATTCCTGTGAAAAAGACAATCTCTCCAGTGATTGTTTTTTCAGTCGATTTAGTCAGCAGTTCCCCTTCAAAGACGGAACCATTCTCTAAATATAGATAGCTTTTCATGATCTTCACCTCTTTAGATGATGTATATTTATATATACGATAGCATAATTATTCATTTTGTTCCATAAAAATTCAATAAATTTAGATAGTTTGTTTTATTGCCAATACTTTTTTTATTTTATTTATCGCCATATCGATCTCCGATTCGGTAACTGTCAGGGATGGGAGTAAACGAAGCACTTTAGGACCTGCACTCAATACAAGTAAGCCCTCTTCTTGCAGTTCCATTAAAAACACCTGAACATCTTGTTTACATTCAATTCCGACCATCATTCCCAGACCCCGAATCTCTTTCACTTCTTCCATGTCCTCTAATGCTTTTGCCAATTCGCTCTCAAGGTATTCAGCCTTTTTAACGGTTTCTTTTAAAAACCCTGATTGGAAAATTTCCTTTAACACGGCTTCGGCAGCCGAGACACTAACGGGATTACCTCCAAAAGTGGATCCATGACTTCCAGGGTTAAAGTACTCAGACAGTGCTTCCTTCCCAATCATCGCCCCGATTGGCAAGCCATTTCCCAGCCCCTTTGCTGTAGTGATGATGTCCGGTTGGATATTGAAATGCTGGAATGCAAATGGTTTCCCTGTACGTCCTATTCCAGTCTGAATTTCATCTATGATAAGGAGAGCTCCGTGTTTTTGGCATTGTTTTTGAATCGTGTCCAGATATGATTGCTGTACAACATGGATGCCGCCTTCTCCTTGAACAATTTCAATCATAACAGCTGCCGTATTTTCATCGATGGCTGCAGTCATGGCATCATTATCATTAAATGGAACATAGTCGAACGAAGCTAGCATCGGTCCGAAACCAGTCTTGATTTTTTCCTGCCCCGTTGCAGCCATCGTTGCAAACGTACGGCCATGGAAAGACTGCTGACATGTGACAATTTTGCTTTTCCCGGTAGCTTTACGTGCTAGTTTGATAGCTGCCTCATTCGCCTCGGCACCGCTGTTGGCAAAGAACACCTGACTTAAACCAGAGGCATCAGCCAGCATTTTTGCCGTCCGTTCCTGTAGGGAACTTTGAAACATGTTCGATACATGCCAATATTTATTAAGCTGTTCCGTGATGGCCGATTTTACCAACTCATGACAATGTCCAAGATTCAAAACCCCGATTCCGGATGTGAAATCCAGATACTCTTTACCTGCTGTACTCGTAATCTTCAATCCTGACGCTGTTGTTGGCTCAATGTTCCACCTTGCATATGTTGGAAATATATTACTCATTGAAATACCCCTTCTTCCTGAAGAAATTTCGTACCGATGAATTGTCCGTCTTGATAAAAATGATCTTTCCCACTAACGATCATCACTTCTTCAATCCCTTTATTCAGCACCGACAGCGCTGTAGTGACTTTCGGGATCATTCCCCCATGGATGCTACCATCATTTATTAAATTATTCGTTTCCGTTTCATTCAATCTGTCAATGATCTGCCCATTTTTCAAGACCCCTTTAACATCGGTCACAAATAAACACATATCAGCCGATAGTGCCTTTGCTACAGACCCTGCAGCCATATCGGCATTCACATTTAATATAGTGCCTTCTTCGGTTGTTGAAATGGGCGTCAATACCGGACAATAACCTTTTTCGAATAATAGTCCGAATAATTCCGTATTGACTTGTTGTATCTCACCAACAGCTCCAAGTTTCTGTTCATTGATATAATCACCTGTAAGAATTCCACCGTCAGAGCCATTTAAACCGATTGCCTTGATGCCATGGGATTCCAATTTATGAACAAGGCTGCGGTTCGATTTGCCTGCCAGCATAAGTTCCACAATTTCCAGCACTTCTGTGGTCGTTTTTCTTAAACCATCTTCAAATACTGGTTCAATTTCAAATTTTTCAAGCATTGAATTTATATCAGGGCCGCCTCCATGCACAAAGACAATATGGTACCCGCAGTTTTGTAACTCTTTAACACTATTGAAAAAAGACTCCGATAACTCATTAATGATGCTTCCGCCGCACTTTATAACTAATATGTCCATACTTTTCACCTCTTACGAACGATAGCTCCCGTTTATTTTCACATAATCATAGGTTAAATCGCAGCCCCAAGCCGTTCCTGATTCATTACCATCTTTCAAATAAACATTAATGATGATACTTTCATTTTCCAAGTATACTTTGGCTTCTTCCTCAGAAAACATTACCGGCTCACCATCATTAAGTACGACGATATCCCCAAAAACGATCGTTGTTTGATCCGGATTGAATTCCACTCCGCTTCTACCCATTGCAGCGATGATTCGTCCCCAGTTTGCATCCGCTCCAAAAGCTGCCGTTTTCACTAGATTTGACCCAACGATCGTCTTCGCCATCATCTGTGAATCTTGCTTCGCAGGCATGCCATGAACATTCACTTCTATCAGTTTTGTGGCACCTTCTCCGTCTTTCGCTATTTGTTTGGCGAGATTTTCGGAAGTTTGTTTTAATAATTCCAGGAAAATGGACCATTCAGGATGGTCAGGTGTCAAAGGTTCATTGTTTGCTTCTCCATTCGCGAGCACTAACACCATGTCGTTCGTTGAACAATCACCATCAACCGTGATTTGATTGAATGTATCATTTGTAATGGAGGAAAGTGCTTGCTGTAGATCATCCGGTTCAATTACAGCATCCGTCGTAATGAAACCAAGCATTGTGGCCATGTTTGGATGAATCATTCCCGACCCCTTCGCAGCACCGCCCATTTTCACGGTTTTTCCGTCAATAATCGTTTCATAGCCACAGCTCTTCGTTACAATATCCGTTGTTAAAATGGCTGTACCAAAAGCTTCAGCAGCTTCAGGTGTATTTTCTGGCTGCAATGACTCTATGCCTTTTTTTACTTTTTCCATTTCCATGAATTCCCCTATGACTCCCGTTGAAGCCACTGCAAATGAATGGTCCTTCAAACCGAACTTTTGAGCCGCAAGCTTCCTCATTTCATTTGCATCTTTTAACCCCTGTTCACCTGTACAAGCATTCGCACAAGCACTATTCACTACAATGCCGTGAAGTTTTCCATTAACGGCTATGCTGTCTTTCGTTACATTGATTGGAGCGGCTTGAACAACATTTTGTGTATAAACCGCCGCGGCTGATGCTGGGACATCAGTAAAAATGATGCCAACGTCCTTTTTGGAATAGCGTAATCCTGCATGTACACCTGCCGCTTTGAACCCTTGGGGCATTAAAATGTTTCCTTCTTGAATTTGTTTGATTTCTTCAACTGGCTGTAATGTTTTCATTTTTTTTCCTCCAAAGTTTACGGATACAGCGGACTGCTCCATAGTCCTGCCGTTTCTTCTAGTCCCATTAATATATTTGCATTTTGAATAGCCTGCCCTGCAGCACCCTTCACTAAATTATCAATAACTGAAACCACCGTTACCTTACCTGTTCTTTCATCATAATCAACGCCAATGTCGCAAAAGTTCGATCCATATACTTGTTTTGTGGATGGAAAGCGATCAAGGGGCTGTATTCGGACAAATGGGTGGTTCTCGTAAACAGTTTCGTATAAATCCTTTAATTCAACATTTGAGGTTTCCCGATTTACCTTTATATACATCGTCGCCATAATCCCTCTTGTCATTGGAACAAGATGGGTATTGAAGGTAATAGGCTGTAGACCTGTTGACCATCTCCCAAGCTGTTGTTCGATTTCCGGTATGTGTTGATGTTGATTTACCTTATATATCTTAAAGTTCTCATTCATTTCACTATAATGGGTGACTGCCGAAGGTGATTTACCCGCCCCGGAAACCCCGGATTTTGCATCAATAATCACATCGGTAGCTGCTCCGGCCAATCCTTCAATGAATAAAGGGGCAAGACCTAAGAGTGATGCGGTTGGGTAGCACCCTGGATTTGCAATAATCGTTGCTTTTTTTATTGCTTCGGCATTCCATTCAGTCAATCCGTATACGGCTTCCTCAATAATGCGCTGAGGCGCTGCTGGTTTTTTATACCAGTGTTCATATTCACCTGGAGCTTGAAGCCTGAGGTCTCCTGATAGGTCGATTACTTTAATATCAAGGTCAGAAAATTCCGAAATCAGTTGCGAGGAAACACCAGAAGGAGTTGCAAGAAATACAATATCGGATTTTTTTGCAATCGCTTCCGGGTCAATTACTTCTAATTTGTCTTTCATATGCATGAAATGTGCATTTTCTTCAGATAAACTTCGGCCAAATTGGGAAGAAGTATGCAATGATTTTATTTTAAATTGCGGATGATTATTCAAGAATCTTATTAGTTCCATTCCTCCATAACCCGTTGCACCTACTATTGATACGTTCATAAAACCATCTCCTATAATTTCAGGTCCCTGTCATTCTTTGATTCTATTATTATAAGACTGAATAAAAATAAAATCAAATGTATTTTTATAAAATTATAAACTAATATTTAAAATGAAAATTTATCCATCTAAATTCCTAGAATTATCCAAAGTTGTTGACTGTTAGTGTTTTTTCCGTTTAAATCAAATAGTGAGTGAGTTTTAACGGCATTTGGAAAGGTGGTCATTTGCATGAATGAATTATCGTTATCTAATCGGATGCATTCCATTTTAGATAATAAACAGCAAGTTAAACATATGGAAAAAGGGAGCTACCTTTTTCACGAGAGCACCCCAGCAAGTGATTTGTATTACATTTTAAAAGGTACAGTAGAAGTGAGTAAGGTTGTTCCTGACGGTCGGGAATTAACTATACGCATTAGTTCGGAGAATGATTTGGTTGGGGAAACAGTCTTATTTTCTCCAAACCCTAAATATATGATGAACGCAAAGATGATGGAAGATGGATCTGTTGCGGTAATCTCCAAAGAAGCATTAGAAAAGAAAATCGCCTCAGATAGCCATCTTGCAGTCGAGATGATGACATGGTTATCGGCTCAGAACCGTAAAAATCAGGCTAAATTCCGCGATATGCTCCTGCACGGCAAGAAAGGTGCCTTTTACTCCACCCTTATCCGTTTATCAAATAGTTATGGCACTGAAGCAGAAGACGGAAAAGTTATCAATCTTCCTTTTACAAACCAAGAACTCGCCAATTTTTGCGGCACATCCCGCGAGGTAGTCAATCGAATGCTATCTCAATTAAGGAAAAACAATGTCATCTCCATTAAAAAGGGGCGCATTACGATTCTTGACTTTGATTTTTTGAAACAGGAAATCGACTGTGAAAACTGTCCAATAGAAATCTGTACCATCGATTAAATCCCACATAAAAAGCAGTAAATAAATAAATAATGCCGTACTGACTGAAAATGATCGGCGTTTATTTCAGGGCTGAATTTTCCCTAGGACCATTTAATTATTTTCATTTCCATGGATT
Organism: Peribacillus sp. NPDC076916; assembly: GCF_050269675.1. Lineage (NCBI taxonomy): Bacteria > Bacillati > Bacillota > Bacilli > Caryophanales > Bacillaceae > Peribacillus > Peribacillus sp. NPDC076916. The sequence continues at coordinate 532,503 of NZ_JBNNIU010000001.1, forward strand.
CCTATAAAAAAATATAAATATGCATAAAAAAAGCATAAAAATCGATTTCGTCCATTGACTGGCATCAGAAGTTCCTAATTAACTATAAAAAAATGAAGGGATGGCGTAATTGCCATCCCTTCATTTTTTATTCATTCGGAAGGAGTATTTGTATATTACCCGCCAATGAATGACATTTCGATTTTTTCCTGTTTCTTGGCCGTTCCCGCTGCCCGCTCATCCGAATAGCGGTCGTCTCTAAGATTCCAAAGCGAAATGATGAACCCGGTTAATTCTTCATCTGTCATGCCGGAACGGAGCAATGACTTCAAGTCATGTCCCTTTCCATTAAACAGGCATGTATATAAACTTCCATTAGCAGAGAGACGTGCACGTGTACAACTTGAACAAAAAGACTCGGATACCGAGGTTATGAAGCCCACTTCTGCAGTAGTGCCTTTATAACGGTAGCGTTTTGCCACCTCTCCAAAATAATCTTCTTCAACCGGTTCTAAATCAAATTCGGTTTGGAGCATTTCAAGAAGTTCTTTTTTCGTAATGACATTCTTCAACTGCCAGCCATTTGTATGTCCGACATCCATGAATTCTATATAGCGTAATTGAATGCCCTCTTCTTTACAAAATCGGGCCATCGGCAGGATTTGAGATTCATTGGTTTCTTTTTTCACTACCATATTCACTTTAACGCCAAGCCCAGCTTCTTTGGCAGCTGCGATGCCTTCAATAACAGGCTTTATGCCGATATTCCTGCCGTTCATCTTCTTGAAAAGTTCATCATCGAGGCTGTCTAAGCTGATATTCACCCTTTGCAAACCAGCTTCCCTCAAATTCACGGCATATTTTTTCAAGAAGACACCATTCGTAGTCAGTCCAATATCTTCAATACCTTCGATTTTGACGAGATTTGTAATCAGAGTGGTGAGATCTCTCCGGAGTAATGGTTCCCCGCCTGTCAACCTTAGTTTTTTTACCCCTAAGCTTGCGAATATTTTAGAAAGCCTTACAATTTCCTCATAAGATAATAGCTCACTTTTAGGCAGGAACTGAAAGTTCTCATGAAAAATTTCAGCAGGCATGCAATACTGGCAGCGAAAGTTACAGCGATCTATGACTGAAATCCTTAAATCCCTTAGTGGCCTGTCCAATGAATCTTTAATTTGACTGTTCAATTAACCACTCCTAGCCGAAAGTATTAGAAAAAACCAGACCATAAAAAGTGACTCAATTGAATGGATTCACTGTTTTTTGACTGGCTTTTCATTTCTATATAGAATTATTATTTGATGCCTAATGCAATTTTAGCATACCTGGACATTTTGTCTTTAGTCCATGGCGGACTCCAGACAATCTTCACATCCGTTTCCTTTACCTCTGGGATATCTTCCAGAACCAATTTGACTTGATCGACGATCGTGCCAGCTAGCGGACAGCCCATGGCAGTCAATGTCATCGTCACGGTAGTCAGACCTTCCTCATCCATATCCACATCATATACCAAGCCTAAATTAACGATATCTATGCCAAGCTCAGGGTCAATGACCTGCTCCAAAGCTCCAAATATAATATCTTTTGTATCTTGATCCACTTCAATCACTCCTTTTATGGAAAATCTCTTCGTTTTAGATAGTCTGTTTTCATCATTATGTCCATTTTAGACTATATTTTATGTCCGTATTAGAATCATAACAGATTTTGAGTGAGTACTTAAGCATTTTGCACAGTTGACAGTAAATGTTTCGCAAACCAGTCTGCAGTCATAAGTACGCCTTCCCTACTCACTTTATGCCCAGCCTTAGAATCAAGGATGAAATCAATTTTTTCATCTGCCTCATTATACCCTGCTTTGACAGCTTCATAAAAACGATATGCATGTTGATAAGGCACAATCGGATCTTTGGCACCATGCCAAAAAAGAAGCGGACGGTTTGAAAGCTTATCCTGATTCAGACTCAAATCAAATGGCTTGAGCTGTTCAATCACCTTGGAAACTTCCTCATCAGTAGCTGGGAAATTAACTTTCCTTTTCTTAATCTCCGTAATTTGGAGCTCTGCATACGCGACATATGATGGGTTTCCCATTAAACTGACTCCGGCGGATATCCACTCATAGGCAGCCAGGGCCCCATTAGTCACTATTCCCCCCATAGAGGTACCAGCTACGCCGATTCTGTCAGGATCAATTAATTTTCGGGATAATAAATCATCCTTCAACAAAGATAAATCCTGGATTGTCTGTAATACCATTTCCCAAAAACGGGGCATCATTTGAGAATCACTCAAACCAGCTCCCCTTTCCCCATGATGGATCACATCGGGAAGAAGCACACGAAAACCCTTTTCGGCCAATAAATAAGCATAGTGAAGATTGTGTTCTTTTGCACTTTGGAAACCATGTATAAAAATAATAACCGGCAATTCCTGATTGAAAGTGGTTCCTTCACCTATGTGCAATACAGGAATATGTCCAATTAGTTCTTTTTCAATAATTATCAAATTAACCCCTCCGAATAATTTGTTCCGGTCTTTTCAATACCATTATCAAAATGGCATTGGCATTCATCATTCCGCTCCTTAAACCTGAGCTTCGCTTTAATCATCATGATTTTGGATATAGTAATATCATACAGGAATGCATAAAGAATGAAAAAGATTTACATTTACTTTAAAATGGGCTTAACAATATTTGCATATAATGAAATCAAAAAGAACAGAAGGTGTGTACATGGCTGAGAAACATTTAATCGTATTGGATCTTGATGGTACTTTACTTACAGATAACAAAACCATTTCTTCAAGGACTAAAAAAACACTCTTAAAACTAAAAGAAGATGGACACGAAGTTATGATCGCTACCGGGCGTCCTTTTCGCTCAAGTGAACTTTATTACCGGGAATTGGGGTTGACTACACCCATCGTTAATTTCAATGGCGCTTTCGTCCATCACCCATTGCATACAAGCTGGGGGGTATATCACTCTCCATTGGATATAAGTGTTGCCAAAGATATTGTTGAAGCGTGTGATCAGTTTAAATACCACAACATCATCGCAGAAGTCCGAGATGATGTTTATGTTCATTATCATGATGAAAAGTTGATGAACATGTTCAATGTAGGAAATCCGACCATGAAGACAGGTGACTTGCGCAATTACCTTCAGGATTCCCCAACTTCGATGCTAATTCACACAGATAGTGAATTCGTTGGGCAGATTCGCCAGCATTTATCCGATGTCCATGCAGAATTGGTCGATCACCGCCGCTGGGCAGAGCCTTTTCATATCATCGAAATAATAAAAAGCGGGTTAAGTAAAGCCGTAGGTTTAAAACGTGTATCCAACTATCTGGAAATTCCTCAAAACAGGATAATCGCTTTCGGTGATGAAGATAATGATTTGGAAATGCTTGATTTTGCGGGAACCGGGGTGGCCATGGGAAATGCGATTTCACCTGTAAAAACGGTAGCAAATACGACTACATTAACGAATGAAGAGGATGGTATAGCGGTCTTCCTCGAAGAAAAATTCAATATAAAAGCCTAATTCCTAATACGTCATTTTTTACCTTCATAATATCTCTCTTTCAAGCCAAACTAAAATGGACAACAGCTTCCATTCCGTTGTCGACAACGCTCAGAATCGGAGGAGATAAGAATGGGTAAAAGCAGTAAATCTAAACGATTTGTACAGCAAGGCAAAGAAAGTGTTGCCAGGCATGCCGAAAAAATCCCTTATCACACTACGTTTGAAGAGGCTGAAAAAGACAGGTTAAGAATTATGTCAGAACAAAGCTATGGTGGCTTCTAATGGGAAACAATTTATTCCAGAAGGCAAGGGAATTTGTTGAAGAAGCTCTCCACTCTGAGCATGACGGTGACCAGCATAAGACAGAGGAAATCGCTAAAAATGCTCTCCATTCTGAGCATGACGGTGACCAGCGCAAGACAGAGGAAATCGCTAAAAACGCTCTTTCATCAGCCTTTGCCAATACGAGCGAGGCCGAAAAAGCACAACTGCGAGAACTCCAGGAAGAGCTGGAAAACCACTCTAAATAACGTGAAAGCCTCCAGGATTCCTGGAGGCTTTCGCTTTGTTAATTGTTATTTCGTGCTTTACCGCCTTTTTCACCAATTTCTTTATAAAAGTCTTTACCATGGGAATCTGCGGTGGCTTCTCCGCCCTTTTGTCCAATTTCTTGATAAAATTCCTTCTCATGATTATCCGACGTGGCTTCTCCACCCTTTTGTCCAATTTCCCGGTAAAAATCCTTGTCGTGATTTTTAGAAGTGGCTTCCCCGCCTTTACGACCTGCTTCCTGTCTGCTCATTTTTTCGTCGTTAGCCATTTTTATCACTCCTTCATAAGACTTTAAATTGGCGCTACAATATAAGAATTAGCCGTTTGATACAGGCATTAAACTTAAAACGCCTAAATATTGCCTTTTGTAATAGAAGTGTAATGGCCTTAATTTTTTGTTCATATCATTCCCTGCGGAAAGTTCCAACAATGCCTGAAGTTTCTATGATGTTTGTGAAAGCGTGTGGATCCACTTCCTTGATGATCTTTTCAAGGTCATACAATTCATACCTTGTAATGACAATCAATAACATTTCCTTAGTTTCGTTGGTGAACGCCCCTTTTGCAGGAACTCTTGTGATTCCGCGAACTAATTTAGCATGGATTGCCTGTTTAAGTTCTTCACTTTTCTTTGTAATGATCATGGCAGTAAGCTTTTCATGCCGTGTATGAATCGCGTCAACGACCCGGGTCGATGTGTAAAGGGTAACAAGTGTGTACAAAGCTTTTTCCGGTCCATATACAGCACCTGCCGTTACAATGATCACGCCATTCAGCAGAAATAAATAAGTACCCACGGGTTTGTCTTTCTTCCGTGACAGAAGCATGGCGATAATATCCATTCCGCCAGTCGATGCACCGTATTTTAAGGTGATCCCCACACCTACTGCAGCTATGACGCCGCCAAATACCGCATTTAATAATATGTCAGGTGACCAGCGTGTAATCGGAATGATTTCCATAAAGAAGGACATCAAGACAACGCTGAGGAAACTATAAAAAGTGAAAGACTTTCCAACCTTTCGCCAAGCAATGATCGTTACTGGAATGTTTAATAAAAACAATAGAATACCTGTCGATAAATTAAAAGGAGCAAAAGAACCAATCATCCTCGATAGAAGTTGGGCCACTCCTGTAAAGCCGCTTGCATATACGTTTGCCGGTATTAGAAAAAAGTTCATTGCGATGGCATTCAGTAATGCTCCGACCACAACTATGATAATTTTCTTCATTTCACCACTGTACATCCTAAAAACCTCCATTTCACCCTTATTCTATTATCTTTTTACCCTTAATTATTTATTCTATTTACGTAGAGATTGAATTTTTACCGTTACGTGCTACACTAAATTGTAGAGTGTCCACTCATTTTCTAAAAATTGTAAAAAGGAAAGCAGGTGTATTATGGCTATCACAATTCTTGCAGATAGTGCATGTGATTTGCCGTTGTCTTTCTATAAGGAAAACAATGTTTCATTAATTCCTTTACAAGTCCATCTTGACGGGAAAAATTATGAAGATTTACTTACCATTAATTCTCACGAAGTCTATCAGGCGATGATTGAGGGAAAATCCCCGAAAACATCGCAAGCTTCCCCGGAATGCTTAATAGAACTTTTCACACAGTTTGCCAAAGAGAAAAAACAAGGGATATATATAGCCTTTTCCTCTGAGTTATCAGGAACATATCAAACGGCAGTGATGATTCTTAATCAGGTGAAGGAAGAGTACCCTGACCTTGACATTGAAATCGTCAATACAAAATGCGCTTCGATGGGCGTCGGTTTAATTGTGAAGAAAGCAGCCGATCTAGCAGCAAACGGTGCCACTAAAGAAGAAATCCTAGCTGACATAGAATTCCAAACCCGGCATATGGAGCATCTATTCACTGTAGATAACCTTGAATATTTGGCCCGTGGCGGCCGCATCTCCAAAACATCTGCCCTTGTTGGCGGTTTATTAAACATTAAACCGTTATTGCATGTAGAAGATGGGAAGCTTGTTCCGCTGGAAAAGTTACGCGGCAAAAAGAAATTGATTAAACGTGTAATCGAATTAATGCACGAAAGAGGAAAAAATTTAAAAAACCAAACGATTGCCATCAGTCATGGTGATGATGAAGCGACGGCCATGGAATGGAAGGAAGCCATTCAAAATGAATTCGGGACAACCAATTTCATGATCCATACAATCGGCTCCGTCATCGGTGCACATGCCGGTCCTGGTACAATTGCCCTCTTCTTCTTAAACGATACCCCTGAGAAATCATAAACATACATACTCCCTTCCATTATTGTGAACAATATATATTGATCAGATAATGGAAGGGAGTTTTCTCTATGTCAAAAACAACCGATGACAACAAAAGGCCAAAAGATAACCAGGCGAGAAATGCTGAAAAAAATGTCGCCTATCAGGAAAATCTTGTTGCGGGTAAGCACTCCTATTCGAAGAAAACAGACCATAAATGACGCGAGGGGCTTGTCCCCTCGCTTTTTTAATATGGTTTAGATAGTTGTCTTCCTATCACACTTTCTCTATAATAAAGGAAATAAAACCTGCTGGAGGTAAGTGATGGCAAAGGAAAATTCATTTGATATTGTTTCGAAAGTAGACTTTTCAGAAGTAACGAATGCAGTTACCATGGCTATGAAGGAAATACAAACACGCTATGATTTTAAAGGGAGTATAAGCAGCATCACCATTGAAAAAGAAGATCTTGTTTTAGTGTCCGACGATGAATATAAGCTTGAACAGCTGAAGGATGTTCTCATTAGTAAACTCATTAAACGTGACGTACCAGTCAAGAACCTGGACTATGGCAAATTAGAAGGAGCTTCTGGCGGAACCGTTCGCCAACGTGCTAAGTTGATTCAAGGCATCGATAAGGAACAAGCAAAAAAAATCAATACCATCATTAAAAACAGCGGTCTGAAAGTGAAAAGCCAAATCCAAGATGATCAAATCCGTGTTACAGGTAAGAACCGGGACGATTTGCAAGGAATCATTTCCGCAATCCGGGGCGCTGATCTGTCCATTGATGTACAATTCTTAAATTACCGCTAAGTATGAAGGCCTCACCTTTGGGTGGGTCTTTTTTTATTTGCATTGCCCCAATAGCCGTCTTCCCCCTTATTCTTCAAATGAATCTCCTTCATGTAACATGGAAAGACTAGTCATGTTCCCTTAGTTATATAAATAATTACCCCTAATCATTTGGTCATTTTTCCCATGTTTTCTTTTTTCTAAAAAAGGAATAGAAAAAGCATAGATAATTAAACAGGAGGCGTTTTAATCTTGACTAACCAAAACCAAAATCAGAACAAACAAGGATTTCCACCTCAACATCAACAGCATCAACCTGGATTGGAAACAAAAATGGAACCGAACCCTGATTCTGTTAAAGCTGCCTACAAAGGAAGCGGCAAACTAAAAGGTAAAACGGCAATCATAACAGGAGGAGACAGCGGAATCGGTAAATCGGTTGCCATTTATTACGCCAAGGAAGGAGCGAATGTGACAGTTGCATACTTGGATGAACACGAGGATGCCAAAGCGACAAAAGAATTGATTGAAAAAGAAGGTCAGAAATGTTTACTCATTTCCGGAGATATCGGTGATGAAGCCTTCTGCCAGGATGTCGTCAAAAAAACGGTTGATGAATTTGGCGGTTTGGACATTTTAGTCAATAACGCCGGTGAACAGCATGTGCAAACAAGTATCCTTGACATTTCAGCTGAACAATTGGAAAAAACGTTCCGCACGAATATTTTCTCGATGTTCCACTTAACTAAAGCTGCATTGAAGCATCTTAAAAAAGGAAGCAGCATCATTAATACAACCTCTATCACAGCCTATCAAGGCAACCCAAAACTAATCGATTACTCTTCAACAAAAGGTGCAATATTGGCATTTACAAGGGCCCTGTCGAACTCCATTTCAAAAGATGGCATCAGAGTGAACGGTGTTGCGCCAGGACCGATCTGGACACCGCTGATTCCTGCCTCATTCGGGGAAGAGGATGTTGCCAAATTCGGCCAGGATACTCCAATGGGCCGTGCAGGGCAGCCAGAGGAATTAGCACCAGCTTATGTATATTTGGCAAGTGATGATTCATCCTATGTCAGCGGACAAGTCATCCACGTAAACGGCGGGAGCGTGGTAAACGGATAAGTTTTCCCCTTTCAAAAGCAGTGGATATCACAAATCCACTGCTTTTATCTTTCAAGCAGGATATTTCCGGTTAATGCGGAATATATGAATGGGAAGGAGTGGATTCATTTTTGAAAAATATTGTAGATCCATGGTTCACCGTTCAGGAATTGGACTCAGGAACGTTTGCAATCAGTGAATATGGTCATTGGGAGAAGGTTCATTCCTTTTTATTACTTGGGGAGACCCGAGCTGCGTTAATCGACACAGGATTAGGCATATGTTCGATTAAGCGGATTACAGACCAGCTAACCGATCTTCCGATTATCGTCCTGACGACACACGTTCATGCGGATCATATTGGCAGTCATGGGGATTATGAGACAATTTATGTTCATGGTGATGATGCCAACTGGCTGATCAACGGCATTGAAGGTTTGTCCTTGGAACAAATAAGAAAGAACATGGCCCGGGATATCACTGTCCCCATACCCGAATCATTCGATCCTTCTACATACAAGCCATACCAGGGGTCCCCTGATAGGCTCTTATCGGATGGGGACACGATTGAACTTGGGAACCGCAGTTTAGGGATTTATCACACACCTGGGCATTCACCTGGCCACATCTCAATTTTGGATAATGAAACAGGTTATTTATTTACTGGCGACCTGCTTTATTCAGATACTCCAGTTTATGCATTTTATCCCTCTACAAGCCCTGAAGACCTTGTGAATTCATTAGAAAAAATCGCAAAAATCAAGGCAGTATCCAAAATATATGGCGGACACAACCAACTCGGCCTCGAACCAGGGATCTTTGTGAAAGTCCTTGAAGCCATTCAATACCTTAAAGAGAATAATTTGGTTAGACACGGAACGGGTGTACATGCATTCAAAAGTTTCAGTGTGCATTTCTAGGGAAAAAAGGCATTGCTTTTATGCAATGCCTTTTCGTTCAATAAGTCATGGCCATTGCACCTTGCTTAATCGATCTGCAGGAATGCCTTTCCACGAAATGATGTGGAATGATGGTCCCAGCGGGAGCATCTCCAGTCTGCAGCATTTGAATGATGCCCTTAGCGGCCTGATATCCCAAATCAAAAATATTGATATCTACGGAAGTCAGGGCTGGTAATGACAGTTCAGAGAAAAGAACGTTATTGAAGCTGACGATTGAAATTTCTTCAGGAGTGCGCACGCCCATCTCGCGAAGTGAATGCACGATGCCAAGTGCCATAAGATCATCACTGACCACCAAAGCGGTTGGCGGTTCATCGATGGATAGTAACCTTTTTGCAGCTGTTTGTCCCCCATCATGCAAAAAATCTTCATGCTGGGTATATTCCCCCCTTCGATCGATTCCAGCCCTCTTCAATGCCCGTTCATATCCTGACAAACGATCAAGGGTCATCACAAGGGTTATGTCACCTCCGATGAATCCAATCCTCTCATGCCCTAGCTGTATGAGGTAATCCGTTGCCTGTTCGGCAGCCAAGACATTATCATTATCAACATATGTTATCTCCTCGAGAAAATCATAGGGTTTCCCAATGATCACAAATGGAAAAGCCCTTGCTCTCAAATAGGTCAGAATGTGATCGTTCATCCTTGAATACATCAGGATAATTCCATCAACCATCCCCCCCTGCACCATATTCACTACTCCTTCGTAGATTTCATCTTCTGTTTTTCCCGTGTTTAGCAACAGGGAATAATGATTTTCCTGAGCTCCTTCACTTAGACCCTGAAGGATCGTCGGAAAAAACGGATTTTGATAATAATCATTTGACGAACTTGGCAATACCAAGCCAATGATCCTGGTAGATTGATTGGCAAGACTGCGTGCAATGAAGTTTGGATGGTATCCTAATTTACTCATCGCCTTACGTACCCGTACCTTTGTTTTTTCACTTATCCGAGGATTGTTTGCAATCACTCGAGAAACTGTTGAAGGTGCAACATTCGCTAACTGTGCCACATCTTTTATTGTTATGGCCATGCATTTCCCCTCTCCCCTCTTAGCCCTTTTTGACTTCATTTAATACAAGGTGAATACCAATAAACACTTCGCTAATATTTGTTTTATATTTATACATTTTGTATGTATTCATAATACACTCAGTTCGATAGTTATATCCATACTTTTTTAAATGTTTGTTTAATTTTTCAGAAAATACTTACTTTTACGTTTTTTTCATTTCTGTTTTAAAATTCAAAAAGAAGCTGATGTATGATCAGCTTCTAAAAAAATGGCGTGTCTATTGAAGACCAAGAAGTCAGACGACTAACTACATAGGTTTTAAGCTGATTTCCAATCAAGACCATAGAAGTGATTTACCAATTAATAACGATAAACCCTCGTTTCATATGGACGTAAATCAATAAGGGGCACCTCAGGACAATCCTCATAATTAGCTAGCAAAAGTTCCATTTCCCCCCAGTAAGAGAGGTCGACTTGGTGGTGATTCATACTAAAATTACATACTACCATAACTGAATTATCATTCATGTTTCTTGTATAAATATAAAGTTCAGGGTGGTCTTCCCATAATAATTCATATTCGCCATAAACAAGGACCTGATGTTTTTTTCGAAGATCAATCATCTTTTTATAAAAATGATAAATGGATGAGGGGTCATTTTTCTGCTGTTCTACATTAATGGCTCGATAATTGGAATTAACCCTCATCCAAGGTGTTCCTTTCGTGAAACCGCCATTTTCGATATCATTCCATTGCATCGGTGTTCGTGAATTATCCCGGCCGCTATGCCAGATAATGTTCATGATTTCATCATGCGGACGACCTTTGGAGGTCTCTATCCGGTAAAAATTTTTCATTCCTACATCATCATAATCATCAATCGAATCAAATTGGACATTCGTCATGCCAATTTCCTGGCCTTGATAAATAAAAGGTGTGCCTTGCATGAAAAAGTATAGAGCCCCAATCATCTTTGCGCTTTCCAACCAGTATTGATGATCATTTCCCCAAGTTGATACACTTCTTGGCTGGTCATGATTTTCAAAAAACAAAGCATTCCATCCTTTGTTTTTCAGCCCCTTTTGCCATTTGGTCAGTGTGCGCTTTAACCCCTGAACATCAACGTCGTGATTCTGACCCCTATTCCAAAGCCCAAGATGTTCAAATTGAAAGATCATATTGAACTTCCCATTCGATTCCCCGACCCATTCTTCCGCCTGCTCAATCCTGACGCCATTGGCCTCACCGACCGTCATGATATCATACTTAGAGAAAGTCTCTTCTTTCAACTCCTGAAGGTAATCCAGAATCCCGTCCTGATTGGTGTGCATTTCAAACGCTGGTACGTACTGATGCCAATAAGGATTGTGCATATCGGGAAGGCCATCACGCTTATGAATATGCGTGATCGCATCAATCCGGAAGCCATCGATTCCCTTATCTAGCCACCAATTGACCATTTCATATAATGCCTTTCGTACATCAGTATTTTTCCAGTTTAAGTCTGGCTGCTTTTCGGCAAATAAATGTAAATAGTATTGATTGGTCCTTTCATCGAATTTCCAGGCACTTCCGGAAAAGATGCTTTCCCAATTATTTGGCTCACGACCGTCCTGCCCATCCCTCCATATATACCAATCCCGTTTCGGATTATCGCGGGACGAACGTGACTCTACGAACCAGGGGTGCTCATCGCTTGTATGATTCAAAACAAGATCGAGTATCACCTTCATCCCACGTCCATGAACATCTTTCAATAACAGATCAATATCTTCGATTGAACCGAATTCATTGGAAACTGCTTGATAATCACTAATATCATAGCCATTATCCGCATTGGGCGATTTATAAAACGGACAAATCCAAATAACATCAATCCCTAATTCCTGCAAATAGTCAAGCTTTGAAATCAGCCCTTTTATATCACCGACTCCATCACCATTACTATCCATGAAACTGCGCGGGTATATTTGATAGCAAACCGCTTCTTTCCACCAGGTCTTATTCATGCTGTAACCTCCCGATCCTGTTTTCCACAAAGCCTTAGGGACAATGTTTGGCGGCTACCGACAATCGAGAGGTATATGATTATTTTGGTTGGTTCCGTTTTGAACGCTTAATAACCAATGCAATGAATATACCAAAAATAAGAAGAACCAATCCTATGACTAACAGGTAAGGAATATTAATAATCGATTTAGGTGACAGTGTGTAGACTTCCGTCGTCTCCCGGTCGATTACGATAGAGTAACTGTTGTCCTTACTGCGGACCAGATCCCCATTCAGCATACCTCTCAACTCTTTATTTCTTTCAAGTTCCTTATCAGTAAGGTTTATCATTTGAGTTTCAGTCGTATTGTTCATGGCAACGACAATCGTTTCATCACCATATACACGCTTGAATACCGAAGTTCCACCTTTTTCATATAAAAGCTCCATATCCCCCTTGACCAACGCTGGGTACATGTCTCTGAGCTCAGAAAGCTTTGTTATATATTCCACCAATTCCTGTTCGGTCTTAAAATTCATCAACTTGTGATTATCCGGGGCAATATCCCCATTCAAGGCAATTTCCGATCCATAAAATACGATTGGCACCCCTGGCATCGTATATAGATACGACAGCGCCATTCTCCATCTGGAACCTGGATTTTCGTTATGGTCCGCTGCATCCTTTGTAAAACGGGGCATTCCCTGTGTATCCATGAATAATGCCTGCTGGGCATTGCCCCCTAATTCATCTTCGCTTTTCTCAAACGCATTAAAAACAGGCTTCAATTCTTTATCGGGTGCAGCAAATGCTTCCCGTAGCTCAGCATTTTGTGGATAAGCCATAAAAGCATCGATACCCGTCTTCTTGTAGCTTAATATCAAATCGGCATCACCTTGTACATCGCCGATTGTATAGAAATTTGATTTTTCAGATTTGACTGCATCCACAAATTCCTTCCAAAAATCTTTTGCTACGTATTGGACTTTATTTATACGGTAACCATCAATATCAGTTTCCGTTATCCACCATTTGGCAGCATCAAGTAAATATTTCCTTGTTTCCTCATTATCTTGATTCAAATCTGGAAGATCATCGACCCAGCCTGTTTCCAAATCCTTTTGGCTACTGTCCTGGGAAATCTTTTTTTCTTCATGGAACCAATCTTGTTTTTTTGGATCGGTCAGCCACGTGGAGTCAGGACCCACATTATTTGCTTGAAAATCAATGATCACCTTCATATTGCGTTTATGTGCCTCATTCACGAGTTTTTTAAACTCTTTCAATGTCCCATAATGTTTATCCGTCTTATAGAAATCTGCCACCCAATCGCCATGATAGCCATTTTTATCATTAGCGAAAATCGGTGAAAGGATGATAGCGGTATAACCCATATCTTTTAAATAATTCAGTTTCTTCGTGACACCCTCGAAATCCCCACCATTAAACGTGGAAGGGTCATTCACGTTCGCGTCTCCGTTATTTTGAGTATTCCCATCGAAAAATCTGTCGACCAATAATGAATATACGATTTCATCCTTCCAAGTTCGTTGTTCTTTTTCAGCTGCTCCTACTGGAATGGCGTAAAAAAGAAGCAACGGAATTAAAGCGAGTGATAACACTCTTTTTCTCATATCCGCTCTCCTCCTAGCTATCTCTTTACGCCTTTAAGATTAGCCTTTTGACCCCTTAACGTCAAATCCAATTTATAAAAAACTTTACACTAAAGGGACAAATTGCGGGTACTGGTCATGGTTACCTAATCAGGAAAATCAGAACACGATCAACGTTCTTTTTTTATCGTCTTAACCGCTTTATCCAAGACCCTTTTCGGTTTTGCTTTTTGAGTGCTTATTTCATCCATGGCGGCATTCATCGGTCCCCATACCCTATTCATTTCTGGTATATTCGGCACTGGTTCAGCGTATTGTAATTGTATGCTTATGGCTTGTGCCCTTTCATTTTCATTGTTGGCGGCATTGTGTTTGATTGATTTATTAGGAGGGATTTCTCCTGTTAAGTCATAACGCTGCATTGCATTATCATCATTTGTCAAATATTCAACTAACTTAGTAGACCAATAAGGATGTTTTGTGAATGCTGTTACATGCCAGCCTTTGATTCCCATCAACGTTTTCATTGGCTGGCCATTTGGCAATTTGGGCATGGGGGCAATCCCTGTATCCTTTCGCCCGGTAAATGAGTCACCGTCACTCATGATAGAAGCCAAATTCCCTTGTACGAACAACTTCTCGCTCGCTGCCTTGTCGCCTTTAGGAATCAAACCCGCCCTATACCATTTTTGGATGTAAGCAGCCCCTTTTATGGCACCCTTATTATTCAAACCAATGTCGGAAGGGTCCAGTTTTCCATTCTTATCTTTAAAAATATAACCTCCCATTCCAGCGATCACTCCATAAGAATCATTGAAATCATTCCATTTGGCATAGTAACCATGCACGTTATCCTTTCTTAATTCCTTCGCCATTTTATAAAGGGCATTCATCGTTTCAGGAGCCTTAGCCATCAATTTTTTGTTATAAATGAATACGGATGTGTTTACCGATTTAGGCAATCCAAATACCTTATCTTGGTACATCTCCCCACTAATTGAAGGTTCAATGAAGGCGTTCAATACCTCATCTTTCACCTTCATTTCCTGAATTAAGCCTTCCTTCACGATTTGCCCGACTTTTTCATGAGAAAAAGTTACGACATCCGGGGCCTTGCCGTTTCCGATTGGCCCATCACTTCGAAGCCGCTCATACATCTCGGAATCTATTTCAAGCTCTTCATGCTCAACTTTGATTCCATATTCCTTTTCAAAAGCTTCAATAACCGGCACTAGGGCCTCTGCTTTACCTTTTTCCTCCCAAATGATCAATTTTTCCGGCTTCGCTTCATTGCTGGCTGCTTCGTCTTCTTTTTTCTTATTTTCTTTCACTACTTCATTTTCCAAATCTGAACTGGTACCACAAGCACTTACACTAACGATCAAAAACATGGACATGAACAAATGAAAAATCAGCTTCTTCACTTTCATTCTCCTTTTTAAAATGTTTATTCTATCATGTCCAAAAGCACCAAATAATACTGTTTTTCAGTTCATTCATTCAAACAAAGCCACTTAATGAAAGCGGTGCCAAAGCTATTATTATCATTATATGAACGCCTTTGGTTTTTACAACATTTTCCTCGTTGTATTTATTTCTTGTAGTGATGAACACTTTTTGTTATTTTTTAGTTAATAAGTGCTTCTTTCAATTGAAATCGGGTATATAACCATATTGAAAAACTCTTAGCCTGGCTCAGTGCAACTTCATGGTGCCCCCCCCCCTCATAAACAGCCGGAAAATTTCCTTTTTCACATCCCCAAATACATATAGAATTGGAGTGGTTTTGTAATGGAATTCTCATCCATGCACCATAGACCTAATGACAATTACGGCTATACCATCAACATTGAAACCCTACATATCCGCCTACGTACGAAAAAACAAGATATCTCCTCAGCTGGATTGATTTTTGGGGATCCATACATTTCAGATAATGATGGCCAGTGGCAGTACCAAGAACTTCCCATGAGTTTATCAGGCAGCGATAACCGTTATGATTATTGGCATATCTATGTGAAGCCTCCCTACCGAAGAATTCGATATGGGTTCAAAGTATCCTCGGAAGATGAAAGTGCCATTTACACGGAAAAAGGTTTCTTTAAAGAACCCCCCCGAGATCCGGGAAGCTATTTCGCGATTCCCTATCTACATCAAAATGAAGTTTTCGGGGCACCGGAATGGGTCAAAGATACAATTTGGTATCAAATTTTTCCTGAACGATTCGCGAACGGAAATCCCGACAATGATCCGGAAGGTGTGATACCTTGGGGAAGTGAAGAACCGGCCGTGGATAATTTTTTTGGCGGGGACTTCGAAGGAATCATTGAACATTTGGATTACCTTGAGAATCTCGGCATCAACGGAATTTATTTCACGCCAATCTTCCATGCCTACTCCAATCATAAATACGATACAATTGATTACCGGAGTATCGATCCGCAATTTGGAACGAAGGAAACATTGAAAACACTAATAACCGAATGCCACAAACGGAATATCCGTGTCATGCTTGATGCCGTTTTTAACCATAGCGGCTACTACTTCCCCCCTTTTCAGGATTTACTCGAAAAAGGGGAGAAATCGAAATATAAGGATTGGTTCCACCCGCACAGCTTTCCTCTTAAGGGAGGGGAAAGGCCCAATTACGAAACATTCGGTTTTTTTGAATCGATGCCAAAATTGAATACTGCGAATCCGGAGGTGAAAGAATATCTGCTCGAAGTCTCGGCTTATTGGATTAAGGAGTTCGATATAGACGCCTGGAGGCTCGATGTGGCAAATGAAGTCGATCAGCCATTCTGGCGTGAATTTCGAACAACGGTGAAAAATATAAAGCCTGACCTTTATATTCTTGGGGAAATTTGGCATGACTCGATGCCATGGCTTCGCGGCGATCAGTTCGATGCTGTCATGAATTACCCGTTTACCAACCAAGTTTTTCGCTTGGTCGCTTCACAAACCATCAATGCACGGGAGTTCACGGAAGAAATGACAGCCATCTATCACAGTTATCCTACCAATGTTTTTGACGTGACATTCAATCTTCTTGGAAGCCATGATACACCGCGGATTTTCACGGATTGCGGTGAAAATCTAGCTCGTGCCAAGCTCATCCACGCAATTCTTTTGACATTCAATGGCAGCCCTTGTATATACTATGGAGATGAAATCGGCTTAACCGGAGGCATGGATCCAGGGTGCCGAAAATGCATGGTCTGGGAAGAAGAAAAACAAAATACCGAGCTTTTCAATGAAATTAAGACATTGATTCTCTTGCGAAAAGAAGAAAGATTACTTGCCAATGATGGAAAGTTCCAATTCCTTAATACAGCCGGCAACGAAAATATCGTGGCCTACCAAAAGTATAATGGAGAACGTTCTGTCGTGATCCTCATTAATCCGACGGATGTCCAGCAATCCTTTACCCTTCCTTTTGATTTGAAAGGACGTACACTAACCGATTTAAGAACAAAAGAAACCACACAGGAAGGTAAATTTGAATTGGGTTGTTATCAATATAAAATTCTCTCATTCAATTATTGAGGCAATGAAAACGGGGCAAATGAAAATCATCCGCCCCGTTTTTTTCAATCGATTATTTGGATATCATATTCTTTGAACCATACATGGGTTTGTGCCAAGTGAGCGAGCAACTGTGGACCTGACATCAATTGCCCGAACCACGGCACTTTAAAAGCGGCACCCTTGGAATCTACTATATCGGTTAGCTTCTTTTTATCGAAAAACTCATGCAGGACCGAATTTTTATCCGTAAGTAAGTCTTTCAACCACGCCTGCACACGGTCTGTATATATAGGGTTGTGGGTTTTTGGATATGGACTTTTTTTACGATACAATACCTCATCAGGTAACAGCCCCTCCAACGCTTTCCTTAGAATACCCTTTTCACGGTTGCCTTCCATTTTCATTTCCCAAGGAATGTTCCATGCATATTCAACAAGGCGATGGTCGGCAAATGGCACGCGCACCTCTAAACTTGCACCCATACTCATCCGGTCCTTCCGGTCAAGGAGCGTAGTCATGAACCATAATAAGTTCATATAGAAAAGCTCTCTCCGTTTTGCTGCCACACCGCTTTCCCCTTCCAATTTAGGAGTTTCGGCAAGGGTGGTCAAATAAGCTTCCTGCGCATATTCCTCCAGCTTCAATTTCTCACGCCATTCCGTTTTTAATAAAGATGCCCGCTCCCCGGTCGATCTCATCCATGGAAAACCAGCACGATTCAAATCATCCTCACGATGAAACCAAGGATAACCTCCAAAAATTTCGTCCGCACATTCGCCGGATAGGCCTACGACAAAATCCCGTTTGATTTCCTTACAAAACCAAAGTAAAGAAGAATCGACATCCGCCATGCCCGGGAGGTCCTTTACAAGGACAGCTTCCGTTAAATAATCCGTCAACTGCTCTTGGGTGATGATCGATGAATGGTGAACCGTGTTAAAGGTCTCCGACATCTTTTTAATCCAATAGCCATCAGAGTTAGGCTGAAAATCATTTGCCTTAAAATAGCGCTCATTATCTTCATAATCGATGGAATACGTATGAAGCTGGCCTTTTCCTTCTTTTTGATAGGCGTTAGCCGCAATGGCTGTTATCGCGCTTGAGTCAAGCCCTCCCGATAAGAAGGTACAAAGAGGAACATCTGATACAAGTTGCCGTGTGACTGCATCTTCGACAAGGAAGCGAACCTTATCGGTCGTCTCATCAAGAGTATCCCGATGTTCTTCGCTTTTCACATTCCAATATCTCCAAATCCGGAGGCCTTTACTTGATAAGGTAAGCGCATGGGCAGGCCTTAATTCCTGGATATTATGAAATACACCTGAACCTGGCTTTCGGGATGGGCCAACACCAAAAACTTCTGACAACCCTTCGCGGTCAATCTCCGTTTTAACATCCGGATGGGCCAGGATGGCCTTAAGCTCCGATCCGAAAATGAACCCGCCGTCCCTTTCCGCGTAAAAGAATGGTTTTACCCCCATGCGATCTCTTCCAACGAATAATTTCTGTTCCTTTTCATCCCAAATCGCAAATGCAAAAATCCCATTGAACAAGTCAATGCATTTTTCTTTCCATTCCATATAAGAAGTTAGTAAAACTTCTGTATCAGAATGACCGTTAAAGGAATATCCTTTTAATAATAGCTGTTTACGAATATCCTCGGTGTTATATAGCTCACCATTATAACAAAGTGTATATCTGCCGTTTTCGTGATTTTTCGTCATCGGCTGTTTTCCGCCTTCCGCATCGACAACCGTTAACCGTTTATGACCAAAGGCTGCATGGGCTTCGCTCCAAACATTTTCTTCGTCTGGCCCCCGCTTTGCCAACGTTTTTGTCATGTTTTCCAGTGTTTTCGTTTTTGTCCGTAAATCTTTTTGAAAATGCACCCAGCCTGTTATCCCACACATTTTACACTTCATCCTTTCTATCCGAACCAACAAAAATATATTGGCTCCCTGTCTTAAAAAAGATTTACAGTCCCTAAGTATCGATCAGCTATTCCGTAGGACTACCCTGCCCACATCGCCCGGCGTTGTTAATGAATTGTTGAGCAAAGCATCCCTTGTTTAAACATAGCCTATGCAAAGACGGAAAGATGGTTATTTGTCCATAATATTTTAAAATATACAGTTATATTTTCATTGGATTTTGACTAAAAAGTAGGTGAGGATTCCACTATTGGAGGTATATGTATGAGTCAGCAACAACGAATCAAGTTAATGAACAGGCAAACAAGAGCTTTTACCGAAGGAACAGTGGAAAATATCAATCAACAATGGATTTTTTTCGATGATGAAACAGATGAGGCCTGCTCCATTGAAGACCACGTTGATAGCATCATTGAAGTGTACAGGGGTGGGCGCTGGCAGCAAGGAGTAGTTGAAGAAGAGGGGAAAATCCTGCTTCACCGGGAAATTACCTTCTTAAGGGAAAATGAGCCCATTCGGATACGCAAAAAACTACTCTACTCTTTTGAACGCTTATTGGAAGAATTGAACGATGATTCCTTTTTCCAATTTGTAACGACATTGAATTCACTTGATTTTTCTATTTATGATTGTATATATAGTTATAACCAGCTCACCTTTTTAAGGGCAGTCCCTAACCAGTCCGGCGTTAATTTCTTCACCTTTGATAACGAGAGTCAAATATGCCTCGTCCAACACCACTTTTCTTATGGGAAAAAGGATCACGATCGTTTTGAATTCACCCTGAACACTGGAAAAAGGATCGTCATTGAGAAAGTGAATTCACAATAATGGGTAAAAGAAAACGGGTAAATGAGATATCCTCATTTACCCGTCTTCAATTCTACATTAGAAAAAGTCCATTCCTTGTGGCAGCGAAAGTCCTAAATAAAGGACGAATACAAACGCTACGATGAACAATATCCACATGGCGCTTGTGCTTTTCCCTTTTTTCGTACGGACCAGCACCATCTCCATCGCCGCAATCACGATGATTCCAACAATCATTTTTACTGCGTAAGCACCAAAATCAGTGATCAGCATACCGCCAGTCAGGAAAATCAATAGATAGAACAACCGTGTTATCATATGTAGCATTTTCGCTTTCGGATTTCCACCTTTAAGCATCGAATATGTGACAAAGAAAAGAATGATTCCGATAACCCAAGCCGTAATATGCATATGTGTCATTGTTTTGCCCCCTCGTTCAGTTTCCATTTCATCATATCATAGGCTTTTACAAAAAAACAAAACTAAGGATCTACTTGAATGGGTAAAAACCAACAATTTAATGAACATTATTTACTTATATTCTTAATAGGTCCCTACCTGCGCATAACCGGTTTTTTACCATATGTAACCAAACGCCATATATATTCAACCGGTCCGTATTTAAACAGCCCCATCCACATTAAGGAAAGCAGAATTTGCAGGCAAAACAGGGCTATTAAGAAAACAAATCCTGTCGTATAAGAGACGGATCCATATAAACCAAGTCCATATGAATAAAAAATGGCCGTACTTACCATCGATTGGAACAAGTAATTGCTCATCGACATCCTTCCGATATACGAAAGCGGGTGTAAGAGGCGGAAAGCCCCTGCCTGTTCCGCCAAAAGCGCAATTGCCGTGATATAAAAAATCGTAAGTAATGGTCCTCCCAAATAATCTTGCACGAATATCGTACCAAAATGGTAAACCGTCACATATGGCAGAATCTTAATTGACATGCCCAATAGCAAGCTTACAATCGAAATCATTTTCAATTTTCGTTTATATTGGGTTGGATTTTGGAGAATGCCTTGTTTTGCAACGCCTGCACCAATTAAAAAAAACGGAAAAATCGATAAAAAAAGGATAATGGCATTATAAGGGTTGTTCACCATATACCAATCCAGTGCCCTTTGACTCATTATGTCCGTAAATGTACCAGATTGATAAACTTCCAAAGACTGTTTCATCATCGCCGAATCAGTCGTTATTGCCATCCCTTCCCTATCAAAAATGCCCAATATAAGAAATAGTGAACCCAATATCGCAAAAGGCAGGACATAACAAACCGAGCCTAGTAGAATTAAATTCCTGCCCTTCATTTTATAAAAAAATAAAAAGGCAAACCCAAATACAGCATAATTAATGAGGATGTCCCCATGCCAAATGAAAAAGGCATGAATGCATCCAAGTATCAGCAGGAAACTTAGCCTTTTCATATATAGTAAAGGAAATGAAATGCCCTTTTCTTCAGTCCTTACAGCTAGTATGATTGCCCCGAAACCGAACAGAAAGGCGAATAACGGATAAAAGCTGGCCTGTGCGACAATATCACTGAATCTGTACAAAATCCTGTCCCATCCCCCTGACCACCGCTCTTCACCATCTATGTACAGAAGCGGAGAGTGGAAAGAAGGCATATTCACTAAAAAAATACCTAAAATGGCTAATCCACGTAAAACATCGATGCTTACGATCCGTTTATTTTCCTGCAATGGCACCATTGTGCCCCTCATAGGGTACATCCCCTTTCATCCATACGGATTTAACATCTTTTCTATAACTCCATTGCACTATCTTTAACTTTCGTGACCGCTTTTTGCTTTTTTATCAGTATGACAAACAAGCTGCCCAATAAGCAAAAGATTCCTGCAAGGAAGAATGCCCATGTATAGGAATTGAATATTTTGAAGATAAGCCCTCCACCGTACGCCGCCACTGCTGCCCCCACCTGATGGGCCGCGAATATCCAACCGTATACAATCCCGCTTTTCTCCACGCCAAAGACTTGTCGTGAAATGCTTATGGTCGGAGGAACGGTGGCGATCCAATCCAAGCCATAAAAAACGGAGAAGATGATCAATAGACCGATTGAGCCTTCATTTAGCGCAAATGGAAGTAATACGAGGGAAGCACCCCTTAGAGCATAATACCAAAACAACAGCCAACGGTTATCAAAACGATCTGATAACCACCCGGATACAGTCGTACCAATTAAATCAAAAATTCCCATGAAAGATAGCATTGATGCTGCCGTAACAACAGGTAAACCAAAACTAATGCAGTAAGAAATGAAATGTGTGCCGATCAACCCGCTCGTTGAAAGTCCGCATATAAAAAAGCTCCCTGCCAATAACCAGAATTCCTTCACTCTCACTGCTTCAATCAATGACTGAAAAGCCATGGCAATGGGGTTCTTCTTTCGGACTATAACTGCCTCCTGACTTTCCTCTTCTAATCCATATGGAAGAGTGCCAACTTCCATCGGATTGTTTTTCATGAATAAAAGGATGATTGCCAGCATGATCAAGCTAAGGATCAATATTAATCCGATCGCCCACCTCCATGAATAATTCTCAATGATGATGGCTAAAACCGGAAGTAAAATGAGCTGGCCTGTGGCTGTACTTGCCGTCAGTATCCCGACCGCCAGCCCACGCCTCTTCTCGAACCAACGATTTGCCACATATGGGCTCAAGACCGTTAAAAACACTCCAGAACCCAAGCCAATGATGATTCCCCAGATTAAAATGAGCTGCCACTCTTGCTCCATGAAAAAAGTGAGGAAAATCCCTGCCAATAAAGTGGACATGGCCAATACCATCATTTTCTTCAATCCAAGCACTTCAATTAGAGCGGCCATGAATGGACCCGATAATCCATAAAGAAAAAGACTTATGGCGAAAGCTAAAGAAATGACGGACCGGTCCCACCCGAACTCACTTTCAAATGGTACGATGAATACTCCCGATGATGACCTAACGATTCCCGCTACAATAATCGAGAAGAAGGTTATGATTAAAATAACCCAGCTATAATGAATACGTTTCAATGCTCTCCCCCACAATCAAAAACTCTTAAAATCAACATGATGAAAAATAAAAATCAAAATAATTTGAAATATTTTATAATAGTAACACTTTATCGTTAAACAGGAAGCTTTTTATCGAAACAAATTCCAATTCCAGTGCTCCTAAATTGGCCGTCCTTATCCTACAATGGCATGCGTTACTTTTCCTAGCTTAATATGAAAAACGAAAGTTAAAGGGCAACAGAAAAAAACGCTGATCATTTCTGAACAGCGTTAGCGAGCTTCAATTAACGAATCTGCCAATTTTCCCCTTAGATTCCCAGTAATCATTACGGAGATGGATTTTTTGTATTTTCCCTGATGCCGTTTTTGGGAGTTCATCGACGAACGACACACTGGTAACTGATTTGAAATGAGCTAGTTTTTCTCGTGTAAAGGTCCTTATATCATCCTCCGTTAATTTCACGCCCGTTTTTGGCACAATGAAGGCATGCGGCGTCTCTCCCCACTTTTCATGCGGAACGGCAATGACTGCCGCCTCAAGAATGTCAGGATGTTCGTAGAGTATTCCTTCCACCTCTATGGAAGAGATATTTTCTCCGCCACTAATGATGATATCCTTTTTGCGGTCAACGATATCAACATTGCCATTTTCATCGATTGTGGCCATATCCCCTGTATGCAGCCATCCATTTATCAGTGTCTGTCTTGTCGCTTCTTCATTTTTCCAATAACCTAACATCACTCCATGACTGCGGACGATGAGCTCCCCGATATCCACGCCATCATGGGCCACTTCCTCACCATTGTCACGAATGACCTTTACCTCACTGCCTATGATGGGATAACCGGCTTTCGCCTTCATTCTGTATTTTTCTTTTTCCGAAAGATCATCGAATTCAGAACGAATCAGCGATATCAGACTAACCGGTGTTGATTCAGTCATTCCGTAAATTTGAATGAATTCCCAGCCTAACTCTTTTTCCACCCTTGTAACAAATGCAGGAGGCGGTGCGGAACCCGCAACGACGATTCGGATATCCTGCTCGATATTCGGAACATTCCGTTCATAATATTGAAACAGGGAATTCAGAACAGTTGGTGCCATATGCATTATGGAAACCTTATGTTTTTGCAATGCCTCAAATATCATTTCGGGGCTGGTTTTCCTCAAACAAACTTGAGTGGCACCATTTGCCGTATAATAAAATGGGGCACCCCACCCATTCACATGGAACATCGGCAGTACATGCAAATATGTATCGCGGTCATTGACCCTGAAATGATGCATCGCACCCAGGGCATGTAAATAGTTATTGCGATGAGTCAGCATCACCCCTTTGGGATTTCCTGTGGTCCCGCTAGTATAAAGGAGGCTCGAAACATCATTTTCATCCACGGACTCCCGGTTGAAGCACTTGTTATCATAACCTTCCAGCCAATGGTTGTAATCGGTTTCATTGATCTCTTCATTTTTATAATGAACGATTATGTGCTCCACCGATTCAAGTTCATCCTTGACAGGGGAAATTAGATGATACAATTCCTGATCTACGAAAAGGACCTTTGACTCGCTATGGTTCAAAATGAATACATAATCGGCAGGCCTCAAACGGATATTCAATGGAACGATTACTGCCCCAAGCTGAAAGACACCATAAAAGCCTTCAAGCATTTCAATTGAGTTAGGTGCCAAATATGCCACCTTATCACCCTTTTTGACTCCAAGGTCCCTTAAACCATTAGAAAGCTGGTTTACACGGCCGTTCAGCTCTAAGTATGTTAAAACCTTGTCATCTCCAATGATGGCTTTCTTATCGCCATATAGTAAGGCTGCTCGATCCAAGAAATGCGATAAAACTAATGGTACATTCATTTCCTCACCTCGAATTTTATTTGAATATTCTGAATTAGTGTTATATTACCATATCTGTTATCGGGATTTCAATAACATTTACCATTGTTATATAACAATATATTGATAGGCAGATGAATCACATCAATCATGAGTCAACATACAATACATTGAAACTCCCTTCAGTGATAGGCTCATGGCCTGAGATTCAAGGGAAAAACCAGAATAAAAAAAGGATGATTTTCTTGCCGGCCATCGTAGGAGTCGTTCAAGTCATCAATGCCAGTAACAGTGGAATTGTCCATATTGGTGACGTCTTTAAAATTAGTCCATATTCCATTGCAAAAACTTTTTCGGGTGCTGGCTCGTTTAATACAGGTGAATCCATATCCCTATATAATGCCTATAGCACCACAAATACAAATGATACAGATGGTATTGATCAGCCACTGGTCTTAAATCTCTAATGTTTTTAAGAAAGGAGTAAACATGATCTTTAATATTCACCAGACCATACAAATCAATATGATAAAAATTCAAAGCATCGCCAATTCATCCGTTTTTCAAATAGGAAGTGCCGGGGTGATTAAACCATATTCCACATTAGCCAATACCGGTGGATTCACTGAGCCTGCTCCCGGAGTTGCAGCTGATGTAACCCCAGTAACTAGTTTCGTCCCATTTAATCGTCCTAATTCATAGGCATTCACCTACATCCAACTTTTTCATATACTGTCTTATATAAAATTAACTTATTGTGAAGGTGGGGTGTTGAATCGTGAATCAGGATCTATATTCATATTCCATACAAATGCAGCGATTTCTTGAAGCCCAGGATAAACGGATCATGAAACTTGAACACGAACTCAAACTCCTGAAAGATGAACTAGCAGAGGTGAAAAATAAACCGCCAATCCATGTAGATAGAATTGAATATAAATTCGATCAGTTAAAGGTCGAATCTCTAGATGGAACATTGAATATCGGTTTAAATCCAACTGATCTTAACAACATTGATGAATTTGCCGTTAACAACCAACCTGTTCAACCTGCCCCTAACCTATTTCCAGGCAGGGAGATCGTCGTCGAGGAAATTCACAACGATATACTTTCAGACTTGGAAAATATGATTCACGATGCGGAAAACCAGCTGAAAATATCATTGGAACCCTCTTATCATGACTTTATTAAGCAGGACGTCGAACGCCAGCTGCATCAACGAATCAATATGTATTTCGATAATCTTTCGTACGCAGAACGTGCACCGGAGCAAAGGGATAATATCAAGGAAATGATCAGGGAAAAGGTGAAATCCGATATTCAAACCGCACTATTTCAATTCATAACCCATTCACAAGCCGAGACAGGAGGAAATCAAAATGGAGTTTAATGTAATCAATCACCAGCTTTGCGTGGGTGATATTAAAATTATCGGGATAGCAAGCTCTGCTTTATTTCTAATAGGGGATGTGCAAACGGTCCAACTATCTTCCGCATTCGATACACCTCCGGAATCCCTTATCATCGGACCAGTCGTCCCATTTGCTCCAAAAGGATAAAAGAGATGTTTTCAAGAATGTCCAAAGTAAAGTCTATATCTACCAAGACAATTCTTTTTAGCTCCACCATGCAGATTGGAGACTGTTCTTATATTGACGGAAAATCATTTGCCTTGGCAATCCAGAAGAAAAGCGAAACTTTCGATTCAGTGGATGTTCATTTCGAAGACTATGACATTTTTAAGAAACCAATTTATATCCCTAAATCGAATGAACCCATCATATCAAGTTTTTCAAATCCGAATCCCTTCATACGGGTCGGCAATATCAATATAATCGGGATATCAACCTCATCTGTAATTGGTGTGGGGAACGTAGGCCATGCACGTATGGAATCAAGAGTGAAACACATTCGGGAGATTCCTAAAAAACCCGAAGAGACACCAATTGAGGGTTCAACCAACACCACTTAAATTTTAAAAGGAGGAATTCATATGCCAGCTATTGTCGGTCCAGTGCAAATATTCAATATCGCGGAAGGAAACCTGTTATTCGGGGATGCAGCCGTCATTTCGCCGAAATCTTCCAGCAAAACTGTCACCGGATCTGGTTCATCTAACACAGGTGCAATCGTCTTTACGGCCAATGGGCTGAATGGAAGCAATGTCCTTGATGTCAATGGGGTTGACCAACCCATTGCAGGGAATAATTAGTCAAAGAAAAAGCCTCCCCTTTCCAGGGAGGCTTTTAAATTCGGCCTATTTTTCTAACATGTTAAATACTTGCTCGACATCTTTGTCTCCCCTGCCTGATAAATTGACTATCAGTATATCATCTCTTGTTAACTCTTTTGAAAGCTTCATGGCGTGGGCCAGAGCATGTGAACTTTCGAGAGCTGGAATGATTCCCTCTGCTTTGGATACTACCTGAAAAGCCTCAAGAGCTTCTTCCCCTTTAACCGTTACATACTCCGCCCGTCCGCTATCTTTCAAAAAACTGTGCTCGGGTCCTACGCTTGGGTAATCCAATCCGGCTGCAATGGAAAATGTCGGTTTTGGTTCCCCTTGTTCGTCCACTAACGTCAAACTTTTGAATCCGTGCAATACTGCCGGGACACCTTGCGAAATACTTGGTGCTTCACTTGGCTCTACACCAATTAAACGGACGTTTTCTTCATCGATATAATGAGCAAAAGCACCAATTGCATTACTTCCCCCTCCTGCACAAGCAATGATGGCAGTTGGCAGCTTTCCTTCCTTTTCAAGGATCTGGCGCTTTGATTCTTCACTTATGATTGATTGAAAGTGCTTAACGATCGTTGGATATGGGTGTGGGCCCACTGCTGAACCAAGCAAGTAAAAAGTATTCTCATAGTTTTGCACCAAATCATTCAATGCCTCATCAACGGCATCCTTCAATCGACCCTGTCCCTTTTCGACCGCTACTACCTTTGCCCCCAGCAATTCCATCCGAAAAACATTCAATGCCTGCCTCTCCGTATCCAGCTTACCCATATAGATCACACACTCCATGCCAAACATCGCACATACTGTAGCAGTCGCCACACCATGCTGACCAGCGCCCGTTTCTGCGATGATTCGTTTAGCACCCATCCGTTTGGCGAGCAGGATTTGTCCAATCGCATTATTAATTTTGTGAGCACCTGTATGATTCAGATCCTCACGCTTCAAATATATTTTTGCCCCGCCAACCTTTTTCGTTAAATTCTTTGCAAGTGTTAACGGGTTTTCACGTCCGACATATTCTTTCAGATAATATTGAAACTCTTCAATGAATTCCGGGTCATCCTTATAGTTCAGGAATTCCGTTTCCAAAATATCCATAACTTCCTGAAGCTCACCCGGTACGAAGCTTCCACCGAACTCACCAAAGTATCCCTTGCTCTTGATCTCACTCGTCATACTCATCTCTACTCCTTTAAAAAGGTATTTTTCTCCACTAGTATATAGTAAGCATTTATGCCTTTTCAAACTATTCTGTTTATTCATCCAAAAAGAAGCGTCCCACATCAATGGGACACTCCTTCTCTCTTATACTTCCAATATATGCGAGCCATCAAAGAAAAACAAGTAACGGCCGGTTACCTTCTTATTCATTATCCCTTCAACAGCCCGCGTATAAAGCTGAAGCTGCATCCGGTATCTATCGGCAAGAATCTCTTTAGCCCCTTCATACCCGCTAGCAAAACGGCCAGTGATGGTATCTGTTTTATAATCGAGGAGCACAAGACCTTGTTCATCCTCAAAGATACAATCAATTACACCTTGAATAAGGATCTCTTCATCTCCAGCTGCCCAATCGCTGTAAGCTTCCTTTGCAGGCAACGACATCGTAAATGGCACTTCACGGCGAATGTTCCCGGCCCTCTGCATTCTTTGCCCGATTTCAGTGTCAAAGAAATCGACGATCGTCTCAGGGTCCACAGCTTCTTTCTGTTCCTCCGTCAACAACTCACGTTGAATCAAATCAACGATCAATTCCTGAATCGAATGAATGGTAATCTCTTTAGATAGATCGATATGCTGCATGACTAAATGTGTAATCGTACCCCTTTCAGCAGGGGTCAGTGACTTTTCTTGCATGAAAGTCGGCCGCTTCGTGATAGGTCGTTTAAATTTACGCAACAACTCTGTGGAGCTTTGCTCGTCCTTGAGTTCATATTGCCGTTTTAGTTCTGAAACGGATTGCTTGGAACGATACACCGTTGCATCATGTCCGGGGTACTCCCATTCCAGCTGTTCCTTGATATCATCATAAAACTCGGAAGTAATACCGACCTTCTCCGATTTCTGGACATGATCAAGCATTTGCTCTTGAACCAGTGCCTCTTCCTCGTCCAGAACAGCAAGCTCTTCACTTGGTATGACGGAAATGGACCAATTCGATGGATGCGACTCCATTTCCAAGCCAAGACCTGCAGCACCAAGAGAATCCCGATGTCGGACAAGGGATGGACCAATCCAATCAAGATAACTTTTTGCACCTGCCCGGACATAGTCCTTCAATAGCCACTCTCCATGTGCCGCATTGCTTTCCCAGTTCTGCTGCGTTTTTTCAGCATCATTGATACTGGCAATCAAATATAGCTTTTCCTTAGCCCTTGTAAGCGCCACGTAGAGGACACGCATTTCCTCGGCAATTAATTCAAGCTGCTTTTTTTTCTTGAAAGCCAATTGAGGGAGGGATGGAAAAGTGATCCGTAATTCGGAATTCACATACTTTGCCGCAAAGCCATAATCCTTATCCAGTAAATAGGCCTTGCGTAAATCCA
Organism: Peribacillus sp. NPDC076916; assembly: GCF_050269675.1. Taxonomy (NCBI): domain Bacteria; kingdom Bacillati; phylum Bacillota; class Bacilli; order Caryophanales; family Bacillaceae; genus Peribacillus; species Peribacillus sp. NPDC076916. The sequence continues at coordinate 562,260 of NZ_JBNNIU010000001.1, forward strand.
TCATATTGAATTGCTTGGAAAGGCCGGCAATGAACACAATCGGGAACTCAAGCCCCTTTGAGGAGTGAATCGTCATCAGTCGGACCACATCTTCCTGTTCCCCTAAAGCCCGAGCTGCGCCTAAATCATCCCCACGTTCTTGCATCCTTTCTATAAAACGCAAGAAACGGAACAGACCGCGGAAAGAACTTGCTTCATATTGCCTTGCCCTGTCATAGAGCGCTCTTAAATTGGCCTGACGCTGTTTGCCACCCGGCATCCCACCTGCAAAATCATAAAACTGCGTTTCGCGGTATAGTAGCCAGATCAAATCCGATAATGCTTCCTGCCTGGCAAGCTTCCTCCACTTCACTAGTTTTTTATAAAAAGCAGAGGCTTTTTCATAAAGCCCCGGATGTTCTTCCGGGTCACTCTTCCTGTAAAAATCAGCTAGCGCTTCGTAATAACTTCCTGTATGGAATAAACGCACCTGTGACATCTCTTCTTCATCCAGCCCGACGATAGGTGAACGGAGAACGGATGCCAATGGGATATCCTGTTGCGGGTTATCTATCACCTTCAATAAGGAAATCATGATGGCCACTTCGGTCGCTTCAAAATACCCTGTCGATAAATTGGCATATACCGGAATGCCCTGCTTTTTAAATTCCTCCATGATTTGCGGTGCCCATGGCATCGAACGAAGAAGAATGACCATGTCTCGATATGTGGCAGATCGGTACCTTTTGGTTTTCGTATCATATATCCGATGCTTTTCGCTTATAGCCTTTTTGATGAGCTTGGCCATCTGCCTTGCTTCAAGTTGTGCTTTTTCAAGCTCCTCGGCTTCAAACCCGCCATCCGATCCTTCCGTTTCCGAATGAGCTTCCGGATCGGCTGTTCCATCGATTAAATGAAGTTCAATCGGATTTGGATCGTCTTCGGGATATGGGGCACCTTTTTTCAATTGGGCATCTTCATCATAATCAATCTCGCCGACTGTAATGCCCATCAACTGTTGAAACAGAAAATTGGTCCCATCGAGAACTTCCTTACGGCTCCGGAAATTGCGGTTTAAATCAATTTTCAGTCCGGAATCGACACCATCATGGGTAAAACGTGTGTATTTTCCAAGGAAGAGATTCGGTTCCGCAAGCCTGAACCGGTAAATGGACTGCTTGACATCGCCAACCATGAAAAGATTCCCATTATATTCGCCATCAGCCGTCACCAGCTTTAAGATGGATTCCTGGACAAGGTTCGTATCCTGATACTCATCTACGAGTACTTCTTTGAACTGGTTCCTGTATTCTACGGCTGCGGCTGAAGGTTTTCGTTCACCATCCACAGTTTCCCCTGTCAAAATTTGAAGACAATAATGTTCCAAATCGGCGAAATCCACCAAGTTCTTTTCTGCTTTTTCAGCAAAAAAACGATCGTCAAACTGTTTAACAAGCATTACAAGTGTATCGACATAGCTCTTGAGTTCCCTTATATCCCGCAGATAGCTTTCCGGTTTACGGGAAAATAACTCTTCCTGTAACGATTTGATGATCTTCTTCGCCTTATCTCGATACTTGGTAGCCTCATCCGTAACTTCTTTGATAAAATCTCCACCAGTAAGGCGTTTTGCCGTACCAAATTTCACATTTTGGATTTCTTCATAAAGAGCGTTCCAGGATTGGTCCTTCACTTCCGAAAGTTTAGCAACCAGGGCAAGATCAGCTAGATAGTTCTCAGCCCTTGGTGCCGGACCTCCAGGGATTTTTGTCAACGCAAGCGAGCGTTCCAACAAGTCCCTGGCAGTGTCCAATTGCAAGCCAATATCGAACTTCAATGAATCGATAAACGAAAGATCATCAATCCCATCATCATCTGCCAACTCATACATGCTAGCAGCACCATCGAGCCAGCGGGCCGGATCTGGATTCGATTGCGAAAAATCATGCAGCGATCGAACGATATTCTGAAGCGCATCATCGTTTCGATCGCTTGTGAAGGCATCAACCAAATTAAAGAACTCTTCATTGTCACTTTGGCCATACTGCTCCTCGAAAAGCTCTTCCATCACTTCATCACGGAGCAGCTGTATCTCAGTAGAATCTGCAATCCGGAAGCCCGGGTCGATATCAGTCAGATAATAATACTTCCTGATCACCTCTAAACAAAAGGAATGAAGTGTGGAAATCGAAGCACGATTAATCAAGCTCAACTGCTTACGCAAATGCTGTGAATGCGGATTATCATTGATCGCTTTTTCCAATGCCTCACTTACCCGATGGCGCATTTCGGCAGCCGAGGCATTGGTGAATGTAACGACGAGCAGTTCATCAACATCGATTGGATCTTCTTCGGAAATGACTTTTTGAATAATCCGATTGACCAGCACCGCTGTTTTCCCTGAACCTGCAGCAGCCGCAACCAGAATGTCCTGATCTTTAGCCCATATCGCCTTCCATTGATCTTCCGTCCAAGTCACATCTCCTGGCAGAGCAGGAATTTTCGTTTTACTCATCGTTCTCTCCCTCCCCCCTTAATAGCTCAAGAACGTCATTTTGTTTCTTCTGTGCCAAATTCCTGAATTGGTTTTCCTCCAGTGACTGGTCGAATTGGCATACAGATTTAAAGGAACAGAAGGTACACGGCGTTTTTTCCTTTAATTTATATGGCGTTATATCCACATCACCATCGACCATTCGATCACCGGCTTCCTGATAAATACGGCGCACATGATGATTCAGAAGCGAAAACTCTTCCCTGCTGGCAACTTTGGAAGCCGCAAGGAGGGATCCGTCCTTTTTAAATCCGGCTGGAATGATATCCGACTTACCCGAATTTTCAATATCAAGCGAGGTATCCATCATCTGAATGACATTTGAATGATCTAGTACAAGTCCATTCATTTTAAAACTTTTATAAATTTCTTCTTCAATTTTATCCAAACTGAGCATTCCCTTTGATTTAACAACGGGATTATGCACATGAAAATACAAAACGCCGGCTGGAATCGCTTCTTTTCCTATTAGCGACTTGGAATGGGTGACGACGATATCTAGGTATGTCAACATTTGCAGTGCGAGTCCATAATACACTTCACTCATGTTCAGTTCCTTTTCACTCGACTTATAATCGAGCACACGCAAATAGACACCCTCATCTTCTTCCGCTTTATCCACGCGGTCGATCCGCCCGATCAATTCCATCTTCGTACCGTTTTTCAACGTGAAAGAAAGTGGGGGAAGCTCGCCATTTTTTCCGAATCCAAGTTCTAATCCGACTGGGGCAAAACCGCTCACCTTTGCATGTTCACTTAATACGATAGAGGCCCGTCCAATCACATGTTCCAGTTTCCTGCGTAGATAGTGATGGCGGTTCGTACTTAACAAAATCTGATTTTGGAGTTTAGGAGCAAGTCTCTCCACAGCAATTCTGGCCAGCTCCAAGCATTGTTCCTGGGTCAATGCAGACCAAGGAATATCATGTTCCTTTAAATAATCGGAAATCATTTTCAACGCGCCATGGAACATTTCGCCTATATCCGGAGCATCCAAACGGAAAATTTGCCGTTCCCGCAATTTCAAGCCATGAGCGGCATAATGGGAAAACGGGCAGCTATTGAACATTTCCATCCGGGATACACTTGTAAGAATGCTCTCACCGTATAATTGCTTACTTGTTTCCCCAGATAATTTCTTTGTTCTATTTTGATAAAAAAGGCTCGATAAAACCTTAGTTGCTGAAGGACCGGCCGTTTCATCATCCATAATGGCATTATATACATCCCACCATAGTGAATGGATTGGATAGTTCCTTTTTTTCAGCTGCAATTGGGCAGCCAGGTACGATAGGGCCACATCATGATTTGCAGCATATTTCACCTGTTCCTCAGCAGGGAGATCGGACGGATCGTTCATATAATACACATCGGACACGTTGGGCAATACGTCCCTTACCCGTTTCAAATAGGATGAGGGTAAAAGTGCCTTCCCTTCCTCATCGGCAAGCGGATATGATAAATAAAGGGTCTCTGCAGGCGTAGTAAATGCTTTGTACGCTGTAAACTCCTCATCAAGCAGGCGCACTTTTGAACTTGGGGCAACATCAAGTCCACCAGCCAGCAGCACCTCACGATCACTATCTGAAAATATCCCATCAGATACAGCTTTTCCTGGCAGAACCCCTTCGTTCAGGCCGATAACAAAAGCTGTCTTCACATCATCCAGGCGGGATAAATCTAGATTAGCGACCAATACTTGGTCAATTGCCGGCGGTACCAAAGAAAATTCAAGAGACTCCAGACCAGCTTCAATGATAACTGCAAATTGTTTCAGGGAAAGCTCTTCCCCGCTCAGCAGTTCAACGAATTGGTCCAATAGGTCGACAACTGCATTCCATGTTTGCTCATGCTCTCTTGCCGATACCAAATCACCTGCTTCTTCTGCCTCTTGTTTCAGCTTTTCCAATTTTTCCGATACATGCAATTCTTCAAGATATAGATAAAGGGCTTCACACAACTCCCTGCCATTAACAGCCTTTTTAACACGTTTAGAGAGCTTCAAGATGGGCTCGGTAAATAATTGCTTCAGCTCATTCAACTCTTGTTCAAGCTGCATTTCCTTATCTGTTTGATTCCGGTCCTCGAGTTCCAGTCCGCGGAAGCGCCGGTAGGTCCAACGTTCTTTGGACGTCCACCTGCTTCCTTTAATGCCACGGGCCAGCACATAGTTTTCCAGCTTATCTACCTGTTCGCGCATTCTATCGTGGTTATTTTGCAGCGGAAATAGAAGCTCCGTCTTGATCGCACGAAATACCGGCTCATAACGCCAATAGCCATTGATGATCTCCAAAGTGGAACGAATCAGCTCAATCAGAGGATGATTCAGCATCGTCCGTTTGGAATCGACGAACAAGGGAATTTGATAATCCCGAAAAACGGTCTGTAAAATATCTGCGTACGCTTCTCCATTCCGGACTAAAATCGCAATATCACTGAAACGGTGCTGTTTCTGTCTGACCAGCGACAAGATGTCCCGGGCAACTCCTTCAATCTCGGCTCTGCGGTTAACTGCCTGGGCGATCGTTACATCAGGCGGCTGATCTAACGCTTTGGCAGGTCTAATGGCAAAATAAGTTTCCAGATGATTCAGTCCCTGGCTCTTTCCAAATCTTTCAGTTCCTTCTAAGATCCGATCTTCTGAAATCGGTATGCCATTCCTCAACCCAGCCTGATAAAGGTGATGATATAGATTTCCCGTTTGCCTGAACAACTGCAAATCATCCGGAGCGTAATGTCTATAGGGCTGATCTAACGTCAGCGAGATCGTTACACTCCTGCACAGCTTGATCATTTCTTCCACAATCAATAATTCCTGGGGAGTCAAACTATAAAAACCATCGATATATATATCCGCATCCCTTATATAGGAAGAATCCGCCATTTTCTCGATCAGCAAAGTGAAGTAGTCTTCAGAATCTAAATATTTGTTAACCATTTCATCCTCAAAAGCCTGATAGACCAATTCAAGATCATGCAGTTTATCCTGAATGCCGCTGCCGGCCTGTGAGGTTTCGGCCAAATAGTTTTGAATGTCATCAGGTTGGATGCAATACTGCTTGAACTCAGCCAGCATTAGCTCCATCTGTGCAATGAACCCCTGCTTATCAGCAGAACGACGAAACATCTTTAATTCTTCCTTTTTATCATCCATGATCTTCCGTATCAACATATTAACGCCAACGCTGTCCAAATGCAGCCGGCTCATCCCCCCGGTCTCCTGAAGAACGCGCCAAGCAAGCCTGCTAAAACTAAAAACCTGTGTCCGGATCATTCCGGCAAGGCCTGGTGTTTTAATTAATTTATATTCAGATAGAAACGTCATCTGATCAGGAACGAGGTAGATAATTGGATTTCCTTCGGGATCTTCTGCCAATTTGGAGCGAATTTCGTCCAATATATTCGAAGTTTTCCCTGCACCCGATCTTCCCAGTAAAAAACGGAGTGACATCTCTTTTTCCCCCTTACAACATAATATCTAGATCCATCATACCAGAAATACTTTAGTAAACATGACTAGGTTTCTGTTTCCAATTAGATTTACTTTCTATTATTTTAACGTTTCCCCTGAAAAAACACCAATCGTACGTTCGCGTTTTTCCCCAAAAGAAAAAGCCCACATAATTTTTGGGCTTCCACGATCATTCACCTGTAAATTTATAATTGAATTCTTTCACCGGCCAATATCGAACATCCACTTTACCGACAACATTTTCAACCGGTATATAACCAAAGTGACGGCTGTCAGCACTTTCAAGACGATTATCACCCATGACAAAAAGCTTGCCCTCGGGAACTTTGGTAACATCCGTCAATTCTTTTAATGTAAAATCACCCGTAAAATCCTGTCCCGGGAAACCTTCCTTGAATTTCTGAAGATAAGGCTCATCCACTTTCTCACCATTTACGTATAGCCAATCATCTTTATAACGAATTTGGTCACCTGCAATCCCTATAACTCGCTTAACATAATCTTCTTGTGAGTTCGCATGAAAAACAATAATGTCAAAACGGTTGATATCATGAATATGGTAATTGATTTTATTCACGACAAGTTTATTTCCATCTTCTAGGGTCGGCTGCATCGACTTCCCTTCAACATCATAGCTTGAAAAGAGAAATGTACGGATCAAGATGTAAATAACAAAAGCTATCATCGCTGGTTTTATCCAATCGGATAAAGAATTCTTGTTTGTTTTTTCCATCTAGTTCAACCCCTACTGCATTTATATACTAATTTATTGTCCTTCTTCCCTCTTCATGCTTTTATTTAATCGGACTTCAAGTCTTTTCCCCACATACCATAGGATAAAGATGACGATCCCGATAATGATCGTACGCACAGGTTTATGAATTAAGGATACTAGATCGTAACCTACGAAGCTGATCGTAAAGATCATCACCGCTTTCCCTCCCACTACTGCAAGTCCATATTGCAAGGGACTGACTTTTGAAAGTCCTGCCACGATATTAACGATGGCTGAAGGTGTAAAAGGGAAGCAGAGCAATATGAACAAAGGACCGAATCCATGGCTTTCCACCCAAACCATCAACCTCTGCACCTGTTTATGCTTTTGCAAAAATCGGAAAAATCTCATTTGACCATATCTTCTAATAATCCAAAAGATCAAATAAGAGCCCGCTACCGCCCCAATCCAAGAAAATAAAAACCCCCACCAGAGACCAAAAGCCGTTGCGTTAGCTAGCACGAACACCACTAAAGGCAAAAAGGGCAAAAAAGCTTCCAGCATCGGCAGTAAGATCCCAGGAATTGGACCGAATGAGCGATATTGCTGAATAAGTGCAGATATATGATCAAGTGTAAACCACTCGCGTATAGTAACCAAATCCATAATTATCTCCCTCGACATGCTGCTATCAAAGCAGCATAAACTTATTAAAAACTGTTTATTTTAGATATATCACTTTCCCCTGAAATTGCAAGAATTATTACCCATATACCTTCATACTTTCCCTAACTCCGGAAAACATAATCTTGTTAACGAATATTTCTAGATTTATCAAAACCACTTGCATATACACTGAAAATACATTAGGATAAAAAAACAGAACAAATGTTCTTTTTTCTGCATGGTATACATACTAATATTAAAAGCCGTGCTATTAGAAAGGAGCGGTCATGATGACCCGCATTCCAGAAGATGACCGTAATATGATTGAAAGAGCCATCTACCTCCCTATGGTTATAACAGTCTTAAACCGGGATCTCAAGGTCATCGAAATTAGTCCATTTAAATTAAAAAGGCCCTATTCGGAGCTAGTCGAACATATTTTAAAAGTGGTTCAAGACGAACTTGCCGAGGTAAGGCGATATTTGCGCAAGGAGAATATTAAGGTTAGTGAAATCAAACGCGATGAATCCTTCACGATGTATTGTTTTTTATATAAAGGATACGAGGAACATCATAATTATTTCAATCCCCGCCTGCGCAACAAAACCGAAGAGTTGTTATGTTCTTACTTTTTCGAAAAAAAACACCGTTCAAGGAATTAGCAAGTTACAGGCATCGCCACTATATGTTTGTGAAATATGGGTGTTTGGAGCATTTCGTGAAGGATACAGATGCCCTTCGTTGTAAGTAACATTCACCTGTATGAATATTCCATAATCAAAATATAATTGGCTAGTTCAAACATTAGCGCCTTGAAATATCATTTTTCTATCAAGGCATAACCTATGTAATCAAAGTGCATATATCCTTAACATTTTAGTTTTGAGAACCTTTAAATCAAAGTTATTTACATGTTCCTTGGCAAAGGTAGGAGTGGTATTTCCACCCTCATCAAACCAAGAGCATTCCCCATATTGATGAGAAAGTTAGGAAAACAGTTATATTGAAAGAGGTGCTTGGACAAAATCAATGCTAAAGTAACCAATTTCATTACCCGCCGTGTATCACATCACTCACGATTTGCACTGAACGATTTCTAAGGTCACATTCCTTAACGAATAATAGGCCGGTCGGGCTCGTCTGTTCATAATTAGTCATTTTAATCACCTATACGCCTATTATAACCATTCGCCAACACTATCATTTTAGAGTCCGTATAACGTTTTTTGCAAAAGATTGTTAATTGCATATCCATACCTATATCTACTAGTAACGATCTCTTGATATAAAACGTATAAATCAAAAAAGAACTTTCAGAAAAAAATAAGAACCTTTCGCGAATAGTTTGTGAAATATTGAACAAAATTGTTGTTGCATCGTGGATGTCTATTATATTTTGTATTAAGAAATAATCATCCACAAACTTATACCCCCATTGTTTAATCGTAAAAAAATTTCCCCAATCCCTTATTTCTCATAAAAACCATGCAATGTTTTATTTGCATGGTTTAATTTGTATCCAAAAGGGTTTGTATCTAAATTTTAAAACAAAGTTGATTGGAACGAAAGGTACGAGACTCCTGCGGGAAAAGCGTGTCCCAGGGAAACCCCGCAAACGCAAAAAACGCAGAGGAGGCTCCCGGACCGCCCGTGGAAAGCGAGTGCCTGGAGGGGAAATCAACATTTAAATTGTACAAACCTTAAAAAACAGTAGACAAACTCAGCAACATTCTCTGTAATAAAATTTTTTGTTGGTAATCCTAACTTTCTATATTACTTTCAACATTCTTCTTATAAAATTCTGGGAGTAATAGATTTTCCAATGATTTTCACCTGTGAATTAATAGCTTTATCACTTAGATATAAATACCTAGTTCCATTTCACCTAACCATGATCCAGACGCCCATCTCCCTTTTTTTATCACCAAGAAAATTATGCCCAAATCCCCATTTTTCCGGTTAAACATGGTAAATTATTATTTGGAGGGGAAAAAATGAAGAAAATAAATATTCTACTGGTCGCTGTTCTTGTTTTGTCTTTATTCACTGGACTTAAAACAACCGAGGCAGCCTCAAATGTGAAGGTACATTTCATCAACGTAGGACAAGGGGATTCAATCCTTATTCAAACAGGTAACGAAAACGTTTTAATCGATGGCGGCGGTAAAGGAAAGGGCGACGAAGTTGTAGCCTACCTAAAAAAACAAAAGGTAAAAACACTTAATGCAGTAGTATCCACTCACCCAGATGCGGATCATGTGGGCGGTCTGGCTTATGTGATTAAATCGCTTAATGTTAAATCTGTGTATGCCCCTAAAGTTTCTCATACTACCCAAGCATACAAAGACTTTTTAACAGCTGTTAAGCAGCAGAAGCTTACAATAAAAAAGGCGCAGACTGGCGTGGAAATCAACACTAAAGCTAAGGATAATTCCCTTAAATTCATTGCACCTGTTAAAGAATATGCTAAGTCTGACTTAAATAATTGGAGTGCAGTCCTTTTACTTAAACACGGCAAAAAAACGTTCTTGTTTACAGGTGATGCTGAAGTAAAAGCAGAGTCAGATATGCTGGCTAAAAAACTGGTACCAAGTGTGGATGTACTCAAAGTCGGCCATCATGGTGCAAAAACATCAACAAGTTCAGCTTTCATTAACAAATCAAAACCGAAATACGCTGTAATCAGTGTAGGGAAAAATGGATATGGGCACCCTACTTCTACTGTTGTAAAACGGTTGAATTCAGTGAAAGCCAAAACTTATCGCACAGATAAATCAGGTAACATTATTTTTACTTCTACAGGTCAGAAAATTACTGTAAAGACGGTGAAATAAATGATACAAGGAATTATCGATCGCTTCGAGGGAAAGATCGCTGTCGTTGAAATCGATGGCGGCGACATGAAGGATTTTCCTAAAAGCGCTCTTCCCAAAGGAGCAAAAGTAGGAGATATGCTGATTATCGATGGTAATACGATCACCATTTCCAAAGAAGGCACTAAGCAGTTAAGAAAAGAGATTGACGATTTAATGGATGAATTATTTGAGGATTAATTCAGGGGCCCTTCTTTAATAAGAAGGGCTTGCTTTAATTTTGAATGAATCCCGTTTGCATGAACCCCCCCCTCTAACGCGGTACATACTTTGACATAACCTCTGAAGGCTTTGCCCCATTTGGATCGGAAAACAGATAGAAGGATTTCCTCTTTGTCTCCTCAATTCTCTGGATCAATTTCGTTTTTAAAAAAGATGTCCGGTGCAGCTGGTTTTCGAAAGAGCTGCATGATACTGCTATATCGATGGTTTGTCTATTCCTGAATGTGATGGTTGTATGTTTGGAATCCAGGCGATCATAGGTTGCCACATGCTCATGTGATAGCCAGATGCATTGAGGACGCAACGGAGATGTAGTCGGAAAGAAGAAAATCGAACTGGTCGGATCAATCGCGATCGGTGCTTTATGTGTGATGTTTATGAGCTGTTTCGTGCCTTTCTTGCGTCCTTCATAACTTGAACCGAAGAACTCACAGCTTTTCTTTATTATTTCCATGGGTTTAAACGGGGAGATGAACTCGTCCTCCATTTCAATGATACGGGAATATATTTTACTGCCGTAATTGATTGGTGAAACCATTAGTGTATGTGGCGTAATTTCAAATTCCTCAATAATTCCCTGATTATTTTCCTTCATTTTAATCCACCTCTTCCTCATTGCTAAACACCGCTTTTACTTTTTCGAAGCTTATACCCTTGATTGCTTGTACCCTTCCATTCCCCATTGTCCAAGAAGAGTGAAGGGGGATAGTAAATGTATGTTAAATTCCTCACTATAATAGCACAACCTTTAAACATAAAAAGGAAGTTCACAAAAAATTAAGAATTCTTTTATATAGTGGCTTTTTCGTCATCTAAACGACACATTCTCTATTAATGTTTAAATTTTTAAAATTTTCAGTTGATTTTATCCACTCAAATCCATATAATAATAAAAAGGGTCAGGGGTGGTAACTTTGAAAAATGAAAAATCTTATTCAGAGTCAGTAAAGTCCTTATCAATGAGCGAAATGAAAAACGATGCCGTGGTTCAGGAAATGTTAATTGATATGATTATTCAGGAAGCCGTCCTTACTACCAAAAAGAATATCCTTGCAAAAAAGATCGATGAAGCCTTGGATACGAAAAACAAACCTTTATTCTTAAAACTAAGTTCTGAAATGAACGTTTTACTAAAACAGTTTGGCAATTAAAATGCATGAATAAAAAAAGCCTAATGATCAAAAAAGCCTCCCATATCGGGAGGCTTTTCTAATTTAATTATCATCACTCTTTATGAAACATCCCCATGACCTCGGCTGTTTCGGTTATATTGACAAAAGCATTCGGATCCACTTCTTTTATCATCGTTTTTACATCGGTTAACTGATAACGTGTTATGACTGTCATCATTACTTTACTCTTTTCTCCTGAATATGCACCTTCACCATCCATGACTGTAATCCCACGATAAAGGTTGGTCAGGAGCTTGGTTTTCATTTCGTCACTCTTTTTGGTAACGATCATCAAAGTTAATTTAATGTGATTGGAATGGATCGTATCGATCACCTTTCCTGCTGCATAAATGGAAATCAGCGTATATAATGCGGCATCCCAACCAAAGATGAAGCCTGAGATAACCACCACAACTGCGTTCATCACCGAAAGCAATGTACCAAGTGGAAAGTCGCTCTTCTTTGCCAATAGCATGGCAATGATATCAAAACCGCCTGAAGAACCTGAAGCGCGAAAGATGATGCCTATACCAAATCCCGATATGATTCCGCCAAATAAAGAAGACAAAATCGGATCAGTGGATATTCCGTGAACCGGAATGAGGTATAAACTGACGGATATCACGACAACTGATAATATCGTATAAGTGATAAAACGTCTCCCTAATTTCAAGTATCCAAGAATCAGCAATGGCAAGTTCAACAGAAAATTCAATATCCCTGTGTTGACCGGGGTGATGATTCCGAACATAATCGCAAGTCCACTAAGTCCGCTGCTTAAAATTAAATGAGGTATCAAAAATAAGTTATAGGCTACTGCAACAAGGACTGAGCCCATAGTGATCAAAAGTACATTATACATATCCGATCTCCTTAAAACGAACTGGGAATTTAATTTATTATAGTAGAGAACCTTAGATTTTAAAAAATAATAGTTTTTTCTGAAAACAACATACAAACTTAATTTATTCCGATATAGAAGAAAAAAGCCAGCTGGTTTTCAGCTGGCTTTCAATCACCTTTTGTATCTGTATTTTCAACCGTTGAAATCCGCTCGAGCATGGTTGGATGGGAATACCGCAGCCATTTAACCAGGAATGGTGGGTTGACTTGACTTAAACCCGACCTCGTGAGTTCCTGAAACGTCGTGATTGCTGATTCTTTATCCCCGGTCATTTCTATTGCATAACGATCAGCCCTTGTTTCTTGATATCTTGAAACATAATTGGACAGCGGACTCGAAGCAAAGAGCAGCACAGACGTTATTAAAAGAAATAAAGGAAGAGAAGAAATGCTGTCAATAGAACGAACCCTTAACAGGTGGCCCCAGCGTCTAATGATAAAATTCATGATTTTCGATGTCAGCCACAAACCGATTAAAGTCAGTCCTAAATAACCTGCAATCCCTATATAAATATGCTTTTCCACATAATGAGCCATTTCATGTGCCATGATAAAAAGGATTTCATCTTCCTTCAGTTTAATCAGGGTCGTATCCCAAAGGACTATTCTTGAGTTGGAACCTATTCCGGTCACGTATGCATTCAAGGCATTTGTCTTTTCCGCCATATTTACTTCATACACGTGTTCAGCAGGAATTTCAGCCTGTGAGGCAAGTGCCAATATCTCCGTTTCCAGCTCTTTATTTTTAAGCGGATAGAATTCATTATATAGCGGATCAATCAATACAGGCTGTACAAACATCAGGAACAAGGTAAATGGAATGGACAACATCCAAGCATAGAGCCACCACTTCTTCACACTTTTCTTCATTAACCAATACAAAACGGACACGATGATGAACATCATCCCGAAATTCACCCAGAATTCGATGACTCCATCCTTCATCCACGAGGTGAAACTTTGTGTACTTATATGGTAACTCCTGCTCATCCGGTATCCAATGAAACTGATCGGAAACAGTGCCAGGTAAGAAATAACGGAAAGCCAGAATAAGTAGATGCCCGTTCTGACCGCTTTCCACCTCGAGACTGCCATTGAAGACTTTTCAAATGCTTTTGAAAAACCGAATAATAAAATGAAGAAATACAGCAGCCATTCATATGGCGTGGATACGAAAAAAATAAAATTCCGCAGTCCTGAATACTCTTCGCTAAGCTTTAGTTCCCTTGCATTAAGGAATGTTGCAGGATCTGCTGCAGTTCCACGCAAAGCTTCGGGAATCGAGGTATCAGCTCCATAAAAAATATACCAATACATTGCCGCTGCATAAAGGATATATAACAGAATCGCTCTTCCAGCCCATTTTCTAACCATGTTGCCCCTCCTTAAACGAATCTCCCTCTTAATAGTTTAATCCAAAATGGACAGGTTAGAACCCCATTTCCCTTCTATATTATTTATTCCTTTCAATCTCATTATCAACCTTATGAATTAACTGAATACTCCTTCAGGCAAAAATGCACTTCCGGGATAGTATGGACATACGAGGAGGTGAAATAATGAATATGCAGAGATATTTTTTAAAAACCGGAGGGCCGGGAGGTTTAAGGCAACGGCGAATTAATCCCTTTGCCGCCACCTAATTGATTTGATGTAGTTCGTTTCCTCAAATTTTTTGGAATGTGAATTCGTCACGAAGCCGACTAATGGAACGGCGGGCATGAGTAGTCATCCCTTATCCCGTTTTTTTGAAGACTATGCAAAAGTGCCATAAGCTCCGGTCGATTATTAACATTCAGTTTTCTGTAAATGCGGCTTATATAGTTTTTTACCGTGCCGACGGATAGAAAAAGTTTTTTTGAGATTTGCTGATTTGTTTCACCTTGGGTCAGCAGGATAAGCAGTTCATACTCGCGTTTAGAAAAGGCCCCCAATTTTTCGATTGCCTTATCCAAAGTTACTGGTGATCTTTCAGCATCCTGCTGCAGCTTCTTCATTAAAATTGATTTAAATGAGGCAGGATAAACTATCTGACCGCTGGTACATTGACGGATTGCCGACAGCACCTGTTTCATTCCGCCATCCTGTAACACATAACCCGCTGCACCATGGCATATCGCTTCGATAAGATAATGACCTTCTGAATAGGCAGTAAAAATGATGAAAGGAGTGGATGGATATTTTACCTTTAAGATTGGCATGACTTCCTGTCCATACTTCCCTGATGACCGGGCATCAATAAGAATGACATCTGGCATGACTGATGATGTGTGATTAAAATCAAGAAGGTCCATTTCATTTCCAGTCACCCCTATGGCCTTAATGTCTTCTTCTTTTTCGATGAATTCTTCAATTCCTCCCTGACCACCATATATCAATAGCTTAATCGACTTCATAACATCACCTATAACTTTCATTATTTGTTATTAATCCGATAACTTTTTAAAATTGCCGCCGCGAATAGTTCTATTGGTCTATACTTTACATCATTAATTCACCTGATAACAAATTTAAACTGTAATATGCTTAAAAAGTGTACCTCCTGACAGTAAAAAGGCTATCACCCGTTTACCTTCAGGATGATAGCCTTTTTCTTTGTTCCTCATCTATGAGCGTATCAAGTTTCATGATGCTCTCCTTTGCCCGGGGAAAATCAATTTTGCGATAATGGTGTTTTCCACCTTCTTCTTCATCTTTTTCGTCGGCCCATTTGACGACTTGCTGAAGCGGTGTACGAATAATATCATTTGAAGGTAAGAACGAATCGGTGTGAAATAAAATGGCGAGGGAAATGGTCTTTGCCTTTATCGGGTTTTCTCCCAAGCGGATTAACAGTTTATGTGCTCGTTCTGCTCCTTTGATGGGGTGAATATCATTTTGTTTATACAAATCATAATCCCATTTACCATTGCGATACCAGGTGAAATGCCCCATATCATGCAAAAGTCCAGCTTTAGCAGCAATATCAGGGTCGACATTATATTCGTTTGCCAAGTGAAACGCATGGTATGCTACTGCAATTGCATGTGCCAGGCCTGAACGGTTCAAGTATTTTTGAGCAATGGGATGCGTAAAAATATCCAAAAGCTTTACATCTCTCATCTAACCCCTCCTTACAATTATGTGGAAATTTTTAATGACAATCATAACTCTTTTCGAAACAAGAATCAAGGTTTTAAGATTCTCCAATATATTTTATGCAGCCTGCTACACTTTGGTTGTACAAAATAAGGACCATGCCGGTTATAGGCAATGATCCCTGATGGTCAATGAATATTCAGTTTTGCAGTACATGGTTTTTCAAGGATCGGCGTAATATTTTACCAGTCGCATTTTTAGGAAGTTCATCCAAAAACTCGATTTTTGCCGGTACCTTATATTTGGCCAAGTGTTCCATGCAATAAGCAAGCAGTTCTTCCTCCGTCAATGCATTGTTTTTCTTTACGACAAAGCATTTAACCACTTCCCCTTGATTGGGATCGGGAACGCCTATGGCTGCTGCCTCAACTACTTCAGGATGGGCATACAGAACCTCCTCTACTTCACGTGGATAGACATTATAGCCACCGACGATGATAAGCTCCTTTTTACGATCTACAATGAAAAAATAGCCTTCATCATCCATCCTGGCTAAATCGCCTGTATATAACCAGCCATTTTTCAAGACAGCAGCTGATTCTTCAGGCATTTTATAATAACCCTTCATTACATTCGGACCTCTGACAACCAATTCTCCTACCTCATTGATCTGCACTTGTTCTCCAAGCTCATTGACCACTTTGTTTTCCACCCTAAGGATGGAGGTTCCGATGGATCCCGACTTCCTTGGACGATCCAAAGGATTGAAGCAGGTAACAGGGGAAGCTTCTGATAAGCCATATCCTTCTGATACCCTGACATTAAATTTTTGCTCGAATGATTCAAGAAGGGACACTGGCATGGCGGATCCGCCCGAAATGCATATCCGCAACGACTTCAAAGCATCTTCTTTTGCATCCGGGTATTGGAAAAGAAAGTTATACATCGTAGGCACTCCAGCAAAAACGGTCGCATCGTATTTTTTGATTTGCCTGAATATTTCCTTTGGACTGAATTGCGGAACAATTAAAAGCGTACCTCCGCTTATCAATGGGGCATTCACAACTACCGTTAAACTGAAAACATGGAACATTGGCAATGTCGTAATGACGCGGTCGCTTTCCGAGATTTTTAAATATTCACCAATATCATGCGCATTGGAAAATATATTGGTATGTGTGAGCATGGCCCCCTTTGGTTTCCCCGTTGTTCCGGAAGTATAGAGTATGATTGCCGTATCTTCAGGATCCAGTTCTGGCCCTTTAAAACCGTCATCCCCCGATTCGATCATTTTTGTAAACGATTTCATTTTGGGATAGATATTAAATTCGCTAATATCCCCATTATCCTGCTGCGTTTCACAAATAACATATTGTTCTACGCTTGAGAGGATCGGGTTCACTTTCTCTAGTAAGGGTAAAAGCTTATCTAATGCCACAACAACCTTTACATCGCCATTATTCAGGATATAAACAATCTCGTCAGGTGTGTAAATTGGATTGACGGGAATGACTGTTGCCCCTACTCGCATAGCCCCATACAACGAAATGATGAAATGTGGAGAGTTGCCCAATAACAGCGCAATGTTATCACCTTTTGAAACACCAAGCCTATGTAATTCGTCTGCGAACTTCGTAACGGCTTTATCCAATTCCCCATATGAAGTGGATTGATCCATAAAGTAATATGCTGGCTTATTCGCCTTTTTTATAGCCATTTGATGAAGCTGTTCAGATAAATTCAAATTTCTCCCTCCCCTGCAAATAGCATGAATGAATAGTCATTCATTTTTATGGTGAACTAAATACATTTTTATTATATTAAAAGAAAGCTATTACAGCAACAATTTTATCCATATTCAAGCAATTACTGTCATTATTAGGCACAAAAGCCGTCCTATTAAGTCGGGACGGCTTTTGTGGCTTAATATATTAGTGCCAATATTTCTTCTTTCGTTACATTGCCAAAATAATGACGAACATCGGTCTCATCTAGTACCCTGCTGATCGCTTCCTTTTCATAACGTGTTCCAGTAAGCTTTTGTTCAATATCCGCAACCTCTCCGACCCCGAAGAAATCGCCATAGATTTTACAATTTTCAATGATTCCCCTGTTCACTTCAAGGCGGATATCAACAGACCCCACAGGGAATCTATGTGAGTTTTGCATGTTGAATTTAGGCGATTTTCCGTAATTCCATTCCCAATTTTGATACCTTTCTTCAGAGATTTTGTGAATTTTCTCCCAATCCGTCTCCGTTAAAACGTACTCTGTAACCTTTCCGCCATCTTTGAAAATATTTTGCAGGAGGAATGAACGGAACTCTTCAACAGACATCGGTTCTTTTAAGAAATCAGCGATATTACCGACACGGCTTCTTATTGATTTTATCCCTTTGGACTCGATTTTATCTTTTTTCACTTTTAAAGCGGATACAATGTGATCCATTTCTGATTGAAACAGCAATGTCCCATGACTGAACATTCTGCCCTTCGTTGAAAACATCGCATTTCCCGAGATTTTCTTTCCTTCAGCCAGGATATCGTTACGACCGCTCAATTCAGCATGTATTCCAAGTTTCTCAAGCGTTTCCACTACTGGCTGGGTGAATTTTTTGAAATTATGGAAACTATCCCCATCATCTCTCGTGATGAAACTGAAATTGAGATTCCCCAGGTCATGATAAACCGCTCCACCCCCGGAAAGGCGGCGAACAACTGTAATCCCATTTCCATCTACATAATCGGCATTGATTTCCTCAATCGTATTTTGATTTCTTCCTATGATGATTGAAGGACGATTAATGTAAAATAGAAGATAGGTTTCATCTATATTTAAATGTTTAAGCGCATATTCTTCGATGGCGAGGTTAATTCTTGGATCGGTAATTCCCTTATTATCAATAAAAAGCACAGTTGTTCCTCCTTGTAGACTTCATATCACTGATGTTTCATTTATAGTTGGAATTCGAGATTGGTTTTAGCTACAGCTATTTCCCTTTTGAATACCTTGGATGCTTCTTTTTTCAGTTGATCAAGATCCCCATAATGAGGGAGATGAGTTAACAGCAATAGCTGGACGTCAGCCTTTTCTGCTAGCATGCCCGCTTCTCTTGCCGTCATATGCCCCGCCTTTGAACCATCCATATCACTGTAAAAATTACTTTCACATAGTAAAACGTTTGCATCTTTAGCGAAATCCGCCAGCTCATCCATATATGAACTATCCCCTGTGTAAACTATCGAATGATTTTCAGCTTCAATCCTCATTGCAAAACAAGGGACTGGATGATTTGTTTTCATGAACGTAAATTTACACGGTCCAATGGTTAAGGGCTGATCAGCAGTGTAGGCTATCCCCTTTGTCACGTCTTTATAAGTTAACTTACCAAACTCGACTTCGTCCAAATCATGACCATAAATGGGAATCGTCCTTTTTTCGCTGCCCAATATCTGCTGTATGAACGCAGCGTGCTGCAGGACACCAATATCCGCTACATGATCCGGATGATAGTGGGATAATACAACAGCACCTAGATCCTCCGGCTTCATATGGTTTTGCAGCTGTGATAGAACACCGCTGCCACAATCAAGCAGAATGCGAAAATCTTCATATTCAAGCAAATAGCCGGAACTTGCCTCATTTTTAGCTGGATAACCGCCCCAGCAGCCAATTACGGTGATTTTCATGCTTAGGCACTCCTTTTTTTCTCTCAATGACTTCCCCATTAATATAAACTATTCTTGCCCTTATTTCACCTTTTTTACTTATGTTATAAAACATTCATTGACATATAGATTCTGTTATAATACAATAAAACCATAGAAAAGCGAATAATAAAATAATTCAGGAGATGATGTTCATGATTCAAAGTAGCGTTGAGTTCTTTAAAAACCTGCCTCCGAAACAATGCATGGAATGCGGAAAAAAAATCGAAGAACAGCACGAATGTTATGGAAACCACTGTGATCATTGCCTTTCTGGAGAGTAGTATTCTTGTGTTCCACCATCCGCTTCCCAAATAGCAGGATGAATTTATATAACCTTCAGTTTCGCAGCTGAAAAACATCCCCAATAAAAAGAAGAGATACCGATGAGCGGTATCTCTTCTTTTTATTGGGATTCATTTCCTTTCAGCAAAAAAATAGAATTATCAATTTACGGATAATCCTTTGAACAAGTATATTTTAAATAGTTCAGCAATTTCCTCTTTCTCTAATGGGGCATGGTTCCTTTCCCAATCAAAAATCAGGGCAAGGTACATCTTTAGCATCAGGAAAGCTGTTATCTCTGGATCGCAAGGCTGTATATAGCCCTTATCAATCGCTATTTTTAGTTTTTCCTTAATGTAGGATACAATGGCTTCTTCCATTTCATTAACCATTTCCTGAACGGCCGGCGTACCAATATCCCGCTCTTCCTGAAGAAGTTTTAAAGATAATTGATGTTCCTGCCTGAACTCCAGAATTCGATATACGGCCCGATGCAGATTTTCAAAAAAGGAGAGTTGGTCATCCAAAGATTGTTCCGCTTCATATTTCATTTCCTCTATCATCCGCTGAACGATTTCTTTAAACAGCTCTTCTTTATTTTTATAAAAGGTATAAATGGTCCCTTTTCCCACATTGGCAATTTTAGCGACTTGATCCATCGTCGTTGCCTTATATCCAAAAAGAGAAAACGACTTGGTCGCGGCTTCTAAAATTAATTTTTTACGATCAACAGACATTTCCCACCTCGATCCTGACCAAACGGACAAAATAGTCATTATGTTCAACGATATCATATCAAAAGTATTCAGTCTTTTCAATATTTTTTAGAGAAAAAATGGCCATCCTCATTAATGGACAGCCACTCTTTCAAAGGGTATTTATTTAAATCACTCAGGTAACGTAAAAAAGCGTCGTTTTTCCAGGTGTATGGCACCTATCAATTTCATATGAAAATATGTAGTGCACATTGTAAGCATGGTTAAACCAATTTCCTCTATGGATTGATCATTTTTCCTGTAATTTATTTAAAATGATCGTGGCCAAAGCATCGATGAATTCAGGTTTAACATTGGGCATATCCGGCCTATAGTAACCTGCACCAATCTCTTCCGTCACAACCTTACATTCATAATCGTTATCATAAAGAACTTCAAGGTGCTCGGCAACAAAGCCAACAGGAATATAAATGAAAGCTTTATAGCCTTTTGTTTGATGAAGATCTCTGGTTAAATCCTGTACATCGGGTCCCAACCATGGTTCAGGTGTTTGTCCAGCGCTTTGCCAGCCTACTGCATAATTGGTAACACCTGCGCCTTCAGCAATCATGTCTGCCGTTTCTTTCAATTGATTTGGATACGGATCTCCTGATTGCAGGATTTTTTCAGGGAGGCTATGTGCCGACACAATCAAAGCGAAGTTATCGCGTTCTTCCGAGGTCATTTTCCCGATTACTTCTTTTACTTGGTCTACCCAATATTGAATGAATTTCGGCTCATCATACCAGCTTTCAACGGAAGTGATGGCCAGGTCCCCCAATTTAGCGGCTTCATCCTGGGCACGTCCATTATAAGACTTCACGCTGAATGTTGAAAAATGCGGGGCCAATACTATACTTACCGCTTCTTTGATTCCATCTTCATGCATTTGTTTCACTGCGTCTTCAACAAAAGGTTCAATATGTTTCAGTCCAAGATAAGCCTTGAATTCAACTTCTTCCTGAACAGAATTCAATTTCTTTTCAAGGGCTTCAGCTTGTCCTTCCGTTATTTTTGCAAGCGGGGATAATCCACCAATCGCTTCATATCTGCCTTTTAGGTCGGCAATCAATTCATCGCTTGGCCGTCTCCCATGACGAATATGTGTATAATATCTTTCAATATCCAATTCAGTATATGGAGTACCATAAGCCATGACTAAAAGGCCCATTTTTTTTCTTGACATGAAATTACACCTCATTAAAAGATTTCGTTCTTTTATTGTGCATCCAACTAAGGAATTTTAGCAAATGGTTCGCTCACCTTACTTCATTTTTGATGAATATTCATGAATGAAAGCAGTCAGCCTCTTCAGTGTTTCAGGATTTACGGAAGGGAAAACCCCATGTCCCAGATTAAAGATGTAGCCGTCCTGTTCCATGCCCTGATCCAGGATCCTTTTCGTCCTTTCTTCTATAACATCCCATGATGATAAAAGAAGGGCAGGATCAAGATTACCTTGTACCGTTTTCTGTATTCCCATTTGTCTTGCCTCTGTAATTGGCAGTCTCCAATCGAGCCCGACTACATCAATCGGAAGATCATTCCACTCAAGTGCCAAATGACTTGCGCCGACCCCGAACATGATTAGCGGTACATTTTCTTCACGCAATGAAGAAAAGATACGAGTCATGATCGGCTTGATGAACACGCGGTAATCTTCAACGTTCAAAGCACCTACCCATGAATCAAAGATTTGGATGGCACTAACGCCGGCTTTAATTTGTGACTTGACATATACAATGATCATATCCGCTAGCTTATCCATTAATGCAAACCAGGCCTTTGGCTCGGAATACATGAAAGCTTTCGTTTTATTGTAGTTTTTGGATGGGCCGCCTTCAATCATGTAGGAAGCAATGGTGAACGGTGCCCCGGAGAAACCGATCAAAGGAACGGACAATTGCTCCGTGGTCAATAATTTAATCGTGTCCAACACATATGGGATATCTTTCTCTGGGTTCAATTCACCTAATTTTTCAACATCTGTCACCGATTGGACCGGATTGGCTATGACTGGACCGATTCCAGACTTAATCTCAACATCCACACCAATGGCTGGTAGCGGTGTCATTATATCTTTATATAAAATCGCAGCGTCTACGTCATATTGTTCAACTGGCAATCTAGTCACATAAGCGCATAATTCCGGCTGATGAGTAATCTCAAAAAGGGAGTACTTCTCTTTCAACTTACGGTATTCCGGCTGTGAACGGCCAGCCTGACGCATATACCAAACAGGCACATGATCCGTTTTCTCTCCTCTTGCAGCTTTTAAAAATGTATCATTCGTAATTTCCTTAGACATTAATATCCACCTTTCAAGCAATCACGTTTCTATTTTTTATTCATTACCTACATAGAATATCAGAAGGATGTTGAATTTCAAATCGAATCTCCTTAAACTATAGCCTTTTCTATAATAGAAGTATAGCCAACCTATTTATTTGTCAGAAAATCGACTTTTTTATAAGTATCTTACCGGTATCAAAGGCTATTGGTTAGATTGAAAATGGTAAAAGCACTATTGATTGGGTAAAATGGGTATACAGGTACTATATAGATATTGGAGGGGAATTTATGAATGTATTCATTACATCAGGCAGTTTCAATTTTTTGAAAAGCAAAAAAGATAAGCATCCGAATGAAAATATATTACTTATGCAAAACCCTGACACTACAGTACTTTTACATGAAACAGAAGGTAAAACGATCTTCAGCTCTCCACGCAAATATGAAGTAGTTGATGGGAAAGGGAATCTTCAGGATCATGGGTATGTGGTCATGAACAATATACCGGTCAGTGAAGAAGGAAGACCGGTATTCGAACATCGTTTTAAAAACAGGGCAGGATTCATTGAAAATGAACCAGGTTTCGTCGCCCTTCGTGTACTGCGGCCAACCAACTCTGAAACTTATGTAATCTTAACGATTTGGGAGAAACAAACCGATTTCCTGCACTGGAAGAAATCCAGTTCCTTTCAGAAGGCGCATATCAGCGACTCCAAAGCTCCCGTTACGAATTCCAGCCAGAAGATGTTTTCAGGTGAACCTTATGTAACGCAGTATACTTTAGTGAAGAATTCAGAAGAATAATCCATTCTTGCTCAATAAGAGGCCCATCCTCATGGATGGGCCTCTTTGAATTCATAGTAATACAGAGCGTTATTTGGGACGGCCCAAAAATCATATGAACCAATGACCTTCCGACAAATTCCTTCTTTATTTCCGGGGAAATGCAACGTGTATTTACAATTATTTTATCTGAATCCCTCTTTCAAAGTACTTTAGGCCCGAGATATTTATACAATTTAAACAAGGTTAAAATATATGCCGCTCCTAATGCAAAGCCTGCCAGGATATCAGTTGGAAAATGGACTTTCATAGCGATCCTGCTGACCCCGATTAACAGAATCAGACTAACGAAACCGATTCCCACTGCCCATTTCAAAGAGTTCCCTTTAATTTCTTTCATGATTAAATAAGCAACCATACTGAAGAAAATAAGGCCCACCATTGCGTGGCCACTTGGAAAACTGAAGCCAGCGATCTCCATTAAATGATTTTCTGGGCGCACTCTTTTAATATGATTTTTTATCCACTCATTTA
This sequence comes from Peribacillus sp. NPDC076916, assembly GCF_050269675.1. Classification (NCBI taxonomy): domain Bacteria; kingdom Bacillati; phylum Bacillota; class Bacilli; order Caryophanales; family Bacillaceae; genus Peribacillus; species Peribacillus sp. NPDC076916. The sequence goes on from NZ_JBNNIU010000001.1 coordinate 586,250, forward strand.
ATACATCACCCCCGGCCATACCGATCGAGAAGATGGCCATGGTCCAATAATCCTTCTTTATTATCCATAAATATAGAACACATAATAAGCTTCCAAAACCAATGAACTTGGATTTCCCAAGATAGATAATGGACTTGAAGAAAGTGAACGAAAATGTATTCTCACTTACGGAAATAAGTTTCGTAAAATATGTATCGAACGTTAAAGGCTTCCCACTCTGGACTTCTTGCATCAAAAAAAAGAACAGTAGCAAGCAAATCAAAACCATAACAATCCAGGAATATTTAATCATGATATATATCTCCTCAAGGTATTTAATTCACTTTGGATCTTTCAGAATATGATATACTATTTACAATTAATCCAATCATTAGGAGGCGAAAAATGATACAGCGATTACACAATCTTCTAGATGGTTCATATGAAGAAATGGTTTCCATCAGACGTTATCTCCACCAACATCCCGAGCTTTCTTTTCAAGAAACCCAAACGGCTTCCTTCATCGCTGGATATTATAAAAAAATTGGAATCGAACACCGGACGAATGTAGGCGGTAATGGTGTTATTGCCAAGATTACAGGCAATAAGCCTGGTAAAACCGTAGCTTTGCGCGCTGATTTCGACGCCCTGCCCATTCAGGATGAAAAAGAAGTTCCCTATAAATCTTCCGTACCCGGGGTAATGCATGCGTGTGGACACGATGGCCATACAGCGGCACTCCTTGTCCTTGCAAAAAATCTGAATGATCTGAAGGATGAGCTCGAAGGTGAATATATATTTATCCATCAGCATGCTGAAGAATATGCTCCAGGAGGTGCCAAACCGATGATTGAGGCTGGCTGCCTTGATGGAGTGGATGTAATTTTCGGCACCCATTTATGGGCCACGATCCCTACCGGAACAGTCCAATACGCTTATGGACCCATTATGGCCGCTGCCGACCGTTTTGAAATCACCATTCAAGGGCAGGGCGGACATGGAGCCCAGCCGCATAAAACCCGTGATGCAATCGTAGTCGGCTCCCAGCTAGTCATGGCCCTACAGCAAATCGTAAGCCGCCGCCTTAACCCAATAGATTCTGCAGTCATTACCGTCGGTTCCTTTGTAGCGGATAATGCCTTTAACGTCATTGCGGATAAGGCTAGAATAATCGGGACCGTCCGCACTTTCAAGGAGGATGTCCGTTCATTCATAAGCGAAGAAATGGAGCGGGTTGTTAAAGGAACCTGCCTAGCTGCCGACTGCACTTATGAATATCAATACTTTCAGGGTTATCCAGCTGTTATTCCACATGTTGAGGAAACTAAATTCCTCATCGAAAGCACTGAATCCGTCAAGGAAGTTTTGATTACAGAGGAAATTGACCCGGATATGACAGGTGAAGATTTTTCTTATTATTTACAAAATGTGAAGGGTACATTCTTCTTTACGGGGGCCAAGCCCAAAAATGAACATACATATCCGCATCATCATCCTTTGTTTGACATCGATGAAAAAGCGATGCTCATTGCAGCCAAGATATTAGGCACTGCAGCTGTAACCTATCACAATAAGAAACAATCATCGCAAAAGGGGAATGAATCTTTATTACGGTAAAGAGTAAGGGACGGGTTCTCCCCGTCCCTTACTCTTTTAGAAGTCTGATTCGGTAACAATTGACAGCCGTCTCCCCAAGTTGTTCCAACAAATGATGGTTGGCATATGCACCGACAGCTGCCCCAAACCCTGGGACTAGCTGGAACATTTTGATGACATCGATGTGATCGCGATATTCCTGCTGAAATTCTTGCCAGTCTATTTCCGGCCATTTCCCTGATTCCCATTCTTCTATTACCCGTAATGTTTCCAGTTTTTTTTCCTCACTCGAAAATGCCATCTGAAAGATATGGAGTATGAACAGGCGTTCCTCATATTTATTTGGATCAAAACCATATATACGGGATATTTCGAATAATAACTTCATCTTGATGCTAAGCAGTAATGGAAAATCAGCCAATCCAATTAAAAGCCCTGCCGCTCCTGTTCCCACACCTTCTATAACGGCCGTTTTCCGATAGGCCGTTACAGTTTCCGCAACCCATTCTTCTTTTTGCTGTAAGGATAGAAGCACTACATTTTTTTCTTTAGACATATATTTTGAACCTGATAATACGGCCTCAATCATCCCTTTAATACTATCAGTAATCATTTTGTGCACTCGGTCTGGGATATAACTATTCATTTTGATTTGCGCCTTTTTGGACATCCGCTCAAGCTTGCCGGATTTCTTGGCTACTTTCTTTTTCCAGGATATTAGTTCCGATAATGCCTTTTGTCCATATTCATCCATCATTTAACACCTCCGTTAAATATGTATATACCACATATGAGGCTTTTAGTTTCAATTTTCATTTCTTAAAAGAAAAAGCTGATTTTATGAAAAATCAGCTTTCTGTTTAAAAGTTTTTAATTTTCTTGGCTGCATAAATTTTAAAACCGAGCAAGAAAACAAGCCCCATTGCCAAGGCGGCTAAAGCGGACATCCATTCCCCTTTCACCAGGAGGATCAAACCGAAGACAAGGTCCTCAAATAATAAGAAATAAGAAATTAGCTTTATGACTGCAGATTCTCTCATTTTTGCTGGCAATGGATACAATGAGACCCATACCTTCCATTCATGAGCCTTCCATACCGGCAGCAGTTGCAGGGCTGTCATGAATAGGAACATGAAGGTTACAATCAAATGTGCCCATATGTTAGTGAATACACTTAAAATCACTGACCCAATGATAGTCAAGCGAAAACAAAGTCCCACATAATCATTCGATCGCAACAGAGTACGGGCATAAAGATAGGTATACGTTGATTTTTCGCCATACGGAATGAATGATAATAGCCAGTCCATCCATTTCCTTCTTGCTACCTTTCCTTTCAAATGGGGAACATCAGTAAACATGTTTGCTATTCGATAGAAAGAATTCATCCTCTTGTTTTCCAGCTCCACCAGCCGTTCCCACTTAAGCACAAATCCTTTGGTTGCGCTTCGGTAATACATGTAAAGTCCTAACAATAATAAAAATGTTATAAGTGCAAACAGTATATTTGCCCTCGAACAGATGAAATAAAGAATCACTCCGTTAAGTAAAAAGCGGATGAAAGAGTCCCAATGGCTCACTGATGTATCCTGATATTTCAACACCTGCCAGCGCATGGTTAAATTCAAGAACTTCAAAATAAGCAAAACGACAAGGATGATTCCAAGGTCAGTACCTCCTGCACCCGTGACCTTCGAATACATCGGAATGGATGCAATGAGGACCACCAGAAGAATGAACCCCTGCATGACCCAACTTAATATCAGTGAATTCTTGAAATAGCTACGCAACTTCGTTTCAAGCGGAAGCAGGAATACCGTATCAGGTTCTTTCAAAAAAGTATTGATCGGGCTTCTGGTCACAATGATCGATAAAACAAAGGCCATGATCAATTCAGCAGGGAAATCACTGTCCAATGTCTTCACCCAATCACTGTAATAATAGGCCAAACCACCAAGAACCAATACCATGACAAAAACTAGATGGCCATTAAAAATATAGCGCAGATATTTTTGCGTTTCATTTATATAGCCTAAATATCTTTCCTTCCAGAGATTTTGACTATTCATGACCGATTTCTTCTTTCGTCAATTGAATATACAAATCATCAAGAGTTGCCCCCGGCATGGAAAATTGTTTGCGAAGCTGCTCAAGATCGCCTTTTGCCCGAATCTCTCCATTATGCAGGATGATGAAAGAATCACAATACCTCTCGGCTGTCGCCAGTATGTGTGTGGACATTAAAATTCCCGCTCCGCTCTCTTTCATTTTCCTCATCAAATCGAGCAGGGATTGAATGCCTAATGGATCAAGACCTACGAAGGGTTCGTCGACGATATATAATGACGGCTGTACTAGAAAGGCGCACATTATCATGACCTTTTGCTTCATTCCTTTTGAGAAATGGGCCGGAAACCATTTAAGCCTTTTTTCCATATGGAATTCCTTTAATAGAACGCCCATCCTTTCCTTATATGTGGCTTCCGCCAAACCATGTGCCATGGCCGTAAGCTTTAAATGCTCCTCAAGTGTAAGCTCATCATACAAGATTGGCGTTTCTGGAACATAAGTGAATTGTTTCCGATATGTATCCGGGTCCTGGGCAAGAGTTTTTCCATGAATCGAGACACTTCCGCCTTTCGGCTCCATAAGTCCGATGATATGTTTAATTGTCGTACTTTTCCCAGCCCCATTGAGCCCAATTAACCCCACTAGCTCATTTGGTTGAATGTCAAAACTTATTCCCTTTAAAACGGGCGTTTTCGTATATCCGCCCACTAATTGCTTTATTTCCAATAAGGACATATAAACGATCCTTTCTATATAGAGGTTCTTATTTCCATTTTATCAAATTCTCCTGCTTTTATATAGTCGAGTGTTCCCGGGACTGAATTTCCATAAATAACTAATTATATTTTCCCTGCTTTGTGGTCATCATAAATAAGGAAGAAGGGGTTAGTCATTACGTGTGATTCACATCATATTGTAAATGAGGTGTCAGTTAAAGACGTATTACACTGAAATACCCAAATGTTTTATTACAAATGATTTACATCATATTGTAAATGAGGTGTCAGTTAAAGACGCATAACTGAATTAAACCAGAAGCTTCATTAAAAAAAATCGTTTCGAGCAAGGAGATGGTTCTCTTGCACGTAAAAGCAGAAAAATCATTCAATAATTATCAATTATGCTTTGAAAGTTGATGAAACTTTAAAGATATAGGAGATGGTTGCTTTGAATGGAAAATCTCTAATCAGATAATAACCATATTTTACCAAAATGTAGATGAGGTGTTTGTCACAGAGAACTTATGCTAATGCGAATTTTGAAGCAAAACCCCCTTTTTCAACAGGCAGGGTGCAACTTATGTTGCATCCTGTTTTTATGATTTTTCCTTTTCCCAGGGATTCAAGCTATGGTACGATTAACCAAATACATTAATTTCTAAAGGGGCGTTTTTAATGAGTGATTGCATTTTTTGCAAAATAATCAATGGGGATATCCCAAGTTCCAAAGTTTTCGAAAATGAACATGTATTGGCCTTTCTCGATATCAGTCAAGTAACAAAAGGCCATACGCTGGTAATACCAAAAGTACATAAGGAAAACCTTTATGAGTTGACACCTGAGATTGCCAAGAACCTTTTTGAAGTGGTGCCGGAAATTGCCCGTGCCATGAAGCAGGAATTTCAACCTGTAGGCCTGAACGTTCTAAATAATAACGGTGAAGCCGCAGGACAGTCCGTTTTCCATTTTCATATGCATTTAATTCCTCGGCATGGTGAAGGAGACGGATTTGGGGCTGTTTGGAAAACGAATACGAGCGACTATACACCAGATGACCTGAAACAAATCGCCGACTCCATTGCACAGCATTTAAAATGAGACCGTGGTCAATGAAGGTTTCTTTTTCCTCTCGTTATATCTTTTAAAAGGATCGTCAATTGAACGCTAGCTCACGCTGGTTGCATGAAAAACAAAGATCCCGATTTGGTCCTCACTCAAAGTGGAGGACCTTTTTGCATTGGCACATCATTAAAACGAAATGTCTCCTAAAATTCTAAATTTTCCTCCTATTGAATTTAGTTTTCTGGTAGGATATATGAATAGTCCCAAATACTTTATCGCATAGTCGCATAGGAGGAAAAAAATTGAAACGTGCACGCAATTTTAACGCTGGGCCAGCCGCCCTTCCCTTAGAGGTTTTACAAAGAGCCCAAAACGAGTGGTTGAATATTGAGGATTCAGGTATGTCGGTCATGGAATTAAGCCATAGAAGTTCGGAATTCGAAAAGATTCATAACCATGCCATTCAATCATTAAAAGAACTCTTGGAAATTCCTGAAAATTATGAAGTTCTCCTGCTTCAAGGAGGAGCAAGCCTACAATTTTCCATGATTCCCATCAACATATTGAATGATGGGAAAAGGGCAGATTATGTCCTAACTGGTTCTTGGTCGGAAAAGGCATTAAAAGAGGCCAAAAAGGTTGGTGAAACGGCTGTTGTCGCTTCATCCAAAGATGAAAAATATACGTTCATCCCTAAAGTCGAAGACATCCAATTGAATGATGATGCTGCATATCTTCATATCACAAGCAATAATACGATTTACGGAACGCAATGGAAGGACTTCCCGGAAACAGGTGGCATTCCTTTAGTAGCTGATATGTCAAGTGATATTCTCAGTAAAAAAATTGATGTTAGAAAATTCGGCATCATCTATGCAGGTGCACAAAAGAATCTGGGGCCATCGGGAATCACGGTCGTTATCATCCGTAAAGATTTAATTACGGATAATGACAAAATCCCATCCATGATGAACTATTCTATCCATTCGAAAAATAACTCTTTATACAACACGCCTCCGACATTGGCCATTTACTTATTGTCCCTTGTGTTGGATTGGGCAAAAGAACAAGGCGGCGTGGAAAAGATTGCAAAAGCCAATGAAGAAAAAGCAAAAGTCATTTATGATGCCATCGACGGCAGCGATGGTTTTTATAAAGGCCATGCCCTACCGGACAGCCGTTCATTAATGAATGTGACGTTCAAGCTTCCATCCGAAGAAGCTGAAGTACAATTCCTTAAAGAGGCAAAGCAAGCCGGATTCGTAGGACTGAACGGTCACCGTTCCATCGGTGGATGCAGAGCATCCATCTATAACGCTGTCCCTTTATCCCATTGCCAGGACCTTGCGGATTTCATGAAGAAATTCCAGGAATCGTATAAAGCGAAGGAAGCTCAAATCCTTTAATTCAAACAAATATAACTTCTAAAAAAATAGGACTTATGATATACTATTTTAAACTTCTTGCAACAAGCAATAGTGCATTGTTGAAGAAAAGATGTTAGTTGAGATGAGAATAGGAGAGATGAGTAAATGAAAACGAAAACCCTTGTGTCACTGTCCCTATTAATCGGGATTGGGGCTGCCCTGCATTTTATCGTGCCTGGATTCTTCCTTGGAATGAAACCGGATATGATGCTGTTGATGATGTTTTTGGCGATTACCCTGTTTCCCGCGAAGAAGAATGTTTTCATTGTCGCCTTGGCTGCTGGAGCCATCTCTGCCATGACGACTACATTTCCTGGTGGACAGATTCCAAATATCATAGACAAATTGGCAACAGCCTTTCTGTTTTACCTTTTATTCATCAGTCTTAAGAAGTTTTCAACATCCGTTGTCACCGTTAGTATCTTGACTGCCGTAGGAACAATGATTTCCGGCGCTGTCTTCCTTGGTTCGGCTTATTATATCGTTTCCCTTCCAGGGCCTTTCGTTGCACTTTTCGGCGCTGTTGTACTTCCTGCCGTACTGTTAAATACAGTTGCGATGGTCATCATTTATCCAATTGTGAACGGCATCGTAAGAAAATCAAATATACCCATTAATGCTTAAGCAGCAGGATCATCATACCTAAAAAGGCACCGGAATATCCGGTGCTTTTTTTCCAATCTTATGAATCTGGAACTCTAGTCAGAATCATCCTTCATCGGTCATTGAATCAATATCCACATAAACCAAATGAAAAGCAGTAAAACCCCGGGGAGGCCCATAGCGAAGGCTCTAGCCTGGAGCACCCTCTTAGGCGGATAGATGCCAGGAGTTTTAGCTCGCCTTAGAAAATACCCCATTCCGCATACGCATACCAGACCTAATAAAAAAATGATTTTCATTCTTTACCCACCAGTGCCATCCATGTTCCGACAGCTTGTTTTTATTATCTATATGCTGCTCTTCCCTTTATATGAAGCATTATTAATAAAGCTTCAAGTTATTTTTAAATATTATATATTTACTCTCTAAGTTTAAAAAAATATTTTTGTGATATAAAGATAAAATGGTCGATACTCTTCCATAAGGATGAAAATTATGGTATTTTGATATCAATAGTATTTCTCTCCCTATTTATCATAATTTCCAATTGATGCTTTTTTCAGCAGGGATTCAGACCATGGAAAGCGAAAACATAATATAAAATGAGGTGATCCTAATGAATGCAAAATCATTACTAATTGGCTTTTTGACCGGAACAGTAGTAGCTGGTGCGGCAACCTTACTTTCAACACCAAGTTCAGGTAAAGACCTACGGACCCGCATCAAAACGAATACCGAAGATATTAAGAATACAATTGATGAGTTAAAGGTAAAAATGCTAAATATTAAAGATGACACGATGGAAGCTTCACAAATCAGCAAAGAAACGGTAAAAACGTTCATTTCGGATGTTCAGGTCGTCATCGAGAACTGGAAGCGGGAAATCGAACCCAATAAAAATGAATTATTGAAGAACGTTCAAGAAATTGAAAATTCATTGAAAGAATTGGAAGCGGCCGCCCCTTCTTCAAAAAATTAATAGCTGACATCGTCACAAAATCTTGATTCTCCATTCTTCCCAATAAATTACATGGTTTATTGGGAAAGAATGGAGAATTCATTAAAAAACTAAAATTTTCTAAAAATTTCGCAAATATTTTTCTTTATTAATTTTTATTTTATTGTCATAATAAATATATAGAATCTTATAAGTAGGTGAGCCCATAATATGCAGAATAAAAATTATTCTATGAAAGAAGCAATGATTTTTAGTCAACGAATTGCACAATTAAGCAAAGCATTATGGAAATCGATTGAAAAAGATTGGCAGCAATGGATCAAGCCCTATGATTTAAATATCAATGAGCATCATATTCTTTGGATTGCCTACCATCTTAATGGCTCTTCCATTTCTGATGTTGCAAAATTTGGGGTCATGCATGTTTCTACGGCATTTAACTTTTCAAAAAAATTAGAGGAACGCGGATACTTAACATTTTCCAAAAAAGAAAATGACAAAAGGAATACGTATATAGAGATCACGGCAGAAGGTGAAAAAATCCTTCTTGATTTAATGGAGACATACGACCCAAGCAAGAACTCTGCTTTCTCAGGTGCACTTCCACTGCGTGAGCTTTATGGCAAGTTTCCCGATATGATTGAAATGATGGCCATCATCCGTAATATCTACGGTGAAGATTTCATGCAAATCTTTGAACGGTCCTTCGATAATATTGATCAGGAGTTTACTGACGTGGAGGGTAAAATCACAAAAAAAAAGATAGAGAAAGAAACTGAGCCAGTTTAATCTCATACTCTATCCATTTCCCTCATGAATGATACATATAAACCTTGTGAGAGGCATGCATCAACGCATTCCTTTATGGTTATTTTTGAATTGATATTTCTTTCAAATTGATTAAAAAGCGGTCGAAAGTTCATATACCCTTCCGCTTTTTCTATTTCATAGCGTTTGCTCAAGGTATCACATGTTTTCAATAATTCTTCCGCTTCCTTCTTCGTGAAATTTTTTTCCACAAATAGATAGTCCAACTTGGCCTCTGGATTGCGTATCATGTTTAATAAAAGCCGTTGATGAAAACGGAGTATTTCTATTTCTTCATTTATATTTTTCATACATCACTTATCCCCAATCGATCATTCAATTTATCATAAAAAGGCATATGACCCAATAATTATTGATTTTTCATACTCAGGACTCCGTCAGATCCCTGGTTCAAAACCCAGCCTTTAACGCCCTTAGCTTGCCAACACACTATCTTAAAGTTAACCCAAGAATTTCATTGCTTTTTCCATCCATTCATCGTAATGTATGTAAGTATATTAAAACAGCTTTGGAGGGCTGATTTCGAAATGAATTCGTGGAAAACAATTGACGTGGCAAAACAATATGGCAGTTGCCGTCTGATCTTTTTTGCAGTTTTTACTATATTGTTGTCTTTTGTTCTGATCTATACATTATTAAGTGTCTTTTTAACTCATGTTATTTTGTATGGCGATCAAACAATGGTATTTTTTAGCCTATTGCTCTTATTATATCCTGTTCACAAACTATTACACTATTTACCTTTACGATTATTATGCAAAAAAGTAAAAACTTCTTGGTCCTTGAAGTGGAACCTTGTGCTTACATGCAAAGTCAATGTGCATGTTCCTATTCGAAAGCATCTTTATCTTTTGACCCTTGTGCTGCCTTTCGTCATTATGTCTGTCATATTGATTGGTTGTGCCCTTAGTTTTCCACATTACATTCATTATTTCACTATTTTATTATCCCTGCACACCGGGTTATGCGTATCGGATTTTATTTATATAAAAAACCTGATTGGTTCCCCAAGACATTCTTTTATCGAGGAACATCTCGAAGGATACGATATACTTATTCAAAAGTGATTTCTTATTCATTCATAATGATGTCCAATAAGATTTTTATGTATCTTTTTTCATTATAATTTGGTATCGTATTTATACATGAAGTTTTGCAAGGAGGGATTTTAGGTTTTGATCTCGTTCTGGTTTATTATTTTTGCTATTTTGATCCTTTATAATATTAATAGAATGACAAACTCTTTATGCATTCAAAAGGAAATTGCTGAAGACCGGCAGCCTAAAGTATTCAGGACCATTAATGTATTAATTACTATTATGTTATTATCCTCCTATATTGAAATTTTGTATACGTAGAGATGAGCAACAAATGATTGCCATCATTTGTTACATACATTGGTGATATCCGGGGCATTATCCACATAAAGAAAAAGGGCGAAGCAACAGCTTCGCCTTTTGTTTATGAGTTTATAACCAAGAAGCTCCAATGATGACTAACAGGATGAAAAGAACGACAATTAGAGCAAAGCCTCCACCTATTCCTCCAGACATTGATCTTCCTCCTTTCCATTCTTAAGTAATTGTAATTTCATGCACACCCTTAAATCCGCCAAAAGGAATCCATTCCTTTCTAAGCTTGATATTCACTTCGTCTTTATGTTGAGCGGCTACCATATCCTATTCAACTCCATGACAAAAGGAGTGGGCTCTTTCCATTATTAATTTTGCAGCCGATTAGAAACAGGCTGATCCTACAATTATTAATAATATGAATAACACCACTAACAAAGCGAAACCTCCGTTAAATCCATTACCCATTTTCCTACCCCCTTTTGTTGTCCTCGATTTATCATATGTAATGGTTTATTATGTGGGTAGGCGTTCACCCATTTTCAAAAAAAATCTTATTCTTACACCAATATATTATTTTTTGTAAAGTAACCAGAATATGTTATAGTTAATTTTGTGGAAATACGAAAAATAGCAAATCAGAAACTTAAAACTAGGAGTTGTTTTTATGAAGAAGTGGGCATTATCGATTGCTGTTACTGCAGGGCTGATCGGACTTACAGCATGCAACAGCGACAAGGAAGCAGTCGTGGAAACTAAAGCGGGGGATATAACTAAAGAGGAATTTTACAATGTAATGAAAGACCGTTATGGTGAAACCGTTCTTCAGGAACTTGTTTATGAAAAAGTTCTCTCTGAAAAATATACAGTAACTGATAAAGAAGTTAAAGCTAAAACGGACGAACTTAAAGAGCAAATGGGTGAAAATTTCGAAACGGCCCTGGCCTCTTCCGGATATAAGAGCGAAGATGATCTTAAACGCGCACTTAAAATCGGCATGCTTCAAGAAAAAGCAGCCGTTGCCGATATAAAAGTTAAAGAAGCTGATGTGAAAAAAGCTTATGAAGACTATAAACCACAAATCAAAGCGAGACATATTCTAGTGAAAGACCAAAAAACTGCCAACGAAGTTAAAGCTAAATTGGACAAGGGCGAAGATTTCGCTAAACTTGCAAAAGAATATTCAACAGACACAGGCACAGCTGAAAAAGGCGGCGAGCTAGGCTGGTTCGGACAAGGTGAAATGGTTCCTGCATTTGAAGAACAAGCTTACAAAATGAAGAAAGATGAAATCAGCAAGCCAATTAAATCCGATTATGGCTACCACATCATCCAACTTCTTGATACAAAAGAAAAGAAACCATACAAAGATATGAAAAAAGATCTTGAATATGATTTGAAAGTCGCTCAGATTGACCAAACTAAAGTTCAGGATATTTTGAATTCAGAAGTCAAAAAAGCGGACGTGAAGATTAAAGATAAAGATCTGAAAGATGCCATCACTTCTGGTGACGCAACCAAGGCTGAAAAATAATTGGATAGTAAAAAGCGACAGGCCTTTGGCCTGTCGCTTCTTTTTTCTCATCATTCAAGCTACGCTCCCTGATTTATATCCTTTTTACGCCTCTCACGCTCTTCTTCCATACGTTCAATGTACTTCTGACCTTCCTTCTCAATCCATGCATCATCTATCAGGCGTTCCTGCCTAGCTGTCCAAATTGCCATGACTGCACTGACGATTATTCCAATAAACACGAACCAGATCCAAATTGGCATGTCCATTCCCTCCCAAAAAATCTACTATTCATTTACTAGAGAATATGCGTGAACAAAAAAAATATGCTTCTTTCTCCATCGAGAAAGAAACATATTTCATTAAAATGTTGGTTTATAGAATGAACGATTATCGAGCGCAAAGACTCTTTCCGTAAATTCACCCGGTTTCACTTTTTCTAATGCCCGGTCCATCATATTTATCTTGGCATCCATATTATCAATATAATGCAGCACTTCCGCTTCCCTCACCATTGGCGGTTTTGGACTGCCCCATTCCGCTTTACCATGATGACTTAATATCAAGTGCTTGAGAATCATGATTTCTTCCGCTTCAATGCCCAATTCCTCTGCAGCTTTGCCGACTTCATTTACCATGATGGTGATATGCCCCAACAAGTTCCCCTCCACTGTATAAACAGTCGAAACAGGTCCAGATAGCTCATGTACCTTTCCAAGGTCATGGAGAATGACTCCGGCATACAATAGATCCTTATTGAGGGAAGGATATAGGGTTGAAATGGCCTTAGCCAGCCCTAGCATCGATACAACGTGATAGGCCAGACCCGACATATACTCATGGTGGTTCTTGGTGGCAGCAGGAAACGTCAGGAATTCATTCTGATATTTTTTTATAAGATGCCTAGTCACCCTTTGGATATTCGGGTTCCTCATTTCAAAAATGAATTGAGTGATGGTTTCCATCATTTCTTCCTGACTTATAGGAGCCGTTTGAATTAAATCGGCTTTTGTTACCCCATCAGTGTCTGAAGTAATTCTGATATTACGGATTTTCAATTGGCTGCGTCCTCGATAATTCTGGACTTCCCCTTGAACTTTCACCGTAGCTTCCGCACTGTATGTTTTCTCGTCAGCCTCGGAAACATCCCATAACTTTGCCTCAATCTCCCCGGTTTTATCGCACAAAATCAATGTTAAAAATGGCTTTCCATTACTTGCCACCGCTTTTGTACTCGTTTTAATGTACATATATATATCTACTACTTCACCAATTCCGTAGTGTATGATCCCATTTCCCATGCGACTGCCTCCGTTCAATTAAATATCAACATTATAACATACCAATCTCGTTAGTGCGTTTAGTTTTCGTTAATAAGTGATAGACAATGGACAAGAAAAAGCCTAAGCTGACCGTCTCTTATCACTCCACAAGAAAACCAGGCTTGACCCCAAGCCTGGCTCTCCAATCAAATCTATTTCAACAGTTATTATTCGGACAATACGCACATTTTTCCTGACCTTCAATTCGGTAATATAAACAGCATGTCACCCGTTTATAAGGATTCATGGACGCAGGAACACTTTTTTCCCCAATGAACCGTTTAAAGGGCGAATGCGTTTCAATATTCAGCCATACTTCATCTTCAAGCAGTATTTCAATGTCCTTTTCAACCCGCATCTTTATATCTGCCTGCTTCAATAACTCACTATACATCCATACCGTATAACTCCAAATATTTTCCCAGAGCACTAGCTTCGATATTTTAGCAGTTCCGGAAAAGAAGCGAATGGCATCTGCACCAAAGCTGCTTAATATGGAATGGAGGGCAGATGTGCTTTCTTTTTCCGTGACATTGCTCCACCTGTTAGTTTTCATCAAAAAACTCGGGAGCCAATGTTCATCTTCTGGATCATCCAAAACTCCAATTTCCTGAAGTGTGCCTTTCCAGATAAGCCGATGTTTGCTGAACATGTAAAATTGTGCCGTGACAAAAAAAGCATAGCGTCTGAACCACATTGAAATGGCTATCCTTGATGTTTCAGCACCAGTCCGGGCTTGTGCATACTGAATAAGCTCATCAGCATGATTGAAGGTCTTGGAAACTTTCGCTTCATCCCGAAAGGAAATGCGATATCCCTGCAGCTCTTTTTCAATAGCGGGTGGTAGGTTATGCATTGGCCAGCGCTTTTACCTGACTTCGGGCGTAGCGGCCTTTACCAAATGGGACACACATGGGACTGCCGAAAATCGGATCACAAGAAATTTGACATTCCATGCAGAATACATGCTGTACCAATTCACGCGTGATGATATCCTCTGGTCGGCCTTGAGCATGTATCGCCCCATCTTTAAGTGCCACCAGATTATCCGCATAACGGCAAGCTAAATTCAAATCATGAAGCACCATCACGATCGTTCGGTTCTCAGACTCATTTAAGTCGAACAATAAGTCCAAAATCTCGATTTGATGGGTCATATCAAGATATGTAGTCGGTTCATCCAACAAAATGACGTCCGTATCCTGAGCCAGCGTCATTGCTATCCATGCCCGTTGCTTCTGGCCTCCCGATAATTCATCGACTGCCTGATCCTTTAAATCAGTCAGGTTCGTCGCTTCAATCGCCTTTTGAACTTTTTCTTCATCTACGGAACTCCACTGTTTCAACCAGCTTTGATAAGGATACCTTCCTTGTTTAACAAGTTGATAGACTGTAAGTCCTTCAGGAGCAACCGGGGATTGTGGAAGAATCGCCATCTTTCTTGCTACATCCTTCGATGACATGGTCGAAATCGCTTTGCCTTCGAGCAAAACTGAGCCGGATTGAGGTTTTAACAATCGGGCAACCGACCTTAGCAGTGTTGATTTTCCACATCCATTAGCACCGATGAATACGGTGATCTCCCCTTTGGGTATTTCTATATTCATATCATTTATAATTAATTTTTCACCATAACCGAGCGATAAAGACTGTGTGTTAATAGCTGGTCGCATTAAAATACTCCCCTTTTAGTCTAATAATACTAGTTTAATGAAAATGATTCTCACTGTCAATCTTTTAAAAATATAAACCAAAAAATCCATCCATGTCCCATTCCTCTTTAACGATTCATTAAAGTGAATACCCCATTAAAGATATGAAGTTTCCTTTGGAAACATTAATGTAAAAAGCACATTATATTAACTTTCCATATCATTTACCACTTTCTGCAGCTTCCGAACTATTCAATAGTCCATTCTCCCCCTCGACCCAAACTCTATCGGAATTTCCGTTTAGCGGAAAATAAAAAAACCCTCCATATGGAGAGCCTTTTAACCGACCCGCAGGCGATTTGTACAATGTTCCAGAGATTCATCCCTAATGATGGCAAACAAATCCTGAAACGCGAAAGGAATTAATCCTTCTGCAATATTCCATGCATTGACCTCTATTTGATAAAGGATTTCTGATTTTCCTGTAGTGTATAGCTCCTCACTAAGCA
This sequence comes from Peribacillus sp. NPDC076916, assembly GCF_050269675.1. Classification (NCBI taxonomy): domain Bacteria; kingdom Bacillati; phylum Bacillota; class Bacilli; order Caryophanales; family Bacillaceae; genus Peribacillus; species Peribacillus sp. NPDC076916. The sequence continues at coordinate 601,840 of NZ_JBNNIU010000001.1, forward strand.
CAGCAAGTTCGGGATCCAATGCGTGGCCCAACTCATGTGTGAGGATCACCCATGAGTATTCCTCAAGCCTTGCAAGCGAGCCTAGGGAGCGTTCACATTGAATTTCGATATCTCTCTCATATAAAGTGATGCTATGTCCTTTGGCAGAATATTTTCCCCCAACACATCGTTCACCAGGAAACTCCTTTTCGATTATTAGCTCCAAAGAAGAATCATGGTGACTTACAAACTCATTCATTTTCAATGACTTCACTCTCTTTATTTATAGTTTATAACCCATTATATTTCGGGATGAACAAATCATTCATATCTTGGCGCAATACGGGGCTGGATAGACGAATCACTTGGTTTTCGCTAAAGTACTCCATTATATATCGGTGACAAGTAAAAAATAAAATTTGCCGTTTTTCCGAAACCTTTTCCAATAACTTGAGCATCCGTTTTGTCCTTTCCGCATCAAAATTGACGAAACTATCATCGATGATGAGAGGGAATGAATCATTTTCAAAAGTATGATCAGCAAGTGCGAGCCTTAGGGAAACATAAATTTGCTCTGCTGTCCCGCGGCTGACCTCTTCAACCCTGAAACTCAAACCATCACTGCGCTGTACCCAAATGCCTTCTCCCGACTGATCAAGGATGATTTTATGATAGCTTCCATTCGTTAAAAAGGAAAAATGCCGCTCTGCATCAGCGATGACCTTCGGCAGGCGTTCCCTTTTATATCGGTCCAAGGTTTTATTCAATAAGCTTTTGGCTATTGCCAATTTCGCCCATTCCTTCGCCTCTTCGTTAAATGCGGCTTTTTCTTCATAAAAACGATGAAGTAAGTCATCATAAATCCCTGAAACTTCAAGCTGTTTTATCTTATGCTTCGCATCCGCCTGTTTCTCTAATAAAAGGGATTTCACCTTTACAGAATCCTTACGCTTTTCTTCTAAATTTTCAAATGTATACGTGTTGATCCCCTGTTTTAAGTAAGTTTGGATTTGTTCAGGCAGCATTCTGGATTGCCCAATTTGAATGGTGATCAAATCAAGCTGTTTTTGTAAAGCAATTTTCTTTTCGGACAATGCAGCGTCTTGCCTGAACTCTTCCTCGTCCTTGACCTTCGCTAACTTAAAAAGCATTTCCATTTCTGAATCAAGATAGCCTTTTTCCATCGTCAACTGCTCGATTTCGTTCGTCAAATGACTCCGTTCCTGCATCCATTGTATTAGTTGAACGGAGTATTCAACCGCTTTATTCATTTCCCGTTTCAATAGGCCAATCGCTTCCCGCCATGTGGATGGTTCAAGATCAAGGCTGTGTGCAAAGTGAAATAAAGCCTTCGCTTTACCCTCAAATTCTGCATGCAGAAAATTGTGCATCTTGATGGCTTCATATTTCCTATCAACGGCTTCCTTCCATTTCTCAAGAAGTTCAAATACAGATTCAAGATTGATTTCCATTCCGGAATAAGACAGGCCCCAATCGCTTAAGATGCTTCTCACTTCTTTATCCAATCGGTCCCTGCTAGCTTCCCAAGTAGCATATTCCTGAATGGTCGATTCAAAAGCTTCCTCCCTTTCTTCATATTTAAACATTTCACTTTCAAACCGCCTTTGAAGACGTTGGTCCATTTCAAGCAACCTACCCATCGACTCTCCATCACTCACTCGATTGGTTTCACTGCCAATTGCAGCCCTTTTCCTTTTCATCTCATCCAATTGCCTGATATATCCGGACAATGTACCATCACCTTTAAAGAGATGCCTGGAAACCGCAAACAGACCAGCCATGGCTAGAAGTATAACCCCCAACAAAATCTGTTCACTGAAATAACTTCCGATTGCACCTAAACAAAGAAGTACTATTAAACTGCCATTCATGATAAGTGAACGCTTGCGATTATGCGCTTCCTTCTTCCTCTGTAAAGCCAATTGCTTTTCAAGCTCGAGTATTTGTTCATCAAGGATAAGGGATTGTGCCGCTTCAAATTCGATGTTATTTTGCTTATTGTATAAGGACTCCAGCTCGATTCTCTTTTCATCTGGCAGTAACTGGGCCTTTATCTCCTTCAAGCGGGATTCTGCAGTTTCCAGACTATCCTTTTGCAGTCCATATTTCTCATCAAGCTGTTTTTTATCATTTCGGAGTTGATGCTTTTCCCTCTCGGCCCTTTTCACCTTTTCCTTCATGAATGTACTGATATCCAGTTTTCTTATTTCATCATCAGAAACATCCAAGAATAATTCCTGCTTCACCTTTTCAATATTCTTTTCTTCCAACAGCCTTTCGTGTTTCGCTTTTCTTATATCCAGCTCAAGCTTCTCCAGCAATGTTCCTTGATCGATTGCATGTTCAATCTGCTCTTTATGCTCCTTGATGAACGGATTGATTTCGATTTCCGTTAGTTTCACCTCAAGTTTTTCCATTTTCTCAGTCAATGCCGCAAGTTGGGCTTTCAGGGGCATTCCAACTGCCTGAAACTGTTCAAGTCTTTTTAAGCCATCAACAGGAAAACTTACATCCGGCATTTCACTTATTTCTGTTTCAAGTTCCCGCTGTTCTTCAACCAAGGGTTTAATTCGCAAAAAAGTGCTCACGTTAACAAGGTTTTCTTCAATCTCTTGAATATCTAACGTGACTTTAGAAAGCTCCTCCTTAAGTTTCGCTTCTTCCTGAAGTAATGCCGTATATGACTGCTGCTCTTCTTCCGATGCTTTCACCTTTTTCTGCAATTCCTTAAGTTCTTTCAATCTCACATTCAGTAAAGGTTTTTGGCCTGAAGGCTTGAACCTTAAATCGAGCTCCTTTTGCAATTTCGTTTCGGCTTCAAGAAGTTTATCATTCCCAATCAGCCCAGCTGAAAGCAGATATTTGCTCATGGTCCCTTCACTTAATGTATGTAATCCCTGCAGACCTTGAAGGTCGAAAGAAAAAATGGCTTGGTAATAGTTTTTATCAACGCCATGGAGAATCTCATTCAATTCTTCCTCGCCGCCGACCCTTCCATCCTCGAAGGTCAATTTTACATCACCAGCAGCCTTTCCCTTCACACGCTCAATGACGATTTCCCCATCATTTTTTGTTATGAGACTGAGCCTTCCCCCATATTTGGCATGCATTTTGGGCTCGTAACGCGGTTCGTTTTGAACCTTTGTCGGAAAACCAAACAGCATACTATGAATGAAAGACATGATGGTTGACTTGCCCGATTCATTTTCCCCAAAGAAAACCTGCAGCTGTCCCAATTCAGGAAAACGCTGATTTTCCAGTTTGCCGTAACCATAAACATGGAGGTCTTTAATAATCAAATCCGTTCCTCCTTCCTACATTCATTGATTCGCTTCAAAAACTTGCAAAAGCCATCTTTCCGCTTCATCCAAAAGTTCCCTCTGCTCTTCCGGCCCTATTGAATCAAGAAACCTTCTTGCATCCGGATGAATATAAAGCGGGGCCAGAGCAGCATCCGTATCATCAAATTCAGAAGCAAGCATCGATACCTCAGCCATAAAGGGCGATATTCTTTCATTTGACCTAATCATCGGCATGGACTGGATGACTTTGATTTTATACACCCAGATAAATGGTTCCCCTTGGTCCTCTTCCTGCAAGATCCGGGTCAATTCTTCAAGATAATCCCCGGAAGGGCCTGCTGCGTCAGTTGCATCCAGCTTCAATTCCAAAAGTAAGTTTCTCCCATCGAAACGCTTCTGTTCAATTACTTCCTTGCATTGCTTGAACAGGACATCAAATCCACCTTCCGCGGATATTTCAATTGTTTCGCTTTCCCATATCACCTCAGAGGTTTCAATAAAAGAGTGACGCTTCATGTGCCCGTCGAATTCGACCAGCAAGCACCCTTTAATGCCGGACTCCTTTCTGTTCCTGCCTTGAATATTTCCTGGGTATATCACTAGCGGATCTTCTGATACTACCTGATGTTTATGAATATGGCCTAATGCCCAATAATCGAAATCTTTAGCAGCTAGTTCCTTCAATGAAAAAGGGGCGTATGGGCTATGTTCGGAATTGCCTTCCAAATTCCCATGAAGCAGACCTATATGATAATCGGCCCCTTCAGCTTTTATGTATGTTTCGATCATTCTCTCCCTTACGTGACGGCGTGGATAACTGAATCCATAAAGGTGGACAGTCGTCCCATCGATTTTTTCAAACCGTTTCACTTCGGTTTTCCCTGAAAATACGTGGACATTATCCGGCAGCCCCACAGTGATCCATGAGCCTCCAAGATGATCATGGTTACCATGAATGATATAAGCAGGGATCTGATGCTGCTGGAGTTTTTCCATTTCGGCTCGAAAGCGCACCTGTGTCCGGAGACTCCGATTTTCCCCATCAAATAGATCCCCCGATAACACGATAAAGTCAACCTGATATGAAATCGCTTCATTAATGATCGTTTTAAAAGCTTTAAACGGACTGTCCCTTAATTCCTTTAATATAGCTGACGGCATATCCTTCAACCCTGAAAAGGGGCTATCCAAATGGAGATCCGCCGCATGAATGAACTTCAAACCGCTCAAAAGTATCACCTCGATTTCTTTCAACATTTAATTCTAACATAAACAGAACATACTTTCTCATATATTATTATTTTAATACGGCATCATTGTACCTGGTTATTCCAGTATGGGCAATTTCAACAGGAAAAAGACCGAATGGCGTGAACATTGTTTCATGCACGGCATTCGGTCTTTTTTTTTCATTTAAAAATATCCATACTTAAATATCGTTCACCATTATCTGGTGCAATGCATAATACTCGTTTGCCACTTCCGAGACGACGGGCTTCTTGCAGGGCAGTCCAGACAGAAGCACCTCCTGAAGGTCCAATCAATATACCTTCCTTCGAAGCCAAATCCTTCATGGTGGAAATCGCATCTTCATCTGCCGCTTGAACGATTTCATCAAATACCTCTGTATTTAAAATATTGGGGATAAAACCAGGGCTTGTACCCACTAATTTATGAGGACCAGGCTTTCCGCCGGAAAGAACTGGGGAACCCTTAGGCTCGACAACGACAACCTTTAACTCCGGCAGATGTTCTTTTAAGGCTTCACCTGTACCGGTTATCGTTCCTCCCGTTCCAGCAGTAGCGACAAACACATCCAGGTTTCCATCCATCTGATCCAGAATCTCGACTGCTGTCGTCACTCTGTGAATATCAGGATTGGCTTGGTTTTCGAATTGCTGCGGAATAAAGCTATTCGGAATCTCTGCGGCAAGTTCCTCAGCTTTACGAATGGCTCCAGGCATCCGCTCTGATGCTGGGGTTAGGACAACTTCCGCACCGTATGCCTTTAAGATATTGATTCTTTCTTTCGACATATTATCCGGCATGACCATAATGGCCCGATACCCCTTTGCCGCGGCATTCATTGCAAGCCCAATTCCTGTATTTCCTGATGTTGGTTCTATGATCGTGGCCCCGGATTGAATGATACCATCCAATTCTGCCTGCCTAATCAAGTTGAAGGCAGCCCGATCTTTTACGCTGCGGCTCGGATTGAAATATTCAAGTTTCACAAATACTTCAGCGTCACCCTCCGCTGTTAAATGATTAATCCTTACAACAGGTGTATCTCCTATCAATTCAGTGATATTATTAACGATTTTTACCGTCATTCAAAAAATCCCCCTTCGCTCCATACACTTCCTACATTTTACTCAGGTTTATTATATCATTTATGATTTTTCATTTTAAGGAGAGAATTCCTCTAGTATAAATAGGTTTTGTTTTCATTGTTTCCAAAGATAAAGGAAGAAACCATGAAATTAGTTCGATTTAGTTATTTACCATCATTTTTCAAGATATTCAGCTACTTATCAATGTTCGCTTTCTTAATACATTCCCTTACATAACAATAGTCAAAATTGACAGATAATGATAAAATTTTTATAACAGCACCTATCTTTAGATAAAAGACAGCATCATTATTGACAAGGGAGTTTTTGAAAATGAGCAGAATATACAAATTGACCGTTTTTGAACCGTCAGGGGAAAAACTATTGGATGAACCATTTACAGCCGAGAATGATGAACAAGCAAAAGAATTGGGACAAAATCTATTAAAGGAAAAAAACTATCAAGATCGAACACATCGCTGTACATCACCTTCAGGCGCTTTATTGCTTTTTCATCGCTGATTGGAAATGGAAGCGCAATCACTGAAAAATATGATCAAGTTTTCCACACATTCCTTATATAAAAAAGGCGGTCACATATCATGACCGCCACCCAGACTGTAGATAAACTCAATGCAACTCAAGTTTGCCTACGTTTTTTTATGGCTTATACAATTTGGACGTTGATTACTGCCCCAGGCAACCGCTCCAATCAACTTTGTAATAAACTTTAGATAGAAACCATACTCGAGGAGTTGAAGGTTTTACTTTGGTTCAGTTGGTGCAGGAACATCGTTGATGAAAGAAAAGTTTTCCGAATCCCTTTTGCCTACAAACAGAGGCCGTCACTAGAAAGTGACGGCCTTTCTCATTCATTTTCCGATGAAGTTCGGTTTTCTTTTTTCCACGAAAGCTTTTATTCCCTCTTGGTGGTCCGCCGTTTGGCGCATTTTCATCTGAGCAGCTTTTTCAATCTCAAGGATCTTGATTAATAGTGGGCGATTTTTTTCACTAAGGATTTTTTTCGTTTTAATCATGGCCTGAACCGGGCTTTGCAGCCATGATTGCACTTTCTTCTCTACCGCATGTTCCAAGGTTCCTTCTGCCACTTCATGAATGATGCCCTTTTCTTTTGCTTCAAGAGCTGTAAGCACTTTACCTTCCCAGATCAATTCTTTCGCACCCACTTCACCAAGACGGCGTTCAAGGAAAAAATGTCCGCCGCCATCAGGGATTAATCCAATCCCGATAAAATTCATCGCAACCTTACTGTCCGAATCGGCAATAAGGTGATCGGTTGCAAGCGCTATACTCAACCCAAGTCCTGCAGCTGCACCATGAATGGCACTGATGGTCAATTTAGGCATGAAGTATAGAGTGGTCACCAATTCACTGATTCCATCCATCAGTTCATCGAAAGCGTTTTCTTTTTCAGGCGAGAGCATCATCTTAATGTCACCACCTGCGGAAAATGCTTTGCCATTCCCTTTTATAATGACGACGTCCACTTCATCATTCTCACTTACTTCCTTAAGGGCATTTATGAAATCATACAGCATTTTCGGATTTAAGGCATTCATGGCCTCTGGACGGTTCATTGCAACAGTAGCCGTTCTGTCCGAATATGTTATTAAAACAGTACCAGCAGGTGATGTCGATTCAATATTCAATTTATTTCCTCCTCTTTCGTTCTATTACTCTATTATATATTTTTCTACCATTAACGGAATAGGCAGAAAAGTCATAATTAAACAAATATAGCATTATTTATTGATATATTTATCCTGAAGCTGATCACGCAATGCCCTTTTCAAGAACTTCCCAACACCCGTTTTAGGAATTTCATCCAAAAAGACCACTTCATCGGGCAGCCACCATTTTGCAAACTGCGGCATTAAAAATTCAATGATGTTCTCCTGGGACACTTGCCCCTTGTATGCGTCCTTCAAAACAACACAGGCAATCGGCCGTTCCTGCCATTTTTCGTGAGGCACCGCAATCACCGCCGCCTCAAAGATTGCATCATGGGCCATTAATGCATTCTCTATATCTACGGAAGAAATCCACTCACCGCCGCTTTTTATCAAGTCCTTGGTCCGGTCGACGATTTTCACGAATCCTTCTTCATCAATCGTGACAACATCCCCCGTATACAGCCAGCCATCTTTAAACGTATCCTCTGACCGCTCATCCTTAAAATACTCATTCGCTATCCATGGGCCCCTGATCAGCAATTCGCCCATTTCTTTTCCATCAGGTTTCACTTCGCCACCCTGACCGATCACTTTAATTTCTATCATTGGTGAAACAAGGCCCTGCTTGGCCTTCAACTCATAAAGTTCTTCTTCAGGGAGATTTTCCTGATAGCTTTTTGGTTTGGATACAAATACGAGCGGGCTTGTTTCAGTCATTCCATAAGCATGCAGGAATGGTATCCCATACTTTTGTTCAAAGGTTTGAATCATGCTTTTCGGAGCAGCCGACCCTCCGCATAAAACAGCACGAATGCTGCTCGTATCATGGCTGCCTTCTTCTAGCTCCTTCAATAAGCCCAGCCATATCGTCGGAACCCCTGCTGCGATTGTAACCTTCTCTGTTTCTATAAGCTCAGCCAAAATCTTTGGGGTAAAATAAGGTCCCGGCAAAACCATCTTTGTTCCAAACCAAACACTGGCAAAAGGCATGCCCCAGGCATTCACATGAAACATGGGCACGACAGGAAGTGCCACATCACGTTCGCTTAATGCTGTAGAATCGGCAAGCCCCAGTGCAATCGCATGCAACAAAATTCCGCGATGTGAATAAACCACACCTTTTGGATTCCCGGTCGTGGCGGAAGTATAACATATTCCGGCAGGTGCATTTTCATCCAAGGTTTGAATGAATGGCTGTTTCGGATTCCCTTCTGCTAATAATTTTTCATAATGGTAAATAGGTGAAAGGGTCGTTTCAGGCAGCTCATCTTTATCCGTCATTATGATATAGCCTTCCACTGACGTTAACTCATCTTTAATTGCTTCCAAAAGGGGGATGACATCCGGGTCTATCAATAATAATCGATCCTCCGCACTATTGACGATATAAGATACATGTTGAGGAGACAGACGCATATTGATTGTATGTAGGACAGCACCATGACAAGGAATCGCAAAATAAGCTTCTAAATGCCGATGATGGTTCCAGGCAAGTGTCCCAATACGGTCACCTGTTTGAATACCGAATTTTTCAAGACTACTGGTCAGCCTTCTTGTACGCTCAGTAATCTCAGCGTATGTAAATGTGTGAATTCCACCATCCGTACGCGAAACTACCTCTTTCTTCGGAAAATATTTTTCAGCTCTCTCAATGATTTGAGTCATGATCAATGGAGTATCCATCATTACAATCTCCCCCTTATATTAAAAGCATGCTCATTATATATTCGACCAGAAAAAAAATAATCCTTTTTCCCTAGGTGCCGTTTACGATTATTTTAAATTCGGCTTTATCTAGATGAAATTTTTAAATCAGTTTGACGATTTCGTGAAAGGGAGCGGATTTATGAAAACAACTGGAATGTTTTTTTAAACAGAACTTTCTTCGAATTGAAAGACTCTAACCCGTTTATACCGGAATCATTTATTAGGGGCGGTCAGAGAAGTTAGTTTTAACCCATCCAAATTTAGCGGTGCAGTTCGATGATATAATTTTATGTTTCTTTCTAGAAAAAAGAGGAAATAGTAAAGATACAATTCTATTTAGAGGGAGCTCATTTATGGTGAACAAAATAAACGAAGAACTGGAAGCTTATTGTGCAAGTGAATATTCAAAGCTATCACGGGTGATCGTCTGTGAACCACGTTATATGGAAATCCGCGAGATCATTAACGAAACTCAAAAAGAGTTTCAAGAAGAAAATATCGATCAGGCACTTGCCATGAAGCAGCACGCCCAATTTATTAAGGCTCTTGAACATGAAGGGATTGAAGTCATAAAACTTCCGCCACAATTTACATATCCAGAACAAGTTTTCACGAGGGATATCGGTTTTACTCTTGGCAATACCGTATACGTTGCTGAATTGGCAACAGGTATAAGGCAGGGTGAAGAACAAATATTGAAATCCTGGCTCGAAACGAATGGTATCTCATATTTCAACCTCCTCAAAAATTATATTGAGGGCGGGGATGTCATTATTGACGGAAAGACCATCTATATTGGAATCAGTGAAAGAACGGATGAAACATCCGTCAAGCATCTTCAATCCCTATTACCGGAATACGATGTCATCGCGGTTCCTTTCATTGAAACATTCCTTCATTTAGATTGTGTTTTCAATATCATATCACCGACTGAAGCGCTTATTTTTCCAGAGTCCTTTACAAAAAAAGAGATGGATTTATTAGCTTCACGTTACGACATGATAGAAGTGACTAAAGAAGAACAATTCACATTAGGAACCAACGTGCTTTCGATTGGCAATAAAAGGTTATTCAGTCTACCATGTAATAAACAGGTAAATAGCCAGCTTCGTGAACGCGGATACGAAGTCATTGAAATCGATATAAGCGAAATCATCAAGTCCGGTGGCTCTTTCCGTTGTTGCACAATGCCACTATTGAGGACAACGAATAAGAAGACTGATTCAGCCTGAGCATAATGAAAGAACCCGGACCTGTATGGAAAATGGGTTCTTTCTCCTTTTTTAAACATTGAACAGGAAGGATTATCGGTTTAATTCTTTTTTTAATGCCTCGATTCCATCCATTACAGTTTTTAAATTTTCAACATCATTCAAGCTGTTTCTTGCATGCAGCAAAACTGGTCTAACTGATTCCACCGAACGTCCAAACTCGTACATCCATTCATATCGAGGAACCATCCAAGTATGAAAATGGTGGAAAGTATCCTCATTGTAAAAATAATAAACGTGGTTTACCCCCAATACTTCCCTTTGAGCTTTTCTAATCCTGGTTAATACGTTTATGTAATCAACCTTTTCTCGTTCATTTAATTCATCAAAGCACTTAATATGGCGTTTAGATGCTAATATCACTAAACCTTCAATGGGGTATGCAACGTCTTGGTGAGCATGAAAATATTCAGATTCGACTATTACACCACCCTCTGCTTCTACTTCCCCACTTGTCAAAGCGCAGCTTAAACATTCAACTTCCACCATTTTTCCATTAGATAAAGTAATTTTCCTCATAAGCCCCTCCAAAAGATTACCCCATAAATAACTGGCCACTCGGTCACATGTGAATTCTAAATGTAATGAAAAAATGCTTGGCTGGAGGTTTTTAGAAAGTGCAGGTCCTGCCTATCTCCTCCTTTTCATTAATGCAGAAGTCTTAATATAGTTTCAGAATCCTTTCTATTTAACTGTGCATATTGGCTATATTTATCCTTGGTTAATTCTACAATATTTTCATCAGTATTAATCCAAACATAATATACAGCCATTTTACCTTCGCTTTTTTCATCATTAAAATAAAAGATGAAGTCCGCCTTAGGATGATCCTTCTCCAATGCGAATTCTTCCCAATCCGCATTCTTTATTATTTCTTTTGTTTTTTCTGTTTTCGCCACTTCTACCTTTTGTTTATATGCTTCGAATTTGTAGTTTTTACCTTCATATTTTTGGACGGAAATACGTTCTTGCTTTGTTGTACAACCTGAAGCTACCGTAATTGATAATAGACTAAGTGCAACAAGCAGCTGTTTCCTTTTCATCATATGTCATCTCCTCACACCCTAATGGATTAATTATCCAATATATTTCATTATACTAGTCCACATAAAAGAGTAATAGGAATATTTGTCAATTAATTAACAGCAAAAAAACTCCAACCTTTGGCTTAAGAGTTCATGAACCCTGTACTCAACCAAACCAAATTAGAGCTACTCGCTTCAAATGCATTCATTCCGATTATTAACTGACAATTAAAACCCTAAAAAAGAAATTAAGAATCGATAATCCTTTCCTTCTTGAAAAGACTTATCTAAAATTTGATAATATTGAATTATCCTTGCTATAATTTCATGAGATAGCATTTAGAAAAACAAGATTGAAAGGGGAATATAAAATGAATTATATAAAAAATCAGCTAACGGTCATGCGCAGCAATCTTTTAAAAGAAATCGAGGGAATCAATCCAGAGTTTATGGATGTACAGCCTGAAGGTTTTAATAATACAATCCATTGGCATCTTGGACATGTCCTTACTGCAGCCGAAAATTTTTTATTGAAATCCAACAGTGAATTGCCAGCGAATTACAGCCAACTATTCGGATATGGTTCAAAACCAGCGAACTGGAGCGGGGACGTACCTAGCGTTGAATTATTAAAGCAACAGCTGCATGAGCAACTTGATCGACTTCTTGAAATTCCGGAAGAACGATTGACAGAAAAAACAGCACAGCCTTTCAACGGAATGGAAACAGTCGGGGAATTTATTAATTTTGTAGTGCTCCACGAAACCAACCATATTGGGCAAATTCACGCAATGAAACTATTTATACAATCCAATAACTGATAAAGCCATAACTGTCACTCTGTTTTCCTGAAAAAATGAGTGGCAGTTTTTTTAATTCACCAGCAAAATATGCTGTTTTAACACTACTGGCTTCTGAACATGTAAGTGTGGGTGCGTTTACACATAAGTTTGGAGCAAACACTCGTGAATTTCGAGCTTTTACTCGTGAATTCGAGCGTTACTCGTGAATTCAGAGCCTTTACTCGTGAATTTCGAGCTTTTACTCGTGAATTCGAGCGTTACTCGTGAATTTCGGGCTTTTACTCGTGAATTTCGAGCTTTTACTCGTGAGTTTGGAGCATTTACTCGTGAGTTTGGAGCATTTACTCGTGAATTTCGAGCTTTTACTCGTGAATTCAGAGCCTTTACTCGTGAATTTCGAGCCTTTACTCGTGAATTTGAGCGTTACTCGTGAATTTCGGGCTTTTACTCGTGAGTTTGGAGCATATACTCGTGAATTTCGAGCTTTTACTCGTGAGTTTGGAGCAAATACTCGTGAATTCGAGCTTTTACTCGTGAGTTTGGAGCAAATACTCGTGAATTCGAGCGTTACTCAAAAATTCCGGGCTTTTACTCGTAAATATGCTCAAAAAGAGCCCCCGCTCTATAAGCGAGGGCTTTCTTCTATTCATTCTCTTTCAGTAAAGCGAAGTAAACGCCTTTTCAAGTCATCTGGTCCTGATTATACATATAATCACTGTAGGCTTTTTCCGCTGCGGCTTCCGAAGTGAACAAGGCATCATCATCCTCAATCGTATGAAATGTATCGTTCAGGAACAAGGCAACTGCATTGGGGTCTTTGGGATGCGGAACAATTTCCGCTGCCCTTATATTCGAAACGGTGGGAACATGGGGATTATTATAAATCACAAACACCTCATCACCGACTTGCACTTCTTTTGCATTGATTACACCCATTGAATTCTTCCTTTCCATTACTGATTTTCCTTTAGTTTATGGAAAGAAGCTTATAATTATTTATGAAATGAAACGGGCCTCGCAAGCTGCATTATCTGAATGGGGCCCCTTCATATGAAGGAGCCCTGCCATTCACTTAAGCATATTCATCTTTTGTAAAAATTCGATTGGATGCTGTTTCCGGAAAAATTCCCTCAGCATATAGGCAACACCATCTTGATCATTGGAGCGCGTCACCCATTTTGCCACTTTCCTTACTTCCTCATCCGCATTGCCCATGGCAACACCTAGACCAGATCCGGCAATCATCTCCATATCATCCAATCCATCGCCAATCGAGACGATTTCCGTTCTTCTAACCTCTAAATGGTCGGCTAAATACAATACACCACTCCATTTAGAAACCCCCTTCGGAACGATTGTAATTTTATGTCCTGGATGTAATATTGCATCCACTTCAGGGAACATTTTCTTCATCAATTTCAACATATCATTTTGATCACTTTTCTCTGAGAATATTACGTCCATCTTCGTCGGGGCCATCGGTTGGTCAATAAGCTCTTCACTGATATCGTCCACATAATTTTGAGCATAAATATTTTGTTCATTCAAATACATAACCGATTTACCTAGCAAATTGTCCGGAAGGTTCACCCGATTGCCCAGAGAGTATTTTTCATGAATGAGCAATATTTGGCATGTGGTCTTTTCAAGCATTTGCACGAGCTCTACAGTCAGTTCTTCCGATATTCTTTTTACCATTATCGGCTTTTCTACGGAAGCTCCGACAAAGGCCCCTTGCTGAGCAACCATCATCGGATTTATTTTTAGGGCTTTGGCCACTTTTTTTGCTGAGTGATAGTTTCTTGACGTCACAAGTGCAACATGGACACCTTTTTGGTGAACATAATCTATTGCTTCTTTAGTCGATTTATTTAAACGGCCATTCGACTGGAGCAATGTCCCGTCAATATTGACCGCAAGTAGTCGATATACCATGCTGATCTCCCCCATCTGTAGTATCCTCTTTCAAATTTATGACTAAAATTTCGGGAATAGAACATATAGTGGTTCACGACCCTTGCACAGGTGCATTCAGGGAACAAAAAAACCCCCAACCATTATAGAAGGGAGTCTCCAACTGCTTATTGCTGTTGTTCAGGCAAGCCATATAAATCTTCAAGCGGCTTCATGATAATTTTATTGAGGTCTGCAATGACCATGCTCATCCGTTGTTCAGCTTCCATCAATTGTGAAATGGTTGGGTTTTGTTGGACAAGCTGTACCGTCTTTTGTGCTTGCTCAACTTCTTCCGGTGCAATCTCCTGTCCCATCATTTGCTTTTGCTGCAATGTTATTTGCAGATTACGGAAGTTTTCAAACATTCCTTTTGTTGCTTCATCAGAATTGACAAGATCATATAAGCGTTGCAAATCGGCATATTCATTACTTGCCCTAATAGCCTTTTCCATTTCATACGCTGCATCATATACGTTATTCATTTATTTCCCCTCCCGGTAATCATTGTATTCATACATCTTTTCCACTATAACAAATCCGATTAAGAATTACACGTCATCCTATTAAAACAGTTACGAAACCTTGAAATAAACCGATGATTCTACCCCATTTCCTGGGACACCGAAAATGAAGAAACCTGTTCTTCCACGATATCTTGCTATGCAGTTTCTGGAATAGCGGCTGAAAATGAGTGATAAGTACTCAGCACCTTTTTCGACAATGGTGTCCGGGAAATTGGCGTCAATTCTCGAAGCGGCTTTCTTCATTCCCAATTGATCAAGCAATTGTGCAGTACTTTTTTCCGTAAACAATGCTTTCTTTACTTCTGCCTTCACGAAAATTTTCATATTCTGTATAGAGGCATCATTAACAATTTGCCTAATTATTTGCCTAACTCTTCCTGCCGCTCTGGAATCACCCCGGGTGTCAACGGCAGCTGTTTCCCGCAAGAATAGATTGGTTTATAAGGTTTGAACAGCATTCTGATAGCTAATAAATTAGTGAATCACCTATTACAGTACCAAAGACCATAAATAGAATCTTCACCCAAAACTACCCTTGAAATTTCTCCTTTTATTGCTTGAAATAAAGGCTTGATGACACCTTCTAATAAAAAAAACATAGAATGTGTTATCCACATTTGCCCATCATTTACTTATAAAAGGATATCAAACTTAGTGCAAACGGGGAATTATTATGAACCTTAACCATCAGAAAGTTTTCATTACGGTAAATTCCGCAGAAACTAGAAAGAAGGCGCTACTGTTTATCGAAGAAAAACTATTTGAGGAATGGGGCCTTCAATTTGGAGAATCCTTAACGATCATGGCTGGATGCCGTTCCGTCCCGGTACTTGTCCAACCATTCCCGTCATCCCAGCCTACATTGAAACTTTCATATGATATGAACCAGATTTTATCCTTACCCGTTTTTTCCGATCCAATCTCCGTCTCATACCATGTGGAAGGAAGGTCAATAAAAATAGGCCCATTCTTCGCTTCACTCATGAACCAGACCCCGTTGCAAGACGGGACATTCGGCGAGATGGAAAAATTTTATCAGGAAATGAAATCATATTGTAATCAGCAGGGCATCCCCTTCTATTTAGTAAAACTGCAGTCTCTTCAAGATGGAGTTGTGGAAGGCTACCTGCCTGGGCAAAATGGCTGGCAAACCTTTACCCTCCCCATTCCTGATGTATTTTATAACCGGATACACTCACGTAAACTTGAGGAATCGCATTCTTTCAAGCTGTTTAAAACTGAACTGGAGGAACGGTCGATACCGATGTTCAATGGAAGGTTCCTCTCCAAACATCATGTACATGAGCTGCTAATCTTAGAAGATGAGCTGTTGCCAAATTTGCCCGAGACGATCCTTTTTAACGAAAAGGAAACTTTCTTGTCTTTTATAGAAAGGCATTCGGTAATCTACTTTAAACCTTCAGCAGGAAGCCAAGGCAGGAATATTTGCAGATTAACGCAAGTAGCTGGAAAATGGAAAATCGAGCAATCCGGACATCTCCAGAATGTACATTTTGCTGATACGGATGAAAATTTGTATGAAACGTTAAAAAGATTTTCAAGAAGACGATCCTTCATTCTTCAAAAAGGGATTTCCCTTTTCGAAATCGATCAGAGAAAAGTTGATTTCCGTATTCTTCTTCACCGGAATGATCAGCTTGAATGGAAAGTTTCATCAATGGTTGCCCGGATTGGGGACCCTGGTACAATCGTTTCCAATCTTGCACAAGGCGGATTGATGAAAAATGGGCCGGACTTTCTAAAGGAAGCATTTGATCTTCAGGACGCCAGCCGCATATATCAAAAGCTCATTCGGCTGGCTAAAAATACTGCCCAGGCCTTGGTCGAAAACCATGACGATTCATTCGGTGAGCTAGGGATCGATTTAGCACTGGATACTGATACACATCCATGGATCATCGAAGTGAATTCAAAACCTTCGAAAAAATTTCAAGGCAGTTATGAAACCTTTCGTCCATCAGTAAAATCCATCATAGATTTCATGCTTGCCCTTAACCGCGAAGACCATCCATAAAAAGGAGTTGCTAGCTCGTGTTAATAGGATTAATGGCCGCGTCGGATACACATGAAAACAACTACTTCACCGAAATAGCCAAAACCGCTAAATCATTTAATATGAAAGTTTGTAAATTCTCACCTGAAAATATTGATATGGATCTTAAAAAAGTGCGTGGCGAGCGTTTTGATGCCGAGAATGAAACTTGGATTGCTACATCTTTTGATTTACCTGATTTTGTATATGATCGCTGTTTTCACGGATTAGTCCGTGAGTCAACGGAAACGCGAAACAAAATCAATTGGTTAAAAGATAACTCGAATTTCTTAGGGCTGGGCCTTCCTGGTAAGTGGGAAGTGTACCAAATCCTAAAAAACCATCCACACCTGCAGGCATTTTTTCCAGAGACCGTACAAGTGACGACGCCTGAAGATATTACCGGTCATTTAGAACGCCTGGATAAAATCATCATCAAGCCTGAGTTCGGTGCAGGCGGCACAGGAATCTATCTCCTAACAAAAACCGAAGACGGCACTTTGGTATCCATGACGAAAAAGGGCACCAAATATGACCGCCCATTCTCCTCCAAATCTCAGCTTAACAAATGGCTGCAGCATTTATTAAATCGATACCGCTACCTTTGCCAGCCATATTTAGAACTTTGCAACCAAAATAATGAGCCATTCGATTTACGGATTTTCCTTCAAAAAAACGAAAAGAATCAATGGATGGAACGGGGCCGCGGAATTCGCACTGGACAAAAAGACGGAATTACTTCAAATCTTGCCACAGGCGGTGAAGCCATTTCATTAGAGACTTTCAACAAAAGAAACCCGGATACGATTTCGATTGCTGTCGAACAAAAGATTCAGCATATCCTTCGCACGCTGCCCGTAGAAACCGAAGCTGTCTTTGAAAGATTATTCGAATTGGGGATTGATTTAGGCATCGATAAAAAAGGCCAATTATGGATCATGGACATCAACTCCAAGCCCGGAAGGAAAATCATTCAGGCACTACAGCCGGAGACCATGAAGGATATCCATCGCGCACCGTTTCAATATAGCCAGTATTTAGCCGAACATCTTCAGAAAGCAGGTGAATAGAAAGTGAGAAAGACTTACCCTGCCGAAATTGCCGCTATCCCTGGCAATGTTCTCTACTACCCTTCAGAGCTTGGAGATTTGGCAGAGATTGAATTAATTTATTTCGGACGGCATTCATGTCCTGCCATCGTCAAACAAAACCCAGCCGTCAATCAGTCAATCGTATTATCGGAAAGCCTTGCGGAATCCCTACTATTCGATCATACCGATATTCCCCTACATTTATTCATTTACGGCAAGAGCATCCATATCGGACCGCTTGTCGGAATATTTTCCTCAGGGTTCACTGGCGTTTCAAACAAACCATTAGGGGAGAGATCGGAATTTTTCGCAAAACTCCTTTCGCTTAGCAGGACCACCGGCTGTATCCCCTTTGTTTTTGGAGAGAATGTAATCAATTGGGATGAGGAGACAATCAAAGGCTATGTGTTTGCTAACGATCACTGGCACATAAATGAATTTCCTTTCCCTAATGTCATCTATGACCGTCTCCCAAATCGGATGACGGAAAACCGGGATGGACCTAAAGAAGTGAAGCGGAAATTCCAAAAAAAATATACAATACCATGGTATAATCCTGGATTTTTCAATAAATGGGATGTAAATGAAAGGCTATGCGCAGATGAGCGGGCACTGCCTTATTTGCCGGAAACATATCCATTTCAATCCATGTCCGTGGTGGAAACCCTTCTTTCCCATTACCGGCAAGTTTATATAAAGCCCATTCACGGCAGCCTCGGTCTAGGGATTCACCAAATTCTTTATGATAAGCATGAGGATGTTTACTATTGTCGCTATACAAATGAAGCAAAAGAAAATAAACTGCAAAAATTCCCTACATTGGAATCCATCGTTAAACATATTTTTCACGATCGACCGCTTGAAAACCTTATTGTACAGCAGGGCATCCCATTAATTCGATTTGAAAAACGTCCAGTGGATTTCCGGGTCCATACGAACAAGGACAGTAATGGAAAATGGCAGGTAACCGCGATTGCCGCAAAAATCGCCGGTGCCGGCAGCGTCACTACCCATATTAAAAGCGGGGGTGTCATCAAAACGGTTGCCGAACTGTTTGGAGATGACGATGAGGCGAAAGAAGTCGAACGAAAGCTATCGGAAGCCGCGCTGATTTTAAGTGACAGTATTGAAAAGAACTTGGACGGCATCATTGCAGAAATAGGATTTGATTTTGGATTGGATAAAAAAGGGCAGGTTTGGATGTTTGAAGCCAATTCCAAACCTGGACGTTCCATATTCGCCCATCCAAAACTCAAGGATTTCGAATTGCTGACCAGAAAGCTAAGCCTTGATTATGCCATTTATCTTACGGAACAGACGATTACGAAATCAATCAGTGTACCGCGATGAACATTTTTTACGATAGCCCCACTGAAAATTGGTACCACAATCATGAGAATGCTGAACTTTTCGCCGGCCCTGCCAAAGAGGAAATCAGCTATAAAAAGGACCATTCGAATCAACCCCTAATTCCAATCACGATATATCCCGGTAACCGGATTCTCGCCGTCGGAATTTTAACTGTTTCCAATCCCAAAAAGGAATCAGGTTTGGGTGGAAACCTGACCCTTTTTCGGGACCTATCATTATATTTATTAAAACATGGAATATTGGCGTATGTATTCACAGGAAATGCCCTTCATCCCGATTCGTTGAGAGGGTATGTTTTTTCCTCCATTTTAAACAAGTGGATCGAATGTAAAGTACCTTTCCCTGACATCGTCTATAACCGTATCCCTTCGAGGAGCTATGAGGCGTCAGAGGAATTCCAACATCTTATCACACACTTTAAAGATTCCCGAATGCATCTATTCAACCCCTGTTTTATAGATAAATATGTAATGTTCGAAGCATTAAATGAAGATGGATTCCTCACAAAACACCTTCCGCCCACAACGGTCTTACGAAACAGCGATTGCCTTTATTCATTCCTGGAGACCTACAGGCATATATACCTTAAACCCTGCAAAGGAAGCCAAGGGAAAGGCATTTATACCATAATCAAAAATGATGATGGTACACTATTGTTCAATAGCTTGAAGCATAGTGAGTCCTTCCCGGATTTCGCATCATTCTGGGAAACAAAAAAAAGGGATTTATTAAAAAGGAGCTATCTTGCTCAACAGGCGATCAGACCAAAAAAACTTTTTGGACATCGTTATGATTACCGGATTCTCGTCCATTATGAAAAAGGTTTTTATAAAGTGACCGGCAAAGCGGTAAGGATGTCACAAACCCAGGAAATCACCACCCACACTCCCCGAGGGGGTAAGCTTTTTCCTTATCAAGACCTGCAATCAAGAAGCCTGAATCAAAAATTAGCGAATATCGCCCAAAAATGCGGAGAGATACTTTCGAAAAAAATCGGGTTTCTCGGAGAGTTTTCCATTGATATAGGGGAAGACGAATCGGGTTCGCTCTTCATATATGAAGTGAACTCAAAGCCCATGCAATTCGATGAAGTGGAAATTGAAACAAACAGGCTTTTGCATTTAAAAAATCTTTTCATTGAATTAACTTTTCCCAACCTGACAATAAAATAACACCTCCAGCTGCCGTTTTCCATTATACTTAAATGAGAAACTGTATATATGGAGGTAATACATATGATCACTCATTTTCAATGGTCACCATTGCATAAAAATCTGCCGGGATGGAGAATTTCCTTTTATTTCAACAAGAAGGCAGTCCAAGCCTTGTATCATAAAGATGGCTCCATCGAGTGGACAGACAACCCGCCTTCCGAAACAGATGAAACCAAACTCAAAAGCATGGTACATGATTTAATGATCTTCCATGTATATGAATGAATTTTCTTTACATTCATGAAATCCTTATACAGAATAAAAAAAGCTCCTTTGCCTAAACTAAAGAAAAGGCTAGGAGGGATTAATTTTGGATAAAGAAAAAATGACATTTTTGAAGGATACCGAATATGATGGCAAGGACTCCGTTTACCTGGATATCGACCGTATCATCAATGAAGGAATGGCAGGCGGAAATGTGTATGAAGTCGCTAACCTTCAGAACATCGAAGAAGCACATGATTTTTATGATGAAACAGATCCCAACGAAAATAAATAATTTAGGTGGGCTCTCTTAAGGAGGGCTCCCCTTTTTTACTTATCCCGTTCATCTCCCGCTTGCACTGCATTCCCCCTATGGAAGTTGTTTGAGTGACAAATAGAAAACATTGAAATAGCATTCAAATAGTTCCATTGTCCCTTACATTTAAAATATTTTCTTTTAATATCGATGTAATGATATGCTCTGAATCCCATTCATGCCCAGATATCTCGATAAGGGGATAGCGATTAGGTAAAACGGCCTGCTGGATTTCATGAACGGTCAGCCCTTGAGAATGCAAGCGTAAAATTTCACCTTGTAGGTTTTCCAAATAATCGAGCTTTTTCCGAAACATGTCCTTCCCATCAGGGACATGCCCAGCATGGCAGCAAAACACTTCCCCGAAGTCATATTGAAGTAACCTTTTAATGGAATCGATGATGACCGGGACAGACTCTTCCCGTAAGACAAGCTTTGTTTTTGGTGTTACGAAAAGGTCTCCTGAAAAGAGCATGCCATTACTGTGATTCAAATACACCATATGGTCCTTTGCATGACCAGGGGTAAAAATCGGCTCCCACGTTTGGGTGCGTGAATGAATGGCCTTCCCTACCGGTTCAGCTTTAAAGGCGTCTCTCTTTCCCCAGAAAATTTTACGATATTCAGGATATACGGCATCCTTTGCACAAACCTCAACCGACATCGGATGAATGAAAAGCGGGACCTTTTTATTTTCCTGTATCCATGCAGCGCCCCCGGTATGGTCTTCATGATAGTGAGTCAGGACCACTGAGTCGAAGTCTGCGGACTCATAGAATGGAATGAGCTCTTCCAATAAAATCTGTGCGCCAGTATCTATCAATAGACCATCCGTTAAAAAGACATAAACACTCATCCCGGATTTGTTCCCGCCAGGAGTCCCGTTCACACAAACCACATCATTTATCGTGTTAATCTCTAACATTCAATTGCCTCCCCATCATTACACAAATATAGTTTCATCTTCCTTTTTTTAACTTTACTATAATAAATGTATTACCACTTCACTCTTTTGACAAGGAAATTTTGGAATAATTAACCTGGACAAAAATGCTGGATTATCGCATAATTGCCCTTTTTTAACGGACCTTACTAAATTTTAATAACAAAAAATCACCCCGAAAATTTCAGAAACGATTGACATTGTCGAATTTTACAAATAATATAGATTATATTGAAAAACTTGAAATATTTTAAAATAATAATTTACTTATCGAGAGTGACGGAGGGATCAGGCCCTGTGATGTCCGGCAACCGCCCTTAGGGAACGGTGCCACTTCCTGCAGAATGATTGCATTCTGAAAGATAAGACGAGATATAATTTCGCTGCCTCTTTCTGAATGATAGGGGCAGTTTTTTAATGTTTAAGGGGGAAAGCTCATGATTGAAATCCGTTCAGTCCGAAAGGAATACGTCTCGAAGAAAAACCGAGTTATCGGAGTGGATAACGTATCTTTAACCATTCAAACTGGCGAAGTGTATGGAATTGTCGGCTACAGTGGAGCTGGAAAAAGCTCATTACTCCGCTGCTTGAATTTGCTTGAACGTCCGACAGGTGGAAATATCATCATCGACGGCATTGATTTAACCTCTTTATCAAGTAAAGAACTTCGTAAACAACGGCAAAAAATCGGAATGATATTCCAACACTTTTCACTGGTCAGTTCAAAAACCGTTTATGAAAATGTCGCTTTCGCCTTAAAGGCCGCGCATCGGTCGAAGGATGCCATCAGGTTACGTGTATTGGAATTGTTGGAAATCGTAGGGCTCAGCGATAAGAAAGATGTCTATCCGGCGCAGCTTAGCGGTGGACAGAAGCAACGGGTAGGCATAGCCCGTGCCTTAGCAAATGACCCCACTGTTCTATTATGTGATGAAGCGACTTCAGCACTTGATCCAACAACTACAAAAGCGATTTTACAATTATTGAAAAAGATAAGCAGTAAGCTTGGCATCACCATCGTGTTGATTACACATGAAATGGAAGTGGTCAAAGAACTATGCCACCGTGTCGCCGTCATGCAGGATGGCCGTGTAATTGAAGAAGGTCCCGTTTATGAAATATTTTCACAGCCTAAGCAGGAGTTAACGAAGCAATTCATTAGCAGTGTTCTGGATTTCGCACTCCCTCCGCACTTGATTGATGAAAGTAAAGGTACGATCATTAAAATTCAATTCGAAGGGCAAACCGCTGGTGAGTCGATCCTTTCGGATGCTCTCCAATCCCATTCAGTAAAGGGGAATATTTTACACGGTAAAATTGAGTATATCCAGGATGTCCCTTTAGGCATTTTAATCATCGAGTTAATAGGCGATGCCGCTCAAGTTCATTCGGCATTGCAATATATAAAAAATCGTTCCAGTTCTGTGGAGGTGCTAAAACATGTCACTGCTTGATTCCATCGTCAATATTTTACCTGATCTTAATAAAGCCTTTCTTGAAACGATTTATATGGTCGGTGTTTCCCTTGCAGTAGCCCTGTTGATCGGTTTACCGCTTGGAGTATTGCTGTTTACAACAACAAGGAATTTATTTTTTGAAAATAGTATCGTGAATCGATCTCTAGGATTCGCAGTCAATATTGTCCGTTCAATCCCTTTCATCATTCTCTTGGTCGCCCTCCTTCCTTTAACGGATCTTCTAACTGGATCGACGATAGGGCCGAGAGCGGCTTCTGTATCCCTGTCGGTGTCCGCAATACCTTTTTTTGCAAGAATCGTTGAAACGGCATTACGTGAAATAGACAGAGGAGTGATTGAAGCTGCAATTGCCGTAGGAGCCACTCCATGGATGATCATTAAGGATGTACTTCTTCCAGAGGCAAAACCGGGTATCATTCAAGGACTGACATTAACGACCATTTCGCTTATCGGTTACTCAGCGATGGCAGGGACAATCGGCGGGGGCGGAATTGGCGACCTGGCCATCCGGTACGGTTATTACCGTTATGACAACACAGTCATGATCACGACGATCGTCGTGCTGATCTGCCTTGTGCAAATCATTCAAATGGTTGGTGACAAGGCCTCATACATAGTTAACAAACGATAGGGATCAGTCATTTTTCAATGATTCAATACATTTCATTAAACAGGAGGAATTTCAAATGAAGAAAATAGCTTCGTTATTATCAGTCTGTGCACTTGCCCTTGGCTTGGCAGCATGCGGGAGTGATGATGCATCCCCAAAAACTGAAGACAAAAAAGAATTGAAGATCGGGGCGACTACCGGGCCCTATGCCGATATGGTTAAAGAGGCCATCAAACCAGGTCTGGAAGATCTCGGATACAATGTAGAGATTGTCGAATTCACCGACTATATCCAGCCGAATAAGTCCCTTGGCAACCATTCGATAGATGCCAACCTCTTCCAGCATAAGGTGTACATGGATAACTTCGCTAAAGAAAATGATTTAGAGCTTTCCGACCTTATCATAGTTCCAACAGCACCAATGGGCATATATTCGAACAAGTATAAATCATTGAAAGAAATTAAAGACGGTACATCCCTTGCAGTGCCCAATGATCCGGTTAACCTCGCACGTGCACTTAAAGTGCTGGTGGATGAAGGGTTGATTGAAGTCGATCCAGATGTCGACCCTTTAAAAATATCTGAAAAGGATGTAACGAAAAATCCAAAAAACATCCAACTCAAACCATTGGAATCCGCTCAATTGCCCCGGGCAACAGACAGTGTTGACCTATCAGCGGTCCCTGGCAACTTCGCTCTTGCAGCGAAAATGGACCTCCAGGATGCCCTTGTTTTGGAAAAAATGCCGGATATGTATCGAAACGTTGTTACAGTGAATACAAAAGATGTAGACTCCCAATTTGCAAAGGATATTAAATCAGTAGTGGAATCCGACCAGTTCGAAAAAGTCATCGATGACAAATTTGCCGGGTTCGGAAAACCAGACTGGATGAATTGATCAAATAATCAGGCCTGCTTCCCCTTATTGGGAGCAGGCCTTTCATTAAGGACAACGTGGCGGCCGCCTTGGAAAACCTTGAAATCCTCACGAACCATGCAAGCAGATCCATGTACTAAAAAAACGATGGGGTTTTTACCCCATCGTTTTTTTAATTCCTTCACATTGTTTGGTTAAATCATCCTTTTCACCAAGCACACTTAATTTGCCTTCAGTACTTCTATAAAATAAAAGAAGGTTTCTAGCCTATTGTCTGTTTCCATAATCCAAGTAGATCACTTTCATGTTGTCTGTGGATACCTGCTTTTCTAACAACAGATTCCTGACGTCCCTTTTCCCAATTCCATATTTCTTCGAGGGTTTCTGATAGGGGACGGAATGTTAGTCCATTATTGATGGCTTTATTGTTATCGACAGCCAAAAAACCATTCAGAGGTTCCTTAGCTCCCGGAAAAGGGAATTCTTCTGGTATCCATAAAGGCATCTCTCCCCACGGCTCCACTTTATTGTCATCTAAAAACTTTTCAGATACCCATGTAAAGTCAGCATTACTTCCTGTTACCTTTTTGCAGCCTTCAAGTAATTGCCCCATAGTTAGTGTATAATCCGGTCCAACGGCATTATATGTACCTGTCATACTTTTTTCTATCATTTGGATGATCCATTGAGCCAAGTCCCTTGCATCGATGACTTGGATTGGACGTCCAGGGCGTCCAGGAGATAAAATTTCTCCCCCTTCCGCTATTCTTTTAAGCCAGTACGGCAATCGGTCAGTGTAATCATATGGACCCACTATTTGCCCCGCACGAATGGACAAAACTTTCCCCGGCAGTTCTTTTTCAGCTGCTTTTTCGCTTAATGATTTTAACGGTCCATAATATTCACCGTATATCGGTCCAGCAGTTCCGCGGGTGATCTCTTCCGCTTTATCATCATTTAGTATATGAACCTCTCCATTTTCATCAATTCCTGGCTCGGTTGGATCACTATAAACTGAGATGCTTGAAATATATGTATAATGTTTAACTTGATTAAGCAGTCTGCAAGATTTAGATACAGTTCGAGGGATAAATCCTGATGTATCAATGACTGCATCCCACTGTCTCCCTTTCAACATTTCCAGATCTCCATCGCGGTCCCCTTTTAACTGTTCTATTTCGGGAAAGACATAAGGATCGCTTCCACGATTAAAAAGTGTGACTTCATGCCCTTTCTCTATCGCAGCTCTTGCTAAATACCTGCCTAAAAACCGTGTACCGCCCAATAATAATATGTTCAAAAGATTCCCTCCTCTTTTTAACGATATTCCATAAAGCATACGCAATACCCTTTCCTAAAATTAATAAAACTTGCAACTTTTCTTTGATTATCCCTTCCCGGAAAAACTAGCAATATCCTATTCTTTTGAACTTTATTCTTTTTCGCTATAATGATATGGAAAGGGAGAAAGAAGGTGGAAATGATGCTTGAAAATCTTAAACAAAAATTCCCGAATGCCCTTACCAATAAAATGGATACTGATGAAATTTCTGACTATGTTTGGTTCGAAGACTCAAGAAGTATTCTTGGCATTCCCCGTTCAGAAATCACAGACGAAGAAATCCGTTTATTGGAACTGCTTTTTGCTCCTTCCATAAACCCGAATAACTTCAATGTACATCCAGACTCATCATGGAAAACTTTTTTATCCGAACCGAATGCACCATTGCCTTTAACGAGCTGGGAGAATGTTCGATTTCTTCATTTCAAGCTGACTCATGCTGATTTTTCCAACACCGATTTTGAAGAAGCCTTCCTCGCTTTCGTTCCATCTGAGGCAGCTATTGTTTGGGAAAATGAAACGGCAGGAGTCTTAATTGAAACGGACGAAGAAGAATCTTTATCAACTAAACAACTAATCGCCATTTCTTCCACGCTTGAAAGTGACTTTTATGTAAAGACCCGTATGTTCACCGGGCGCTTTCACCCTATAAATCAAGACCTTCATCAGCACTGGACTCAGGAGAAAAAGTGTTTTGGTTTGTCACAGATGCATCTGCCGGACCTAAAGGTGGCTGATTTGGCAGACATCATCCCTCACTCATTAATAAAGGATCCATCCTTTAAGGATGCAAAGTGGTATATCAATGAGATTCTTGGCAAGACCAAGCAGGATACAGAACTGATCAAAACGATTAAAACGTATATCGAATGTAATTCAAATGCCACCTATGCCTCCAAACAGCTTTATATACATCGGAACAGCTTACAATACCGAATCGATAAATTCTCTGAAAGAACTGGTCTCGATATTAGAAACTTCCGTCATGCCCTTACTGCATACTTGATACTTTTACTGAATGATTAATTTTCAATGCAAACAGGTAATATCACCCTTTTTTGTGCAATGTGCCCATACTTTTTTCAAATCCGATGGCTTAGACTATAGTTAATTGGTACAAGTAATCCAGGAGTTTAAAAGGGGGATTTTTCATGGCAGAGTTAGTGTTGGATCATATATTCAAGATTTATGATAAAAAGGTTACGGCTGTTAAAGACTTCAACCTTCGTGTTGCCGATAAGGAATTCATAGTTTTTGTGGGACCTTCGGGTTGCGGCAAATCAACGACATTAAGGATGATTGCCGGACTTGAAGACATTTCCCAAGGGGATTTATATATAGACGGCAAGCGAGTCAATGATGTCCCCCCTAAAGATCGTGATATTGCGATGGTTTTCCAGAACTATGCCTTATATCCTCATATGTCCGTATATGATAATATGGCATTCGGATTAAAACTCAGGAAAACGCCAAAAGCGGAAATCAAGCAAAGAGTCAATGAAGCGGCAAGGATTCTCGGACTTGAAGAGCTGCTAAACAGGAAACCTAAAGCCCTTTCAGGTGGTCAGCGCCAGCGTGTCGCACTTGGCCGGGCCATTGTAAGGGACGCAAAAGTTTTCTTGATGGATGAGCCATTATCCAATCTCGACGCAAAGCTACGGGTTCAAATGCGTGCGGAAATCGCTAAACTACATAAACGGCTCGACACCACAACGATATATGTCACGCATGACCAAACAGAGGCAATGACGATGGCAACACGTCTTGTTGTAATGAAGGATGGTATCATCCAACAGGTCGGTGCACCAAAGGACGTTTATGAGAAACCGATAAACGTTTTCGTCGGCGGCTTTATCGGATCGCCTGCCATGAACTTCTTTACTGGAACCTTAAAAGAAGGCACTATTAAAATAGGCGAACAAACACTTGAAATACCTGAATTGAAGATGAAAATGCTGCGTGATCAAGGATATGTCGGAAAAGACATAATCCTTGGCATCCGTCCGGAGGACTTCCATAATGAAGGTGCTTACTTCACGAAGTCCCCTAACACTGCATTCACAACCCAAATTGATGTAGCCGAACTGATGGGCGCGGAGATCATGCTCTACTCCACATTAGAGGGGCAGGACTTCGTCGCACGCGTCGATGCCAAGAATATCATCCAGGCAGGCGAAAACATCGAACTTGCCCTCGATATGAATAAAGCACACTTTTTTGACAAAGGGACTGAACATCGCATTTTAGTGGAAGAAGATGAACAGATGCAGGAAAGCATGAAGTTATCAGCCAATTAAACGTAAAAAGACCCATTCGTAGTGGGTCTTTTTACGTTTATTCAACTAAAAAGGATAAATTCATTCCTGGACCAATACCACTTCATCATGTCCGCATTCTGAGCATTTCATGAGATGCGGGCATTGGCCTTTTTGAAGGGATTTAGGGTATCCGTCGTTTTCTTTAAGTATGTCGATATCCATATAAGCACTGTAATCATCAGCGTAGTCCATGAATTTCCCTTTATCATCAAGATCACTGCCGCATTTCGGGCAATTCACATGAATTTTTCTTAGACCGTTGCAAAGCGGGCATAAAGACATTGTTTTTCCTCCTGTTCACGATACCTATGATCTCAGTATTTGTTCATTCCATTATTTTAACCCATGGAAACACCCTCCCTAATACCAAGGGAGGGCACTTCCATTCAATTATTTATTAACCATGTTAGCAGGATCGACCCATGCTTTGAATTCATCTTCCGTCAGGAACTCCAATTTCAACGCAGCTTCTTTCAATGTTGAGTTGTCCTTGAATGCAGTTTTGGCGATTTTGGCTGCTTTTTCATAACCGATATGCGGGTTCAATGCTGTTACCAACATAAGGGAGCGTTCTACATTTTCTTTGATTTTCTCCTCATTTGCAGTGATGCCCACCGCACAATTATCGTTGAATGAATGAATGCCTTCCGTCAATAATTTTACCGTTTGCAGGAAGTTATAGATGATGACAGGCTTGAATACATTCAATTCAAAATTACCTTGGCTTGCTGCAAAGCCAATTGTAGCATCGTTACCCACGATTTGAGTTGCAATCATGGTAAGCGCTTCACTTTGTGTTGGATTGACTTTACCTGGCATGATGGAGCTGCCTGGCTCGTTTTCCGGAATGGCTATTTCGCCGATTCCGCTTCTTGGCCCACTTGCCAGCCATCTGACATCGTTCGCAATTTTCATTAAATCCGCTGCCAATGCTTTTAAAGCACCGTGTGCGTAGACGATTTCGTTATGGCTTGTCAATGCATGGAACTTATTATCAGATGTGACAAAAGGATATCCAGTATCAGCTGCAATTTGTTTGGCGGAAAGTCCCGGGAATTCTTCTTTTGTATTGATTCCGGTTCCTACAGCCGTTCCTCCTAGTGCAAGGTTCAATAATTTTTGGCTGCTTTCCTCAATCATCGCTAGATCTTTGTCGAGCATCGCTTTCCAACCGGAAATCTCTTGTCCCAATGTTAATGGTGTAGCATCTTGAAGATGTGTCCGGCCAATTTTCACGACATCCCAAAATTCTTTTTCTTTTGTATCGAATGTATCACGAAGAGCTTTAATGGCAGGAACCAATTTTTCAGCGACTTCCATAAAGGCAGCAATATGCATGGCTGTCGGGAAAGTATCATTGGAGCTCTGTGCCTTGTTAACATCATCATTCGGATGAAGGGTTTCCGATTCACCATTTTCTTTTAACCATTCATTTCCTTTGTTAGCGACCACTTCATTCACGTTCATATTACTTTGCGTACCACTTCCCGTTTGCCAAACTACAAGCGGGAAATGCTCATCTAGCGTTCCTTCAAGGATTTCGCCGCAAATCTTGACGATGGCATTCTTTTTAACTTCCGAAAGATCACCAAGATCATAGTTCACCTTTGCCGCAGCTTGTTTAACGTATGCAAATGCACGAACTAATTCAATCGGCATTTTTTCGTTACCGATTTTGAAATTGTTACGGCTTCTCTCGGTTTGTGCTCCCCAATATTTATCAGCAGGAACTTTCACTTCACCCATCGTATCTCGTTCGATTCTGTATTCCATGTGTTCTCCTCCTATGTTTGCACTATTCATTGAGACTTTTTGCATATGAAATGAATAATGTCGAATTATTCTTTCTCTCCATACATTGTACAAACTTTATTATTTTAAAGCAAAAATATCCGCTGACCTTTCACTTTTTCCGAAAATCCCATGCCCCTTCGTGTTTATATGAAGATTCGGATATTTTTTTTATAGATACATAAAGTGTTGAGGCACTAGGCACCAATTAACCTGGTCATGAACATCCAAGCATTATCCATCCCAAAATGTCCTTGACAGTATTTTGTATATATAGTAAATTCAAAAGAAATTGAATAATCTAAACTCTTATCGAGAGAGGTAGAGGGAATGGCCCGATGACACCTCAGCAACCTTCATTTGTTTCAAACCAATGAAAAGGTGCTAATTCCACAAGTTTGTGAACTTGGAAGATAAGAAGAATGACTCGTCCTTACTTAATCA
The DNA here is from genome assembly GCF_050269675.1 of Peribacillus sp. NPDC076916. Classification (NCBI taxonomy): domain Bacteria; kingdom Bacillati; phylum Bacillota; class Bacilli; order Caryophanales; family Bacillaceae; genus Peribacillus; species Peribacillus sp. NPDC076916. The sequence continues at coordinate 632,507 of NZ_JBNNIU010000001.1, forward strand.
AAGTCTTCTTCTTAAAGAAGACTTTTTTTTATTTTATATAACTCAAAGGAGCAGTGAAAACCATGTACAAAACTGAAACATATCTTGCTCAATTAGGAAACCGCAGCGAAACGGCGACAGGAACAGTCAATCCGCCAGTATACTTTTCAACAGCTTTTCGCCATGAAGGAATTGGCCAATCGACGGGATTCGACTACACAAGGACAGGTAATCCTACACGCCAATTATTGGAGCGTTCCATCGCCGATCTGGAAAAAGGCGACCAAGGTTATGCCTGCAGTTCAGGAATGGCCGCCATTTCCACTATCCTTGCCCTTTTTAAATCAGGTGATGCCTGGATTGTCAGCGAAGATCTTTATGGTGGTACATATCGTCTGTTAGAACAAGGTTTTAAAAAATGGGGATTGCAGTGTGACTATGTAAACACTTGTTGTTTGGAGGATATAGAAAAAGCCATCACTCCTCACACGAAAGCCATCTTCATCGAAACTCCCACTAACCCTCTTATGCAGCAAACGGACATTAGCGCTGTTGCCGCATTGGCCAAACAATATAATTTATTATTAATCGTTGATAATACTTTTTACACGCCTCTTATCCAACAACCCATCCTGCTTGGAGCGGATATCGTGATTCACAGTGCAACCAAGTATCTCGGTGGTCATAATGATGTGCTCGCCGGACTGATCGTTGCTAGCGGCGCTGAATTATGTGATGCATTAGCCTTCCATCATAATGGTACCGGAGCTGTCTTGAGCCCCTTTGATTCTTGGCTGTTGATGCGTGGAATGAAAACCTTGGCATTGCGGATGGAGCGTCATGAAAAGAATGCCAAAATACTTGTAGATTACTTGTCGGAACATGATTGTGTCACGGACGTATTGTATCCCGGCAAAGGCGGCATGATTTCATTCCGTATCATTGATGAATCGGCGGTCAACCCCTTTTTACAATCGCTCTCATTAATTTCCTTTGCAGAAAGCCTTGGAGGGGTTGAAAGCTTTATCACCTATCCTGCCACACAAACGCATGCCGATATACCGCTTGAAGTCAGAACGGCAAATGGAGTTTGTAATCGCCTGCTCCGCTTCTCCGTTGGCATCGAGGATAGCGATGATTTGATTCAGGACTTGCAGCAAGCATTCGCACATGTAAAAAGGGAGGCGCTACGATGACAGGTCATGATTTTAGCTTTGAAACGAAATTACTTCATAATCAGCATAAATTCGATCCGGCAACGGGCGGTGTGAGCGTCCCCATTCAGCATGCATCGACTTTCCATCAATCCGATATCGATCAATTTGGCAAATATGATTACAGCAGAAGCGGGAACCCGACTCGCGAAGCACTTGAAGACATCATTGCCGAACTTGAGGAAGGCACTCACGGCTTTGCTTTTTCATCAGGTATGGCTGCCATTTCAACAGCCTTCCTGCTATTGTCTGCCGGGGATCATATCGTCATTTCCGAAGATGTGTACGGCGGAACGTTCAGGATGGTCACAAGCGTATTGACCCGTTTCAATATTGAGCATACCTTCGTTGACATGACGGATCTTGAAAGTGTCAAAGCCGCCGTTCAGCCAAATACCAGGGCCATATATATCGAAACGCCTTCAAATCCGTTACTTAAAGTGACCGATATTCAAGCCGTATGTGATATCGCAAAAAAAGCTGGTGCCTTAAGTTTTGTTGATAACACATTCTTGACCCCGGCTTTGCAAAAACCGTTGAATCTGGGCGCTGATGTTGTCCTTCATAGCGCGACGAAGTTTTTATCCGGACATAGTGATGTGGTAGCTGGGCTTGCGGTAGTGAAAGATCCGGAATTGGCCGCAAGACTCGGCTCGCTCCAAAACTCCTTTGGAGCGGTCCTTGGTGTCCAGGATGCCTGGCTTGTAATGAGAGGTTTGAAAACCTTATCAGTTAGAATGGAACATTCACAAAAAGGGGCAGAAAAGATTGCAGCCTACTTAAAGGAACAGCCATTGGTGAAAAAAGTGTATTATCCCGGCCTTTCCGATCATCCACAGCACACCATCCAGAAGGGCCAGTCACTTGGAGCGGGGGCGGTCCTATCCTTTGAATTGGAAAGTGAGGAGGTCTTCCGTTCTTTCGTGAACACTGTCGAGCTCCCTGTTTTTGCCGTAAGCCTTGGAGCGGTCGAATCTATATTATCTTACCCAGCCAAAATGTCCCATGCTGCCATGCCTGATGATGAAAGGGAAAAGCGAGGCATCACGAACAGCTTGCTCCGCCTCTCTGTCGGGCTTGAAAATCCGGACGATTTAATAAAGGACTTCGAAGCAGCCCTCGTTAATATTGCCAAAGGGGAAGCAATTGCTGCAAAATGATTTCAGGATGGGTGCCTCATGATTATGGGCACCCTTTTCCTTAGCTTCATTATTAACTCTTTTTCAAACCCAGTCATAAAAAAAGACCATCGATTTTCCGATGGCCTGACTCTCATTTCTTCATATTATATTTATCCAGGAAGCGATCCACCCGTCCGCCTTTTTCAGCAAACTTCTGCTTTCCGGTATAAAAAGGGTGCGTATCTGAACTGATTTCCACTTTTAATAATGGATACGTTTGGCCGTCTTCCCACTCGATCGTTTCATTTGACGTTTTCGTGGAGCCCGTCAAAAATTTATACCCACTGTTGGTATCCATGAATACCACTTGTCGATAATCTGGATGAATTTCTTGTTTCACTATAATCACCTCATCGTCTGTATAGGTGTATCTTAAACGTAATGGTTACTATTATCAACATTTTTGCTTGAGGGTGCCGATTACGACAACCTCATTATAGTTTGGTCTTGATTATCCATCCTTATTCTGTGTTCAGCCAGCCATGCCTTTATGCGGACCAGCCTGCAGTTCATACATTTGATAATACTTCCCTTTTAACTCCATTAATTCTTCATGTGTACCTTGCTCAGCAATCCGCCCTTTATCCAGTACAAGAATTTGGTCGGCATTTTTTATCGTGGAAAGTCGATGGGCAATGATGAAGGTCGTTCTCCCTTTTTTCAGCACTTCCATTCCCTCCTGGATAATTGCCTCGGTTTCAGTATCGATGCTTGCTGTCGCTTCATCCAAAATCAATATCGCCGGATTGAATGCAAGAGCACGTGCAAAAGAGATTAGCTGCCGCTGTCCGGAAGACAATGTTCCCCCTTTTTCGATAACAGGTTCATCCAACCCTAAAGGAAGATGCTTCAGCACTTTGTCCCCCCCTACATCTCTTAATGACTTTTCAACCATTTCCCTTGTGATGCCTTTATGATTCAGACTGATATTGGAAGCGATGGTGCCAGTAAATAAATAGGGATCCTGAAGGACGATTCCCATATGCTCCCTAAGTGTCTGATGGGGGATATCCAATATATTCGTGCCATCGATTTTGATTTGACCTTCACTACTGTCATAAAAACGGAACAATAAATTCATTATGGAACTTTTTCCTGACCCAGTATGGCCAACTAATGCGACCGTTTCCCCTTGTTTAGCGGAGAAGGAAATGTCCCTTAACACATATTCATTATCCTTATAACCAAAAGAAACATTTTCGAATTGCACATTTCCTTTGTATCTGGACATGCTTTCATCACTGACTGCCAATCCCTGCTCATCCAATAAACTGAATGCCCGCTCCCCTGCAACAAGTGCCTGTTCAAGGTTAGCGAACTGATTGACGATTCCGTGAAGCGGATGAAGCAGGCGGCTGATCAAATCAACAATTGCATACATCATCCCTAAAGAAATGGCTGAACTCGCTGTAAGGGAAATCCCGCCGAAATACCAGACGAATGCCATTAGCGCCAAAACCTTAATGACCCCGATCAAGTTTCCACCCGTCAACGAATTCAAATGGAGCATTTTATTTTGATAGGAATAATGCTCCCGGTTCAGATTCTCAAAAGATTGCTTTGTCTCCTTTTCACGTCCAAATGCCTGGATGATGCTCATTCCAGAAATGGATTCATTGATCATCCCATTAATATCGCTGACCCGTTCCCGAATGATGTGATTATATTTCGAGGCGAATTTGCGGTATACAATCGTCCAGATAACGATGATCGGAATAAGTAAAAGTCCAATGGTACCGACTCGTGGATCCAGAATATACAAAGCAATCAGAACCCCGAAGATATTAATCGTACTCGAGAAGAAGTTGGCGAGCACGGTTACATATAATTCCCGAATCGCTTCCGTATCATTTGTGACCCTGGCTACAACTTTACCCGCTGGCATATTATCGAAATAACGTATCGGCAGACGGGAAATATGAGTGAAAATATCATTTCGCATCTTCTGTATGATTCGGTTCGCCGCTTTCTGTAAATAAAAACTTTGCCCATATTGAAAAATGGAGGAAAGGATGACAAGACTAAAATAAAAAGCCACAAGCTTAATGATCCGCGGGATTTCCGGTTGGTAAAACCGCAGCACTTCCTGACTCGTCAATTTCACAGCTTGCGCATGTTGCTCTTTCCCATCTTTCTTGATGATCAACGATTGGTTCTCCAAGGTTCTGCGCCCCTCGATAGGGACAGCTTCATTTACGAAGACAAATTGATTGCCCACCTGCAGAATATGGACTTCCCTGCCTTTCTTCTCACCTTTTGCAAAGTAATCAGCCCGTTTATACCAATTTCCATCATACTTGACAGCATCTTTTCCTTTACCCGCTTCATACCAGGTAGATTCAATGCCAAGTATATGTGAATCGATGATTCTCTTGGCAATGAAAGGACCCGTTAAATCCGCCGCTACCGAAAGTGCCAGCATGATCAGGGCGCCAATGATCAATTTTTTATAAAGGGCAGCATAATTAAAAAGTCTCTTTACGACCTTCATGACTTCACCTCCGTCCCTTCGTCAACCTGCTGTCGTTCATATTGTTCTCTATACCAGCCATCCTTTTGCAGTAAATCCGCATGAGTCCCCTCTTCGATGATCTCTCCGTTGTCCATCACGATAATTCTGTCCGCGTGCTGAACGGCTGATAAGCGATGGGTTGTGATGATCGTCGTTTTCCCTGCACGTTCATTTTGGATATTTTCGATGATTGTCGTTTCCGTTTTTGCATCTACAGCGGATAAGGAATCATCCAATATAAGGATTTCCGGATTTTTGATCAGTGCCCTGGCAATCGAGATCCTCTGCTTCTGCCCTCCAGATAGGGCGACACCCTTCTCACCGACGAGTGTCTCAAGACGGTTGGGCAGCATCATTAAGTCCTTCTCAAAATCCGCAAGCCGGATAGCATCATCCAGTTCCTCTTCCGTTGCATCCATTTTACCGAACAAGATGTTTTCCCTAACAGATTTCGAGAATAAAAAATGATCCTGTGGAACGTACCCGATCCACTTACGAATATCTTCAAGGTTCAGTTGCTCCAACGGCATGCCTGCAAAAGCGATTTCACCTGTTCCTAAAGGATATTCCCGCAGCAATTGCTTCACGAATGTCGTTTTTCCACTTCCCGTTTTCCCCACTATCCCCAATGTTTGACCACGCTCAAGCTGAACGGAAATATTGGATAGATTCACAACCGTTGAGGAAGGGTATGTAAAATGCACTGAATTGAATTGGATATTTCCAGGTTTTTGAATACTCTTCAGACCCAATGAATCTTTCACATCCGCTTCATATGAAAGGGTATCCTGAACACGATCTAGCGAAGCATTACCCCTTTGCATGACATTGATCAGTTCACCCACCGCTATCATCGGCCAGATTAACATGCCTAAATACACATTGAACGAAACAAGTCCGCCAAGTGTTATGGCCTGCTGAAACACAAGATAAGCCCCGTAGCCCAACCCGATTAAATAACTGATGCCGATGATAATGCTGATTGTCGGATCAAAGAGGGCGTCGATTCTTGCCACGGCTATATTTTTACGATATACATCCTCCGTCATTTCATCAAATCGCTTTTCATCTTCCCGTTCCTGGACATAGGCCCGGATAACACGGACACCTGAAATGGATTCCAGGACCTTGTCATTTAAAGTACCAAAGGCTGCTTGTGCATCCGTAAAACGTTTGTAAATTTTCTTCACGTAAATTTGCATCATCACTGCCATGATCGGAAGTGGCAGCACCGCCGCAATCGTCAACTGCCAGCTGATCGTAGCTCCCATCATGACCACTACTGTAATGGTGAACAGCACCGCGTCAACGAGCGTCAATATCCCGAAACCAGCTGTGAGGGATATTGCCTTTAAATCATTGGTTGCCCTTGCCATTAAATCCCCTGTACGGTTTTTTTCATAAAAACTCGGCGTCATTTTCAGCAAATGGCCCATAAATCCGGACCTTAGCTTTCGTTCGACCAAGTTTCCGCCGCCGAATAACAGAAAACTCCATAAGTAACCAAATAGGTAACTGCCGATCAGTACCATGAGCAAATAAATAACGTATTTCATGACCCCTTCCTGTGTCATGCTGCCATTGTTCATATCATCGATGGCATTCCCGACAAGTTTTGGCGGGATAACCTCCAAGATATTCACTAGACATAGAAATAAAATCGCCAAGGTGTAACGCTGCCACTGTTCTTTAAAGAACCAGGACAGCTTTTTAAAAATCGCAAACATGAATTCCCCTCCCTTTTGGTCAAATCTTTCACTCGCTAACCGCTTTCTGGATCTCCAGGCTGCAACAAAATTTCCAATGTCTTTCGTCTCATTTTAAAATTCCTCCTATCTTTTATATAGAAAGGGTGCAGATGCACCTGTATTCCAAATGCCAAAAAGCCCCCGCCAATTAGCGGAAGCTTTTTTAGATGCGTTATAACACATATAAAAGCGCAGGCCGCGAAAATTCCACAACCTGCACTTTAAAATAATCAATGAACACGTCGGATCCCTTGTCTAGAAAGACAAGGTCCCAGGGCAGGCGGACGTATGATATTCGATTATGACATCACTGTGCTTAACTGATTTAGTCATGACGTTCGCCTCCTTTTTCATTAATTAATGGAAATTTTTAACTTGTGTTTAAAGATTACTACGTTTGCATATTTTTGTCAATTGCGACTTTTCTAGATTATTGCTGGATAATCCTTTATTCTTATAAGAATGACGTAACCTAAGGAGGTTCAGCATATGCAATGGAGAAAATATATACTCCTGGCGGTTCCCTTTTTATTATCAGCCATTTTCATCTTATTTGCCGTACCGGTCCAATATAGATTTTTAACCTTCATTCCTGTGTTTCTTTTCTGGATAGTCTATTATATTTTATTGTACCTGGAAAAGAAGAAGAAAAGATGACATCACCTTGGGGGCGTTGCAAATGCAACGCCCCTTTCTTGACGGCTCTGCATATAATGGTCGAAAAACATTCGTGGTGATTGTATGCTCTCCCAATATTTGCAGAAGCTGATGGGCAAACAACCTGTCAAAACAAAACCCATCATCGATGCCAAAAGATATGACACGCTAAAATCCCTTTTACACAAAGAGCTCTTTCAGCCTTTTGATGAGTCAAAAGCTTTTTTTCCTGAGGAAACCGCCCTTATAAAAAGCATTCGAACCGAGACGGCTGCCTTGAACCGGAACAATATCACAAGAACACAAGCATATCTTGCCTTTTACAATCGTAACCCAGAGGTCCATTGGGCCTTTTTAGCACATATGGTTTCGAGGAATGGAGGATACCATATGACTGACTTGAAAAGTTCAGCCATGACCCACCTCCTTGACCGAGCGGAACGGCAGAAATTTTTCCTGTTCCTTGAGCGCGCCAATTCAGCCATATTTGCAGATGCCTTCCCCCAGCTTCTTCTATATGAACATTCTAAACAAAAAGAACTTCCGCTAAGAAGGTATTTACCGGTATTCCGCATTTCAAGATTCATGGCCCCGATTTGGGAATCTTTCATTGAAGAGCCCCATTCATCCCTTTTGACAACGGCCCTTATCATTAATGAACAAAGAATGCTTCAGGAAAGGATCTTAAAACGCACCCGTCATGGTGAAATCCTCCGCAGGCTTGATTTTCAGCTGCAGGAATACTTAGGCTTCATGAAAGTGATCTTTCCTTATGCAAACAAGCAAAATGGACTTCATTCCTTGACAGGCCTTACCGTCGAACGCTTTGCCGACCCGAAACAGCGGATTGAAACGGGGAAATCATTATATGAGCTTCTTTTTCAGCATCCGGTGGTTTTTCGCGGTGTTGGCCAATTTACAAAAGAGATTCCCCACACGGGTTCCAGAGAGGATTACTGGGCAAGCATATATACCTCTGATGCATCCACGTCAAAAAATGATAAAGTTTACAGCCCCACTCTTCATGATGCATGGGAAGATCAACTATTCTTTCCTCCCCATTCCTTTGATTGGTTCACGAATGAAAGCTTCATAGAAGATTTACGAAGCACACCGATCATTAAAAAGGCGGATCTGACCAACGAGGTGCTCGAAAATGTCAATCATCTCAAAACACTTAACGGAATGAAAGCCATTTTCTAGCATCAAGCCTCTTACTTTGAATATCCCATCCCCCATTTGGCAAGAATGGTTAGCAAAAAGAATGGGTGAAGCAAATGAGAGGCATTGTACTATTGAATCCACATTACAAAATCGGGGATTTACATACGGATGAAAGCTTTGCAATCCAAAAGATCGTGACGGACAAGTATATGGAAGGGAAGAATATTTCCCCGGTCATACTCAATCCGTATCAAATTCACCCTTATTACACAATCCCGCATGAGCTTCTATTCAATTTACAAAGTAAAAAAACGGGTCAAATCGATTGCCTGGTGCTTCACTCCCTAGAAACGATCGAACGATTCAACTATATTTACCCTGAAAAATGGCTTGAGCTATGCGGATATTTCAAAGAGATTATCAGCGTCACGACTCAAGCTCCCGTTAGGAAATATGAAGCAAATTAAGGCTTATCATGGTACTTAAGTCATTGTGAATGGATTCCAAAGATTAAAGTCATTCATTGTTCATTCATTCACTTTGTGAGCTCCCCTTTTTCACAGAAGCGCCTCATATGTACATCTCTCCTCATGATGGTCACTTTGCCGCTTCGCCCTCTCTTTATCTATTAATACCACTTCGGACTCATTGGCCTTTATAGCAATTTTCCTAATTATAAGATTACTAGGAATTATATAACTTCAAAACATTCTTTTGGAAATATAGATAAATTTACGGATAAAGCATAGAAAAATAAGTTAATTTTATATATCATTGGAGATAGGAATTTTCTTATTTTTTACTTTTACTAGAAAGGAATGTTACTGATGGCCAAAGAAAAAAAGAAAAAAACCCCAATTCCTTTCCGGCTGAACTTCATGTTCTTTTTAATATTCATTTTATTTTCAAGCTTAATAATCCGGCTTGGCATCGTCCAAATCGTGTATGGGGATGATTACCTCCGGGAAGTGGACCGAACGGAAAACGATGTGGCCAATACCCCCGTTCCCCGTGGCAAGATGTATGACCGCAACTTGAATCCGGTCGTTGATAATGAGCCGCGTAATGCCATCACTTATACGAAATACCCGAATACGAAAACGACCGATATGGTGAAGACGGCAGAGGTCCTTGCTACCTTGATAGAAAAAGATACCAAAAAGGTGACCCTGCCGGATAAAAAGGATTTTTGGATTTTAAAACATCCGAAAGAAGCCGATGCCTTGATCACCAAGGCCGAGAAGAAGAAAGTAATCGAAAAGAAATTGGAGCAAAAAGATTTATACAAACTTCAAATGGAACGGGTGACCGAAGAGAATATCAAGGAATTCACCAAGGATGAATTGGAGGTGATCGCCATCTTCCGGGAATTCAATAGCGGCTATGCCCTCGCACCGTCAATCGTGAAGAATAAAGATGTCACCACTAAGGAATTCGCCAGGGTCAGCGAACATTTGGATGAAATGCCAGGCGTGGATGTTACGACGGATTGGGAAAGGACCTATAAGTATGACGAGACCCTCCGCTCGGTTCTTGGCAAGGTCTCTTCTTCCGAAGAAGGCATTCCCAGTGAAAATATCGACTATTATCTGGCACGAGACTATACCAGGAATGACCGGGTCGGAAAAAGTTATATCGAAAAGCAATATGAAGATGTCCTGCGCGGTCAAAAGACGCGGATTGAAAATGTGCTGAGCAAAGGGGAAGTCATCAATACGAATACCCTTACTGAAGGGCAGAGCGGAAAAGACTTGGTCCTGACAATTGATATGGAGCTGCAGCAACAGGTTGAAAAAATCATCGAGAACGAATTGCGCAAAACTAAGGCTAAGGGAAATACCTACTTATTGGATCGTGCCTTCGTCGTTTTAATGGACCCGAATACAGGCGAGGTACTCACGATGGCCGGCAGGCAATACGGCCGCAACAGTAAAACCGGATTGACCGAAATGAACGATTTTGCCCTTGGAAACATTACGACCTCCTATACGATGGGATCATCTGTTAAAGGAGCCACTGTCTACACAGGCTTTCAGACAGGAGCCATCGCACCAGGGTCAGCTTTTTTTGACAGGAAACTCCTTTTAGCAGGGGCTAATCCCAAAGGATCTTATAGTGATTTGGGCTATGTAACCGATGTCTCTGCGTTAAAGAAATCGTCGAATGTCTATATGTTCATGACGGCAATCAAAATTGCCGGCGGTCATTATATCCCTCACCGGCCGTTAGGAATCAACCGGGAAGCATATTCCATCATGCGGAATCATTATGCCCAATTCGGTTTAGGTGTCCGTACAGGCATCGACCTGCCAAATGAATCCGTAGGGTTTAAAGGCGTCGATATGTCAACAGACGGATTGCTGCTGGATTTATCGATTGGCCAGTATGATACATATACACCCATGCAATTGGCACAGTATGTTTCGACGATTGCGAACGGCGGAAAAAGGCTTGAGCCCCATATGGTCAGGGAAATCAGGAATCCATCCAACGAACACAATGAATTGGGCAGCGTCTTTAAAACAATGAGTCCCAAAGTGTTAAACGATTTAGGCGGGAAAGACGTTTGGTTGCAGCGTGTCCAGGAAGGATTCAGGCAGGTTGCCCAGGAGCCAGGCGGGACGGCCTATAAATATTTCGGCGGGAAGTCTTACCGTGCGGCAGCAAAAACGGGTACTGCCGAGGCCTTTTACGACGGACCGCGGAGGAATCAATATAGCGCGCCAGTCCCGACTATCAATTTGACGCTTGTAGGTTATGCACCTCACAATAATCCGGAAGTGGCATTTTCCGTTGTCGTGCCATGGGTGTATCAAGGCAAGCCCTCTGATGATATAAACAAAAGGATCGGGAGGGACGTAACGGACGCCTACTTTAAATTGAAGGAAAAAAGAGCAAAAGGTGAATCTGATGCAGATAAAGCATTAGAAAGCACTCAATGATAATTACAAAAAAAGGCCCGCTCGATTACGAGCGGGCCTTTTTTTAATCCCTTATTCAAGATTTTGAACGAATTCCTTATATAGTGCCCTTAGTGCATCTCCCCTGCTGATGATGCCGACGACTTTATCATTTTTGTCCACGACAGGGATTTTCTTGAAATGATGCTTGGAAAGGACCTTTATCAATTCATCTAACGGATCTTCGGGGGATAGCTTTGTAATCCTTTTATTTTTAATGATTCGTGCAACTTTATCATTCATTTTGGATGTAACCTTTTCATCCAATTCTTCACCGGGAAGAACCGTAATATAGGTGAAATACCCCATGATGGCTTCCTCAGCTGGTGTCAAATAACGAAGGATATCCCCGTCCGTCACCATTCCCAATAGCTTATCATGTTCATCCACGACCGGTACCCCGCCCACTTTATTTTCGATTAAGATTCGCAGAATTTCCTTTAATGTAAAATCAGGACGGGCTACATAGACTTCCCTTATCATGAAATCCTTGACTAACATATTACCACCCCTTTTTTATGTTTGTACGTTCTATATTCATCTCTCTCCTCTATTAATAATACCCTTACTTACTCTATTTAAAAACCGTTGCCGCCTGAACTGCCTTTTTCCAGCCATTATATAAATCCTTTCTTTCCTGTTCTTCCATCCCTGGTTCGAATTTCTTATCGACTGCCCATAGCTTTGAAATCTCTTCCTGATCTTCCCAATACCCGACAGCGAGTCCAGCCAAATATGCCGCTCCTAACGCTGTCGTTTCACTAATAACCGGTCGTACGACGGGGACATTCAGGAGATCGCTTTGAAATTCCATCAAGAAGTTGTTTTTGACAACCCCGCCATCGACCCTCAAAGACTTTAGGTTAATCCCAGAATCGACTTCCATGGCACTAAGGACATCTTTTGTCTGATAGGCCAACGCTTCCAATGTTGCCCGGACGAAATGCTCCTTCGATGTCCCCCTTGTCAGCCCGAATACAGCTCCCCTGACATCACTATCCCAATAAGGGGTGCCTAATCCAACAAATGCGGGAACTACATAAACTCCATCCGCTGAAGTGACCCGCAAAGCATATTTTTCACTGTCTTTCGGATCATGCAAGAGTTTCAGCCCATCCCTTAACCATTGTATGGCCGAACCTGCGACAAAGATACTGCCTTCCAAGGCATATTCGACTTTTCCATTCAGCCCCCATGCAATCGTGGTCAACAGGCCATGCTCTGATTTCACTGCCTTTTCTCCTGTATTCATCAGCATAAAGCATCCGGTGCCATACGTATTCTTGGCCATTCCTTTTTCGAAGCATTCTTGGCCGAACAAAGCTGCCTGTTGATCTCCAGCTGCTCCGGCAATCGGGATTTCGTGTCCAAAGAAATGGTGTGGCGCTGTTTTCCCGTATATCTCTGAAGAAGAGCGAACATCCGGGAGCATCGATTGCGGCACTTGCAGGATATCCAGCAGCTCTTCATCCCACTTCAGGTCATGAATGTTATACATCAGCGTCCTTGAAGCATTCGAATAATCGGTTATATGTGCCTTACCACCCGAAAGTTTCCATATTAGCCACGTATCGATCGTACCAAACAATAAGTCTCCGTTTTCTGCCTTTTCCCGTGCCCCATCTACATGATCGAGAATCCATTTCACCTTCGTACCGGAAAAATAAGCATCAATCAACAAACCGGTTTTCTGCAAAAATAAGTCATCGAGACCCTCATCCTTCAATTGAGTGCAAATTTCACTTGTCTGCCGGGATTGCCAGACGATGGCATGATGGATCGGCTGACCTGTTTCCTTATCCCATACCACGGTCGTCTCCCGTTGATTCGTTATGCCAATTCCAGCGATTTGTTCCGGTTTTATATTCATTTCCGATAGACAGGAAGCGATTACCGATAGGATGGAACCCCAAATTTCATTGGCGTTATGCTCCACCCATCCAGGATTCGGGAAATATTGTGTGAATTCCTTTTGCGCAATATGCAAGACTTCCCCGCTTTTATTAAATAAAATGGCCCGCGAACTCGTCGTTCCCTGGTCCAATGATAATATGTAAGTCTCCATGGTTGTCTCCCCCCACACTTAAGATTACGTTTCATTTCACCTTAAGTGTCATGCTGTTTTTTCTTTCTTCATTTTACTAGATATACCCTTGAAAACAAAAAATATATAAATCACAGCGGAAAGCTGAAAAATATTGGCAGGTTAAGAGTTTATCTTTTACAATGAAAATAAAGCGGATAGGAGGAATGGAAAATGAATAACCATGAAATAGATTTTAAAATATATGGTGATGACATGCAGTTTGTTGAAGTGGAATTGGACCCTCAGGAAACGGTGATTGCCGAAGCAGGAAGTTTAATGATGATGGAAGATCGAATCAAGATGGAAACCATCTTTGGCGATGGGTCTTCGAATGGTGACAGCGGAATGATGGGTAAGCTATTCGGTGCCGGGAAACGGCTCCTTACTGGTGAGAGTCTTTTCATGACGGCTTTTACGAATGAAGGACGAGATAAAAAACACGTTTCATTCGCCTCGCCTTATCCAGGTAAAATCATCCCGATGGATTTAAGCGAGCTAGGCGGGAAAATCATATGTCAAAAAGACGCTTTCCTGGCGGCAGCAAAAGGCGTTTCGGTCGGAATTGAGTTTCAGAGAAAAATAGGGGCAGGCTTCTTTGGCGGTGAAGGCTTCATCATGCAAAAACTTGAAGGAGATGGGATGACCTTCGTTCATGCCGGCGGCACGATCCATAAAAAGGAATTGTCAGCAGGAGAGATTTTACGCGTCGATACAGGATGTTTAGTGGCAATGACTAGCGGGGTAGATTATAATATTGAAACTGTAAAAGGCGTGAAAACCGCTTTATTCGGAGGCGAAGGTTTATTCTTTGCAACATTAAAAGGGCCCGGAACCGTGTGGGTGCAATCATTGCCATTCAGCCGGCTTGCCAGCCGTGTATTTGCTGCAGCGCCGCAAAATGGAGGATCATCCGAAGAAGGCAGCGTAGCTAGAGGCTTATTCAATTTATTCAACGATAAATAAGAACCGACCAATGGCTGCCACCCTGGCAGTCATTGATCTCTTTTGAAAAGGATGGGTAGCTACATGCAGCTTGTTAAGTGGTCCTACATGAGACGCTATAATATCAGGGCAATTTTTGATCAATTCCCGAATTCGCCTGTTATTTTCCGAAAAATAAGAGATTACTATTTTGTTTATACCATTCACTGGACAGCTGCCGATGCCCCCATCGGCATAAAGGAGCTTGAAGAAATGGAACAGCTGCTCAACCGTGAGCTCGGAACTGAACTGCAATATCTCTATCGAAAAAAATGAGTTACTCCTCGTACATCATTTTTCTTGTCATGCCTCCATCGACGATAAGATCCGCACCCGTAACGAAATTATTTTCCGTTGCCGTCAAATAAAGACAGGCCCTTGCAATGTCTTCCGGCATACCAACCCGATTGGAAAAATGCTGCTGATGGTCCTTATCCCTCAGCGAGTCATAATCTCCCGTTTCAATCCAGCCCGGAGAAATCGAATTGACCGTAATTTTCTCTTTGCCTAAAGAAGCGGCAAGTGCATGTGTCAGGGCTTTGATCCCTCCTTTTGTCGCTGCATAGGATTCAGAATCCGGCTCAGACATTATCGCTCTGGTTGATGCTATATTGATGATTGCACCTCCCTTTGCATTTTTCCGCATCGATTCTGCCGCTGCCCGGGAACAAAGGAAAACACTGCGCAAATTCGTATTCATCATATCGTCCCAATCCTCAATCGTCAGATCATAAAGCGATTTGAATAATGCCTTTCCTGCATTATTGATTAATATATCAATGGTCTTATATGTTTTTAAAGTTACATCCATCAAATGTTGGATGTCATCCTCCTTGCGTACATCCGTTTTAACGAACATGGCTTCATGTCCGTTACTTTTGAGCTGCTCTTCCACATACAGAACACCTTCCCGCTCGTCCAAATCTGCGAGAACGACAGCAGCGCCGCTTTCTGCATATCCCTTTGCCACGCCTCTCCCTATACCATTCGAAGCGCCTGTTACAATCACCGTTTTATTTGTGAATCCCATTATTCCATCCCCGCTTTCACAGATTTGTCCCTATCATTTTATCCAATTCGCTTCACTTCAAACATTTCCGCGCCTGATCAATTAATTCTTTTCCTTATCATCAAAAATCTGCAGAACCCTTATATTTTTGTAGCGGCCCTAAAGTGATGTATGATAGATAGTAACAACAAGAATGAACCACAGTGAAAAGCATCCGTCATTATCTTTCTTACAGTGTGAAAATTTTAATTGGAGGAATGTAAAAATGGACTTATTAAAAAATGTGTTTTCTTTAGGATTAGGTGCTGCCGCTGCTACAAAAGAGCAAATTGAAAAAGCAGTGGACTCTCTTGTGAAAAAAGGCGATATCTCAAAAGAAGACTCAAAGGTTCTTATTAAGCAATGGGTCGAAAAAGGGGAACAAGCCCAAAAGCAGCTGGATGATTCCGTCAAGGCCAAAGTCAACCAAGCGCTCAATGGCCTAAACTTGGCAACTAAAGAAGAAGTTCAGGAATTGGAGCGCCGTATCGCGATTTTGGAAAAACAGAACCAAAACATACAATCCTGATCAGGAGGTACTCGAATGTTTCGCAAGCGACTGAAACACGCACATCGTTACCAAGAAATCATTAATGCCTTCTTGAAAAATGGTTTTGGTTACTTCATCTATCGTCTGGGATTATCCGAGAGCAAAGCTGCATCGAAACTCCAACCTGATGAAAACCTGAACCTCCGCTCAATCGGGGAAAGGCTGCATACGATATTACAAAGCTTGGGACCTACATTCATTAAACTTGGTCAGATTGCAAGTACGAGGCGTGATTTCGTTCCTGACGAAATCGTCCGCGAACTTGAAAAGCTACAGGACCAGGTCACCCCCTTTCCATTTGAGAGAGTTCGAAAAATTGTCGAAGCCGAATTGGGTGATTCTTTGGAAAACCTTTTTCTTGAATTTCATGAAACCCCACTGGCAACGGCTTCGATTGGTCAGGTCCACACTGCACGGCTTCCATCACAGGAAGTCGTAGCAATCAAAGTGCAGCGGCCCGATATCCTGCCGATTGTGGAAACGGATTTGGAAATTCTCGATGATTTGGCAAGACTAATGGAAGCACGCATATCTTGGGCAAGACGCTACCAAATCAGAAAAATGATTGATGAATTCGCTAAATCACTCCGTGCAGAACTCGATTATAACTCCGAGGGCCGAAACGGGGAAAGAATAGCCAAGCAATTCGTCGATGATCAAGGGTTTAAGGTACCAAGGATCCATTGGGAATTTTCCACAAAAAGGGTCCTGACGATGGATTTCATTCAAGGAATTAAGATCAATCATTATAAACAGCTTGATGATGAAGGTTATGATCGCCGGCAAATCGCGGAAAGATTAGCGAATTCCATGCTTCAGCAAATATTGATCGACGGCTTTTACCACGGCGATCCCCACCCTGGCAATATCATCATTTTGCCAGGGAATGTCGTCGCACTTATGGATTTCGGAATGGTGGGTCGGTTGGAGGAAGAGACGAAGTTTCAGTTCGCCTCGCTGGTCATTAATTTGAAACGCGGCAGCACCAATGGATTGATCAAGACGCTTTCAGAGATGGGCCTCCTGACGGACGAAATCGACATGGCATCATTAAGAGGGGATATCGATGAACTGCGAAATAAATATTATGATATCCCATTGAGCCAAATCAGCTTAGGCGGAGCTGTCAATGACATGTTCACGGTTGCCAATCGGCATCAAGTCCAAATCCCTCCCGAATTCACGATGCTCGGTAAGGCTTTGCTTACCATGGAGGCCATTGTCGAAGGATTAGATCCGAATTTCAGCATTATGAAGGCAGCTGAACCTTTTGGAGAAAGGCTTTTTAAGGAACGCTACAACCCCAAAAACATTGCGAAGAACGCCTGGAATCAATTCATCGAGTCTGCTGAAGCCATTGCCGAATTGCCCAAGGATATCAGGGAAGTGACAGGTATCATTAAAAAAGGAAAATTACGGCTTGATATCAACATTCCCGAACTCCAAGTGTTTTTACATAAGCTTGATCAAATCTCGAATAGGCTGTCTTTCAGCATTATCCTGCTAGCATTCAGCATAATCATGGTCGGTCTCATTATCGGCTCTGCAATAGGCGGGGAAACCTTGATCCTTTGGAAAATACCGGTTATCGAGATTGGATTTGTCGTCGCAACCCTAATGTTCTTACTTATGCTCTACACCATTTTCAGATCCGGAAAAATGTAAACTTACGAAAAAAGGGTTCGGATTGATCTCCGAACCATGATTTTAAAACATGACTAAGGGTATCCCCCATGTTTTACTGTTATATAAATGAAATCCTCGTTTAATTGAAGAAAATTTGCGATACACCTGCCCAATAACTGGCTAGCCTGGACTCAACAGGTGCTTGCTTTGATGAGGCTTGGCTCAGTCCGAGGAAAAGAAGCTGATTTCTTAAAGCAAGTTTACCAATAGTCTGAAGGGAACCCTTAAAAGTACGGGAATTCCCTTTTTTCTTGATGTCATTCATTCGTTATTTATCCGACGTTTATAAGAGACGGCATACGCATTATGGCGAAAATGCAAGATTCGGTCTTCCGAGCATTCGATTCCTGCAGGAATATTGGTTGGATCAAACATTAAAGTATCTTTAAACACTGCCGATTTTCTGGAAATCTTCAAATGCCCTATCGTGACTACCTGTTTATCTTCCGACCAAGCTTTGGTTGGATCATCAGTCGGGTCATTTTCCCCTCCTATTTGGATGTTCAATTTAAAGCCCACCGGACCGCGCTTGAGCCTTTCTTCCATTTCTTCATCCAGATACTCCGGCGAATGCTTGGCCACCTCCTTTTTTTCTAGCATACTAAGGCCGTCATCAGGTACCCACTCGTACTTGATTGCCTGCCGCCTTCCTTCCGCGTTAATGAAATAGAATGCATGAATGGAGTAATATTGACACGTTGAGAAACTGGCTGGAGAACGCATTTCTTTAAGCATTTGCAGGCTTGCCTTGCTTTCAGGGTATTTCCAAATGATTTTTGCAAGCTCTTTCAGATTGGGGAAACCTTCTTTGGCAGACTTGAAAAAGTCAGCCATATCAACAAACGCTTCCGGTGTTTTCGCAAAGAATAACGGAATGGTCACAGTAATAAGATCTGATTCTTCTCCATTCGGCAATTGAAACTTGACGGCCATGCCCTTTACAGGGGAAATGGCATCAGGATGGCTTGGAATCGGCGAGCTATTTGAAAACCGAATGACCACCGGCACAGCTTCATCCTGAAGATGCGGAGCCACCGTTAATGGGGACGCTTTTCCGTTTGGGGTAAAAACCCCTTCATAAACATATCCCCTTGCATGCGCACGCCGATAACCAGGATGTGTTCCAGCCACATTTTCAATCACATTAACTGCTTCTCTGGCTAGTTCAGGTTTAAAGTCGTCCGTTCCCTCCATGATATCTCACCCCTGCTTTTCAGATTCGAATCCATTATTACATGTACCCCTTATTCCAATAGCTTATTCTTATTGAATCGCCGAAAACATTGATCGCCAAAAAAACACCTGGAATTATCCAGGCGCTGCACACATCATTTAGAAAAAAATACTCATTCCAGTTCCCGCTCCACCTTTGAAAGAATCACATGGGTAACGGTTGCCGCAAACGAAATGGTCCGATTGATGAATTCCTCCACTTCTTCAAGGCTCTCACTGTGGATTTTCAGCATAAAGCAAGCCCGCCCGGCAATTCGATAACAAAAGTCAACATTCGGCACCTTGGATATATACTTTTTGAATTTCTCATATTCC
Organism: Peribacillus sp. NPDC076916; assembly: GCF_050269675.1. NCBI lineage: Bacteria > Bacillati > Bacillota > Bacilli > Caryophanales > Bacillaceae > Peribacillus > Peribacillus sp. NPDC076916. The sequence continues at coordinate 651,821 of NZ_JBNNIU010000001.1, forward strand.
CCATTTTTTATTGTTGCTTCCACGATACACTCAATTGGAAAACCGATCTTTTTATGATCAATCTCGGCAACATACCCTTTAATAATCCCGAACGACTCCATTTGCCGTACCCGTTCTGCAACGGTGGGAGCGGAGAGGTTTACTTTCTTTGCCAATTCCCTCATGGAAATTCGGCTATTCAACGTTAATTCAGCAAGGATACTCTGGTCTTTTTCATCAATTTTCATTCCCCAAATATTCTCCTTCTTTTCTTTACATTTATTCATTATTAATCCGCATTTCTTTACAAATGGAATTAAAACTCCTGGATTTTTATATTAGTATTATCTCAAAGGAGAGATGTTCATGACAAGAATAAAAAAATCATCGCAGGGATCCAGTCCATTTCAAAGATTATTTCATTCTGAAGAGATTTCGCATAAATGGTCGGACCTCTCAGATTGCATATCTGCAGATGGGAAACTTTCAAAGAAGTTAAAGGAAAACGTCAGAAGGGTTCTGGCATATGGTAATGGCTGCTCATATTGTCAGGCAAAAGGGATTCCACTAAAGCCGGAAGATATGAAAGAAAGCTATGCAATCGCCTTTGCGGAAGTATTCCTCTTACAACGTGAAAAAACGGAGGAAAAGTTTTTCCAAGTATTGAAGGAGACATTCAGTGATGAGGAGATTTCTGAACTATTGGCATTCATTTGTTTTACAACGGCCCAGCAATATTTCGGGGCTTTGATGGATTTATAATAACCAAAAAAGGAACAGGCACCGTGCCTCGTTCCTTTCTTTAAACCTTCATTGGTTTCCGTGCAAACCCATTTACAAGGATCGGTTGAACTTCCACCTAGGATTTCGCACCATGATCCTCCATTTCATTGATCCTAGGAAGGATGGAGCGTGAAGGTACCGGGGATGTCAAAACCACGGATGTATTCAGATGTCCATATGGTATTAATCGATCTATCAGTAATCTCATGCTGTCCATATCAGCCAAAGCCGCTTTCAAGAAATATCCAACGGTTCCTGTTACACGATGGCACTCGATAATGTCTAAATCATTTTTCACCAATTGCTCAAAATCGGAAACTGGAACCTTAAGTTCACTCACCTGAATGTACACTAGTACCCCCCTTCCTATTGCCAGGGGTGAAATCCTTGCGCTGAACCCCTCAATGATCCCCTTTTCTTGCAGGCGATACATTCGTTCAGAGATGCTAGGTCGACTGAGAGCCAATTTCTTCGAGAGTTCACTAATCGTAATGCGTCCATCCTTTTGTAAAAGTTCCAGTAAATTGACATCTATTTCATCCATGAAGCAACCGCCTTTCATAATGAAGGAATATAAGCTTATATTTCTTTAAAATGTTGTATGGATAGTGAAAAATACATTCTTTTTTGTATGTAATTTTATCAGTTAATATTCTATCATTAAAATAATCCAATGGAAAAAGAAAATTCAGAATTTACCAAAGGGAGGAACCTGCATTGACCTTTACGAAAATCCCGGTTCGACAAAACATCGAAAGCATTAGTCCATATGTTTCCGGCAAGCCTATTGAAGAAGTGCAACGTGAACTTGGTCTTGAAACGGTCGTTAAATTGGCATCCAATGAGAATCCATTCGGCTGCTCAACTCTAGCAAAAGAAGCCATGATTACTGAAATGGAGCAAACCTCCTTTTATCCTGAAGGTATGGCACCTGCATTAGCTGAAAAGTTGGCAAGGAAATTGAATATCAATAAAGATCATATCATTTTAGGCAATGGATCTGATGAAGTGATTCGTTTGTTAACACGAACCTATATCCAACAAAATGATGAAGTCATCATGGCTGATGTGACATTTCCACGATATGAAACGAATGTATTGATTGACGGCGGCACACCTGTAAAGATACCTCTTATTAATGGGGTACATGACTTGAAGGGGATGTATGATGCCATAACAGAAAAAACAAGAATGATATTTGTCTGTAATCCCAATAATCCGACAGGAACAATCGTTCAAAAAGAAAAGTTACGCTCTTTTATCGAGAAGGTGCCGAAACATATTTTACTGATCGTTGATGAAGCATACTATGAATATGTCGATGATGCAGAATATTTAGAAACCTTGCCACTTTTAAATATGCATTCAAATCTGGTCATCCTACGCACTTTTTCAAAGATTTATGGACTGGCTGCATTAAGGATTGGTTACGGTTTAATGGATGCTTCCATCATACAAGAGCTAGTTAAAGTGAAGGAACCCTTCAATACCAATCGTTTAGCACAGGCTGCGGCATTCGCTTCCCTCGACGACCATCCATTCGTTGAGAAATGTGTCCGTAAGAATGCCGAAGGAAGAAGATATTTAGAAAACGAACTAAGCAAGATGGGATTAACATTCTTCCCTTCACATGCCAACTTCTTGATGGTTAAATTGAATCAGCCTGGGAGGAACATTTTTGAGAAGTTATTAATTCAAGGTGTCATCATCCGTTCCGGTCATTTGCTAGGCTATGAAAATACTATCCGCGTGACCATCGGCACCCCACTTGAAAACGAGAGGTTCATATCCTCCTTACAACATATAATCAATGAAACGTCAGGTACATGAACGTTCGAAATGAAGTTGCAGTATATCGATGATTATTAATGAAAGATACGACATGGACGCCTTTGCACATGTCGTATCTTTTCCGTAATTTATTTAGCAATATCCTTTTCTATTATCGTTGTCCCCTGTTCATCCCCACTTTTAAATTTAAAAATGGAAATCGAGATTAATGCAGCCAACACAATCAGGCAAGCAATGATACTGATCCGATTCTGTTCACTGAAAACGAACGATATACAAATGATGCTTAAGGTGATTACGGCAAACAAGGTTACATATGGAAATCCCCACAATTTAAAACTCGGGGCTTTGGGATACGAATTGCGAAGTTTTAGCTGCGCTAAACAGATGCTGATCCATACAAGGGATACTACAAAACCTGGAAACGCCATTAATAAAGTAAATGCCTTGTCCTGTGCAATGAAAGTAACCATGGAGCCGACGACCAATACAAAAGCACTTAATATCAAACTATACAAAGGAACGCCATTTTTTGATACATAAGAGAACGACTTGGGAGCTTCCCCTTCTGCAGCCAAAGAATGTAGCATGCGGGTACACCCATATATTCCTGAGTTTGCGGCAGATAAGACGGCCGTAATCAAAATGAAATTCATGATATGTGCAGATCCCTGAAAACCGGACATTGATAAAACTTGTACAAACGGACTTGCCTGGTCGCTAATTTCGTTCCAAGGAATCAAACCGCAGATTATAAGTATCGGTAAGGTGAAAAATAATACGACTCTCCAAATATAGTTTTTAATGACCTTCGGTAAAATGCGTTCCGCATCCTTTGCTTCGGTTACCGTCACCCCTATTAACTCTGAACCGCCATAGGAGAACATGACGATCAGTAATGCCGAAAAGATGGACATCCACCCATTTGGGAAAAACCCTCCATACCCGGTGAAGTTTTGTAGATAATTAGATTCCCCGGTTGGGATGACTCCAAATAAAATACAGGCTCCCAATATGATGAATACGATAATCATTGTAATTTTAATGCCAGCAAACCAAAATTCGAATTCACCATAATTTTTGACATTCATCATGTTAATCCCAATGATGAAAGCCGTACACCCTAAACTTAATATCCATAGCGGGATTGCTGGGAGCCAATATTGCAAGAAGCTTCCTGCAACCACTACCTCAATGACACAGACGGATAGCCACATGAAACAATACATCCAGCCTATAATGAATGAAAAGCGGTTACCGAATGCTTTCTGAACGAAACCTTTCATATTCGTATTTGGATAAATAATTGCCATTTCCGCTATAGCACCCATGACTATAAGCAGTAATAATCCTGCAAAAATATAAGTGAATATGACTCCTGGCCCTGCTAACGATATGGTTTCGGCACTTCCTTTAAAAATGCCAGTACCTATTGCCCCTCCCATTGCCATCATGCTAATATGCCGCGGCAATAATTTCTTTTGCAGTGACCCACCATTTGATTCCATTACATCTGCCTCCTTCTTTCCATAATTTTTCCGTATAAAAAATCAAACCCATTTCAATCGTTGAATGGCGAATAGATAAGTTATTCATCAACCGTTTTGGTTTTGGAGTGGAAGGATGCAAAGCCTTCTTGAAAAATCTCTTCATACTTCACCAAAGTAAAAGATATCAATATGTTGTTAGTTTTACAAGAGGGATCATCGCAGGCCTATTAAGGATCCTATCTAGTCAAACGCCGGGTAAAATTTTGGAAATGGCGTGAATTTGCTGATAGCCTTGCCTTTTGGAGACCAATGAGAGGTTTTCTGACTCCATTATCGGGGACTACTTTGGTAATCCCCATGACTTTACCTTTTCCTATTTATTTACGATGTGAATCGCATGTCCCAAAACTGCCTCAGCCGCTTCCATCCACCCCTCAGTCAAAGTTGGATGTGGATGCATGATCAGGGCTATATCTTCGACCCTAGCCGCCATCTCAAGGGCAAGGACCCCTTCACCTATAAGGTTTGACGCATCAGCACCTACCATATGCATTCCGAGCAATATGTGGCTATCGGCATCCACGATCACTTCAGCAAATCCTTCCGTTTCATCCGTTGCAAGCGCCCTTCCATTGGCACTGAACGGAAATTTGCCGATTTTGACGCTGTATCCCTGTTGTTCAGCTTCTTCACGGCTTAAACCAACACCAGCTATTTGGGGGTCCGAGAAGATTACATAGGGAACATTAGGTGAGTCAACGGCACTTGGCAATCCCCCTATCACTTCAGCTGCCACCACTCCCTGTTTGGACGCTCGATGCGCAAGAGCTGGACCAGGAGTAGTGTCACCGATGGCAAAGATGTGCGGCACATTTGTACGACATTCCATATCCACTTCTATATGGCCTTTTTCACCAACTGTAACTCCAGCCCGATTCAGGCCAATTTCTTCAGTGTTAGGTATCCTGCCAATTGTAACCAGGGACTTTTCACTCACGACCACTTCCGCCCCTTTTTCTTCCGAGGATACATGAAGGTGTACATGGCCATCCACTACACTCGCCTTTTCTACCCTCGTGGATGTTTTGATATTCATCCCAAGCTTCTTGGCGCTCCGGGTGACTTCCTTTACAAGGTTTTCAGCAATTTGGGGAAGGATGCGATTGGCCATTTCAATGATGGTCACTTTAGTACCCAGCTTTGCAAATGCCATACCTAATTCGATTCCGATATATCCACCGCCAATGATCGACAAGCTTGATGGAACTTCCTGCAGCTGCAAAGATGATGTTGAATCCAATATATATTCTCCATCGACTTTAATGAAGGATGGAATGAAAGGTCTGGACCCCGTCGCAATAATCGCCTGCTCAAACTTGTAGGTTTCAAAATCGCCATCGGTTTCAACTCCAATACGGTCATCAGATAAAAAGGCTGCTTGACCTTTAACCACCGTCACTCCATTTTCCTTACACAAATGGGCAATACCTTGCTTCAACTGAGATGTGATGCCCGCTTTCCAATCCTGCCAAACTCCCAAGTCCATAGCTGTTCTTTCCTGGGATAGCCGGATTCCCATTTTCCCTAAATCGTTAAGCCTTTGGTATTGATCAGCTGTGTGAATTAATGCCTTTGAAGGTATACAGCCCCGATTAAGACAAACCCCGCCCAGCTTATCCTTTTCAATCAGTACGACCGATTTTCCTAACTGGCCGAGACGGATAGCCGCAGCATACCCTCCCGGACCTCCTCCAATGATGATAACTTCCGTCTCTACAGCAACTTCCCCTACTACCATTTATCTCATCTCCACAACTAAACGAATTGGATTTTCCAGCAATTCCTTGATTCTATTGGTAAAATGCACCGCTGTTACCCCATCAATCAAACGATGATCGAAAGATAGAGACATATTCATCATTAAACGGATAACACCTTCAAGATCACGAACGACCATGCGATGTTCCATTTTATGCAAAGCTAGTATGGCAGCTTCCGGATAGTTAATGATCGGGGTCGCGTGCATCCCTCCGATCGGTCCTACATTGCTGATGGTAAATGTACTGCCTGTGATTTGATCAATGCTCAACTTCCCTTCACGGGCTTGGGCTGCCAATTGCTTGATTTCATCAGCCAGTTGGAAAATGGTCTTTTGATCGGCATTTTTTATGACTGGAACTATGAGACCCTCTTCGGTATTCGTCGCAATCCCAATATGATAATAATTCTTCAGAATGATTTCATTGGTCTTTTCATCAATTGAAGCGTTTAATGTTTTGAACTCCTTTAAGGCGATGACAATGGCTTTAACGAAAAATGGCAAAAAAGTCAACTTAATATCCTTATCATCGGAGTACTCTTTTAATTGGTTTTTAAATTCCTTCAATCGGTCCATTTCCAATTCATCTACATGGGTTACATGAGGAATGGTTGAAACCGACTTTACCATATGTTCAGCGATTTTTTTTCGAATGCCTTTAAGCGGAATCCGCTCTTCCCACTCATTTCCCACTCCTTTTGCCTGAATGGCATCATTCATCAAGGCCATCTCTTGAACACTCTTGCTATCATGATGTTTGGCATCTTCCAGTGTAATCGAGTTATTTTCTTTAAACTGCTTCAGGTCACTTTCGGTAATTCGCCCAGCCGGGCCGGATCCTTTAACCTTCTCGATATCAACCTTCATTTCCCTCGCCATTTGACGAACGAATGGCGTTGCCAACGCACGCACTACCTCATGATGCTGCTTAGTCGTAATCTGTTCTGCATTAACTATTACATCACCAGATTGCACGACTTGGATTTCTTCGTCAATCATGCCTTTATCAGGAACTGACACATCGTTCTCTTCCTGAATTGTGAATATAGTGGTTCCCACTTCCACGATATCCCCTTCGGAAAAAAATATTTTCTTGACCACTCCCGCTGCAGGAGCCGTCAATTCCGCATTGACTTTATCCGTTTGCACTTCAACAATGGGTTGGTCCTGTTTAACCGCCTCCCCTTCTTTAATGAGCCATTGGATAATTTCCCCTTCATGCATCCCTTCCCCTACATCAGGAAGTTTAAATTCCATCATGCGTCATCCTCCTTCTCCCTTAATCACTATTAAAATGATAACGTTTCGACAATTCCTTGTTTTACACGATCAACAGTCGGTAAATAATGATCTTCTATTGTAAACGGCGGAACCGGTACATCAAATCCTGTTACACGCTTAATCGGCGCTTTCAGGTAAATAAGAGCTTCATCATTAATGATGGAGATAATCTCCGCACCTAATCCGGCCGTCTTATGGGCTTCATGGACGATTAATGCACGACCTGTCTTTTTAATGGATTGCACGATCGTATCCCTATCTAAAGGGTATAATGTTCGAAGATCGACCACTTCACACTTCCAGCCTTTTTCTGCTTCAATCTTTTTCGCGGCATTCAATGCCTCCCTTAACATGGCCCCCCATGCATAAATGGTCAGATCGCTCCCCTCCTGGACCACTTTTGCTTGCCCGATTGGTATTCGGTACATTTCGTCGGGAACTTCTTCCTTGAAAGCCCGATACAATTTAGTCGGTTCCAAAAAAATCACCGGATCTGGATCTTCGAGGGCTGAAATGAGCAGCCCTTTTGCGTCATATGGATTACTGGGTGCAACCACCTTTAAACCCGGGGTATGGGCAAAGAAGGTTTCGACACTTTCAGAATGAAGTTCAGGGCCCCTGATTCCGGCACCATATGGAGTACGGATTAAAAGGGGCACCCCAAATTGCCCACGGGTACGATACCTCATACGGGCAGCATGGGAAACGAGTTGTTCGAATCCCGGATAAATAAAGGCGAGAAACTGTATCTCTACAATAGGCAGCATTCCGTTAAGGGCTAAACCAATTGCAGACCCAATGATTCCGGATTCAGCTAATGGCGTATCAATGACTCGATCTTTTCCATACTTCTCATAAAGACCTTCCGTCGATCGAAAAACCCCGCCATTCACTCCAATATCCTCACCCATGATCATCACGCGATCATCAAGACCCAGCATTTGGTCCATCGCTTCCGTAATAGCCTGGAGCATCGTTAAATTTTTGCCCATTATTTCTTCCCGCCTTTCCTTAAGATTTGGCTCAATTCCTGCTTCTGTTCCTTTAAATGCCATGACTCCTCGGCATATACATGGTTAAACATTTCGAGCGGGTCGGATTTTGGATACCCTTCGGCTTTTTGAAGGTGAGCTTCAATCAGTTCGTTGAATTGTTTTAACGCCAATTCCTCCTGCTCTTCATTCCAGTGACCCTCTTTATTCAAATACTTTCTAAGACGTGTAATGGGATCCCGGTTTTCCCTCCAGAACGTTGAAATTTCGTCCTGATCGCGATATATGTTCGGATTGTCTGCAGTAGTATGAGCGCCATAACGAAAGGTGATGGCTTCGATTAATGTAGGTCCTTCCCCATTAAGCGCTCTTTCGACAGCCTGCTTTACAGTCAGCCATACTGCGAAAATATCATTTCCATCCACTCGCACCCCATGGATGTCATAAGCGGCAGCCCGCTGGGATATTGTTTTGGATGCCGATTGCTTTTCAAAAGGGACACTGATCGCGTAGCCATTATTTTGGCAGAAGAAGATTGTTGGGGTTTTATAAACGCCAGCAAAATTCAGTGCCTCATGAAAGTCCCCTTCAGAAGTTGCTCCATCACCAAAATAAGCAATGCTAACATTCTTTTCGCCTCTAATCTTACTTGCCCAAGCCGTTCCAACGGCATGAACCATTTGAGTGGCAATCGGAACGCTTGGAGGCAATATCCTTTTTCCTTCAGGACAAATTGAGCCATCAAAATGCGCCATCCAGTATAGGAAAACACGATATAATTCCTGCCCATGAATAATTGCCGCTCCATGATCACGGTATGTGGGAAACATCCAATCCCCTGCCGACAACGCTAAGGCGCTTCCTACCTGGGATGCTTCCTGTCCTTCAAAAGGTGCATAAGTTCCAATCCTGCCTTGGCGCTGGAGATTAACGGATTTTCGGTCAAACGTTCTGAGCAGGAGCATGCTCTCATACATCTTTAACATAAGTGATTTATCGATTTTTCCATCAATCGTTTCAATGATTTCGCCATCAGGAGTCAATACGCGAAATATTTCCGGCTCAACTTCATTTGAATACGCTTTCATTATTGGGTTTCCCGTCTTTTCCATTTCATTTCTCCCCTTAAGATAGATTTGTTTCGCAAACTTACCAAGGTTTTGAACAGTCATGAAATAACAGCCCAAAATGTATCTATTGGTCTTTATGTCTGTAATTAAATGCTGTTTCATAAACTACATTTCCTTATATAAAAGGATAATACATCCATGTTTTTAATAATATGTTAAATAGAATGAATTTTTCTCGTTTTACCTTTATTTAGAATATGTTTTCTGATAACATACCTTCATTTTGAAAATGAGAACCTTTAATGGGAAATTTCATATTGATTATCTACAAGTTGTTCATATGCTCGATCGATTCAAGACCTATCCAAAAAGTCTCCAGCACAAAAAAAGACCCATTATATAATAAATGGGTCTTAGACTGTAGACAAACTCGAGGAAAAGCCTTTCCCTGCCGTTTTTTCTTTAAAAACGATACAGTTGATTTCAGAAATCCACTCCCTTTCCGCCGCCTGTCTGCCATGCGTCTGTGGGGTCTCGGCTAGCGAGTTATTCGGCAGGAGTGTCGCAAATTTCTTCAATCCATTGAGGGTTTCATTCAAATCCAAGTTTACTTATAAAATAATGGTTTGGGATTATATCAATCGAACTCCTTTTTGTAGACAAACTGAGACCCATTATATAATTACGGGTCTTTTTGCATTTCATGATTGATGGGGGTATTACAAGCACCGGAAATCACTCCTGCCATAACCAAGATGAAAACCTTACCAACAAGATTAGAAAGATTTATCATTCAAATGTTCCTTTCACGACTGCTTGACCATCTTTGACCATGATCTGCCCCATCGCGATAACACTATTCATTTCTAAAGTTTTTTTCTTCATCATGATGATATCGGCATCCTTACCTACAGCAAGCTGCCCCTTTGTAGAAAGTTTTAAAATTTTTGCCGGATTTTCCGTCACAACTCGTAGGGCATCGGCAATTGTCACTCCATCCTCGAGGATCGCATCGGCAACACAATCATATAAGGACATGCATGTACCAATGTTCAAACCACGCAGGTTACCGTTGCCATCGAAGTCAGGCAGGCTGGCTTGTCCATCTGAAGTTATGGTGATCTGCCCGATTTCAACGCCTTTTTCCAGTGCCATTTTTATTGCTGTACTTGCTTTGACCTCGCCTTCTTCAAGGAACTTCTGGATCGTACTTGTCGTAAAATCGATATAACCCCCTTTTTTTGCATATTCCACACCTGCATTGAATAAATGCGGATTTCGATTTATATGTGTAGGGTAGAACTGGGTGATTGGTATTTCCGTTGTCTCGACAACTTCCTCAATTACCTGCAAATGATCTAAACTGTCGCCGACATGAATGTTGACGATACCGCTTTTCCCGGACAACAGGCCTCCATTTCGCGCCTGAGAGGCCAGTTTAGCCAGTTCAGCTGCAGTCGGCTGTGAAGAACGATGATCGGCGATGGCTATTTCGCCAACACCGATAATTTTATCCACAAGAATCAAATCATCTTCGATCTTACCTGTTAACGTCTTGACTGGAACTTGATAGGAACCAGTTTGAACGAAGCAGCTAATTCCTTCTTCTTCAAGCGCTCTCGCTTTAGCAAGCAGTGCTGGCATGGTCCTTGTCGTTCCATCTGTTCCGATGACCCCTACCAATGTCGTTATACCCGCTAAAGTGGCATCAGTTAATTGGATTTCTGGTGTCCTCGTTTTAAAGCCCCCTTCCCCACCTCCGCCGATAATATGTACGTGAGCATCTATAAAACCCGGAACCACAATTTGACCACTCGCATCAATCACTTTCATTTCAACGAAATTGGCAGGTTTTTCAATCTTGTCCTCAATGAAGCCAATTTGCTTTCCTACCAAGAGGATATCTTTTTGGCCCATATATTCCGGACCATAAAGCTCCCCATTTTTAATAAGTGTGAGCAATGTTCGTTCCCCCTCCAATTGAAATTTTCAAATAGGTTTCAAAATCTTTCACTCGGGTAAATATACAATATGACCCGCTAACAATTACATAAAAAAAGACAAACAATAATTGTTCATTTTAAAAAGTTGTAGCTGAACTGACATCTTGATTATGCTTTTCCAAAAGTATAAAAACAAAAGGAGTTAAACGACATGAATAAAGTGATTTCTTCAGATATTAAAACAAATAAAAGATTATCCATGCGACAAATCATGAACCTATATCAAGTTACAAAAGAATTTAAAGGGAATATATATTTTATCTGCAACCATAAATTGGTCGATGCCAAGAAACTTTCGACTTTCGTATCCTTTGTGCTCATTCTTCAAGAGTGTGCAACCATGAAAGTCATACTTGAAGGCGAGAATGTACATGCCATGCTAGAAAAAGTACAGGCTATTTGTAAAGAAAATGATGAAAGTTCATTTGGATTCCAATCGAACCAAACCGTTAATATTTAAATCATTCCAACTACGTCATGAAGAGGGTGTATAGAAATGCGAACCATTCTAATGGTGATAGGCGCAATCGTCGTAATCGGCATAATAGCAAATCTCATTTTTTAAGAATGACGAAAGACTGTCAATTATTGACAGTCTTTTTTGTTGATTAAATTATGCAAAAGCTTGTTTCATGCTCCCCTTCCTGGGAATCACCACGGCAACTTCCAGTCCCTCCATTTATTCAAACCTTCCCGAATTTCATTTCCTTTATCAATCCAATATTGTCTCCTTTGCTCATCGTCTTCTTTTGCCTTTTGCTCAGCTATAAGTGCCTGTTGTTCAGCTATAAGCGGACCGATATCTTGAGCTTTAAAGGATTGGGCAGTTTGATTCTGTAAAGCTTGCGACATTATTTTTTGAAAGATGATTGCACTTCCCTGACTGCTGTGTGTCGTTAGATAATGCTTTTCGTCCGTCTTATCATAACCAGCCCATACAGCACCGACCAGCGAAGGTGAATAACCGATGAACCATTGATCTTTGACCCCTGATATTCCTTCGATGGGAACTTGTGTGGAACCCGTTTTACCTGCTATTTCATAACCGGAAACAGCGGCGTTTTTCGCTGTGCCATATTCCACTGTTCCAAGCAGCATGGAATTCATTTTGTCGACGGCGCCTTCAGAGGTCACTTTGGTGCTTTTCTCTTTCCAGGCGGCTACCTCTTTTCCATCGGCATTTTCTATTCTTATAATGGCATGGGTTTCCATTCTTTCCCCACCGTTGGCGAAAGCTGAAAAGGCTCCTGCCATCTGCAGCGGGGATACACCTTTTTTCATCCCACCCAAAGCTATCGATAGGTTTCGATCATCTTTTTCATATGGAATTCCAAACCGCTTAAGTGAATCAAGCCCCTTATCGATGCCTATCTCATTCAATAGCCAAACCGTTGGTACATTCAAGGAATTCATCACCGCTTCATACATGGGCACTTCCCCTTTATATTGACCACTAAGGTTTGTTGGCTCATATTCACCAAAGCTCATTTTTTCATCCTTTAAAGGGTCGGTGATGTCGTATCCCTCTTCAACCGCTGGCAAGTATACGACAAGCGGTTTAATGGATGAACCGGGAGATCTTGTCAGCTGGGTTGCCCGGTTATATCCCATGAATTGATGCTTACCTCTCCCACCGACAAGTGCCTTTATGCCTCCCGTTTCAGGATCAAGGAGGACAGACCCGCTTTGAACCAGTTCATCTGCACTCGTTCCCACTGGGAAATTGGCATCATTCGCATAAACGGTTTCTGTAGACTGCTGCATGGATTGGTCCAGTGTCGTGTAAATTTTGTAGCCCTTTGATAGCAGATCCTCAAGTTTAATACCATATTTACTCGATGCTTCCGATAAAACATGATCGACAAAATAAGGATATTTACCTCTTAATGGATCGGTTTCCTTCTCCCCCATTAGAAGTGTCACCGAATCTTTTTTTGCAGCTGCTTCTTCATCTTTCGTCAAATAACCATGTTCCGCCATTCTCGAAAGAACCAAATCACGCCTCTTGACTGCCCCGTCTAAATTCTTGTATGGATCAAGTTTGGATGGTAAGTTAATGACACCCGCCAGCAAAGCTCCCTCGGCAACGGTCAATTCAGAGACCTCTTTGGAAAAATAAATATTTGCGGCCTTTTTGATTCCCCATGCCCCATGGCCAAAATAAACTTGATTCAGGTACATTTCCAGAATTTCATCTTTTGTATATTGATTTTCAACTTCCTGGGCTAGAAAAAACTCTTCTATCTTCCTCTTCAATGTCCGATTCGATTCCAGCATCGTGATTTTCACAAGCTGCTGGGTGAGAGTGCTCCCGCCTTCAACAACACTTCCAGCCTTCGCATTTTTAACCAAAGCCCGCATAATCCCTTGATAATCTATGCCGTGATGTTCATAAAAACGGTGATCCTCAATGGAAACCACCGCTTGTTTCATATGTTCCGGTATTTCTTCTATCGCAACCCCTTCGGATTTATTCGCAGTGATCGTACTGGCAAGATTCCCATCCAGATCATAGATTCCTGTCGGTTGCTGAAGTTTATTTTCAAGATGACTTATATCTGCACCCTGCTTGAAATACAATAGTGAACCGGCGCCTAAAACCACAACCGCCAATATTATAATTAGACCTAATTTCACTAGCCCTTTCATTTGTCCCCCCCATTTTCCCATCTCGACATGTTTCATTAAAAATATTTTACCCTTTTTATTAAAGAAAACTCGCCGATTGAATAAAAGGCGCCCTTTTCTTGTAGCACATACCCGCGAATCGGCATCCTTGCCGATGATATCCCTTCATCGTCTGAGTATGCCAGCTAAATGAAGGACCAGATTTCATCCTACCATTTTAACTATGCTCGTATCTATCCTTTACCCTTAAAAGGCAATCTATATACCGATTAAAGGCGTGAAGCCTTTTAAAAGCGGGTATAACACTTATAAGGTCTTATAAAGGGGAGAGATGATATTAATGAAAGACTTAAAACATATTGTCGTCGCTTTTGATGGAAATGAAGAGAGTAAGCGGGCCGTAAAATATGGGGCAATATTGAAAAAGGCCTTTCCAAAAGCCGAATTGACCGTTGTTCATGTCCTGAATGATAAGGTTGAACAGCGTATCATGGGAGACGCCTCGGCTCCGGGGTTCGTACCTACTGCCGGATTTTATGTAGATCCAGTCCAGACACATCCCGTTATTGAAGTCGATCAGCCAGGACCTCAAAAGGTAAATGACACCCCTTCCCCCGTCGAGAATAGTATTCAGAACGCAGAAAGTAATACGTTGAGATTGTTAAGTGAATGTCAAGTCAGGGGGAAATTCGAACTATTGGAAGGATATGCCCCAGATAGCGTATGTGACTTTGCAGCAAGAACTTCAGCCGATCTTATCGTTGTCGGCAATAGCGCTAAAAGCGGTTTGGAAAAATTCTTTCTTGGCAGTACAAGTAGTTCCATTGCGAAAAACGCACCTTGTTCGGTATTCATTGCAAAATGAAGATTAGCGGGTTCGCACTGTATGGCTTGAGTAGAGCATTCTCTGAAAAAGGCCGGATCCTTATAGAATCCGGCCTTTTTGTTAAGAGGATTTTTTCAGTCATACATTTGTAGCAAAAAACACCGGGGCGCCAATTGCTGACCAAAACCATCCTACACAGCGGTAACCAAGTGTCCCACTCAGCCTTTTTGGCTCCCCTTGCAGAAGTATTTAATTTTCGATCATCGGTTAGAATATAGTATTAGTTTCTATAAATGACAATTAAAGAAAATATACATATCATCAACTTGTCATCCCCATTTTAGGGCATATTCTTTTGTTTAACCAACTTCTTTACAGACCTTCATTACACCTGCCATTAACCAAGTTAGATGGCTAAATCTATAGACTCACAAAGGTTTGATTTATTAAGCCTAATTTACATCGGGGAGGGAATGGACATGGATAAACATTCGATTTCAGCTGAAAAAGGCGCCTACATAAGCATTGCCGCTTACATATTCTTGTCTGCTCTTAAATTGTCATTTGGTTATTTCGGTGATTCTAAAGGGCTTTGGGCTGATGGTTTAAATAATACGACCGACATCATCGCTTCCTTAGCCGTATTGATCGGTTTGAAAATTTCAAAGAGACCTCCTGATGATAATCATTCATATGGTCATTTACGGGCGGAAACCGTAGCCTCGTTGGTAGCTGCCTTCATTATGATCACCGTGGGCCTTCAGGTATTATTCAGTGCCATTGAATCCTTCTTTCACCAAAATTCAACAACCGTTCCCAGCATGCTGACCGGCTATGTCGCTCTATTCTCTGCAATTTTCATGTACGGAATCTACCGTTATAACTTATCATTAAGTAAAAAGATCAACAGCTCTTCCATCTATGCCGTTGCCCAGGATAATCGTTCCGATGCCCTTGTCAGTGTTGGTGCATTCATCGGAATAATCGGTACTAAGATGGGAATCCCTTGGCTGGATGCGATAGCGGCAGCCGTCGTGGGGGTCATCATATGCAAAACGGCCTGGGACATCTTTCGTGATGCCTCCATCTCTTTAACTGATGGTTTCGACGAGCAGCTCCTGCAAAAGATCGGACAAACCATTATATTGACAGAGGGTGTTAAAGACATGAGTGAAATTAAAGCCCGGATGCATGGAAGTGAAATCCTGCTCGAAACTACCGTTCATGTTAATCCTCTTTTGACCGTCATTCAGGGTCATGATATTACGGTTAAAATCGAAGAAAATCTTTTGAAGGAATATAATATCCAGCATGTAATCGTTCACATCGAACCATATGCATTCCATAAAAAAGGTAACCGTCATTAACTTTACGGATACCTTTTTTTGTTATTGATTCCTGTAATCACTGTAATAAAGCTGTGTCAAAAAAAGGGATTTATTGATTGATTGCCGAATATTTATCCAATTAACACATGTTAAAAGAACATTAATCTGTTATCATGAAAACAAGATGTAATTATTTTGATATTTTGTAATTTTATTCAAATAAAGCAATTTCTGGGTCAAAAGTAAATTCATTTTCCTACAGTATGGAGGGCAAGATGGTATCTAATCGAGAAATGACCATTCACTTTTTATCTTCTCAAAAAAGCAGTATCATTTCCAAATGGAAAGATGAGTTGCTGCATTTACCGGACGGATATCTGGGGTATTTTAAAGGAGAAGTGGAAAATATTTTCAATCTGCTATTGGATCAGCTTGGAAAATCGGATACTGAAATAGACGATGTACTGAAGGTCGTTGGGGAAAAGATTGCGTCTGATCGAGTCAATAAGCAATTGGATATGGAAAATTTCTTTTCCACTGCTACCATCGGGAGATCCATCATCATAGAGCATGTTTTGAATTCCGAATCATCCAAAGAAGTAATATCGGGACTAATTAAGCAAGTAAACGTTTACTTCGATAAACTTATTCATTTTGCATTATCCCATTATACCGAATTGAAAACGACGGAACTTGAAGAACGCTATCAATTCATAAGCCCAAATCATAAAGACCGGTTGACACTCCTTGGCCAAATGACCTCAAGCTTTGTCCATGAATTCAGAAATCCACTGACTTCCATCATGGGATTCATACAATTGTTACAGGCAGAACAACCTCAGATAAAGTACCTTGATATCATTTCGAAGGAATTGGATCAGCTCAATTACCGGATCACACAATTTCTTAATATTTCCAAAAAGGAAACTTCCTCATCACCACCTGATCTATTTTCCATTGCTCAGCTTGTGAATGAGGTGATCGAATTTTTATATCCTAGCATTTTGGAAGTTAATGCTTCCATTACATGCAATATTGCCGAGGATGCCGTAATTTCCGGTTCTAAAGAAGAATTCCGTCAAGTTTTACTTAATATTATATTAAATGCTCTTGATGTGGTTGCGGGGATGCCTTCCCCATCCATTTACATTTCAGGCTCTGAATCACCACCCGGCATTCTTACTTTAAATATATCGAACAATGGGCCGAAGATACCTGACGACGTCCTGCCGAATATTTTTGAACCATTCATCACCACAAAAAAGAGAGGAACGGGATTGGGATTATTCGTCTGTAAAGAAATCGTTTTAAAGCATCAAGGAACCTTATCCTGTCACTCTACCGATTTCCTTACGACCTTTTCCATACAATTAAAAACTAAATAATGGATAAATATCCTTTTTTCCTTAGGTTTTTAGTGTGAAATTTTTGACTGATTGGCGCCCAGTTACTTATACTAATAGGTAGGTTCCACTACTAATCGAGGTGAATGATTCTATAGATTGAAAATAAAAACAAGAGAAATTTTCATACGAGATAGACTAGACTTATTTTTCATCTAACATTTTATATACTAATATCATTTCATTCATTATTGGTTTTGGGAGGTGACTGGGATAATTAAATCGTTCTCAACATCTGGCGATTCAATTAAGTCCCACACTAATTGGACATATTAAGTTTTTTATTTGTCATTATTTTAATTGCTTTAACTGCCTTTTTTGTAGCTTCGGAATTTTCGATCATAAGGGTTCGCAGCTCTCGGATCGATCAATTGATTGAAGAGGGAAACAAAAAAGCCATTGCGGCCAAGAAGGTCACATCCGATCTTGATGAGTACCTATCCGCGACACAGCTTGGAATTACAGTAACTGCCCTTGGATTGGGGTGGCTAGGACAACCGACCGTCCTCAAATTGGTTGGGCCTTTATTCAAGGCATTGAACATCCCTCAAGAAGTCACAAGCGTTCTGACATTCGTTATTTCATTTTCCCTGATTACGTTCCTGAATGTGGTTGTTGGAGAATTGGCTCCAAAGACGGTTGCCATCCAAAAGGCTGAGCAAGTGGCCTTGGCAATTGCCAGCCCGCTGATTTTTTTCCATAAGATAGCCTTTCCCTTCATTTGGGCCTTGAATCATTCTTCCCGATTCGTTGTCGGATTATTTGGCTTTAAGCCAGCATCCGAAAGCGAAATAGCCCATACGGAGGAAGAATTACGTTTCATCCTTTCAGATAGCTATAAAAGCGGAGAAATTAACCAGTCGGAATTTAAATATGTAAATAACATCTTTGAGTTCGATGATCGTGTTGCTAAAGAAATCATGGTTCCAAGGACAGAAATCATGACCATATCCAAAGATGAAACGGTACAGCAATTCGTCGATGTGGCCAAATTGGAAAAATACACTCGATATCCTGTTGTCGAAGGTGATAAAGACCATGTCATCGGCTTGGTGAACTTAAAGGAAGTATTCTCGGATCTTATTAAGAACCGGGAAATCCATATCAAAGCGATTGAAAATTACGCTCGTCCGATCATTCGGGTGATGGAAAATATCCCAATTCACGATTTGCTGCTAAAAATGCAAAAAGAACGCATTCATATGGCCATTTTGATGGATGAATACGGCGGTACTTCCGGACTTGTCACAGTCGAGGATATCCTCGAGGAAATCGTTGGGGAAATTCGTGATGAATTCGATATTGATGAAGTCGCCTCGATCAGGAAAATTAAAGATGGACATTATATTTTAGACTCTAAACTTCTTGTAAAGGAAGTGAATGACCTACTTGGCATTCACTTAGAAGAAGATGATGTCGATACTATAGGCGGTTGGGTCCTTACTGAAAATTATGATGTGAAGGTAGGGGACATCATGGAAAAAGACGGATTCTGCTTTAAAGTGATTGAAATGGAAGATCACGCCATTCGTTTTATAGAGGTCACCAAAAAGGTCGTACAGCTTCCTCTGGAAGAAGACCTTCCTCAAGGATAATGATGAAAAACAGCCACGTAAAAGGTTATTTTACGTGGCTGTTTTTTCGATTTGTACATTTATCGGGAAACCGTCCCATTTTTTTGACCGTTACGATTGGAGGAGTGCTCTTTTTTTTCCAAAAGATATACAACATGATAAAGATAAAGGAAAAACCAGCAGCCGGAATTAGATAAGGTTCAGTTATTCCCCGGATTTGCTGCCAATTCTCGCCGAGAACCCTTCCTAAGGTGAGGAACAATATGGTCCAAGGTATGACAGCCGCAACCGTATAAAATATAAACTTCCATACGGACATCCTTGCAATTCCGGCTGGGATGGAAATAGCATGGCGAACCACTGGAATGAATCGAGCCGTAAAAATCACGCCAACGCCATACCTTTGAAACCACTCTTCAGCATTTACAATATGTTTTTCTTTTATTAAAATATATTTTCCATACTTCAAGAGAAAGGGCCGTCCTCCATAATACCCAGCCCAATATAGAAAAAGTTGTGCCATCGTCCCGCCTGCCACACCTGCAAGAACAGCTCCCCAAAAATTCATTTTCCCCAGGCCGACCACATAACCACCGTATCCTAAAACTAGCTCACTAGGGATGACTTCAACCATAAGCCCCAATAAAATCCCCATATACCCCATTTCAGCAAACCAATTCAATATCGTCATAATAAGCTGTGATATCATGCTATCGGACTCCCCTTACCGCTAATTTCAAATTGTTTGTCCTTCTATCCTATTTCAGCTCATAGCGTTCTATTCGGCTTTTCAAATCCAGTTTCACAATGCATCACATTTAGGAATGCACAAAAAAAGACCAGCTGATATGTACTCCGGTCTCATTGCATCAATATTCTTTTAACTCCCTTTTTTGGGAAAATTGAGAAAAAACAGCTGTGGTGAGTAAGGATGAATCATTTTGCGAAACATTAGTGAAAATCTCCTGGCGTGATTTCGTTTTTTCAATATGAATCCCGAGATCTTTATACTTGTTGATTATTTGATTATTCATGCTTACCCTCCCTTTCTGCTGTACCGTTATCCTTTACCTTCCCATTTAACGAAAGGATAAAACCTGTTTAAACCATTCGCTCCAAAAAACAATCAATTGACTTGAATGGTTTGCAGTTGGTGTTCATGCACTTCGTCTTTTTCAACATGTACCTGCACCTTATAGGTTCCCGATTCTTCGAAAGATACCTTATTTAGATATGTTCCATCTCCATCTTCTTCAGCTTTGGTGAAATGACTCTCTTCGCTGCCTTCCTTCCACACCTCGAAATTCACATCTGCATTTGTCAGTGGCTTCCCATCCAATTCAACGGTCGCTGCAAAGTTCGAACTGTTTCCTGCCTTTACAGGGTTACTTTGAAACTCGATGGATACATCCGTACTAGGATGAACCGATGCGCCTTCACTTTCATGTTCTGGAACGACAACTTCTTTTTCAGGCATTACATGAAGGCCTTTGGCCGTAACATGGGAGACTACAATATATTTGCCTGTTTCTTCAAAAGTATGCATCACTTGATACATGCCACTTCCAGTATTCTTTGCTTCAAGCATTTCCCGTTTATCCTGCCCTGACTTTCTTACTTCAAAGAGTACCTCATCTGCTTCATTCACCAATTTGCTTCCCTGTTTCACTGTCGTTTCAAGAATGACTTCTTTTCCAGGCTCCATTTTGCCTTTAATGACGATTGATGCATCCATCGATTCTGGAACAGCACTGTTAACTTCCTTGTCCTCTGGCATTTCAGACTCCTGACATCCAGCCAACATAACTAACAACGCAGTAAACATATAGAGTTTTTTCATATGAACTTTCCTTTACTATTTATTAGACTAAAAATCTGTCCTCTTCATATTGCCCATCCTTTCCTTTTTTCGGATTTTTATACGTCATTCATCAAAAAATGGTTCGCATCACGGTGACTGAGGTCAGCATGGCCACCGCGATGATCGTTAAAAATGAATATAAAAAGATTGAAGTCCCCACAACACTCAATCCGCAAAGAAGCACGCATCCATCAATGATAAAAATCAGTAAACCTACATTGAATCCGCTCTTCCTTGATAGGATCTGTGCCAGCATATCCGTTCCGCCTGTTGATGTCCCATATCGAAGCATCAAGCCGATTCCTAATCCAATCAAACCTCCCCCGATCATCGCACTTACATAAATGGGAAGATTCCAGCCGATGACAGCGTCGGAAAAAATATCGATGCATAATGAGGAAAAAAGCAGGCCATGCAAACTGTTCAGGAATAATTTCTTTTCAAAGTACCAAGCATATATATATAATGGAATGCTGCTCAAAATCACACCCAGGCCTGTCGGAAGTCCTATATAGTAATGAAAAATCAGCCCAATCCCTATCATGCCGCCATCCAATAAATGATAAGGTATCAGGAAAAAATTGATTCCCACACCTACAAGCATGCTGCCGGCGATGATTGCTGCCATCCTTTCCATGATTTTCATGGCTGCCACCCCCTTTAATCTGCATTTAGAACTTGTCTTGGACTCTATAGAATATGTATGAACAAGCGAAAAAATAATGAAACTGACCAATTTTTTATGTAACCGCCTATAATTTTCTGAATATTCCATAATGTCATACAATAAAGTAGTGAAAACAGTCAAAAACAGCTAATTATTAGCTCAAACTGATCCTTTACAAGCAATTTACCGGATTTATGGTGCAGAAAGCTATTTGACTGAATGATTAACTCTTTCTATAATGAAAGTATTTAAATTAATTAGATTGAGGTGATTTGATGGGGCATTAAAGAATGTTCGTTTTGACAGGCGGACGCTGATTTGCGTAATGGATATGTGCATCCTATTGAAAAATGGCTGTACTCCTTCAGACGGAAATTCTTCTATTTCCCGTCTACGCGTCGCCAATCGGCATATACTATTATTCTCTTCATCACTTAAAGAAATGGGAGTTAAAGCGGCTGGACATCAATTACCACAGCCATTTTGAATGATTCCCGATAATATTCAGCAAGGCAAAAAAAATATACTTGTATATTTTAAAAATGTAGGAGGTGTACTCCTTATTCGTCTCGAAGGCGAGTTAAGGGAGACTATTTGGACATAATAAACTTGGTTCTTATTGCCATTTTAATTGCTTTAACAGCATTTTTTGTAGCTACGGAGTTTGCGATTGTTAAAGTGAGAAGCACGAGGGTCGATCAATTAATTGAAGAAGGAAAGCCGAATGCTCTTTCAGCAAAGAAAGTGATATCCAACCTGGATGAATACCTTTCAACATGCCAGCTCGGTATTACCGTTACCGCTCTAGGGCTTGGGGTGCTCGGGGAACCGACAGTCAAAAAGATTTTGCACCCACTCTTGAATCAATTGAATCTTCCAAATTCAGCTTCACATGCACTCTCGGTTGCAATTGCCTTTTCTTTAATAACTTTCATACATGTGGTTGTTGGGGAATTGGCACCAAAAACATTGGCGATTCAAAAAGCGGAGCGAGTAACTTTATTGGTTTCCAAACCTTTAATTGGTTTTAACAAAATCATGTATCCATTCATCTGGGTACTGAATGGCTCTGCAAGGACGCTTACAAGAATGCTAGGATTAAAAGCAGTTTCCGAACATGATTTGGCTCATACAGAAGAAGAGCTTCGTATCATTGTTTCCGAAAGCTACAAAAGTGGTGAAATTAACCAATCAGAGTTTAAATATGTGAATAAAATTTTTGAATTCGATGATCGGATTGCAAAAGAAATCATGGTTCCACGTACAGAAATTGCAACGGTATCCAAAGATGATACGATCCAACAGTTTTTCACCGTCATGGCGGAGGAGAACTTTACACGATATCCTGTCATTGACGGAGATAAAGACCATGTTATCGGTATGGTCAATGTAAAAGAGCTATTCACTGAAATGATAGACAATAACAAGCAGACAGCATCCACGATCCAACGATATGTTCGTCCGATCATCCGTGTCATTGACAGTATCCCAATTCACGATTTACTTTTAAAAATGCAAAAGGAGCGCATCCACATGGCTATCCTCATGGATGAATACGGCGGTACGTCAGGTTTGGTGACCGTTGAAGATATCCTTGAAGAAATCGTTGGCGATATCCGCGATGAGTTCGACCTGGATGAAGTTCCTGATGTCCGCAAATTAAAAGAAGATCACTACATCATCGATGCCAAGGTATTAGTCAGTGAAGTGAATGATTTACTTGGATTGGATATTAATGATGAAGATATTGATACGATGGGCGGATGGATCCTTACCGAGAATTACGAGGCCAAACAAGGTGATATTCTGACTTATGGTCCCTATAACTTTAGAATAAAAGAAATGGAAGATCACCATATTCGTTATATTGAAATATACAAACAAGCAAAAGTCGTAAGCGAAGTAAAAGAATTCCCGATAATATCGCAAACTGAAATCGTTTCATGATAATAACCCCCGTTCCTAATTGACAATAGGAGCGGGGGTTATTTTTTTCCAACCGGTACATGAAATGAAATAATAACATAATATATAAAACCTGCTTCATTTTAAATTGAATGATTACATGAAGTATAGTTCTACCTTTATTGTTTCATACTGTTAGAAAAGCGATACTTATTGAAGGAGTGAGGAATCATGAAACTCATAACCATTTGCCAACACTGCAAAGGGAAAGGGAAAACCCGCTATCTGCAATTTTTTTCCCGGGACTGCAATCATTGCAACGGTCAAGGTAGAGCTGTAAAAGATATGTCAAATTTAAGAAATCAGGCAAAAAACATCTAATAATCTTTCATATTTTGAAGTTGGGTTTGATGACACCTGCCCTCTTTAACGTATCATAAACAATCAGTATCGAAGGTCCAAGGAAAAGCCCGATGAAACCGAGCATTTTAAACCCTAAATAAAGGCTGACCAACGATGCCAATGGGCTCAATCCCATATTTGCTGAATAGATTTTCGGTTCTATGGTCCTTCTTATGATCGTAATGACCAGGAATAGGATTACGAGACCAACACCTAGATGATGGTTTCCTTGAGCCCAAACAATTACTGCCCAAGGAACCAGTACAGATCCCGTCCCCAAGATAGGAAGAATGTCCACAACTACAATTAACAATGCCAATGGAACCGTATACTTCACATTCAATAACCATAGTCCTCCATAAGCCATGATGAACGTTATTAAACTCAAAAGGATTTGTGCCTTGATGAAGCCTACGGCTGCCATACTTAAATCTTGATAAACTAGCGAAATCTTTTGATAAGTGGATGTCTTTAAATAAAGGACTGCCTTTTTTCTTAACTTAGGCAATTCAAGACTAAATAAGAATAATGCGATTAAATAAATTAAAAAGTCAATGAAGAGCCCGGGAATGAGTGTGACGAACTGAACCATATCCTGAACAAAGCCCTCTGTGAACCCTTCTAAAGCCCTGACTCCCTTTTCCATCGTTTGTTCTATCGACTGTATGAGATTTGGCGGCAACGTTTGGGAATACCGTTCCCATTTCCTAATGACTGGCAATATAGCCGTCAAATACACTTCACGTATGAAACCAGGAAATTCTTCCGAATAGATAATGACCTTCTTGATTAATACCGAAAAGGAAAAATAAGTGATGCTTATAAGCCCGCCTACATATAGAACAAATGAAATCAACACTGCCCAAAACCGATGCAGCTTTGCCGTTTCGCCAATCATGCGGACCAATCCATCTAAAAGAATGGCGGTGAGCAATGCTAATATCAAAGCCCATGAATAGGGAATGACGATTAATATGCATAAAAGGAGAATACCTCTCCAAAACCAACGGAAAAAGACGGCGACATTCACTGAACAAACCCTCCTTGCACTTTCCTGTTCTCCTTATATTTATGAAATGTGGTCACATATATTTCGCTTAAACGTTTTATTTTCTAAATAAGGGGAAAAAGAGATACAAAGAGATGGAGGGATTGACATTGGATAATAAAGATAAAGAAAAGTATCTTGAAGAGCGTAATGATAAATCCAAGGCATTCAAGAAAGATCAGGAAAAACAGCTGGAACGTGATCAAGTGGTCATGCCCATTGATGATTTACCAATTGATGAAATAAAATATGAACGACAAGAAGAACGAAATAAAAAAGAAACAAAACACCGCTCCACGAGCGAGAGGGTTTAACCAAAAACCAGCCACTATAGAGGGCTGGTTTTTGGTTGCAGGACATAATTGCATTCAGCTTCAAGGGGTGATGTGCCGTATTGACTTTTACCAATTCTCGGCAGCACTTTGATACTTGCTAATGGAACATTCGAAGGAAAAAAATATATATTTGCCATCATATATAAAGATCCCCCTTGTCAGCTTTTGAAAATCCAGTACAATTGGACTCTTCCATAATCCATTCGCATTGCGGAATTCCTTCCTCCACTGCTTTACTTCCAAAAATAAACATTGACTGAAAAAAATGATTCTTTACAATAGACTTTTAAGAATTAAAGAATATAATGGACTGGTCGACCATTATAAAGGAGAATCATATGACGAACCCTACTCAATTATTTCATCAATATTTACAAGTATCGAGATCATTAGTCAGCAAAATGAATGAACAAATTACAGCTCTTGAAATTTACCATAATCAGTGGACGATCCTGAATTATTTAAAGAACTGTGGATATTCCACAATCCCCGATATTTGCAGTTACTTGGATGTTGATAGTGTTATCATCACACGTTCAGTCAACAGCATGGAACAGAATAATATGATTAAACAAGTTCCTGGAAAAGATGAACAGGAAAAACGGATTGAACTGACGCCCCGGGGAAAAGAGGTACATACAAAATGTCTTAAAATTGCAGAAAAAATCGAAGGAAAAGCCCTGGAAGGCATTACCGAGGAAGAACAGGAAATATTTTTCCAGACAGTCCTTAAAATCCTCAATAATATAAGAAACTAAAATGGATACCTTATATCATTGTTGAATAAGTGTGAATCAAGGCCTTTTCCTTATTTTTTCGCATCAAGCTATAGCCATGCCATTTTTAAAAGTCGGATTCCTGCTTTGATTTCACTTTCGGTTAATCCACCGTACCCAATCAAAACAGTCGGATCTTTCACATTCTTAGAATAATAAACCGAAGTTGGGTAGACTTTAACCCCAACACTGGCAGCCTTTTGAATGAGCTCTGCCTCACTGCTGCCGTTTTTTACTTTTAAAAGAACGTGCAATCCTGACTTTTCACCGATTACGGCTACACGATCATGGAAGCTCTCTTCGATTGCATTAAGCAGCACCTTATTTTTTTTACGATAAATCGTTCGCATTTTATTCAGATGGCGTTCCCAATGTCCATTTTTCATAAAGAGACAGAGCGTTTCCTGAATCAATCTGGAGACGGTCTGTTTATATCCCATTAACTTCTCTTGATAGCGGCAAGCCAGCTCCATAGGTAACACCATGAATCCTACCCTGATTGATGGGATGAGCGACTTTGAAAACGTGCCTAGGTAGATGACCTTTCCCTTTGTGTCCAACCCCTGCAGGGACGGAATCGGTTTGCCTGAATGTCGGAATTCCCCGTCATAATCATCTTCGATGATATAACCTTTTTTTTCCGCTGCCCAATTCAGCAACTCCACCCTTCTAGTTATCGGCATGATCATACCGGAAGGAAATTGATGGGAAGGAGTGACATAGGCAACATTCGCGGCACTCTCTTTCAGGGAGTCCACACTCATTCCGCTTTCATCCAAGGGTATGTATGCCATATCCGCTCCCTCCAACCTCAGTACCTCCCTTATTCGATGAAAGCCAGGCTCTTCCAACCCGAATACCCGTTCATCTCCAAGAAGTAACCGCAATAGATGGATGAAATACTGGGTACCTGCCCCAATGATGATTTGATCTGCCCCGCAGCGAACTCCTCTCGATTGGAATAGATAGGATGAGATTTCAAAGCGGAGCCCCCATTCCCCTTGAGGATCACCGCTCATGAACATTTCCCTTTCCTGTAGATACAATGTATTGTTTAAGCATTTTTTCCACACGGCATGCGGGAAAGAATCGACGTCCACCCGTCCATGATTGAAATCTATCTCATTTCTTTCATTCGGAGGGCACATCATCCCTTCTGTTACAGGCAAAGGCTCATTCAAAGGTGAGATCGGTTCTAAATCGGCCACGTAATACCCTTTCCTTAATTGACTTTCCACATATCCTTCTGCCATCAACTGATGATAAGCCGTATCCACTGTATTCAGGCCTATCCCTAAATGCACAGCCAGTTTTCGTTTGGAAGGCAGTTTCATCCCAGCCTTTATTTGTCCATTCTGGATTTCCTTTATTAAGTATTTATACAATTGGACATATAAAGCTTCTTTATTCGTTTTATCTAAATTTAGAGTAACTTCAAACATTTGGTCCTCCTTCAAACTGGTTCCATAAATTATATCAGGTTTGGTCCTTATTGCAGGACCAGAATATTTTTATAATGAAGATATCAATCAAGAGGAGGATACTATGGAACATATCGAATTATTCGGGAAACACGTGCTACTCACCCCGATGATGGATCATCATATCGAACCGCTTTACGCCGCTTCCTTGCCAACTGAAATATGGGAATGGAGCGCAACAAAAATTTTGTCCTATGAAGAAGCGATTTCCTATGTAAAGGATGGCATACGAGCAAGGGAACAGGAACTTCATCATCCATTTGTCGTTATCGATCAGACTGATGATTCGATAGTTGGCAGCACGAGCTTAAGAAATATTCAATTTCATAATCAATCCCTGGAAATCGGTGCGACTTGGTATCATCCCGACAAATGGCGGACTGCCATTAACACAGAATGTAAGTACCTGCTATTGCAGCATGCTTTTGAAAGGTGGAAAATGAAACGGGTTGAATTCAGGACAGACGAATGCAACAAAAGATCGCGTGCAGCAATAACCAGGCTCGGCGCCCTTGAAGAAGGCATTTTGAGAATGGAGAAAAAACTGCAAGATGGAAGGATAAGGAACACGGTGGTCTACAGTATTCTCGAGCATGAATGGCCCAATGTGAAAAGGAATTTGGAAGCCTTTTTGAAAAGGTGAAGATATGAAAAAGAGTGCCGTTGTTTGCACTCTTTTTCTCTTGCTGCTATCTTTCATGTGAGTCTTTATTAATATCCGATAAAAAATCCTTTTGCCTTTTCGTTGATCGAATGAATATGAAAACGCCAATCGCAAATAAAAACGGCATTAATAAAGCAAAAAGAAGATAAATCATATCTCCAAAGAACAAGTTCATTCCCCCTAAACCATGCGACGCGCACTTTTGTCTGTAAACTTTCCCGTCAAACTTGGATGTTCATTGCTTAGCCTAAACTTTGTGACAAGCGAATCATATCCTGGCATTGAATCCCATTTTCATAAATGGCCTCGGAATAGTTTCTATTAAAAAAATCCCGATCTACCCCAGTGATTCTAAAACCGCATTTTTGGTAAAGGGCAAGCTGCCCTATCCCCGAATTTCCCGTGCCGATTTCAATCGTTTTATATCCCTGTTCCCTTGCACGGCCTATGGCGTGTTCAATCAATTGCCTGCCGATTCCTCTTCCTTGGTGCCGTTCTTCCACAGCGATGTTCATTATCTCTATCAGTTTTGGACCTTTTTGCAGTAAAACATAAACACCGATCATTCGCTCATCATTCAAGGCAACAAAGCATGTTCCGCTTCCCAAGTATTCCTCGACCAATTCCCTTGAGGGATCTGCCAAAAGCAATAAATGCATCGGCGGTGGCTCATCCATGAATAATTCCCTTATCTCCATCTCCATCCACCCCCTTCTCATTTTAGTTCTTCTACAAGAAGTTCAACCAATTCCGATGCGGGAAGTTCCCTGCTCAACCTATACCCTTGTCCTGCCCACAAAGCCATCAATTCAGGATTGTTTTTTTGTCCAGCCACTTTTCGCATTTGCTTTGTCATGTGATGGACATGAGGATAGGCGACTGGTGCAATTCCATCATAATCGGTTATAAATTGATTCACCAACCCGCGTGCTCTCCGGCCGCTGAAGGCTCGGGTAATAGAGGTCTTGGTAAACCGGGGATTTCCCAGAGCTTCCTTATGGACGGGACTTGCCCCGCTTTCGGGACAGCGAAGGAAAGCTGTTCCCAATTGTGCCGCTGTTGCTCCCGCTTCGAGCACGGCCGCGATATCCTTTCCATGCATCAGTCCGCCCGCCGCAATGATCGGCAAGTCCAGCTCACTTTGTATCAACCGTATCAAAACTAAAAGACCGTAATCATCTTCTGTGCGGTTTTCAAAGCTGCCCCTGTGACCCCCTGCTTCAAACCCCTGTACACATAGCACATCCGCACCTGCTCCCGCCGCCCTTTTTGCTTCCTGAAGGTTGGTTACCGTCACGGCTATAAGGGAACCGACACCTTGGAGCTCCCTTATTACATCTTCCGTTGGACATCCAAACGTAAAACTGACGACAGCGACCCCAGCTTCCTTCAATACCGTTATTTTATTTTCCCAATCATCGTCATCACTATCGGCTTTTCCAATCTCAGCCCCAACGCTCTCGGCCTCTTTTTCGATCTTTTCACGATAGGCAGATAATATATTTTCATCCACCGCCTCGTTTCCTGGCACAAATACATTCACGCCAAAAGGGTGCCCAGTCAACTGACGGGTCTGCCCTATTTCGTCCTTCATCTCTTCTGCAGTCTTATAGCCAGCTGCGAGAAAGCCCAGTCCACCTACATTGGATACTGAAGCCGCAAGCTTCGGGGTGGAAGCTCCTCCTGCCATCGGTGCTTGAATGATCGGATATCTCATTAACTTTTTTAGCATTCCATACCACTCCTTTTGATTTTTCTTCATGCCCTTATCATTTTTACGTTTTCTTGGTATAATGATTATCTGTAAGAGAAAAGTGTCTAAATGATCACCCTTTATATCTTGCAAATATAAAACACAGGTGGTAAATAAAAATGGAAACAAAACCATATAGAGTATTACTTTATTATTTGTATGTACCAATCGAGAATCACGAAGAATTCGCAGCCGAGCATCTTGCGGCATGTAAAGCACTTGAATTGAAAGGCCGTATCTTGGTGGCAGCAGAAGGGATCAACGGAACGGTTTCTGGTACGATCGAACAAACTACCAAATATATGGACATGATGAAAAGCGATCCCCGCTTTGCCGATATCGTGTTTAAAATAGATGAAGCTGACGGCCATGCTTTCAAAAAAATGCATGTTCGTCCACGAAATGAGCTTGTAACGCTTCGATTGGAAGAAGACATCAACCCGAACCGGACGACAGGCAAATACTTGAGCCCGATGGAGTTCTTCGAGCAAATGCAAGATGAAAATACCATCGTCCTTGATGCCAGAAATGACTATGAATTTGATTTGGGACATTTCAGGGGTGCAATCAAGCCAGAAATCACGAATTTCCGTGAACTTCCGGATTGGGTCCGGGAAAATAGAGAAATGTTCGAAGGCAAAAAAATCCTAACGTATTGCACCGGCGGTATCCGCTGTGAAAAATTCTCCGGCTGGCTTGTCGAAGAAGGCTTTGAAGATGTAAGCCAACTGCATGGCGGCATCGCAACATACGGAAAGGATCCCGAAGTCCAAGGTGAGCTTTGGGATGGCCAAATGTATGTATTCGATGAAAGGATAGCCGTACCTATCAATCAAAAGGAACATGTCATTGTCGGTCGCGATATTTATTCCGGCGAACCTTGTGAACGCTATGTTAATTGTGCTAACCCTGAATGCAACAAGAAAATCCTTTGCAGTGAAGAGAACGAGCACAAACATATGCGCAGCTGTACTCATGAATGCCGAGTGCATCCCCGTAACCGCTATGTAGTCGAGCATAACCTTTCTGAAGAAGAAGTGGCTGAGAGATTACAGCTAATCGAAGAAACCAGTACCGTAAAATGATAAAAGCAAACCCGAATCAGTGGACATGATCCCTATTCGGGTTTTTTTATCCATTTAAATCAAATCTTATTTTTCTATATTAAATCTATGCCTTGGACCTTATTCCACTGCAAGAATTAACTATGATCTTTTAATGCCATCTGCTTCAAATCCAATATTACTTACTCTCTTACTTCTATATCACAATAGAAAAAACCTTCTTAATACGTAAAAAGAATGAATTCAGCTTAAAATTTAGCGGTCAACGGTTTTACCTTCAATGAAAAGAGCGATTCCTCTTTAGAGGAATCGCTCTTGCTTCATTAATGTTATTTTTCCTCTGCACTTACAACAATCCCGCAAGCTTGCCTATCGCCTGCATCACCGGCTTTCAAGGTATCCACATCCGGTCCTTTTTCTCCATTGGCTTCATAACGGTCAGGAATATTGGCAAAGTTGTCTGGCTTCGCATGAACGATTACAGCCAACTCTTCTTTCTTCAGCTGGTCTATCGTCATGTTATCCAATGTTGCCGTATATTTGGCTGTCCCATCCTTTTTCACATATAAAGGGGGCATATCCCCTGCATGTTTAGAGTGCGTGTCATCAGTTGGATTGAAGTGTCCTCCCGCTGTAGTGAAAGGGCCTTCCTTAGCATCCGGCTCACATACTGCGTTTTCGTGGACATGGAATCCATGGTAGCCTGGCTCAAGGCCTTCCAAAGCGGTCTCGATCACCACAGTATTCTCTTCGGCGGTAAAGTTAACCGTCCCAAGTGTTTTACCTTCTACATCTTTAACTTCCGCTTTTACCTGAGGATCAACCCCTGTTTCTGTTCCTTGTCCCACTGTAGTCATGTCCTCGGCATTATTGTCGGACTGATTTGAATCATCCGCTGAATTACATCCATACAGTAAAAGGGCAGCACACATAGGCAGCACAAGTTTTTGTTTATAGTTCATATAAACTCCCTCACTCTCTTATATGTATCTTCTTCTATTACTTTCCACCATCATGGAAGAATAAACAGAAAGCGGAATAAATAGGAAAATGGATTATTCCGTGAGGGCGAACACCTTACTAATTTCACAGACAGGAATTTTGCATTATAGCTTAATGGTCTCGCATTTTACAAAGTGATGACCCCAAAAGTAATGGCTGCAATCGTCATGATGATGGTTGTCCCAAATGCCCATTTAAACAGGAATTTTTGGTGATCCCCAAAATCCACACCTACAAGACCGATCAATATGAAGGTCGCAGGCACCAATGGCGATAATGGGAACCCTGCGGTCGAATGGCCTAATAAAGCCGCCCTTCCGATTTCTACAGGAGAAATGCCGAAGTTCGATGCCGTTTCACTTATTATTGGCAGAATGCCAAAGTAATAGGCATCAGGTGAAAAAATGAACCCCATCGGAATGCTCGTCAGCGCTACCACCAGTGGCAAATGTGCCCCGATCCATTCAGGAATGACAGTTACGATTGAAGCAGCCATCGAGTCCATCATCTTTGTTTCTGTGAATACACCCGTAAAAATCCCTGCAGCGAAAATGAGTGTACAGATCATCACGAAACTATTGGCATGAGATAAAATTCTTTCCTGCTGTTCTTTTGGGTTCGGAAAGTTAACGAATAGTGCAATCGCAAAAGCAGTGGCAAATAAAATTTGGATCGGCAGCACTTCCATCACCAGCAAAACCATCAGTAAAATCGTCAAGAACCAATTAAACCAAAAAAGCTTGGATGTTCCTTTAGGTGCGGTTTCAACAGCTGCAGCCTGTTCTCCCATACCAGGTTGCATGTTCGTCTCCATCGTGCTGACCCCTAATCTCTCCCTTTCCTTTTTACCAAGTACATATGCAGAAAAAAGTGTCCATAATAGACCGCAAATCATGACCGGAATGAGAGGAATGAATAGCTCCGATACTTCAACCTGAAGGCTCGCGGCCGCCCTTACCAAAGGACCTCCCCAAGGAATCATATTCATGACGCCGGCGGCTAAACCAACAACACAGGCCAAAACGAGCCTGTTCATCCCTAATTTGATATAAAGCGGCAGCATGGCTGAAACGGTAATCATGAATGTGGAAGAACCGTCTCCGTCCAAACCTACCAACATGGTTATAATGGCGGTTGCCATGACAACCTTTAGCGGATCTCCTTTTACAAAACTGAGTATTTTAGCGATCATGGGCTCGAATAAACCAACGTCAATCATTAAACCAAAGTATAGAATAGCAAAAACGATCATGACTGCTGTCGGTGTCACCTTTAAAATACCCGCAACCATCATATCTCCCATTTCCGAGGCAAATCCACCAATCAGACCAAAAGCTATTGCCGTGAAGATAAAAGCGACAACCACTGATAAGCGCTTTGTGATGACTAAGACCAGAAACGTTAAAATCATGCAAAATCCTAAAATCGTCAACATGTTAAAAACTCCCTTAAATGGAAAAGTTAATACTTTATTAACTTTTCTGAAAAATCAATATTTTCACATTATATCATTTGCCTATTCATTAAAAAACCAATAAAAACAAATTCGTTTAATAAATTAGTTAAATTATGTATACTATTATTTAGGAACCCGAAGTTTTTTTCGGAGGAAAGAAGTGTTGAATCTAAAATGAATGCTCATAAAATAGCTAAACGGAATCTTTTCATCATGTGGTTCGCCAATTTCTTCATAGGCGGGAGCATGACGATGGTTCTCCCATTCATATCCTTATACATTGGTACATTCGGAGATTATTCGACTCAATATATCCAGCATTGGTCCGGATGGACATTTGGAATCACTTTTGTGACTGCCTTTTTATTTTCTCCCATTTGGGGACGAATTGGTGATCGGTACGGCAGGAAGAAAATCTTGATTGCCTGTGCCTTTGGGATGGGGCTGTCCATTTTCCTGATGGGATTCGTTGAAAATGTTTGGCAGCTATTCGTCTTAAGGATGTTCACCGGGATATTCACTGGCTTCATTTCCATGTCACAGGCCTTCATATCAACGCAGACCCCAAAAGAAATTGCCGGACGCGTACTGGGAACCTTGCAAACGGGTAATATAACCGGTTCCCTTTTCGGACCATTGCTTGGCGGCCTGCTTGCAGACACACTCGGCTATTCAACCGCCTTTAAATTCACCTCCATCACCATTTTCATCTCCGGACTTCTTGTTTTTGCAACCAAGGAGTACCAAATGGAACGGCAGAAGGGAACAAAATCGAGCTATACAAGCAGGGAGGTTCTCTCGCATATCTTGAGGAATCCCATCCTAGTCAATGTCATGCTCATTTCGACACTTGTTCAAGTTGCCCACTTCAGCATCCAGCCCATTCTTTCTTTATACGTTGGCCAGTTGCATGGAACTTCCAATCTTGGATTTTATTCAGGTATCGCCTTTTCTGCAGCAGGCCTGGGAAATTTATTGATGGCGCGTCACTGGGGCAAGATAGGTGATCGTCATGGACATGTGAAGATTCTTGTGCTGCTTCTTTTCCTGACTGCTACAGTCTACTTGCCCGGTGCCTTCATCAATCATTTTTGGCAGCTTGTTCTGGTACGTTTCATACTTGGCATGGCAATAGGCGGCATCATCCCTGTAAGGATTGCCTACATTCGCCAGGAAGCTCCTGTCGCAATGCAGGGGGAAGTACTTGGTTACAATACGAGCCTGCGCTTTTTAGGCAATATCATTGGACCCGCGATGGGCGGAATGGTTGCTGGTTTCTACGGATTCTCCGC
Source organism: Peribacillus sp. NPDC076916 (assembly GCF_050269675.1). NCBI lineage: Bacteria > Bacillati > Bacillota > Bacilli > Caryophanales > Bacillaceae > Peribacillus > Peribacillus sp. NPDC076916. Next base: position 686,494 of record NZ_JBNNIU010000001.1, read on the forward strand.
CGTTTTCATCACGACCAGCACGTTACTCCTCATAGCGGGACTTGTCCTCTATTTCGCGATGCACCGCAATCCGGAATTGGCCAGATCACATTAATCTCACTTTGGCAAGAAAGCCTGCTTCCAGTTGGAATCAGGCTTTCTCATGTTTAATGCTCATACAGCTGTAGTGCTGGATACTTCTGGAACTGGATTTCATTTCGGTCGTATTCCAATACAGGCAGTGAGGCCAAAAACGAACATGGGTCCTGCACACATGAAAAAGGAATATTGGAAACCAGCTGCTGCACATGGTTTTCCGAACTATAGGTACATAGCGTGCCAAACCTTTCTTCTCTATTTTCCTTCTATATTTGGACAATCCCGGTGATTGCTGTTGATACTTAATAAAAGGGGAAGGTTGGCCGCAGCCATAAACACTTCATAATGCAACAAATTTTATGTTAAGATTATTTTAGGCAAATTTTATGAAAGTAAAAGACGCAAAGCCACGGGCCTAACACAACAACTTGGTTGTCATGGCAGCCGGGCTGCCAAGATTTTTCTTGAATGGATCACTTTATTATCAATTGCCCCTTTTTAATTTGCCTAAAATTAAAAATAGGAGGGTTATATATGTTTTTTCCAACCATTTATTCAGCTACTACAGATGAGAGACACATAGTTAAAGATAAAAATACTTGTGCATGCGGCACAAGGTATAATGTATTCGCAATGTTGACTAGAAGCGACCTTCGAAAAATCAGGTTCAAGCATTATAAAGAAGTGACATGTCCTAAATGTAAATCCAGTATCATTGAAAAGGAATAGACTCTTAACACCGGGAGCGTTTCTACTCCAAAAACTTTGATAGAGCTGGCCTTTTCACCTTGTTTCGGTAACAATAGCCCTCATGCCTCCTTACCCAGATTACACACAAAATCGAATAAAAAAAGACCCTTTCAAGATCTTTTATCATTGCTATGTAAAGTGAATGTGCGGCGGAATATAGCTGGCTCGATTCAAATCATCAGTTTATAAGCGCTACTCCGCTTCCCGTTTGGTCTTCCATCAACTGGGCCAAATATTTCTTAAGTAATAACTCGGCAGGTACAGGGTCTTTCAGTTCATTCAATAGCGTGCAGGAGCCCAATTCGTCAAAATGGCCAAGACTTTTTTCGGGAATCCATTTCGGGAACATTATGAGTATGCATGGCCTATTTGTAGGCATAATAATTATCCTCCAGCTTATTGGTGGTACCACCCCCATAATATCGTCAGGGAAAGCTTCTTTAATATCGGATATTCACTAAGGTAAAGACTTATCCCCTCCCAGTATGAGGATGCGAGTTTATTTTCCCTTTTCACCGGTATCATCAATATCAGCATATCATCCCATTTTTGTCACGATGATTTCTTTATATTTAAGATAAAGCTGTTCTTTCATATGATCCCATTCCGAGGCTTTTTCCGCTTCACTTTCGATCAGGTTCGAATGGGCAGTAAGTGACCCTCTTTCAGTTTCAAAACGGCAATCCGGTGTGGCCTGTATAAATCATTGTTCATCAATGTCGCATATTCACTTATTTAGCTTATCTTCTATTTTCTCTTCAAACAATTAAGTTATGTAACTATCCTTTACCTCTTCTTCGAGAATCTCCGGGGAACATTCACCTAGGTGAATGGGAAAAGAATCAGCAAAATGCAGCGAACCGCCTTTCCATACTTTTGGATACAAACGATCATCCCCTCTCAATACGATCGCCACAAAGTCCAACGAAAATTCCAATTGAAATGATTCCACCGTAAAATCCAATGTTTCTTGGATTGTATCGAATTTCACTAAATTCCTTGCAGTCAGTCTTAAATGATTCTCAACCTTTTCCAGCAGTTTCGTTCTTTTCTCGCTCTTATTCATAGGAGTAACCCCATTTTCATTCATAATAAAAGAATAACTCATTTAAATACAGAAAAATCTGAAAGTGAAAGCGATAAAGAAGGCTTTGGAAATTTTTTTGCCCTTCATCATTGGATGTTGCCCATCGGCATTTCTTGAAATTTCCCCCTGTATGCCTTTTACCTTCATTCGCCTATAATACGAAATGAATAGCCCTCGGTTTGTCGTTAATATTATGCATATAGATAGAAAGAAGGACTCATGCTATAATTTAGTGCGTTAAAACAGAAATGAACACATATATATAGAAAGAAGGAGTGTTTCTTTGAATACATCTGGATATAAACAGGAATGGTTCGGCAACGTTAGAGGAGATATTCTATCGGGAATTGTCGTTGCCTTGGCATTGATTCCGGAGGCGATTGCCTTTTCGATCATTGCTGGCGTTGACCCAATGGTTGGTCTATATGCCTCATTCTGCATTGCCATCGTCATCTCTTTTGTCGGCGGAAGGCCGGGAATGATATCGGCAGCCACTGGTGCAATGGCACTCGTCATGGTCGATCTTGTTAAAGATCATGGCTTGAACTATTTACTTGCTGCAACAATATTGACTGGTTTGCTGCAAATTTTACTAGGGGTTTTAAAGATCGGGAAATTAATGAAGTTCATACCGAAGCCGGTCATGACTGGTTTTGTGAATTCTTTAGCCATCTTGATTTTCACGGCACAGCTCACCCATTTCGTGGGCGAAACATGGATCATGTATGTCATGACAGCCGTTTCTTTAGCTATCATTTATCTTTTTCCGCTGATCACGAAAGTCATACCTTCACCACTTGTCGCCATCATATTCATGACGATCGTTGCAGTTGCCACGGGGGCTACGGTGCGGACGGTTGGGGATATGGGGCAATTGACCGAAGCGCTACCGATGTTCATGCTTCCAGATATCCCTTTGACCTTCGAAACTTTGTCGATCATTTTCCCTTATTCCATAGCCCTTGCATTTGTTGGGCTGCTTGAATCATTATTGACAGCCCAAATAGTCGATGAGATGACTGACACAGACAGTAATAAAAATAAGGAAGCCAAAGGCCAGGGGATTTCGAATATCATTGCCGGATGCTTTGGCGGCATGGCGGGATGTGCGATGATCGGCCAATCCGGTATCAATATTAAATCAGGAGGAAGGGGGCGGCTCTCCACTTTTGTAGCTGGCGCATTTCTTATGGTATTAATCGTGGTATTGAATGATGTCCTTATTAAAATCCCGATGGCTGCACTTGTCGCAGTCATGATCATGGTTTCAATCGGGACCTTTGACTGGTCTTCCCTAAAGAGGCTCACTAAAGCTCCAAAGTCGGATGCAGCCGTGATGATCGTGACGGTCCTCATTGTCCTTTATACACATGATTTATCAAAAGGGGTATTTGCCGGAGTGCTCTTGAGCATGATTTTCTTCTCCGCTAAAATTTCTAAAGTGGCTGTAGTGAAAACGGAAGATATTCAGGCTAAGAAAACCATTTATCATATCAGCGGGCAGGTATTTTTCGCTTCTGTCCAGGACTTTGTTTCGAAGTTCGACTTCAAGGAAAAAGCCGATTCAATCGTCATCGACTTTTCCCATTCTAAAATCTGGGATGCTTCAGCAGTTGGTGCTGTTGATACGGTTATCCTTAAATATCAGCTTCTGGGAATACCTGTCCAAGTGCAAGGACTGGATGAAGAAAGTTCGTTATTGCTTGAAAAACTCGCCACATCAGAAAGTAAAATATCTTGAAGAAGTAAGTTTTGTTGAATAGAAACTTTTCAAACCGACAAAATAGATAACATGAATTATTTCCTTTTGAAAGGGGCGAAAAGCATGACACCCGAGCAGGATTATACAGCTGCAAATCTGTCACCGGATTTATTGAATGAACTGAAAAGCTTTGAAAACAGACTTGGCGAGGAAGCCAACAAAGAACTGATTGTCATTGCCTATGAAAAAGAAAAGGAAGCTTTGAATTAAGAAAAAAGACTCAACCACACTTAATGGTGGTTGAGTCTTTTTTTGCATATACAGAAAAAGGATGTCCATGTTTTTAATGAACACCCCCTTTTCCTGTATTATTTGCTGAATACGTCCGTTAAGATCGGCACGATTTGTTTTTTACGAGATACAACGCCTTCTAAGACGGCGATGTTATTGTTTAATGAAACGTCGTATGCTTTTTCCACTGCATAAGCTGCTTTACCAAGCGCCAAGGCAGCAGAGTCATTAGTCAAGATATCCGTTACGACAAATAGGAATAAGTCCAATTCTTTCTCAGCGATGACCTCTCCAATCGCCGCTTCCAATTCTGCTTGCTTAGCAAGGACTTCGTTCGGATCTACAGCATTGACCTGTGCTATCTCCACTTTAGCCATCCCCATGGAGAATTCCTTTGCATCAAGCGTGATAAGCTGGGCAATCGTTTTGTCGCTCAAGTCAGCTCCGGCTTTCAACATTTCCAAGCCGTATGTTTCAGCGTCGACTCCCGCAATGGCAGCCAGTTCCATTGCTGCTGCAACGTCTTGCTCCGTGCATGTAGGAGATTTGAACAATAACGAATCGGAAATGATGGCAGACAACATAAGACCTGCGATTGCTTTAGGGACTTCGATGCCATTTTCTTTATAAATTTTATTTAAAATGGTTGCAGTACAGCCAACTGGTTCCGCCCGGTAATATAGTGGATCGCTTGTTTCAAAGTTAGCGATACGGTGATGGTCGATAACTTCCAACACACGGACTTGGTCAATATCTTCAGCACTTTGCTGGCGTTCGTTATGATCGACCAGGATTACACCTTCAGCCTCCCCTGCGACTTTTTCCACAAGGCGGGGAGCTTCGAATTTGAATTGGTCCAATGCATATTGGGTTTCACCATTCACTTCACCCAGACGAACTGGTTCAGCGTTGATACCTAACTGCTTTTTCAGGTCTGCATAAGCGATTGCTGAACAGATTGTGTCTGTATCCGGGTTTTTATGTCCAAAAACTAATACTTTTTCCAAGATTTTATCCCCTTTTTCTTAAATATTTTTCCGCGAATCCCCTCATCGCAATAAGGGAGAGCCACCTTCACTAGACAATTTATTTTAACACAAAATCGCCTAAAATCAGCGCTTGAATTACCCATTCCCCAATAAATTCTTTCATTCCTTCGCACTCTGCCCTCACTTTGTCAATAGATAAGGGTTGGTTTTTTTCAAATATATTAGTTGAATTATCATCGTATATGGCTTACGATAATATAAGCAGAAATACTAGATATTGATTACATAAACATTACCAATAACTATATATAGAATTTTTTACAATCCAAGGTGCCAGTGATGGCTGAAAAGGGAATCCGGTGTAAACCCGGAACTGTCCCCGCAACTGTAAATGTGACGAAATGAGAAACCCACTGTATAGCTCTCTATACGGGAAGGACTCAAAGTAGGATGATCATGAGTCAGGAGACCTGCCTTGAATTTTTCACGTTTCTTATTCTTCGGGGATTGAGATGATGAAACGATAGTTTAACGGCTATTTTTTCATGGCTCTTTTATTCTATCGTTTGATCCGCTCAATTCATTGGGCGGTTTTTTTATTTTAGAAGAAAGTCAACAAGGAGGATTATTAATGACTCAAACATATAACTCTACCATAAGTGAAAATGACACAGAAGCGAAGTCCATCCAGCTCGAGATGTTATCAAAGGAATTCGAAGGCCATCTCGATATGGAAAAGTTCAAAAAGCGTTTTACAAAATGGCTAGATCGCAAAAGTGACTCAACCGAAGAACAGGCATCAAAAAAACTGATTCAGCTCGCTCTTGAAAGTGTGGATATCGATGCTCCGGATTGGACGTTCGTTGCTGCAGCAGAACTGTTGAATACAATGTATAGGGATGCACAAGCCAATCGAGGCTATGAAGGCATGAGTTATGGCCCATTCTATGAGCTGATCGCGGAACTCTCCCAGCTTTCAGAAGGTCAGCGTTATCCTATTTATAAATCGGAACTGCTATCTTCATATACGAAAGCGGAAATTGAGGAATTGGGTTCGGTGATCGATCCGGAAAAAGATAAATTATTCTCGTACATAGGCATCTACTTATTGAACGACCGCTATCTGGCCCGCCCTCAAAAGGACAAGGTCTACGAACTGCCACAAGAACGTTTCATGATCATCGCGATGGAAATCATGCGATTGGAAAAAACGGAGCACCGCCTGCAACTTATTAAAGAAGCATACTGGGCCATGTCCAATCTTTATATGACCGTTGCGACTCCTACACTCTCCAATTCAGGTAAAACACATGGACAATTAAGCTCCTGCTTTATCGACGCAATTGAAGATTCCATTGACGGAATCTACCTATCAAACTACGATGCAGCAAAAGTATCTAAATTTGGCGGCGGAGTAGGTCTTTACGTCGGTAAGGTTCGATCGCTTGGTTCTGATATCCGGGGTTTCTCTGGAAACAGTTCCGGCACGACTCCCTGGATTCGACTATTCAACCAGACAGCTGTAAGTGTCGATCAATTGGGGCAACGTAAAGGTGCCATCGCGATTTACTTGGATGCCTGGCATAAAGATATCATGAGCTTCCTCGATTTAAAGACACAAAACGGGGATGACAGATTAAAAGCCCATGATATTTTTACAGGCGTATGCATACCCGATTTATTCATGGAAGCTGTACGCGACAGAAAAGAATGGTATCTTTTCGATCCGCATACCGTTAAGCAAACCCTTGGATTTTCACTTGAAGATCTTTATGACGAGAAGAAAGGCGAAGGAAGCTTCAGGAATCATTATGCACTTGCTGTCGAGGCCGCAGAAAATGGCACACTTCCAAACTATAGCTTTGAAAAAATCAAAGCGATGGACATCATGAAAAGCATCATGATTTCTCAATTGGAAGAAGGCGTACCGTATATGTTCTACCGCGATGAAGTGAATCGGAAGAATCCCAATAAGCATAAAGGTATGATTTATTGCTCTAACCTTTGCACGGAGATTGCCCAAAACTTAAGCCCTTCGACAATCACGGATGAATATGAAACAGAAGATGGAGATGTTGTTGTGGTTCGTAAAAGCGGCGATTTCGTTGTCTGCAACCTTTCATCCATTAACTTGCCCCGGGCAGTGGGCAGCGATGTTTTGGAAAGATTGATTCCCATTCAGATCCGCATGCTGGATAATGTCATAGATGTGAATAATCTTCCTGTCAAACAAGCATCCATCTCGAACAAACGTTACCGGGCAATTGGTTTAGGAACGTTTGGATGGCATCATTTACTTGCCACACAGAATATTTATTGGGAATCCGATGAGGCTGTTCACTATGCAGATGCTTTATACGAAAAGATCGCTTACTTAACAATCAAGGCATCCAATGAATTGGCCAAGGAAAAAGGTTCATACCCATATTTTGAAGGATCTGATTGGCATACAGGGGACTATTTCGAACTGCGTGACTATACAGATCAAAAATGGATGGATTTAAAAGCAGACGTGCATGAACACGGGACCCGTAATGGCTATTTAATGGCCATTGCCCCGAATTCTTCGACAGCTAAAATCGGTAATTCCACGGATGGAATCGACCCTTTGTATGAAATTGAATTTTACGAAGAAAAGAAAAACTTCAAATTCAAGGTGACCGCTCCAGGCTTGACGCCAAATACGTATGAATATTATAAAAAGACGCGATTTAATTTGGACCAACTGGAAAGCATCAGGCAAAATGCAGCCCGCCAACGCCATATTGACCAAGCAATCAGCTTTAATCTGTATGTACACAATACAATCAAAGCGAAGGTTCTATTGGACATCCATTTAACTGCATGGGAAAGCGGATTGAAATCAACGTATTATGTTCGTTCGACTTCTTCCGAGTATGACAATGCCTGCGAAAGCTGTTCAAGTTAACGACCATCATAACCCAGTAATCTATTCTTAAAGGAGTTTTCACGAATGACCAATCATATCAAAAAGATTCGGATGCTCGAACCTACGCATCCAACCAAAGCAACCGGTGTTTTCAAAGGAGAAGCTTCAGGCTTCCTCCTTTGGAACGATATTCAGTATGAAAAATTCTATGATACCTATACACAGCTCATCAATAACTTTTGGAAGCCTTCGAGCGTGAACATGATTCAGGATAAAAAGCAGTGGGGCGAATTGGAGGAAGATATCCAGGACGCTTTTCTCGATATCCTTACAATGATTGCTGGAATGGATAGTCTTCAAACGCCCACTTTAGTAGAAATCCTTCGGTACATCAAAGATCCGGCGGCAAAAGCTATTCTGGCCAACATGGCCCAGCAGGAATCGATCCATAATGAGTCTTATTCCTATATCCTTGCTTCCTTGATTCCTGTAGGCAAACAAAAACAGCTATTCGACCGCATTAAAGAACATCCTGAAGTGATTAAGCGTAACCAACCGATCGTTGATGCTTATCAAACGTTCGTGGACGATCCCAGCCCTCAGCATTTATTCGAGGCACTGATCCATTCAACGAACCTTGAAGGGATATATTTCTATCTGGCTTTCGCCTTTTATTATAATTTAGGACGACAAAATTTAATGACTGGTTCCGCTACGATGATATCCTATATTCATCGCGATGAAATGGTCCATTTCGATTTCATTGGAATGCTCGTTCAAATCTTGATGTATGAATATCCTGAGTTAAATAATGAAGAAAACACGAAGTTCATCTATACAACGATTGAAAAAGCAGTCGAACTCGAAAAAGAATGGTCTGAATATATGCTCGAAGATATCCAAACCAAAGCCGATCTCGATTTGGAAGAATTCAATGAGTACATCGAATATATCGCCAACAAACGGTTACGTATGCTAGGCCTTGAGAATTTGTATAAAGAGTATGGCGACAATCCGATGCCATGGATCAAAACGTTCGATGATGAATCGATCGGACTTACCAAAACCGATTTCTTCGAACAGAAGTCAAGGACATACAGTCAAGTAAATGCCAGCAATGGGTTCGATGAGCTGTAAAGTTGCCATTGTCTATCATTCTGCCGGAGGCAATACAAAAGCGCTTGCTGAAGCCCTCGCTTCCCTTTTACCTGAAGCTGGACTATATCGAATGAATGAATTCGACTTACGCACATTGCCGGATTACGATGCATTAATCGTCGGCACCTATACATGGGGCAATGGGGAACTTCCTGCTAAATCAGCAGCCTTTTATAAAGAACTGGAACAGTTGCCTATTGCTCATCTGAAATCGGGAGTCTTCGGAACTGGTGAAACCAACTATCATCATTTTTGTGGGGCGGTCGATCATTTCCGGGACATGTTATTTGCCAAGAGCCAGTTATTGGTGACATTGAAGATAGAACAGATGTATCAAGAATCGGACTTGCCCAGACTTCAAAAGTTCGCCTCGCTATTCCAGAACTGACTGAAAGGGGATATGCGCATTCGCATATCCCCTTTCAGTGTTTTTTTAAGAACTTGGCTCCCTCTATCATAGCAACGGTAAGCATGTAGTATATAATGGAATAAAAAAGGGGATAATATCCAATGAATGAAAATATAACCCAGTTCCTGCCTATCCTTTTTATGCTAGTGCTTGTCGCATTCGTTATATTCATCGTGTTTTTCCTGGCAGGGCATTTTAATCGTTCTAAACGGATCGAAGAAAAATTGGACAAAGCATTAAAGGAAATGGCCGAAAAAAAGGAAAAATAAAAAGACTCCATAATCGGAGTCTTTTTTTATATGCGTTCAATTATTTTTGAACGTTAGCTGCTTGTGGTCCACGAGCGCCTTGCTCGATTTCGAAAGAAACTTCTTGGCCTTCTTCAAGCGTTTTGAAGCCTTCGCCTTGGATAGCTGAGAAATGTACGAATACATCGTCTTGGCCTTCAACTTCGATGAAACCGAAACCTTTTTCTGCGTTAAACCATTTTACTTTACCTTGTACCATGATAGTTCCTCCTGTGTTTGGAAAAATCCATTTTATTACTATTTTTGGTTCTGGATAATGTTTCAAGAGGAATCCTATTACAGTAAATCCTTCTATCAAACTTATTCCGAACAAAAATAATTACTTATATTATATCATGGAAATTCCTAAAAAAACAAGATTATCGCTGTAAATCAACCGACAAATTATCCTAAAATTCTACATATTCCTCTTCTTGCTTTGTCGGAAGCCTTCGTCCAATAAGTAGCGCTCCGCCTCTACTGGACTCTCGAAACACTCTTCAAGGTTCGATCCGGAATACACATTCCAAAGCAGGTCTTCCCTTTCAAGTGTAAGCTCTTGCTTTTCAGGGCCAATCCATGTCCCTTCCAACCTAGCGAACCCGTCTTCCTCTTCTTCGAATTCAACCGGAGGTTCAGATAGGTAATCGACGCTTTTTTGGATCAATTCTTTTAATTCCGCTTCATTATAGTCACGAATATTGATAAAACCTTTACGGTCAGTGTCTTTTTTTCTCATATGCCCTGCGTAAACGAATCCATTTCCATTGGGATGCAAGTGCTGAACGACGATCTTTTTCTCCTGGACGCTATCTGGATAATGAAAGTTTACACGTCCCAATGAAACATCTTTTCGCTGTAATTCCGGAAAAGTTTCAATGATGCTCAATTTTTCTTCAAATGTTAACAAATTTCTTCCTCATTTCATTAGTTCATATTGTTTGTCGATTATAACACAGACTGATTGGAAACAATAATCTCCTTCTTCCATTATAATGTGATGAAAGGGAGTGATACGATTTGATCATGAAAATTCGGGATCTGGACTCCGATTATGGCCAGCAGCTTTTTAAACTTCAAAAAGAGGCCTATAAGGTGGAAGCGGATATGATCGATTTTGCCGATATACCTCCTCTATTGGAAACATATGAACAATTCATTCATTGTCATGAAACGTTCTTATGCTACTTAAAGGGTGATGCGTTAGTGGGTGCACTATCTTTTTCAAAAGAGAATCGTCAAATGCTGATTTGCCGAATGATTGTCCATCCTGATTATTTTCGGCAGGGTATCGCGGATGCACTGTTGCTTGCTCTTCAATTACAAGGCGATTGGGAAAAGATATCCGTTTCAACCGGTAAAATGAACCTGCCTGCACGGAACCTTTACGAAAAAAACGGCTTCACACATAAAGAAGACATAGAAGCCTCACCCCACTTTTTCATAAGTATATTCGAGAAAAAGCATTCACTTTATGTAGGTCACGATAAAAAGCATAAGAAATGAAATGACAATAATTACGGCAACCCATAGCCAGGCTAATGTCATATTCCCGGAGTCCATGGCGATATAAATCGCAGTCGGTATGGTTTGTGTCTGTCCGGGAATGTTTCCGGCGAACATGAGTGTGGCTCCGAATTCCCCCAACGCACGAGCAGAACTCAAGATGGCACCTGTGACGATGGATTTGACCGCCAATGGAAGGGATACATTCAGGAACAACCTCAACTCGCCTGCCCCGTCAACCCTTGCCGCATTTTCGATTTCTTCATCTATACCTTCAAAACCCGTTTTAGCGGATTGGTACATAAGCGGAAACGCTACCACGGTAGATGCAATGACCGCCGCCCACCACGTGAACATCAGGGGCTGATCAAAAACCCTTTCAATGAATTGTCCCGGCAATCCATTCTTTCCAAAGATTACAATCAATAAAAACCCAACGACGGAAGGCGGCAAAACAAGCGGCAATAAAAACGCTGTTTCCAACAGGACCCTTCCCCTGAATCTCTTTTTAGCCATCATTCGCGCCAGGATAATTCCTAAAATGAAAACAAGGATACCCGATAGTCCCGCTACTTGTATCGATAGCCTGACTGGTGACCAAAAATCCCCTGTCATGATACTATCCGCACAACACTGTTAAATATCGGCCCATGCAGATCCTTGTTCGGCATCATTACCCAAATGGCTTCTTTTTCATTAAAGGCAGATTTCATTTCATTTTCTCCCTTTCTTTTTAAAATAACATTTAAGTTTATTTTTCTTGACATCTTGCTGACACAAAGAAACGTTAAAGTAAGAGTATCACAAATATAAAAATAATTTCATTCCAATAAACTTGAAAACTTTGAAGGAGTCGATTTTAATGGTAACAATTTATACTACTCCAAGCAGTCTAGCCTGTCGTAAAGCAAAAGCTTGGCTTAAAAAGAACGAAATTTCCTTTAATGAACGCAACCTATATTCCCAACCTCTTTCTATAGAAGAAATAAAAGAGATTTTACGTAAAACGGAAGGCGGGACAGATGAAATCATCTCAACCCGTTCCAAAAAATTCAAAAGCCTGAATATCGATATAAATAATACACCGCTTAATGACCTTTGTAAGCTTATTCAAGATAACCCGGATTTACTTCGCCGGCCAATCATTTTCGACCATAAGAATTTGCATGCAGGATATAATGAAGAAGAAATGGGACGCTTCCTTCCAAGGAAGGTCCGTCATGTACAATTATGGCGTGCAATCAGCCAATTGGCTTAATAGTTAGCATCCTGCATAATAAGAGGGTTGTCCATTACATCGGACAACCCTTTTTTATACCTGATCCGCTTTCTCTATGACAATCGTGAAGGTGGTGCCTTGTTCATCGCTATCTTTAAGTACTAGATCACCCTTTTGCGCTTTTGCGAGCATCTTACTGAATGGCAGTCCCAAACCTAAACCACGTACCTTCAACTTTTTGTTTTCACCACGATAAAATGGTTCGAACACAAATTGTTGTTCATGTTTTGGGATCCCCCGGCCACTGTCCAGTACATCAATGCAGATTCTTTCTTCATCCTTTTCATAAAGGTGAATCGCTATTTTCCCTTTGCCATCAAGTGCATGCCTGGCATTATTCAAAAGGTTAATGACGATTTGCTGCATCCGCAATGAATCAATTTGACCAAAGACCGGTTCATCAGGAACTTTTATCTCAAGAGCGAACGCTTGATCATCATCCTGGGTCACCTGCCAGCGATAGGCGATTTCCTTAATGAATATATTGATATTCTCTTTTTGGAGCCGAATTTTAAAAGCACCTGCCGATATGGCATTATAATTGAGTAAATCCTCTATCATACCTTGCAAACGTTGAGTTTCCTTCAAGGAAATATCGAGGAATTCCTTACTTTGCTCTCCCTTGACGACATCATCCTTAACCGCTTGTATCAGTCCGCTAATGGATGTTACTGGCGTTTTCAAATCATGGGTTACGCCTGCAAGCAATTCCGCCCGTAACTTCTCCATGACCTTCAATCGATTGGTCATTTCCTTAAATGATTCTATCAGTTCATAAATTTCTTCTTCCTTGATTTCCTCTTCCTCTTTGAAATGGATATCATAGTTGCCTTCACGAACTTGGACAGCGGCGTTAGCTACGTCTTGGATGGGACGTGAAATCTGCCTGGAAAGAAAATAAATGACTCCCGTTCCCAGAATCAGCAGGCCTCCAATCATGATCGCCAACAAGCCATGGTCTTGGTTGATTTCCTTCAATGCCCCTTCTTCCTGTGCAATGACCACCCAGCCTCTTGTCTCATCATTAAACGTAATGGGGGATTTGACGACATACACTTTGTTGTCGGAAATCTTGACCTTCTGGATTAACTCCGTATTTTTCATGATGACATCCGGGAGTTTATTTTCATCCGGATCTATATACAATTGTGGCATCGTATATATGATGGTGGCATCGGGATCGACGATATAGATGATAGGCTGTTGGTTCAGATGAAGGATTTTCTCCCTTTCCTCTACAATTTCCGAAAGGATCGGACCAACGACAATCTGACCATTATCCTTAATCGCCCGATCGGATGTTTCATCAGCTAAGTACTTAAGAAGGCTAAGCCTATATTCCAAAGCCGTTTTTTCCATCCACCATAAGGAAAAAACAGACAATAAGATCAAACCGGAAATCAAGGTCAATACGTATCTCTTAGTCCAATAGCGTTGTAAAGTGGTTCTTTTTTTAGTTTTCATAGACACTCAATTGATACCCCAATCCACGCAATGTTTTTATTTCCCCCTCGGTTACAGGCCATGCATCTATCGCCCTCCTGATCCGTTTGATCGCCAGGTCCACCGCACGGTCACTGCCGTCATAATCCATGCCCCACACTTGGTCGAGCAGCTGTTCTCTCGTGAAAATTTGATTAGGGTGCTTAGCGAAAAAAACGAGCAGCGACAAATCACGCGGCGTCAAGTTTATCTCTTCCCCATTCAAATGCACCATATAAGAAAGATCATCGATGGTTAAACTCCCAAACTCATGTATATGACCATCTTCCGTATCGACCGATGAGGACCTTCTTAAAACGGCATGCACCCGGGCCACGACTTCTTCGGCAACGAAAGGTTTGGAGATGTAATCATCCGCACCTGACTTAAATCCCGATAATCTGTAATCGACATCTGTCAGTGCAGTCAACATGATAACCGGACATGTATCGTTCTCCCGAATTTCCTTCAATATATCCCAGCCTTCCTTACCCGGCAGCATGACATCAAGCAGGACAAGGTCTGGCTTCGTTTCTTCGAATACCGGAATGGCGTTTAGCCCATCGTAAACTTGGACTACATCAAAACTTTCCCGTTCCAAATATGCTTTCAATACCATCGATATGGCGATTTCATCTTCTACTACAAGAATTTTCTTCATTTATGGATTCCTCCTTCCTGAATTATAGTGGAAACATTTTGCATATGCTAACCATTAAAAACACCAAGCATTTTTCCTCAATCTTACCCTTTTTATGTGTCAGGATTATGTTCGTAGTAAAATTAACCGATGTTTTCACTTAGTCATTTTAACAGGAATGCTGCTAAATGGTTGTAATAATCATACAGGAAAAACTATGATTTTCTTATTTAAACTTTTAAGAGGCTGGCTCTATACTGAGCCAGCCCTTTTCAATTACATGTCTCGTGTGGATTGGGACAGCCCGCTTCCTGTCTTTCCACTTGGATCGTGCTATGTTCGATTCCAAACCGATCGTGAAGTAGTTTTTGCGCTTCTGCCAAAACTGAATCGTGATTACCGCTCTCATTTATGACAACATGGCAGCTCAGTGTCAAAAAACCAGACGTGATCGTCCAGATATGGAGATCATGGACATCGGATACTCCGACCAATCCCATCAAGGATGCTTTCACTTCATCCATATCGACTTGGTCCGGTGTGCCCTCCATCAAGATATGAAAAGAATCCCTCACTACCCTAAAACCGCTGATAATAATTAAAATCGCAACTATGACGCTCGCAATCGGATCTGCAATTCCCCAATCGAAAAAATAAATCAAGAGGGCGGCCGCAATGGCACCCACAGATCCAAGCATATCACCCATAACATGTAAAAAAGCACTCCGTACATTCAGATTGTCTTCCTTATCTCCGCTCATTAAAATCCAGGCCGCAATGATATTAACAAGTAAGCCGATGATTGAAATCATCAGCATTCCCAAGCTTTGCACCTCAGGGGGATCTAGGAACCGCTTAATCGCCTCTACGAAAATGAATACGGATATGACGATCAAGGTCAATCCATTCAAACAAGCAGCAATGATTTCAAACCGTTTATATCCAAACGATTTGGAAGATGTGGCCTTCCTTTCCCCTAACCTGATCGCTGTATAACTTAGTCCTAAAGCTGCCGCATCGCTAAGCATGTGACCTGCATCCGATAGTAAAGCCAGACTATTTGTCAAGAATCCACCAATGACCTCGACTATCATAAATGTCGAGATTAATAAGAAAGATGCCAACAATGCTTTTTTATTATTAGAATGGTGGTGTCCGTGCCCATGATCATGGGCGTGACCGTGATGATGTCCCATGCCATCCCTCCTCTCGGATTTGAAACTTATATATAGTATGGGATAAATCCAGAATGGTTTCAAATGATTCATTTCCGGGATCCACTGGAAGAAAGGGGGTAGTGAAAACAAGCAGGACGGGACCTTATCCGAAAAACCGAAATTCAGCCTTCAACCATTCCAAAGTAAAATAAAACGCTACAGACATTTCCTGCAGCGTTTTTCCCGTTTATCTATCCTCTTGCATTGTGTCATCGACAATGGCGTGCAGATCCTTATTAAACAATTCATCATTACAGACAAGACTATGCCGTTCCATCTCTTCCTGCCCTTGGCTTACCTGTTCCAGTTCCTTTTCCTTCATAACGTACCTCCAGCATCATGATGTTTGCCTATTATCGTATCCACAGGCATGTACCTTTATGCTCAACATTTTCCCATACTTCTTCATTTATAAACGTGTTAGGTCTGCTGCCCGCCATGGAAGGCACGTATAATGAATTCACGCTCTGGAACTTGTAAACTTTGATACGATAACAGGAACGATATATTATCATAGGCGACTTTTTCAAGCTTTACCTGTATACCTGTATTTTCAATCGTGACAATGGCATAAGGTGCAACTGGTTCACCATTGCATCCAAGAGAACCAGGGTTCAGGAATATCGTTCGGTCATTTTTAAAGAGGTGGATAGGATGATGATGTCCAAATCCTATTAAATCGTGATGTTGATCTTTGAAAAGCATTTCTAAGTTATTTAAATTCGGTTCAACTATTTTACTAAATGGATTTTGGCTTATGTGCTCATCCAATTTCTTCGATTCCATGTGATAATGAGTGAAGTAAACGGAGTGATCATTAATGATATGATGTATGGTTCGAGGCAATTTCCCCAATTCATTTATGAATTTCCGCTGCATCCTTTCAGCTATCCATTCATGATGCTCCTTTACATGAATATGGCCGTCCGGATGCGGCTCCCCGTTAATGATGGCCAGGACAGCTTCATCATGATTTCCAGTTATCATCGATAGATCATTTCTTGAAAATAAAAGTTCAAGGACTTCATTTGTATCAGGGCCAATCCCGACCATATCTCCCAAACAATAGAGACGATCTATATCTTCTCTTTGATCAATATCCTTAAGAACGGCTTTTAACGCTGAAGCATTTCCATGCACATCAGTTATAATGGCAACTTTCATGACTTAGTTCAGCTCCCTTCCCTCACAATCCACATGGTATATTATAACATTTAAAAGGAAATCAAAAAAATATTCGGGCTTATTTCCCCCTTATTGCCCACGCCCATTTTTTATGAATAAGCAAACACTTCGGCCTAGAATACATAGTATGAAGTATTCCCGGTAAAGATGTTTTGCTAGGTATGTAATGCATATTATGTATTGAGGAGGAAATCAAATGGGTGGAAATTGTAACGAATGTTGCGACGGCGGATTCGGTGGTTTCGATAACGGATTTGCATTGCTGATCGTATTATTCATCTTGTTGATCATCATCGGATGCAGTTGGGGATTCGGCGGATGCTGCTAATAATGACATAAATCAAAAAGGCGCCTGATCAAGGCGCCTTCTTTGTTATGAATTGACTTTTAGTTTTTGTCTTTGCTTTTGTTTTTGAGTCTTCATAATGAACCAAATGATTATAAGTGCGATGGGGATAAGCAAGAAATTCGCATATTGTGAAAAGATGGCTCCTGCCTGCTCCCACCTCGGTCCTAACTTATACCCTAGATAAACATAAACGCTTGTAACGGGAAGCATCGCCATATAGGTATATAAAATGAATTTCCAAATACTCATTTTCAACATGCCGCATGGCAGCGAAACGGCGGTACGAATTCCTGGTACAAACCGTCCCAAAAAGGCAATTCCCCCACCAAACCTTTCAAAGAATCGGTCAGCCTTATTCAACTGCTCCTCTTTGATCAAAAAGTATTTCCCGAACTTTAATACAAGCGGTCTCCCGCCATATTTGCCTAAAGCATAAAGCGTCAATGGGCCCGTTACCCCACCAATCGAACCGGCAAGGATAGTCAAGTATAAATTCATATCACCTTGATAAACCCAGTATCCAGCCAGTGGCAAAACGATTTCAGCAGGAATGAATTCGAAAGTCAAAGCTAGCAACACACCGAAATAGGATAGAGATTTAAATGCTTCAATCATATCCATTATTAAAGTTTCCATAGACTTTTCCCCTTTTCTAACTTTTATTATAAAAGGGGTGCACCCAGATTGATTGATTCTAGGCATCCCTTGATTTCAAAAGAGACATTTTCCATTGTATCACAAGTTCAATCACATTTTTCTAAAATGTTATCCTAAAACAATGTGCCTTATGGAGTCCATTTTATGTTATGGGGCTATTCACATTAGATTTAAGATTGTAAAGAATGATCATATAATTTCAAATGGTCCAGAAATGAAAAAAAGCTTGAGGACGAATTGACCTCAAGCTTTCGGTAAATTACCAAGGAGTAAACCCATGAACTAATGATAAGATTGGCTCACTCCGCTCTCAAATCATAAAAGGGGCAGAGAGCTTGCTCAATCCATTCTCCATTTGTTTTTTCGCATCTTTCATCATGCCATCAAGTAATTCCTTAACAGTGGGTATATCGTCAATCAATCCAGCGACCTGGCCGCTGTTCATGAATCCATTGTTAACATCCCCGTTCATCGCCCCATTAATATGATGGACTTCAGAGGTCATTTCACGATAATTCACAGGAGACAGTCCCTGTTTTTCCAAATCCAGGACCTTCTCGGTATATGGATCCTTCAATACTCTTCTGACCTGGCCAAGTGTTCTGCCCAAAATTACCGTATCATTACCCATCGCTTCGATTAGTTTCTGCTTATATGACGGATGGAACGGTGCTTCTTGTGTAGCGATCAGCCTGGTTCCTAATTGGACTCCTGAAGCCCCCAGCATCAATGCAGCCGCCAAACCCTGTCCATTGCCTATTCCGCCAGCGGCCAAAACCGGAAGGGTCACATGCTTGCTGATTTGCGGAATGAGTGTAAAGGTCGTCATTTCCAGGTTCGAATTGATGCCGGCAGCTTCAAACCCTTCTGCGACCAACACATCAGCCCCTGCAGCTTGCGCTTTTTGCGCGTGCTTGACCGAAGCGACGATGGCGATCACTTTTACATTCTTTTTTTGTAATAGTGGAATGAAAGGGGCAGGATTTCCTGCAGATAAGGAAACTACAGGTATATCATGCTTCAGGACAAGATTCACTAACTCATCAGTATATGGACTAACGTTTATTGGAATGTTCAGCGCAAAATTGTTATTGGTTTTTTCTTTGGTTTCGAGAATGATGGCTTCTACCTGTTCAGGATTCATGGTACCGCACCCTATTGTCCCTAGTCCCCCTGCATTGGACACTGCAGCCGTAAGACTTGCATTGCTTATATTCCCCATGCCGCCTTGTATAATAGGATATTTTATCGCAAAAAGTTCACAAATATATTTCACTTTTATCCCTCCCTGTCAATTTAATGTTATACTATATTCATTAGAAAAACAATTCTGACTTTTCAAAAAGGAGCGATACTATGATTATTCCGTATAATAATAAAAAACCATCCATTGATGATACTGTTTTCGTGGCACCTGGCGCTCATTTAATCGGTGATATTTCGATTGGGAAAGACTCTACCATTTGGTTTAATGCCGTACTGCGCGGTGATGAGGATTCAATAACGATAGGAGAAAAATGCAGTATACAAGATAACTCCACCATTCACTTATTTGAAGGGTGCCCAGTTGTCATTGAAGACGAAGTGACGGTTGGTCACAATGTTATCCTGCATGGTTGTAAAATAGGCAAACGATCCATTATTGGAATGGGTTCGACGATATTGGATAATGTAGAGATCGGTGAAGAATGCATCATCGGAGCGAACACATTAATTTCCTCTGGCAAAATCATACCTCCACGTTCACTCGTGATCGGTTCCCCAGGAAAAGTGGTTCGCAGATTGAATAATAAAGATCTTGAATTGATTCAACTTTCTATCGATACATATGTTCAAAAAGGGAAAGACTTCAAAGGTATACTTGATTAATTATTGCAAAAGTCGAAAATGCTAATGTGAAAAGAGCTTCAGCAAGTCGTCATTAGCGACTGGCTGAAGCTCTTTTTCACTTAATGATAAGTGGATGATCCTTGGCATCATAGGTTTCGTCTTTCCGGCATAAATCATTATTTTCCTGAAATACGCTTTCAAAGAAACGGCTTGCTGGTTCAGCCAAGACTTGATAATATTGGCTAAATAAAAGAGCAGCATGGTTCCCATTCCACTTTGAAGGCAGAAGTTCCTTTGGCAGGCCTGGATCGATAAATAAAAATTTACGGTATTCATGCACCAAGTTCGTTCGTTCCACAAAACAATCGGCATCGGACATTTCGCCCCTGTTAATGATGCTTTGATGAACGATGAATTGTTTGCTGTATTTCTCGATGAATTCTTCATATTTATTTTCAATCTCTTCCAAATGCCAGCTTTTCTCTACAAGCGATTGGTTTTCTTTAGGGCCTTTGTATTCCGAAATGAAAAAATCAACATATTCTTTGATGTCATATTTCTCGATCAAACGATTGATTTGCTTCTCCAAATCATTAGGGGAAATCCAGCAACCACTTGAAAAACTGCCAAACCCGCTCCATAATAATTCTTTACGGAGATCATCCCGTAATTGCCGCTTATCTTCAGGTATCGTGTACATTAAGATACGCCATTTACCGTCCCATTCATTCGGTTTCATCTTATATATGCGATTGGCCGCTTCATCCATTCTCTGCACACCGCGATCAGTCAAAAAGTAATAGCTTTTATTTCCCTGCTTCTCTGACTGGATCCATCCTTGCTTGACCATTCGTGAAACGGCTACACGTACGCCCTGCTCATTATGGCCGAATTCCTTCAATAAACGAATTAAACTGCCTATCCAGATTTTATTTCCATAGTTACGGATATAATCGCCGTATATCGTAAAAATCATGGATTGAGTGTTAGTACCTATCTTTCTCACCTCGCCCTTACATTGTTACTATTTTCACACGGAAGACATAATAATTATTATATCTTTTTAAAAAGAAAGCGCAATGTTATTCACCAGTAAATCGTGCTTTTCTCCGTTCACTAAATGCCAGGAGCGCTTCCGATCTGTCTTGAGTCGGGATGGTCAATTCATAGGCCTTTCCCTCTATGGCCATTCCGGTTTGCAAGTCCGTATTCATTCCTTGGTCAATCGCATATTTGGCTTGTTTAACTGCAATCGGCCCATTTTTCATGATATTGGCTGCCAATTCCTCACAGGCTGACATAAGTTGATCCCTTGGCACGGCCCTCAAAAGGATCCCTAATTGACATGCCTCTTCTGCAGTCAGTTTTTTAGCGGTGAAGATCAATTCCTTCGCTTTCATTTCCCCAATCAATCTCGGCAGCCGCTGTGTACCTCCTGCCCCAGGAATAATGGCCCAGCTAGTTTCAGTGAGCCCCAAAGAAACACCTTCGGCAGCAATTGCAAAGTCACATGAAAGCAGCCATTCAAATCCTCCCCCCAATGCATATCCATTGACGGCAGCTATCGTTGGCTGTGGAAGCCCTGCAATACTATTAAAAACATCGCGAATCGCTTTAACGTTCCTTCTTACTTCCGCATCATTCAAAGACTTCCTTTCTTTCAAATCCGCTCCCGCGCTGAAGGCCTTTTCCCCTGCACCGGTGAAAATGACAACACGGATATCGCCGTCATAGTAAACTGCATCGATGACATCCTGCAGTTCACAAAGTGTCTCATAGTCGAAGCAGTTCAATACGTCGGGCCGATTCACTGTTACATATCCGATTTGATTTATCACTTTATATATAACCTTGGACATAAGTCTCCTCCCCCTTTAAAAAAATGACCCTTATGCAGATAAAACTAATAAGGGCCTACCGCATCCTTAGTCTTTTTCAATATTTTCTATAATGGCGGAAATGCCTTGGCCAACGCCTACGCACATCGTCGCAAGACCATAGCGGACATTCCGCTTTTTCATTTCGTGGACGAGCGTCGTTAAAATACGCGCCCCGCTTGCACCGAGCGGATGGCCAAACGCTATTGCCCCGCCGTTGACATTCACTTTCTCATGATCCATTTTCAATTGGCGGATACACTCCAAGGATTGGGATGCGAATGCTTCATTCAATTCCACTAGCCCGATGTCTTCAATCGTCAAACTTGCCCTCTCCAATGCTTTTTTGGTGGCATGAATCGGGCCAAGGCCCATAATGGACGGTTCTAATCCCGCTACCGCCCCTACTACATATTTGGCCAGAGGTTTCAATCCAAGCTCCCGTGCTTTTTCTGCACTCATCAAAAGTAATGCCGAGGCTCCATCATTTACGCCTGAAGCATTACCGGCCGTTATAGTGCCGTCTTTAAAGATCGGTTTGAGTTTTGCCAACTTTTCGATGGTCGTGTCAGGACGAGGGTGTTCATCCTTCTCGACAATGACTTCATTCCCTTTACGATCCGTATATCGAACAGGTACGATTTCATTAATGAAACGCTCATTTTCCACTGCTTTTTTCGCTTTTTGCTGGCTTTGATATGCGAATTGATCTTGGTCCTCCCTTGAAACCGAAAAACGCTGGGCGACGTTTTCAGCCGTTTGAGGCATCGAATCCGTACCATAAATTTCTTTAAGTTTCTCATTCGTGAAGCGCCATCCGATTGTTGTATCCTGAAGCTCCATTGAACCCCGCGGAAATTCACTCTCAGGTTTGGCCATGACGTACGGCGCCCTTGTCATGCTTTCGGTACCGCCTGCGATATAAATATCGCCTTCACCTACAGCAATGGAGCGTGCAGCATACATGACGGCATCCAATCCTGATCCACACAAACGATTTATTGTCGTACCAGCCACATTTACCGGAAGACCAGCTAAAAGGGCAGACATCCTGGCCACATCGCGATTATCCTCTCCTGCTTGATTTGCATTCCCGAAGATGACATCTTCAATTTGATCTGGCGGAAGCTCTGGATTGCGATCGGTCAGCGCCTTGATTACAATTGCACCGAGGTCATCCGGGCGAACGCTTTTCAAAGCTCCTTTATATCTTCCGATTGGTGTTCTCACAGCATCAATAATCACAACATCCTTCATTTCTTCACCAGCTCGCCATCTTTTGTATAATCGTACACACCTTTACCTGTCTTACGGCCGAGCCTGCCAGCTTTAACATACTGTTCAAGAAGGGGGGCCGGGCGGTATTTTTCACCAAGTTTACTATGTAAATATTTTAAATTATTCAAACGAGCATCCAATCCCACCAAATCACCTAGCTCAAATGGTCCCATTGGGTAATTCAGCCCTAACTTTATTGCCTTATCGATTTCTTCTGGCGTACCTAAACCTTCTTGAAGCATAAAGAACGCTTCATTACCAACCAAACAGCTGATCCTGCTAGTTACAAACCCAGGGAATTCATTAATGACCACGGTTTCCTTCCCCATTTTTCCGGCTACCTCTTTTATTATGGCTGCCGTTTCATCACTGGTTTCAAGACCACGTACAATTTCAACGAGCGGCATCTTTTGTACAGGATTGAAAAAATGCATGGCAATCGTTTTTTCAGGACGCTTTCCATAAGAACCAATTTCTGTCGGGCTCATCGTGGAAGTATTGGTTGCAAAATAACAGTCTTCTTTTGCATGGACTTCAATCGTTTCGAAGACTGCCCTTTTAATTTCCGCCTTTTCCGGAACTGCTTCTATGATCAAGTCCGCATATGCTGCTGATTCTTTCAAATTGGAAGAATAAGAAAATCTGCTTTTTGCAGCTGCCGCTTCTTCCTGGGTGATTTTTTGGTAGCGTACACCCTTCTCAAAAATTCCATCGATCTCTTTTCTTGCACTTTCCAAAGCATCCTGATTCACATCCACCAGTACTACATTAAAGCCCCCTGTTGCTCCTACATAAGCTATTCCCCTGCCCATGACACCAGATCCGACAATCACTAGATTTCTAATCATTCGTTCATTCCTCCTTCAAAAATAAATAGGGCTGGCTACGATGAATCAGATCAGCATTCATCCATTCCTGAATTACTTTTCCGACATACCGATCAGCCAGCCACCTATTTTATGTTTTATTGAATTCCAAAGGGATTTAAGGGACGGCTTCCATGATAGGAAATGATGCTTTTCGTTTCTGTATAAAGATCAAGTGTCTCAATACAAAGTTCCCGGCCGAATCCTGATTGTTTATACCCTCCGAAAGGTGTTCCAGGAAATGCTGAGAATGGGCAATTCACCATGACGATTCCCGCTTCTATTTGATTGGCCACTCTAGTCGCACGCCCGCCATCTTTTGTCCAAAGAGCCGAACCCAAACCGAATTCCGTATCATTTGCGAGTCTCACGGCTTCTTTTTCATCTTTGAATTTCATTATGACAACGACCGGCCCGAATATTTCCTCTTTCACTACATCCATTTCATGATTGACATTAGCTATGACCGTTGGCTCATACCAATAACCGTTTTCGAATCCTTCAATGACAGCTGGCTTTCCTCCTGTCAGGATTTTTGCTCCGTCAGTAATGGCAGATTGCACATAATTGTCGATGACATCCAATTGCCCTTGATCTATGACTGCACCGACGTGTGTTTCTTTGTCGAGCGGATTGCCCAATTTCAATTTTTTCGTTTTTTCCACGAATCTGGCAACGAATTCGTCGTATATGTCTTCATGTACATATAAACGGGATCTAGCTTCGCAAGATTGTCCAGTATTGTAGAATATGCCATATAATGATCCATCGATGGCAGCTTCAAGGTCTGCATCTTCAAAGACAATATTAGGGGACTTCCCGCCAAGCTCCAATGTCACCCTTTTTAATGTCTGTGAAGCTTTGCCCATGAGATCCCTGCCGATTGGCGTAGAACCCGTAAAGGCAACCTTATTCACTTTCGGATGCTCGACAAGGTAATTCCCTACGTCCGATCCTGGGCCTGGAATGATATTGACCACACCGGAAGGAACACCAGCTTCTAAACAGATTTCCCCTAATACAATTGCCGTCAATGGCGTTAACGAAGCTGGCTTAACGATGACCGAACAGCCAACTGCAATTGCTGGTGCAATTTTCCACGCTGCCATCATCATAGGGTAATTCCAAGGGATGATTTGAGCACAAACACCTACTGGCTCTTTTTCCGTATAGTTATGGAATTGACCAGGTACATTATTGACAGATCCGCGGTGTGCAACCAATGCGCCTGCATAAAACTCGAAATCTTCAATTGCCTGCATGACTTGGCCTTGTGCTGCAGAAATGGATTTGCCGCTGTTCAGAACTTCCAATTCAACCAATTCATTAAAGCGTGAACGCATGATTGCTGCAATTTTGTTCAATACACGAGAACGCTTATTAATCGGAGTCCTCTTCCATTTCCCATTATCAAATGCTTCACGTGCAGCTTGAACAGCTTTTTCTGCATCTTCCCTTGTTGCCTTTGCAACCTTGGCAATGATTTCACCAGTTGCAGGATTGTACGCATCAATCGTGGAACCATCAGAGCTTTCCACTCTTTCTCCATTAATGATCAGATGATAATAATCACGCTTCATTTCCGCTTTTTCAAATGCCGCCTCTTGAACTCTTACCATGTAATCCCACTCCCTTTTCTATATTACTTGCCTATGAATTGAGCCTTCCTTTTTTCAATGAATGCTGCCACACCTTCTGCATAATCCTTCGTTAAGCCAGCAATTCGCTGACCCTCCGCTTCTTCTTTTAAGTATTCTTCCAATGAAAGGTGATAGGACGCCTCTAAGTATCTTTTAATTAACCCGATTGCTTTCGTTGGCTTGTTCGCGATATTCTCTGCAAAGGCTTTCAATTGGTCGTTCCATTCTTCCACACCAATCACTTTTGTAGCGAGCCCGATATTTTTCGCCTCGCTAGCCGGAACCTTTTCCCCCAATAAAGATAATTCCAAGGCTTTCGCATGACCAACGATCCGCGAAAGGTAATACAGATTCCCCGAATCAGGTATCAATCCGATATTGACAAAAGCATTTACAAAACTGGCTTTTTCAGAAACAAGCCGAAAATCGCATGCCAGTGCTAGGCTGAAGCCAGCCCCTGCAGCCACTCCATTGACTGCGGCAATGATCGGCTTTTCACAGTTTGCTATTTGCTCCATCATCGGACCGTAGGCTTCCCGCAGCACCTGGCCTAAATTCATGCCTTCATCAACATCCGATAAATCTTGTCCCGAACAAAAGGCCCTGCCTTCCCCTGTAATGATAATGGCCCGCACTTCATCCGACCCCGCAGATACTTTGATCGCTTTCTGTATTTCCTTATTCATTTGGGACGTAAAGGCATTCAGTTTATCAGGACGGTTCAAAGTAAGCCAAGCCACTCCATTTTCAACCCCATATTTGATCGTTTCGTACATAGAGCACCCCTTATCCGCCTGTAAATTTCGGCTCCCTTTTTTCAACAAATGCTTTCATTCCTTCTTTTTGGTCCTCTGATGCAAAAAGAATATAGAAGTTCTTCCGTTCAAATTGCATGCCCTCATATAAGGGATAATCAACTGCCTTATTGACGGATTCTTTGATCAGCCTTACTGCTAACGGGGGTTGCTTTGCTATCTTTCTAGCAAAATCAACCGTTTCTTCCATTAACAATTCAGGTGCCACGATCTTATTAATGAAACCATATTGCAGGGCTGTCTTTGCCTTTATCCTTTCAGCCGTCAACATCCATTCAAGTGCCTTCGTCTTGCCCACCAATTTCGTCAACCTTTGGGTTCCTCCTGCACCAGGCATGACTCCTAGTGTCACTTCCGGAAAGGAAAACTGGGTATCGCTGGCGGCTATCAGGAAATCGCAGGATAATGCAAGTTCAAAACCACCGCCGAATACAAAACTTTTCACCGCACCAATTACAGGCTTCTTGACTAGGCTTATCCGGTCCCAATCGGCAAATTGGTTCGTTAACTCCATACTGATTGGACTGTCGTTCACCATCTCGTCGATATCAGCTCCAGCGGAAAATGCTTTCCCATTGCCCGATAGCAAAATCACCTTCACTTGTGGGTCCCGGTCGAAATCTTCCATGGTTGAAACTATTTCCCTGACCATTTTCCTGTTAAGGGCATTCAGTTGTTTCGGCCGATTTAAAGAGATATAACCAATGCCTTCCGCGATTGACGTTTCAATGAATTGAAGCGCATTCATTTTATTTCTTCGCCGATCATCATCGTAACAAGTTTCCCTGCAAAGCCCATTAGGTCCTTCCCTGATGCTTTTCCTTCCGGAGAACGCATTCCTTGCTGCAATGCGTCGTGGTCTTCATAATACATTTCACAAAGAATGTAATACTCGGAGTCTTTGCCCATTGGAGTCCCTACAATTTTAGTGACCTCCATTTTTTGAAGACCTGGAATTTTTTCCGTTATCGGGCCATGTACATTGAAATAGTGCTCATCGAATTCTTCCTTATTTTCAGGTTGTTTGTATAGGGCGATTAACTTTACCATTTTATAGAACCTCCATTGTATTAAATTATTTTTATCATCGGTTTCATCGCTTCGAACGGATTTTTGCATGCTTTACAATATAAAATGCTGCGGCAGGCCGTTGGACCGAAGATATTTTCCATCGTGACATATGTCGATTCACAATATGGGCAATCCACATGCCATGACCCATCACTTTTCATTTGTCGAGGAGGAGGGGAGATTCCGAAAACCTTCAATCCAGCTTTCCCTTTTTCCGTAATTCGATCGGATGTCCACGAAGGGGAACGTAAAAATTCCACATTTACATTTCTTACGGCAGGCAGCTGTCGAAGAGCTGTTTCCACATTTTTTTGGATGATCGACAATGCCGGGCACCCAAGAAAAGTTGGCAGCATTTTTACCGAAACGTCCTGGCCCGAAACCTTAACGTCTTCAACCATCCCCAAATCCAGGATACTTACTGTATCGATTTCGGGATCTTTAACGTCTTCCAGGAGCTTATAAATTTCTTCTATGTTTAACTGTATGGTCGACATGGTACCCCTCCCCTTTTCATTGATTCACCATGAAGCTGCTTTATCGGTTGCGTACACTTCACTTAACGTTTCTAGCGCCTTTTCCAAATCTTCCGTATGCTGGCCATTACGGCCATCACCTCTTGCCATGCCTATTTCAATAGTTGTTGCTAATCCTACACTTTCAAAAATTGGGGTGATAGCCTCGATCCATTTTTTCTGTAAGTCAGCTTCGCCTTCTATCAAGCCAAGCTCCACCATTTCCTCTCCATATTGCCCAAGTGAAAATACCCCGGCAAAATCCGGCATTGTTTTCCCAATAGCCGCTTTCATCCTTGATACCGCTTCCAAGTGGCCAGATCCCAGCAATTGGACGAACCATGTTTTCCAGTGCATCAAATGATAGTAAAGTTCCATCTGTACCTTTTGTGCCACTTCAGCAAGCGGTTCATATGAACATGAATGAAGGGATCGAACCTTAATCGCTTTGGCTTGGGTATAAAAGTAATTCCGCACTACCGCAAACGCCCAATCATATTCCGGGTCTTTCATATAGTAACCAGGACCATTGACCAATTCGAGAATGATCGCATTGCGCCGTTCCTTTGCGGGACGGTCATGAGCCAGTTTATCTGCATCACCTACACCGAGTTCATCCAGCAATTTATAATATATGGCTGCATGCCCCATCGTGTCTTGAGATATCGAAGCGGATGCAACATCTTCTTCGATATGCGGTGCGAGTCCAAGCCATTCTGCACCACGGTATGAATGGATGAAGTCATCATCCGCCAGTTGAAGCAGCAATTCCTTGACTGCGATGTCCTTCAATGATTCATTCTTCATTTTTTACACCTCCAGCCCAAGACATTATCTCTTTTTCATCGAGCATTCCCTGCTCATACTTCCGCCATTTTTTCTTTAAATACCCGTACCCTTTTGTGGTCCTGTAATCTTTATTATCGATACGTTGAAGCGTTTTCTTTTCCTCGACCGTCATTTTCCGTATATTCCGTCTTTTCACGACCCAGATATCATCAACCGCTTCACGTCTCATGAAGTTTTCTTGTGCCATCATGATGGCGATATCCTCATTTGGGGCCAGCAGGCTGAAGTGGTATTGAACGGGTGCTGATTGCGTTTTACGGCTGAATACTTCAAATTCTTCAAAGTAATTTCCTTGTCTAGTTTCCATATCGTCCTTCCCCCCTCATTAGATGACCTTTGGCGCCAACGCCTCACGTACCCATTTATTATTTTCATAAGAAATTCTTCGAAGGCTTAAGCGATCCTGCGAACGGGGTCCTTCATTCCTTGCGAGCACCTTCAATTTCCCCCAATCGGGCTGTTTGTAAATCCAGGTTTCAGATGCTTTATCAAACCTAAGCGTTTCATCGGGAATGCTAAAACCGAGTGAAAGGATCCGCTTCACATATTTAGAAAAAAAGGCTTGTCGAAGCTCTTCATTCGTACTGGTTCTGATTCTGTACTTAATCGTTATATCCTGTTTGGATGTGCCCACTTCATTCTTGCTGGGAGGTCCAAAGAAGAGTAATAAAGATTCCCACCAATAATCGATGGAGTCTTGAACCATTTTCCTTTGTTCTTCCGTCCCTTCAGCCAAAGCCATGATGATCGCTTCACCATGTTGGGCGTGAAAAACTTCTTCCGCGCAAATCCTTTGTAATGCCCGGGCATAAGGTCCGTATGAGGCGCCAAGCATATTCGTCTGGGAAATGATGGCTGCACCATCAACCAGCCAGCCAATCAATCCAGCATCGCCCCAGGATTTGGCTTCCATATGGAAAACATTATGAAACTTTAAATCTCCTTTAAACAAATCTTGCATTAGGTCATCCCGTTTTTTTTCGTACGGTTTTAGCAAATCCTCGGCGACCCGAAGCAATAATTGCCCATGCCCCATTTCATCCTGCACCTTTGCCATGATTCCAAGTTTTCTATTTAAGGTCGGGGCTTTAGGCACCCATTCCTTTTCTGGAAGCGCCCCCATGATTTCACTGATTCCATGCATCGATATTAACTTGATTAAAGTGCCCCGGTATTCATCCGGCATCCAATCATCCGCTTCTATCTTTTCTCCTGCTTCGATTCTGGCAATGAATTGATTTAGCTTTTCTTCTCCTGCCATATCATTTAAAAGAACGTTCATCCAAATCACCTCATTTTATAATATAACGTTTATATAACGTTATTATATTTTATTGTTATATTTAACGCAAGACTATTCTGTCTTTTTTCATAATAAAAAGGAAATTATCAGTGCATTTCACGAATCTTTTAATCCACTAAAACTTTAAAGGGCGAAGTTTCCACTTTAATTGAATCTGTTGGGCAGCCTTCCATTGCATCATCCAGGTCATCCAATAACTCTTCCGCGACCTCTGCAGTTCCCTCATTTTCATCCAGGATGACAAACGCCACCCCCTCATCATTGTAATCAAAAATTTCCGGGGCAGAAGCACCGCATGCACCGCAGGCAATGCAAGTTTCTTGATCAACAACTGTATATTTAGCCAAGATGCCCTCCTCCTTCCCTATTTCATGATCGGTCCTTATCTCCGCTTCCAATAAGGGTTAAACCCATGGTCAACCACGAATGCATCCGCTTTATGTATCGCGTTTTCGCACCACTTGTTCGAGTTCTTTCGCTTCCCGTATTTCAATCGGTACATGAGCAGTCATATACTGAACGTCAGAATCATGTTCATGAGCGTGGAATTTATAAACTAATGACTTCATCCTTCCGCTTATCGACGACACGAATGGCTTTTCCTTCTGAACGGGGTATGCTTTTTGGAATGTTGACAACAACATCCATCGTTACAAGACATGTGGATTTCAAATGATGCTGTATCGTTTTCCTTAATATATCTACATTCCCATGCGATAAGTCTTCTTCAATCTCCTTATAGAAACCGCTTTCAATTTCAATATGCAGTTCAACACCGTCCATTTTCCCTTTCTTAACGAGATGAATCTGATAATGAGGAACAATTCCATCCATTTGGAATAATACACGCTCAATTTCAGAAGGAAATACATTCACTCCCCTGACTATGATCATATCATCCGTTCTGCCTTTAACACGTGACATTCTAGTTGTGGTCCGCCCGCATTTACACGGTTCATGGGTAATTGAAGCGATATCGCCCGTCCGATAACGAATGATTGGCAGCGCTTCCTTTGTAAGGCTGGTAAAGACAAGTTCCCCATCTTCGCCGTCCTCCACTGGTTCGAGCGTGTCCGGGTTAATGACCTCGACAAGGAAATGGTCTTCTGCGATATGCAGTCCATTCTGTGCTTCATGGCATTCTATCGCAACGCCGGGCCCCATGATTTCACTTAGTCCGTAAATATCGATGGCTTTCAAATTCAGTTTTCTCTCAAGTGTTGCCCTCATTTCCTCTGACCATGGCTCAGCTCCAAAAATCCCATAATCAAGCCCATTATCTGCAGGATCAATTCCCATCTCTTCCATCTTTTCGGCAATATTCAAAATATAAGTAGGGGTTCCACAAATGCCGCGCGGTTTAAAGTCATTGATGATCGTAATCTGCCGATCGGTATTTCCCCCTGAAATGGGCACTGTCGCAACTCCTAGCTTTTCTGCACCACAATGCAAACCAAGGCCCCCGGTAAACAGACCATATCCATATGCGTTATGGAAAATATCTGACTTGCGACCTCCTGCTGCTACAATTCCACGTGCGACGATTGTTGCCCAATTTTCCAAATCATTTTTCGTATACCCGACAATTGTAGGCTTTCCGCTAGTTCCGGATGAACCATGAATGCGAGTGACATCCTCCATCGGAACGGCGAATAAACCGAATGGATACTGATCACGTAGAGTCTGTTTTTTTGTAAAGGGAAGCTTTATCACATCGTTTAGGGTTTGTATATTTTCTGGTTCCAGGCCCATCTCCCTGAATTTCTCTCTGTAATAAGGTACATTTTCATATACATGGCTTATCGTTTTTTTTAGGCGAGCCAATTGTAAACTTTCCATTTCAGCACGCGAAGCCGTTTCAATTTCCGGATTGTACATTGTTTCAGTCCCCCTTAATTTTACTATTGTCCCACCCGATATACATAACGGTAATAAAACGGAGATTAAGTTATTGTTATGATTCATTTCAAGATTAATACGTCATTTCTACGTTGTCAATAATGTTTTTAAATTCAGAAAAATGACCGAACAAACAAAAATAACAATTTACTAAATTTTCAGACTATGTTAATTTTAACAATGATATATCATTTTTTCAAATATTCGTTTTAAAAACGTACTACACTAAAAAGGGGGCTTACTATGGAATCACCAGCTAAAACTGAACATTCACCATCAGGACATGACAGCGGAAATAAGTATCGTCAATTAATTGAAACAGAAGAATTCAAGTATTTGCTTCAAAAGAAAAAAGCTTTCATCGTACCTGTCACTCTCTTCTTTCTTGCTTTTTATTTTGTTCTGCCTATTTTAGCTGCTTATAGCGAAGTATTGAAAGGTGAAGCTTTTTTCAATATTACTTGGGCATGGGTATATGCACTTCTCCAATTTGCCGTCGTATGGTTGGGAGGAATTGTCTATATCAAAAAAGCGGCGAAGTACGACAAACTGGCTAAAAATATCTTGAAAAAATATGAGAAGGAGCTTGGCGAATGAGCATTTTATCTCTCACACTTTTTTTGGGCATCATTTTGTTAACGCTTACAATAACCTATTACTCTTCTAAGAAAACGAAAAATGCCAGTGATTTTTATACTGCCGGCGGCGGATTGACAGCATGGCAAAATGGATTGGCCGTAGCAGGTGACTTTATGTCAGCCGCTTCTTTCCTGGGAATTACAGGGGCAATCGCACTGATTGGTTTCGATGGCTTTTACATGAGCATCGGGAACCTTGTTGCCTTTCTTGTCTTATTGTACCTTGTCTCGGAACCACTTCGCAATCTAGGTAAGTTTACGCTGGCAGACATGATTTCAGCACGCTTCAAATCAAAAAAAGTGCGAGGGATAGCTGCCGCCAATACACTTGTCATTTCAATCTTTTACATGATTGCACAACTTGTTGGTGCAGGGGGATTAATTAAACTGCTGCTCGGCATCGATTATTGGCTATCCGTCCTACTTGTCGGTGTGCTGATGACGATTTATGTGATTTTCGGCGGGATGAGAGCGACAAGCTGGGTGCAGATCACCAAAGCGGTTCTCTTACTAGGCGGTTCCGCTGTGCTGACGTTCATCGTATTTTCCCGTTTTAATTTCAACATTTCAGAGATGTTCCATCATGTCCAAACTGCAACGCCACTCGGAAAGGAATTTTTGAATCCTGGAAATAAATACACCGATGGACTCGACATGATTTCATTTAATATGTCGCTTGTCCTTGGAGCAGCAGGTCTTCCTCATTTACTCGTCCGCTTCTTTACAGTAAAGGACGCAGCTACTGCAAGGAAATCCGTCGTATATTCCACATGGTTTATAGGGATATTTTTCATCATGACGATTTTCCTTGGTTTCGGTGCTGCATCCTTCGTCGGTTTTGAGCGGATCGTCGCAGCAAACTCGGCTGGAAACATGGCCGCTCCCCTTCTTGCATTAACCATGGGCGGTGAGTTTTTATTCGCATTCGTTTCTGCTGTGGCATTTGCCACGATTTTAGCGGTTGTATCCGGTCTTGTTTTAACGTCAGCATCCGCTTTTGCACATGATATATACGGTGAAATCATCAAGGAAGGAAAGATTACGGAAAAACAGCAAATACTCGTCGCCCGAATGGCTTCTGTCGGAGTAGCTGTCATTTCGATTTTACTTGCTTTATTTGCACAATCAATGAATGTCGCTTTTCTTTCAGTCCTTGCGCTTGGAATTGCTGCAAGTGCCAATTTACCGATCATCCTTTGCACAATTTATTGGAAACGCTTCAACGCAACCGGAGCGATCACAGGAATGTTATTCGGGTTACTCAGTTCTATCATACTGGTCATGCTCAGTCCCAATGTATGGAATCCGGAACCTGGGATGGGTATTTTCACAGGCAATCCCCTCTTCACGATGAGCAACCCGACCATTTTCACCGTACCGCTTGGCTTTATTGGAGCCTACTTAGGTACAATCCTGTCAAAGGCAAAAGATGAGGAAAACAGTTTTCCTGAAGTACTGTTCAAATCCAATACCGGATATGGGATAAGTTCAGCAAAAGACCATTAAAAAGAGGGGGATTTCCATGACCACACATTTAGATCAGGATGTTCATGAATTGCATTATGACCAAATCAAACAAGTACTGGTTGACGAACCATATGCTTCTTTTCTAGGGATGAGATTGACGAAACTCGGTCCCGGCACAGCGGAAGCAGAATTGATTCCTAGTGACCACATGCTCAATGCACATGGAACGGTTCATGGGGCCATTATCTTTTCACTTGCTGATTATGTGTTCGCAGCAGCCAGCAATTCATATGGCAAAATAGCGGTTGGCGTTTCAAATAACATCAACTTCTTATCAGCTGGCAAACGGGGGGAGACTTTAACCGCTAGAGCGAAAGAGATTAAGAAAAACAATAAACTGGCATGGTATAAAATAGACGTGTTAAATGAAAGGGAATTGATCGCAACCATGGAAGCGATGGTGTTCAGGAAAAATCAATATTTCGTCGACCACGTTGAATAAGTAACGTTTGAAACCGGACAAGCAATCCACTTGTCCGGTTTCTTTTCCCTTGATTTGCCCATGATGCATACGCAAAGCTGATAAAAAGAAAGGAGGGGATTCCCGATTCGGAATCCATCACTTTTAACCAATCCCCACGCTCCCCTTCACTTATTACATCAGTCTGATATACTATTTTCCCATTATTAATGGTACCCGTGATTAGGCAAGCAAAGGTAGGGCCCATATAAACGCTTTGCTTATGTTTTGCGAACACGCTTCAAAAATATTATGTATGGCAGGATCTTTCAGTTCATAAGGGCATGGTGAGTGGTCGGAAGAAATCATATCGAATTTCTCTTCTATTTTCCTACATACACATCAAGAGCAGCCTGCAAAGCCTCTCCCCGATTAACTTGGAACCCCTGGCGCAAAAGGACAGCTTCCAAGGAGGCCAATCCAAACAGGATGTTTTCTTTCCTGCAACTGAACCCCATGGTTCCGATCCTCCAAATTTTCCCGTGAAGCGGACCAAACGAGGAAGCGATTTCGATACCAAATTCATTCAACAGCATGGCTCTAACAGTTTCACCATCGATTCCTTTTGGAATTCCGATGCAAGTTACACATGGAAGTTTGTTTTTCCCATCACCGAATAACGTAAGTCCCATTGCCTTGATCCCTTCAACGAGAGCGGATTCGTGGAGTTCATGACGGGCAAAGCGCGTTTCCAGACCTTCTTCGAGTACAAGGCGCAACCCTTCACGTAACGCATAAATCATGGAAGTAGCTTCTGTATGGTGATTCAAACGGCGCGGCCCCCAATAATCCTGCAGCATGCTTAAATCGAAATAATTACTGGCGATGGGCCGGCGGACCGAAACCTTTTGGTTGTCTTCATCCGTCGCAATACCACGCTCCACCTTTTTGCGGGACTGGATGATTTCTTCTATTCGCTCATTATACGTAATCGGTGCCATACCCGAAGGAACGGATAAGCATTTTTGTGTCCCGCCTATCAATCCATCAATACACCATTCATCCACCTTTACATCGGTGCCCCCGATGGAGGCAACCGCATCCACCACAAGCAGGACTCCCAATTCACGGCAAGCCAACCCGATTTCCTTCAAAGGCTGCATACAACCAGTGGAAGTTTCCCCATGGACGATTGCTGTTATTTTAGGGGAGACCTTCTTGATTTCCGCGATGACGGCTTCCGGTTCGAACACCTCCCCCCAAGGACATTCCATCGTATGGACTTCAGCTCCGTATCGCTCACAAATTTCCACCAACAAATGACCGAACCTGCCGAATATAGGAACTAGAACCTTATCTCCTGGCTCAATGATGCTACATAGAATCGCTTCATTCCCCGATCGTGAGGTACCATCTATCGGGAACGCCCATTTATTTTTTGTTTGAAAAACCAAACGCAGCATTTCCATCACTTCATTCATGATAGTAGTGAATGAAGGATCGAATTGCCCTAATATTGGCGTGCTCATCACCCTTAAGACACGCGGGTCCACCTCGACCGGCCCTGGTGTCATGATCGTTCTCATCGGTGCATTCAATTCTGAATATGCCATCTTAACCAACTCCTTTAATAGGCTAATTTATATAGTATTTCACTTAAAACGTCGATTCCCTTTTCCATATCCGCAACACTAGTAAATTCCTTAGGAGAATGGCTAAGCCCCCCTTACTTAAAACGAACTGCAGCAAGTCGAGACAAGGCGATTCATTTACCGATCCATCGCAACAGGTTTGACATCCATCCATTGTGAAACCCCCAGCTTCATTTCACCTTCTTTTGCGAAGGGTTCGAAAGTTGAAAGGATTTCCTTACAAAACCTTTCAAGAACCTCTTCCTCGTGATGCCTGATATCGAGACTGAGCCCCACTTCACCAGCAATGACATTCGGAACATTAGGTTAAACATCCATTCTGCCTAGTGTCCCCCCCATCCTTGACCGTGTCTATATGAGAACCGGCCCGAATGATTCCACCGGAGGAATCCGTTCCCTCAAGCCTGCCAAACAAGTTGCCTACACTATCAAAATATGTAATCAGGTTTTCTTTTTCCATCTCAGCTTTCATTGCTTGCTGAGCGCTCATCCATTCCTTGGAATATTATATCCGGGTCACCCCATTACTCTCTGTTGCCCTCGAAGGATGCTAACCATTTTATCATCGAACGCAGCATCATCCTTTTCGTCTATGAATTTTTCGTTTGATTGCCCATCACATCGATTCCCTTCTCAATAACCATTCACGTTATTAATTTCACGAAATTTATATCATCTAATATTTTACTTGCTTTCGCATTTAACTTCATTGACAATTCTGTTAGTATTTCGGTGTTTTTTTGTGCAAAATAACCAATGGAAGCAAACCAATAAAATATACAGATTTCTATGATCAAAAGAAGTGGTACTTATTGTTATAGTTAGCACCTTATCATATTTCACTGGTGTTTTTTGATAAATTAAGATGCTAATTCTACTTATGCCGTCCGAATTAACTTCTGATGGTCTCTAAAAGGATGAAGACTAATCTTATCTTATTACATCTAATTCACATATGTTTACTTAGCTTCTTCTTTTTATAAAGAATCAAACCAAAATGGGGAACAAGTAATTTTGATCACTTGTTCCCCATTTTATTGAATAATCACTTATTTTAATCCGAAGCCCCGTATGAATTTACTAGTGGAAGTTAAGTTATGGCACTCGGTGAACTTGAACTTTAAGGAACCCTATTTCTTTCGTTGGTAACAATTGCTTATCACGAATCTGTTTATACAGTGTAGTCAATGGAGATTCCCCCTGAAATATGGAGTTAAAACTTTGCGAAAAATCTTGTTTCTTATACACGGGATACCCACTTTAACCTAAAACCTTAACTAAACAATAAATAGAAAGAGACAATTAGTTTTTCCTACGCTAAGCTTTATGAATGAATTTAATAACATTGCATCCTGGTTGGTATGAATGCCCCAGAAATTCCACTTATTGTTACAACTTATTTTTCTTCGCTTCAATGCGTCGTCGATGCAGGATAGGCTCAGTATACCCACTTGGTTGGTTATAGCCTTGAAACACTAAGTCGCATGCCGCTTGAAAAGCCACTGAGTTGTCGTAATTTTCCGCGATACATTGATATGATGAATCTCCAGTGTTTTGTTCATCCACTACTTTAGCCATTCGTTGTAAAGTCTCCAAAACCTGTCCTTTCGTACAAATTCCGTGGTGAAGCCAGTTAGCCATATGCTGACTCGAAATTCTTAGTGTGGCACGGTCTTCCATCAATCCTACATTGTTGATATCCGGTACTTTGGAACAACCAATTCCTTGATTTATCCAACGTACAACATAACCGAGGATACCTTGAGCATTGTTATCTAATTCTTGCTGAATTTCTTCCGGACTCCATTCGAGGTTTTGAGCCACTGGGATTTCTAAAATATCATCACGTAAATTTACTGGATTCTTTTTCAACTCATCTTGTACCTTTTTTACATCCACTTGATGATAATGAAGAGCATGCAATGTCGCTGCAGTTGGAGAAGGCACCCATGCTGTATTCGCCCCTGCTTTCAGATGGCCAATCTTTTGCTTTAGCATTTCCGCCATCATATCAGGTATTGCCCACATTCCTTTACCAATTTGAGCACGACCTTGAAAACCGGTTGCTAAACCTACATTGACATTCGATTTTTCATAACCTTGTAGCCATTTTGATCCTTTCATGTAATTCTTGAGGATCATGGGTCCGGCTTCCATAGAAGTATGAATTTCGTCTCCAGTTCGATCTAAGAACCCGGTATTAATAAATGCCACTCTTTCTTTAACTTGGCGGATACAAGCTTTCAAGTTTAATGAAGTTCGACGTTCTTCGTCCATAACACCAATTTTCAGTGTATTTCGCTGTAGACCTAGCATGTCTTCCACACGGTCAAAGAGTTCATTGGCAAAAGCCACCTCTTCGGATCCATGCATTTTGGGCTTAACGATATAGACTGATCCCTTAGAGGAATTATAATATTTACCATTACCTAACAGGGAATGTTTGGCAAGTAAACTAGTCATGACTGTATCCATAATCCCTTCAGGAATCTCCTCACCATTAGCATCTAGGACTGCGTTTGTGGTCATTAAGTGTCCCACGTTACGGACAAACATAAGTGAACGACCAGGCAAAGAGAATTCTTTTCCATCTGGTGCTCTGTATAAACGATCCGGGTTCAATGTACGTGTCATCATTTTATTATCCTTTTTGAAAGTTACAGTCAGATCACCCCTCATAAGACCTAACCAATTTCGATATACCAGGACTTTATCATCAGCATCCACTGCCGCAACAGAATCCTCACAATCCATAATGGTCGTAAGAGTAGATTCCATTAGAATGTCCTTAACGCCTGCTTTATCTATTTTACCGATCATGTGACTTCGATCAATCTGAATTTCAAAATGCAAACCATTATTTCTTAATAATATAGCCGATGGCTTTTCGTATTCACCTTGATTGCCAACTAGTTTAGATTCCTCTACTAAACTCGTAATTTCTCCATTTCTGAGTGTAACAGCTAATTCCCCATCTACTACTGCATATTTCACAGCGTCTTTATGTGAATAATCCTTTAAAGGAGTTACTTGATCAAGAAAATCCTTTGCAAATGAAATGACTTCTCCCCCGCGTACTTCATTGTAGCTCCCTTCTCGGTAGGCTCCTCCTTTTTCGCTAATAACATCTGTTCCATAAAGAGCATCATAAAGGCTTCCCCACCTTGCATTTGAAGCGTTAATAGCATATCGGGCATTATCAACCGGGACAACTAGCTGCGGCCCAGCTTGGAAGGCTATTTCATCATCTACCCCTTCTGTCGTGATATGAAAGTCTTCTCCTTCAGGTTCTAGATAGCCAATTTCTTGTAAAAATGATTTATATTCAGCAAAGTCAATCTCTTTATTTTCTCTATGCCATGTATTGATTTTGGTTTGAATTTCATCACGACGAGCTAACAATTTTTTGTTTTTTGGAGACAAGTCATGTACCAATTTTTCAAAATCAACCCAAAATTGTTCCTGATTCAGTTCGCTTCCAGGTATCCCATCTTTATTGATAAATTCAAAAAGTACCGGAGCCACTTGAAGATTACGTATTTTTACATATTCGCCCATGGTGTATTCCTCCTTTAAAAATTAGTTTGACTCCCGGCATACGCCGAGAGGAATTTTCTTAAACCAGGTGATCTCTCCTACCTTTGAACGGGTTCAATACTTCATTTGCTATCGATTAATCAAGTTCTCAATTTATTATTTTGTTTTCTTATAATCAATTTCAAGTTTATCGTTAGAAAGTTGACCATTGACTTCAACAGATCCAAAGTAGTCAATATTATATATGAATTCCTTTTTTATCCAAATGTTGTTGCTCATTTTTTCCATTTTCAGGCAGATATATCGATTACTTCCTGACTTCCAACTTATTTGTTAACTTATTCCAATCAATAAGTTTTTCCAAAAAAATCGATATAATGACACCCATAATGAGACCATTTGTAATGAAAGGCTGCAAGAGGACAGGAATACTGCCGAATGATGCCGGCGGGATATTCATAATGCTAACTCCAACTAGGACTGGACCCGCTAAACGGAGTATCGTTTCAGAGTTGAATAACGTTCCTTTTAAGCTGTTTAATGCGGTCCCAAACAATTGAAGGTATGCTACAAACAAAACAGCGTTACCTATTGTTAGTGGTATTGTTCCTAAGAACCTCCCTAATGGCGGGATAACTCCAAGGAGAATAAACAAGAATCCGCTTATCATAAATGGCTCTCGTTTAAATAACTTGGTACTTTGTAAAAACCCTATTGTAGATGTAAATGGAGTAAAAGGGACCAAGCCAAAAATTGAAGAGATAAACGCAAAAATACCTGTTACAAAAATAGATCTCCTGTATTGACTATGTTCCACCTTTTCCTTGTAAACATCTGCAACAGCTTGAATAGAAGCGAAAGAATTCGTTAAATTCAGAAGGACCGCAAAAAAGGAGACAAGAATAATACCAATATCCAAGTTTGGAGTTCCAAGGGGAAAGAAAGTGAATGCCATACCTGAAGAGCTAGCCGTCGGAAGATCTGAAGGGAAAATAATTCGATATAATGACCATCCTACGATAATTCCGATTAAGATTGAGAAATTGCCTAGTATTTTCCCTCCTTTAATCCTTAAAAAGCCAACGAAGATGACAATCAAGATTGAAAACAAACTGACAGGGAGATCAATTGTTCCACTTTCGGTTATT
This sequence comes from Peribacillus sp. NPDC076916, assembly GCF_050269675.1. Taxonomy (NCBI): domain Bacteria; kingdom Bacillati; phylum Bacillota; class Bacilli; order Caryophanales; family Bacillaceae; genus Peribacillus; species Peribacillus sp. NPDC076916. The sequence continues at coordinate 727,295 of NZ_JBNNIU010000001.1, forward strand.
TTAAACATACCTTTGAAGAAAATAAAGATGAGCTGAAAGGTTAGCAAAAATATATAAACACTTATCACCATCGGCTTAATTACTTTCTGTATGATATAAATCAGGTTAAATGCCGCAAGCAGTACGGTTACAGCTCCCGCCAGCAGAATACCTGTTGCAATTCCCCCTCCTACGGTTGCAAAATCCAATCCGAGTGCAGATGCAGAGATGCCCATATTTATCATCAGACCCCACATTAGCCCCGAATGGCTGTCCAATAATGGATAACGATGCCCAATCCAGGCCTGCAGAATAGAGGCTATTCCTGTAAAGATAAAAGAGCATCTTATCGTCATTTCAATTGTTTCTGAAGGAAGCTGGAATGCTGCCCCTACAGAAATTGGTACGACAACCGTATTGGCAAAAATAAAAAAAAGCCACTGTAAAGAGGACAATAATGTTACAGTAACTCCTTGCTGTGTCATCTTAATCATCACCATTTCCTTTATAAAATCTGTTTGCGAGTTTTTAAGGAAGCCAATTCTTAAAAGTATTGATTTCCTGTAAAAATTACAAATCATTTCTTTTTATAAATAAAAATATAAGCGAAGCGCTGTCTTCATTACAATCGCTTCGCCTTAATCACTTTTTTTGTTTTTTGAAAGAAGAAACTTAAATTATTTTGTAATTGTTTAATAATCTTAGCCTTTTTCTAATATCTTGTTATATCCATTGGCAATGCCCCTGCAGCAAAGCCTACAAACATGAATTGACTGTTTCCTGTATTACGCATTCCATGAATTTGATTAGGCTTGGCCAATACTACCATTCCTTTTCTGATCGTAATCTCATTCTCTAAATCCGGAAAGTATGTTCCTTCCCCCTCTATGCAAACCCAAATATCATCAACATTCGAATGAGAATGTAAATATACTTCCTGCTCAGGTTCAAGACACCAAACTGCCCCAACAGTTTTATCCGTTTCATAGAAATAATTTTTTTGTGGTGCATTGGAATCGAATTTTGCTATTTTATCGATTTCAAAAACTCTTTCCTCTATTATCGACTTTTTGTTCAAAATTATATTCTTGTCCATATCTCAGCACCTCTTTTATATTTAATGGGTTTGAATTACACTTACCAGATTTCCCTATAATACAGATTCTGCCCACATTAAATCTCTTGAAGTTGGCACCTACGCATTCCTACTAAGTGATGTGACATTTTACAAGGATGCATCACGATTACAATCTTTAGAGTAAACATATGTTAAATTTTCTCTACCTACCGCATAGGCTGCTTGATGTACATATGGACCCATAAAAATGTAATCTCCTTTCTTTACAGGAACCCACTGATTATCCAGATTATACATCCCTTCTCCCGAGAGTAAGTAGGCGCCATGTTCTTGCACATGTGTTTCGATGAACGGATGAGAGGCAGCAGGATCAAAGGAAAGAATATGAAAATTCATATCAAAATCTATATCAGCAGGCAAAAGATCTTTAAGATGGACATTATGCATATCATCATAAATCCTAAATTCAATATTGTTGGCATGGTTTGAATAAACCCATGGCCTCCGTCCTTCAAGCGGACGATACTTTTGCTTATATAGGAATAGTTTAGAATCTCCATCCAATTGGTTTTCTAAATACATCTTTGTTCCTGGAGGACAGTATAAATAACCGCTTTCATCGAGGACAAACTCTTGTTCACCTGCAGCAGCTTTTATTTTCCCTTCAATAACATAGACAAATGTCTCTACATCTTCTTGTCCACCAAACCCCTCGCTGTTCTTTCCTTCCTTTTGCATTGTCACAATATAATCGACAAAGCTTGCTCCAAGCTTTGGAGAACCCAAAATGGAAATGATACAATTCTCAAATCCTGGAACAACATTATTGACCAATCCTTCAGGTGCAATTAAAGCATATTTACCGTGCTCAATTATTGATCTGCTTGCTAATAAATCTTTAGGATAACCCATCTTTTAAACTCTCCTTTTAATCGTATTTTGTGAGCCAATTCATATGACACCAATCAAACTTTTAAATCGTGAGCCAATATAAGCATGTGAATAATGGTGTGCCCTGTTACCGTTATAGATTAACTTATTATTGAAGCTTCTTTTCATATATTATTAACTTGTGTCAGAAACCATTAAGTCTCTTATACAAATGTTAAACGCTTTCATTTAAATAGTCATTATGCCTAATCAATAAAAACGATTTATATTTTTGTCTATTATAGATAAAACATCTTCTTATTTCTTCATCCATGATTTTCTCTTTTATCAGTCCCAGTTCCTTATAGGCTTCTTTTGCCTTTAAGATTGTGTAAGCCTAAAACAAATGTCTGAAAGCGAATCAGCTAATAAAATGATTAAGACTTTCTCAATCCTTTATAGCTTAACAACACTAGATTTTACTTTTTCCACAGTGGTAATGCTTCCATTTTCAAAAACAATAGCCCCATTGACGATCGTCGTCGTTACTTGCCCTTTGAATGTCCTGCCAACATAAGGCGACTGCTGATGGCGGTAGAACAAATCTTCCTTTTTCAGCTCGAAGCTTCTATTCAGATTAACTATCGCCAAATCAGCATCGCTATCAACCGCTATTATCCCTTTATGGGGATAAAGGCCAAATAACTTAGCTGGATTCGTTGATGTTAATTCAACAATTTTCCCCAGAGGAAGATTACGGTTAAAATGCCCCTCTGTCAACATAATATTGAGCGTAGTTTGAGCACCAGAAATCCCACCCCAGGCACTGAAAAAGTCTTCATTTATTACCTTTTTCATAGATGCAGGTGCTGGTGAATGGTCGGATGCTATAACGTCAATTTCACCGTTTGCTACAGCTTCCCATAATTGTTCTACTTCTTCATCATCACGCAGTGGAGGACAGCATTTTGCCAATCCGCCTTTTTCCTCTAAGTCTTTTACTGTCAAAGATAAATAATGAGGGCATGTTTCTACCGTAATATCTAGGCCTCTTTGCTTTGCCTGATTAATGACGTCCACTACTTTCCGGCTGCTCGCATGAACAATATGCAGTTTACAACCTGTAGCTTCAGCATATGAAATTATTCTTCTAACCGCTTCAATTTCGGAAATTATCGGTCTTGATTCAACGAAGTCCTTTGCAGTCGTTTTATTTTGTCTTTGTTTTTCTTGTGTAAGCTGATCACAAATGACTGTGCTTTCAGCATGAACGGCTAAAAGTGAACCTATAGAGGCAATTTCTCTCATCCCTTTAAAAATCGTAATATCATCGACATGATTGAAATCGATAATTCCGCTCGGTGACATAAAAGCTTTAAATCCAATTACTCCATTTTCATCAAGTTCCTTAATATTCTCAATATTTTCAGGTGTAAGTCCACCCCAAAAGCGGCAATTGATTACCGACTTTTCTTCGGAGCAAGCTCTCTTTAATGCCAAATATTCTTTATTGATTGTTGGTGGTGTACTGTTCAATGGCATATCAAAATAGGTTGTTACCCCACCTGCCGCTAAACTTCTGCTACCAGTTTGAACACCTTCCCATTCAGTTCTGCCTGGCTCGTTGAAATGAACATGAGTGTCAATTAATCCTGGGAGGATGTGCTGCCCCTCAGCATTAATTTCTCTTGTTGCAATAGCATCAATATTTTTTCCGATGGACACTTCTTTAATTTTCCCTTCCTTAATTGCAATATCTCCTTGAACAATCGAATCTAACATTACAAGATTTCCATTTCTAATGAGTAAATCATATGTAGCCATAGGTTCATTCCTTTCTATGAAAATCAAATTTTATAATTACTATTAAATCCAATCCTCTTTAATATTCGGAACAAGATACAACTATTACATTATGAACAGAACCCATCCATATAGAAAAATAGTTTCCCACTTTCCAATTTCTCTCTTCGGGTTTTGTTGCCAATAAGCCTCTACTAAATTGTGTTTCCTGCTCCAATGGAGCTCTGGTTTGTTCAAAACGGTTCCTCCTCGTTATAAAACTTAGCATGATAGCGCTTACTTTTCACCGAAATAAAAACTGGATATATATATAAAGGTATAAAAGGTCTTTAAAATCTTAGATGTTAAAACCCGGATTAGCTATTTTAACCATTGCAAAATTATGTATGATTGTATGTGCTTCTAAATAAAAATATAGTTGCTAAATAAATATAAACTTGAGATTTATGGAATGCAAAAAAATCTTGAAAACAGTTTCATTACCCTTCAATCCTCTATACAATTGATTATAAGCGGATTAATTCACAAAATCATTATGCAATGTAAACAATTACCATTTAAATTTTTGTCCAAATTTAACAACATTCGTTTGCTTCCCTTTCTAGAAATAAAAACTGACAAAAATGTAGAATTAGAAGGTGTATGATGAAAAAGGTAGAAGATTTATTTATCGTTGATGTGTTTCGAGAAGCCAAAATTATTGCTGGACATGCCGGACTTAAAAGGAAAGTAGAATCCATTGAGATTTCAGAAACACCCGATGCCATCAATTTTTTAGCTGAAAACTCCCTATTATTGACAACAGGATACGCTTTTAAAGACGACCCTCATGCATTATGCAATCTCATTTCCCAAATTAATGAACTTCCATGTGCAGGGATCGCCATTAAACTTAAAAGGTTCATTGATAAGATACCGCCGGATGTAATCGAATTAGCTGACTCATTAGAATTTCCCATTATTCAAATTCCAGAGACATTAACATTAGGTGCGGTTGCTCATCAATTATTAAGCTTTATATGGGATAACCAAATCGAAGAGTTATTTTATGCGATGCATATTCACAAGGAATTTACCAATATGATGATAAAAGGCTACAGCCTGAATTCTTTAATTGAAAATCTTGGCTCCCTATTAAAATGTCCTGTTCTCCTACTTGATCCTATTGGTGATGTGACATCCTTTTCTCATCATTTTAGTACAGGAAATATGAAAATCGTTATGAAAAATGTTCAGGAACACATTAAAAGTGATATAGAAACATACCTAGAAAAAAACCAGCTCACAATCGACATCCAAAATACTGACATTTCTATAAAAATGTTTCGGGTGAAAACTATGCGTCCCTATCCATACTTACTAATAATTCTTCACCCTGAGAAGCTTTCATTCCCATCTTCCCAATTAGCTATAGAGCAAGCATCAACAGTCATTTCATTTACGCTGCTTAAAAACGAGGCAATTAGAGAAAACAGTCGTTTGTTAGAAAATAACTTTTTTGCTTCCCTTGTTGATGGAAAGATTTCCAACAAACAAGAAATTATTCATAGGGGAAAACAGCATGGCTTAATCGACAATATGAAATACGCATGCATTGTATGTAAGATTGATTATGATAAACAAAACGCTTTACAAAAAAGTGCAGAAATAATGAATAGATCATACGACTATTTATATAAATTTTTACATAAATCATTTTTAAAGATAGATACTAACAACATCGTTTTTATGAAAGATGGTTATTTTGTTATTTTGATGCAATCTCCTCTGAATATTAATGATTCGATTAAAAGCATAATAGAAGAAAGGCTGAAGGAATTCCAGAATGAGGCTTATTCAAAGCTAAAAATTTCGTTGTCGTTTGGAGTTGGTAACTTTTCTAATGACCTTACCTATATCCACCTTACATACGAAGAGGCAGTGGAAGCATGGACACATGGGTCTGAACTGTTTCAAAATAAATTTATAAACTTTTACGAGACCAAGCAATTAATCGAACTGATTCGGTTAATTCCCGAAAAAGATTTAAAAAAATTTTATGAAAATACTTTACGTTCTCTATCCTATCCGAAAAATAAAGATGAAAAAGACTTAATTAATACCTTATCGGTATATTTGGATAATAATTGTGAACTTGCGATTACATCCAGGAAACTGTTTGTTCACCGTAATACCGTTAAATACCGAATTGCCAAATGTGAGGACATTTTGAATTATTCCGTTCATGATTCAAAAAACTCACTTCATTTACGTATAGCTTTACTCATGGGTTCAATTTTCAGAGATAACAATGATTAATAAGTAGTTGTAATTACTACTTAAGCAGGTATTGACTGAAGTTAACTGCCCACGCAGACAGAGATCAATATGAAGAGTAAAACTCGGCTTCTTTTTCTGAAGTGACACTACAGAATCCTTGGATTATGGAGGAATCCAGGAATTTCAGTGGCTTTTTTATTAACATGATAAAGAGTCCATCCAGAACTCCTTTTGTAACCATCGGATCTGTGTTGATACCTATGACTGTTTTATCGCTTGAAGGATCTCTACCTTAAATATATTTCTTATCGAATGGCCTTTTCGAAGCATTCAATATTATAGAAAATGCTTCTAATAACAGTTGACTGATTTGTTCAAGAGGTACTGATTGAAATGTATTCATTTTGAAAAAACTCGTGATCCGATACAGTCGGATCACGAGTTTTTTTGAAGGAGTCTTATATTCTCTATAAAACCTTATTTGTCCCTCAATATTGTTTTGTGGCTATTTTAATTACTGTAGAGTAAAGGACTCTAGCTCCTGCACCCATATCTTCTACAGTAACGAATTCATCAGGATGATGACTAAGACCATCTTTACAACGAACGAAAATCATTGCAACATTCGTTATATCCGCCATAGCCATTGCATCGTGGCCAGCACCGCTTACAAGACTGATAGCACTACCATCCAGTTCGCTAATGGACTCCTCGATTACTTTAATCAATTGTTCATCACAGTATACAGGATCGGCTTCCATGACCTGTTCAAAATGAATTTGGAGTCCTCTAGCTTTTGCTACTCTTTCACTTTCAGTTAATATGGCATCAATGGCTTTTTTCTTACGATCCACATTTAAATCACGGATATCCAGCGTCCCTGTTACAAGGCCAGGTATTACATTACTAGCACCCGGGCTTACAGTAAGTTTACCAATTGTCGCTACTAATGGTTCATTTTGGACAGCGATGTTCTCAATGTAGGAAATGAGATCACTAGCTCCTAAAAGTGCATCTTGTCTAAGGGCAACAGGAACTGTCCCTGCATGTCCAGATTTCCCGATAATTTCAAAATAAAATCTTGTAGCACCAGCAATCCCACGAACTATTCCGACAGGTTCATTCTCCTTCTCAAGCACAGGCCCCTGTTCGATATGAAGTTCCAAATAAGCGAGAAGTTCTTCTGGAGTACGACTAGCCTTTTTATAAGCATATGGGTCAGCAATACCAATTCCTTTTAACGCTTCAGCAATTGTTATTCCTTGTTCATCTGCCCTTTCTAAATCTTCAGCAGTAAAAGTTCCTGCAATCGCTTTACTACCGAGGAAAGTTGAGTGAAACCTTACTCCTTCCTCATCACAAAAACCTACCACTTCGATTGGATTGTATAATATAATGCCATTATCCTTAAGAGTTTGAACAACTTCGATTCCAGTTATAACACCTAGAATACCATCATATTTACCTGCTTCAATCACGCTATCTAAATGTGAACCAATCATTAAAACTGGAGCTGTAGGATCTTTCCCTTCATAACGTCCGATTATATTATTAAGAGCATCTTTTCTTACCGTCATCCCAGCTGCTTTCATCCACTCTTCAACTAGACTTTCTGCTTTTAAACTTTCCACTGTGAAAGGTAGTCTAGTGACACCAACAGATGTAGATGAACAAGCAGCAAGTTCTTCGGTTCTAGTGTTGATTCTTATAGCGTCAACATCCTTCTGAAGTTTAACCAATCGATCACTTCCCTGCCAATTTAATCTCTAAGAAAATTTTTTGTTATTTAAATCCAGTTACTTAATGCAAAGTCATATTAACACATTTAGTCGTTGCTCAATAGGAATTCTGCATGATAAGCTAATTAAAAGTTAGATTAAACGGCGACAAGCTAAAGCACTTGTCACCGTTTAATACATATCGTACATATATATAGGCTAACTAACTAAACGCCCTTTTTTTGAATGTAATAATGACCATGCATCAACGAGAGTACGTTTTGACTGTGCAATTACAATATCTGATGATTCTGTACCGACAGGTTTTACTTCAAAAGCGACTATATTCTTTATGCCTTCACCGATGTAACCGATTTCTAATAGGGATCGTAAATACTCCGCTAATTCAGAAACATCAACTTCACTTCCTGGATATCCGAAACGCGGATGCTGATCGCCGTAAGCAGGATCAGAAGTATCTTTAATATAGCAATTTCCGATATGGGCATGGTTAATATAATCACGAGCAACCGTTAATGCATCATGAGACGTTTCACGTTGCATTGGTAAATGACTTAAATCAAGCATTAAACCGAAAGTGGGATCTACTTTACGAACTTCTTTTGCAACTTCAACAGCAAGTTTGTTCGAACCGATTAGACATTTCTTATCAGTCTCATCATCAAATGTTTCAAGTGAGAGTACTAAATCACCTTTAGATTTTGCATAATCGCATAATTCTTTGATAGAATTCGTTAGTAATTGTAAGGCAACATCTTGTTGAGTATCTGGTTTAGCCCCACTTAAGAAGCCAAGTTTAGCAGCATTTACTTCGTAAGCTTGGTCAATTCCGCCTTTTACTAAATCGATAGCCCTTCTACGCTCAGCTTCATCAAAAGAATTAAGGTTTCCTTTGTTTCTTAATAGAATCGGTTGTGCACCAAATCCTACATTCATTCCACCAGATTGTAAAATTTGAGCAGCCTCTTTACGTTCTTCAGGATTGTTAATGGATGTAATTTCAATTCCAGAGAAAAAATCATCTTGTACAATTTTCTTAATTGTTTCAACAGCTGGGCCATCTCCACCCATTGTTTCCGGATAAGCCATAAAGTGAACAATTCCGACTTTCATAGAATTATGAAGATTTGCTGACATCGTTTCGCCGATTTTTCGGCTTCCCTCCTTTAATGAACCCATTATTTAAGTAAAGGCAATACTGCTTTTTATTACTAATATGTTTTTTGAAGCAATAGGTCATATCCCATTGCTTCAAAAAAATCACTTCCATTAGTGATGATTATTTAGAATAATCAATTTTTTCAGAGTATTTAAAGCCGTTAAGTGCACCGTTATTAGAGAATTCGCATGCGTTCTTAGGATCTGGATCAACTATAACTTCTATTAAATATGGTTTACCTGAGTCAACTGCACGTTGTAGAGCTGGTTTGATATCATCATAATGTGTAACAAGCTCACCACGAACACCCATACCTTCAGCCGTTTTAACAAAGTCGATTCCTCGCTCTTCATTATCACATAATTCATTTTTGTAAATTAAGTCTGTAGAAATTTGGCGTTCATTATAGAACCAGTTTTGTTGTTGACGAATTAATCCCATTAATGAGTTATTCATACAGAAAATAATGACCGGAATATCATGTTTTGCAGCTGTAGCAATATCTTGTAATGACATCCCTAAGCTTCCATCACCAAGGATGTTTACACTTTGTCTTTCAGGAAATGCAAGTTTCGCTGCCATTGCTGCACCAAGCCCCCACCCCATTGTACCCGCACCGCCAGTTAATAAGTATGTTCTTGGTTCATACGTTTCAAATAATTGACTAGACCAGATCTGGCTGATACCACAGTCATGTGATACGAAGGCATCGCGATCCAAGAATTCACGAAGTTCTCGCAATGCACGCTCTTGTCTGATTGGAAGTGTTGTGTAATCCGTTTTACGTGCCCATTTCTTACGCTCTTCAGCTAAGTTAACTTTAGTACCTACTTCGGCAGTTGCAGCGACATGAGCGCCAAGTGCTTTATGGGCTTCTGCAAGTTTAACCATGAATGTTTTAACATCAGAAACGATACCTAAATTAGTTGGTACAACTTTACCAATTTCTTTATTATCAAGGTTTACGTGGACAATTTTCTTACCGTTTTGTGTGAATACCGAAACATTACCAGTAGAACGATCAGCGAAACGTCCGGCAAGGTTGATGACTAAGTCAGCTTCAACAATTGTTTTGTTACCGAATGGAGTATCAAGCATCGTTCCCATACGTCCAGCGAATAAAGGGTGATCGTTGGGGAATGTATCCATCCCCATGCCAGAAGTCACTACAGGGATTTGCAGTTCTTCAGCTAACGCTTTTAATTCAGTAGTAGCGTTTGCAATGTTAACCCCTCCACCAGAAAGTAAGACTGGTCTTTTAGCGTCTTTTAATAATTCTAATGTTTTCTCTATATCGGCATCGGAAGCTTGTGGTAAGTTATCGACTGGAGTAGAAGCGATAAGCTCATCTAGGTCTACTTCTATTTCTACTTTTTGTTGGTCAATCGGTAAATCAAGAAGGACTGGACCTTTTCTTCCAGTAGTTGCTGTTACCCATGCTTCGTGAATAAATTCAGCGGTTTTCGAGCCGTCAGTTAAACGGTAAGCAGCTTTTGTTACAGGTTTTGCCATTTCAACGATAGGCGCTTCTTGGAATTGCATGGTTCCAATTAGACTATTTTTTTGTTGACCAGTAATTGCTATCATTGGTATGGAATCCATCCATGCACCATAAAGACCAGTTAAGAAGTTAGTTCCACCAGGACCTGATGTGGCAGCACATACACCCACTTCACCAGTTGCTCTTGAATAACCGTCAGCCATGAAAGCACCAGTTTGCTCGTGACGGACAATATAAGATTCAATTTTAGTTAATTCTTTTACTGCATCATAGAATGGTAAAATTGCAGCTCCCGGTATACCATAAACGTGTTTCACTCCTCTTTTTTCTAAATACAAGGCAATTAACTCAGCAGCTGTCATTTTTTGTTTAGCCATTTATATCTCTCCCTTTTGATCCTTTTTTATATTTTCAAAGATTTGAGCAATCGAATCTTTATCCCCAACGTTGCCTGGAAATACGATATAAGGTGTATCTTTGAACTTAGCTTCACTTCCGGTTAACCATACTGGAACACCGGCGATCGCTTGCCCTAAAACTTTTGCATATTTTATTTTTAAGCCGTCAGTTGCCACATCACTCGAAGTTATACCGCCTTTTGCAATGATGAATTTCGGCTTTACTTTTAGTGAGCGAATAACTTTAACTAAAGAACTTGAAACAGTTTGACTAATCTTTAAGTTTTCTTCCTTATCTTTCGCACTAATTAAATCTCTACTCGTATATACAAGCGTATCGCGATTAGAAGAAATATTTTGATCTACTAATTGACATACTCGTGTTAGCTCTTCAATTCTCGTTTCTTTATTCAGAACTTTCACAACATTCATTTCGATTTGTTCAATCGGGTATTTATTCATTAGTTCCTTAATTTGTTCCGTAGTTTTATTCGTGTGAGAACCTACTATAATAAAGCCACCATTGTTTTGGCTTATATCATTTGAAACAATCTCATTAGCTGATAAATATGGACGATCCTGAATTCCCGCAATCGATTTTACAAAAGATGCTGCAGTTCTAAACAAGAATTGCTTGCCAGAATCAATTGCTTTAAGGACAGCTAATGATACGATGTCCAGATCATAATAAGATTTAGCATTTACTATAATAGGGGCATTATTGTTGGCAGATAGTAAAATCTCATAAACTTTATCAATGCCGCCATCATGAATATCTTCAAGTGAAATGATCAAAGCTGACTCTGAATTTACGCTTCCATTTGTCTTTTCTTCAATCCATTTCGGCAAATTAGCAGTATTGAACCCGAAAACGGAATCATTCGCAAATTCTGTTTCATTTACTGGGATAAGCTGACCATCCATCCCTAAATAATGAGTATTATCCAAGGTGTAACGATGTGCTTCAAAAAAAGCCGGTATGATTAAATGACCTGAAATTTGTACATTAGCAGTTTTTACTAATTCATCTTGGAGCACATTAATTTCAAGTGGATAATGCCCTCTTAATGTTGAGTCACTTCTACTGATAATCGAATAATTAATACCCATTTCCTTAGTAACGTCAACAATGTTTTGGACAATCTCCCTATTGATGTTTTCCGTTTTTTCTGCATTATAACTTCTTGTGTTTGTTAAAATATAAAGTACACTTCTCTCATTAGATAACCCTTTTTTAATCCAATCTTTTCCCCAGTCCGTAATGACAAAAATATCATGTACCGTTTGGACACCAGTTGGATCATCATCTAAAACGATAAACTTATGTTTTGTTTGAATTAAATGAGCTTTGATTTTTGCACGAAGGCTGTCATCCGATTTAGAGAAGAGGTCTAAAGTATCCTTTAAACTTAGATATTGGGTTGCGTTTGACAAAAACCCTCCCCCTTTCATTATCTAAAAATGTGATTAGCTAGTTACTCTATGCCCTAATAATTCATTTGCAGTAGAAATAATACGGTGTGCTCTTAATTCAAATAAATCAAGTAATTCATCCATTTTTCCAGAAACCCCAAAACGGTCATTTGTACCGATTCTTCTTAATTTAGTTGGTTGGTTTTCCGATAATACTTCAGCAACAGCACTACCTAATCCACCTATAATTGAATGCTCTTCAACTGTGATGACATGTTTTGTTTTTGCAGCAGATGCAATAATGGCTTCTTTATCAATAGGTTTAATTGTATGGATGTGTAAAAGTTCGGCGCTTACGCCTTGCTTTTCCAATTCACCTGCGGCTTTTAGTGATTCATCAAGCATTATCCCCGTACTGATGATTGTAATATCAGATCCTTCACGGTATTTAATTGCTTTACCTATTTTGAATGGTTCTTCTTTTTTGGTAACGATCGGTACTGGTAATTTGCCAACACGGAGGTAAATTGGTCCTTCATGGTAATAAGCAGCTTCTACTGCTTTTTCCATTTCAACCGCATCAGCTGGAACAATTACAGTCATACGTGGAAGTGATCGCATTAAAGAAATATCTTCAAGCGGTAAATGTGTTGCACCTTCTTGAGCAGCTGATGTACCAGCGTTATGACCGACAATTTTCACATTGTTATTTGAATAACATACTGAAATTCTCATTTGATCAAATGCGCGCCCAGTAAGGAAGTTTGCATAAGCATTGGCAAATGGTACTTTACCCGCCACTGCCATACCGGCTGCGGTACCTACTAAATCACATTCAGAAATACCGATGTTGAAAAAGCGTTCTGGAAATCTATATTTATATAGATTTGTCATATTCGATTTTGCGCAGTCCGCGTCAAGTACCACTAGATTGTCATGTTTTTCTCCAAGTCTAATCAGTGCATCAGCAAAACCTTTACGTGGTGCTTCTTGATTTGCCATCTTAAGCCAACTCCTTTAAAGCGATTTCTAATTGCTCATCATTCGGAGCCATTCCATGCCAATCATGGGTATCTTCCATAAATGAAACTCCCTTGCCTTTAACCGTATGAGCTAGAATTGCAGTAGGTCTGCCTTTAGTGCGTTTAGCTTCTTTATACGCTTCATTAACTGCATGAATATCATGACCATCAATTTCAACAACGTGCCAACCGAAAGCTCTAAATTTATCACCAAGATTTTTTACACCTTTTACATTTTCAACAAAATCATCAAGTTGAATTTTGTTCCAGTCGATAATCGCACAAACGTTATCAAGATTGTAATGTGCAGTTGTCATTGCCGCTTCCCAAACTTGACCTTCTTGTAATTCCCCATCACCAATCATGCAATATGATCTTCTATTGCTACCATCTAGTTTTGCAATTAGTCCAACACCATTAGCTACTGATAATCCTTGACCAAGTGATCCTGAAGATATGTCTACGCCTGGAATATGCTCTCCACATGGATGTCCATGTAACCTACCGTCAACATCCCTGAATGTCATTAACTCTTCAACTGGGAAGAAACCTTTTTCAGCTAATACTGAATAAAATACAGGTGTACAATGACCCTTAGATAGGAAGAAACAATCTCGGTCTTGCCAATCTGGGTTGTTAGGATCAACATTCATGTGCTCAAAAAATAGCACGGACATTAGTTCAGTTGCTGATAAAGAACCACCGGGATGACCACTTCCTGCATGGTTCGTCATCTTAACTATGTGCCGGCGAATTGTTTTCGTTAGATTATTATAAAATTTGCTTTTCTCTTTAGAAAAATCCACTATTACTCCTCCTTTTAGTTTTGTAATAAGCAACGCAGTTTCATTTAATGATTAAAAAAATAAGCATCTTGTTGCTTATTAACTAACCATGTTTCTTATTTTGATATTATCACCGTTTTTTGAATATTTCAAGTATTTTTGTCAATAATTTTTTTATGAAGATTCTTCGAAGGACAAAAGATCAGAGTGCCCCTTCGAAGATAAACTTGAATCAATAAATTGCCACAAAAAAAGAATTGGTTTGATACCAATTCCTTTTTCACATTATTTAATTGTCTGTGTAACCAAGCCTTTTGGAAATCTTTTTACCAATATCCATTATAATTGGTTTAATTTCAGTTAATCTTTCTTCAGTCATTCGGATGCTTGGTCCTGAAATACTCACGGCAGCAGTAATTTTCTTCCGATTATCAAAAATTGGCGCTGCAATACAGGTGATTCCTTGTTCATTTTCTTCAACTTCTCTACCAATACCTTCGTTCCTTATTTTCCCCAATTCTTTAAAAAAAGATTCTTTATCTGTAATCGTTTGTTCAGTATGCTTTGGTAGACCATGCCTGTCAATTATATCTACGATCTCATTTAATGGCAGGTGGGCTAAGATTACCTTGCCGACTGCCGTACAATGCATTGGGGCCCGTCTTCCTACTTGTGAATGTGTTCTAAGGGTTTCACTTCCCTCAAGTTTTTCAATATAGATTACCTCTCCTTGATCATATACGGTCAAGTGGATCACTTCATTAATATGTGATTCTAACTCTTCCAGAAAAGGTTTAGCTTGAGTTCTCAAGTCAATAGATTCAAGCAGCATCGAACTTAATTCTAAATATTTATAGCCTAATCTATATTTTTTAGTTTCAGGATTTTGTTCGATGAATCCATGATCTACAAGAGTACTTAATAATCTGAATATAGAGCTTTTATTTAAATCTAGATTGGAGGCAAGCTCAGTAACCCCAATCCCTTCTTTACGCTTGCTTACTAATGAAATAATTGTTAACGCCCTATCCACTGACTTAACCATTTGCATTACCCTCCGATTAAATCCTATATTACTTTTTCTTTATCTTACCACAATAGCAATCCCCAAACATAATACCATTCAAAAAATAAAACAAAAAGAAGGTATGACGCCATCAAGAGCAACTTAAGTGCCCTTTTAGGTCAACCTTCTTTAGAGGATTTTATGCTTTTACGAAACTACTTTTTGCCGAAATAAACTTCCCGATTGGCTGACCTACAATCCCTGTCTCAAAATCAAATACTAGTTGTCCCCTTACAAACGTTTTCGTCACTCGACAGTTAATCTTTCTTCCAACATAAGGGCTTTGTTGATGACGGTAATACAAACCTTCTGGCTTAACGGTGTACGATTTATTTGGATCAAGGAGAATGATATCAGCGTCATAGGAAACTTTAATGCTTCCTTTATTTCTTAAGTTAAATATTTCTGCAGGCTTTGTCGCAATCATCTTTGAAAATTCACTTACAGAAACCCCTCGGTTCTTAACAGCCTCGTCAAACATTAAATCAACATTATTTTGGCAGCCACTAATCCCTCCCCACACATCAAACATATTATTTGTGTTGCTCTGCTTCATATCTGGAGGACATGGGGAATGGTCTGATGTCAGGATATCAATTTTCCCCTCCTTAAGAGCTTCCCATAATTTATCTTGTTCCGTTTTAGAACGAAGCGGCGGAGCGCATTTCGCAACAGGTCCTATCTTTTCAAAGGTTTCCGTATCTAACATGAAATAGTGAGGACACGATTCTATCGTAACCTCTTGGCCTTGTTTACGTGCTTTAAGGATTTCTTCAACAGCCTCTCCACTACTAATATGAACGAAATGTAATTTACAGCCAGTCTCTTTACCTAATAACAAAGCACGTTTTACAGCATCAACCTCAGTAAAAATTGGGCGGGACTCGACATAATCTCTTGCTGTTGTCTTCCCTTGTTTCTTCTTTTCAATTGCCAGTTTATCAGTAAGCTCTGCATTCTCAGCATGTATAGATAAAATATGCCCCAATTCCGATAGTTTTTTCATACCTTGATATAGAGTAAAATCATCAACATTTTTAAAATCTCCAATTTCCTCACTACCACATGTTGCCATAAAACATTTGAAGGCCACAACACCTTCGTTAGAAAGGTCCTCTAAATCTTCGAGATTATCAGGAACTAATCCACCATACAAAGCATAATCAACATACGCCTTATTTTCTGCAGATTTTAATTTTAAATGCAGTGAACTCTTTGTAGTCGTTGCCGGCAAAGCGTTTAATGGCATATCAACAAATGAAGTTGTCCCCCCTGCAGCTAGTGCTTGAGTTCCTGTTACAAACCCTTCCCACTCCGTTCTTCCTGGCTCGCAAATATGGACATGGGCATCTATCATCCCGGGCATGACATATTGATGAGAAGCATCTATAATTTCAGCAGATTCTCCGACTATTTCTTTTGAAATTTCTGCAATTTTACCATTAAGTATACCGATATCTAGTTGTTCTACTGTATGTTCAATTACTACATTTCCGTTCTTTATAATTAAATCAAACTTCATTCTCCCAACCCCTTTTTTCAAAATTTTCCGTATATTCACATTACTCAACTACCTTGTTTATTTCATCCTCCGATTGCATCAATCCAATATAATTAGACAGAGTGAATAACCCCTAGAAACCTAGAAATACAGGTTTACTTTTCAAAAATAGTACCCTTTTTGAATTTTGAATCTTTAAATGCAAATTTCATCAAAAGCAAATATGCAATACCTGCCACAAAAACACCGATAATCCATGCCAGCTCCACTTTCATGAAGGCTGCTCCGGCGCCGATAAGCAATGCAAGCACCGCTGCCGGATTATACCCGGCAAATGGACCGTCTTCCTTATACAAATCTGCAACATTTACTTTTTGCTTTCTTAATATATAATATTCGACTAATAGTATAGAAACAATAGGACCTAAAAATGCGGAATATATAAGGATGAAAATACCAAGACCCTTTGCCGAAGAATCCTGTACAAGAACCCAAGGGAATGAGCAAAATGCAAGCAGTCCGGTTATGGTAACTGCAGGTTTATATTTCATTTTTGTAAGCAGGGTAATGACATAGGTTGGCGGAATAATATTGGCAACCATGTTTACTGCAACTGCACCCAAAACAATAAATGCGGATACAAAGAGTGTAATATAAGAGTTATCCACCACTACCGCAAACGCTTTCACAGGGTTGTTGATGCCGGTTGCGGAAGCAAGCATTCCACCGATTGCAAGTGTCAAGCCGTACGCTATTAATATAGGAAGAAAGTACAAAAACCCGCGTTTTGCGTCGCTAATACCAGATTTTAGCTCTCTTGAATAGTCCGCTGCACTTAAAAAGATAGCCGCATAATTCCCCATAAACATCATTATCAATGCAAAGAAAGGTAAGCCCCATGATCCTTCTGCATGAACCCATTTTTCTGCAATAACCTCGCTATGGGAAGTTAGTAGAACGCCAAATACATAGAGAAGCGCTAGTACAATAACAATAGACGCAAGCGTTTCCACCCATTTAATGGCATGGAATCCATACAGCGAAAGCCCAATTTGCACCAACTGTAGCACTACAAAGCAAATGGCAACATTATCAAAGGCGCCGCCCGTAATAATCTTCGCAATTTCATTTAAGGCAGTACCGCCAATCCAACTTTGAAAACCGTACCAAACGATGGCGGGAATACCGCGCATTAATGATGATATTACGGAACCTTTCAGCCCAAAAGACATTCTAAGCTGTACTACATATGGTATTCCCGTTCTGTATCCGAGCCTGTCATTTAAAGCAAAAACAGTTGAAATGATTCCAATTGCCATGATAGCTGCGGCAAATGTCTGAAAGATGTTTAACGTAGCGACTCCCGCTACAATCATACTAGCTCCAAGCGTCATATTACCTAAATTAACACCGTCTCCAACCCACATAAAAATATAGTTTAACGGACTTACCGTCCTACCTTCCTCGGTTTTCGGATTAAGTGATTCATCCACACCCGTATCATGTTGGATCTGCGTTTCTTGTGGAACGTAACTTTTTAAATTTGTAGACATGATACATCCAACCCCTTTTTTATTGTTTTCCGCATTTCTGACATATGCATTGGTTAACAAGTTAGGTCTTAGATGTTTGCCAAGGCTATGATATGATGCAATCTTTCTTCTAAGTGTTCTTTTTAAGTTCTTCATTCACAGGAATTAAAATACGAATTTGTTTTGTTAAAAGTACTATTTCCCATCGATTCTCCACCATCTTATTACGTTTGACTCAAGGTATCGTCGCATATTAAGCAACAGCGTTTCTTGAAAATCAAAAAAAATAACATGACAACTACATTACGTTTGAAAATGATTTCGATGGACTGTATCACCTCCTTAAATACCACATTAGTAAGCGCTTTCAATTAATATTTAAAGAAATATATCTGACAATGAAGACGAGATCTGTAATTCCTCATTAAAATGAAGATTCGATTCAATTTCACTAAGATGAATGAGAGATAAGCGTTCTGCAAGATCACCATCCCTTTGCTTAATAGCATTAAAAATTTGCAAATGATCGTGAGAACCACATGTTTCCATTTTACCTCTTCCATAGATTGCTATGATCACATAAGTTAGGGAAATTAAGTCTTCGAGATATTGATAAAAATACGAATTCCCTGCGATTTCAGCTATTTTTAAATGAAAATCCCCAGATATTTTTAAAGATTCATAAAAATCTAGACTACCATAAATATGTCGTTCTTCTTCAACCAGAGTCTCTAGCTCTTGTAATTGTTCCTCGTTAAAGAGTCTGCATGCTCTTCGCACTGCCTCCCCTTCTAAAATTCTCCTCATTTCAAATACTTCTTTTGCTTCTTCAATTGTTGAACAAGATACAAAGGTACCTTTATGCTCTTTAATTTTCACTAATTTTTCATATTCCAATCTGCGCAGAACATTTCGAACAGGGGTACGGCTTACCCCAAACGATTCAGCAAGATCCTTTTCTATTAGTTGCATATTTGGCCGAAGCTTTTGCTGGATAATAGCTTGCTTGATTTTATTATAGATATCCATTTCTAAACTATTCAACACTTTATACCTCCCCTCAATGAAGAATTCAAAATTGAATGCAGTATTGTATACAATATTGGGTAAAAAAATATTTAAAATTGGATAATGATAGAATCCTAATTTTATACACCCTGGTCATTTAGATTAAGTTCTTTAACATACTTCAATCTATCTGTTTTCAAATATCATTGCCAATATTCAGAAGCCTAGCTGCCCCTTTTCGCCTCTTAATAAGCAACACCGTTTCGGTAAACGAGTAAAATATGTTATTTTATTCTATATTTAGTAAATTATTTGCATTTTTATACTATCACCACTATCTTAGTTTTTCAACAAAAAATTATAAAATTCAGAATACTACCGACTCCTTATTAACAAAAATTAATTTAAACTTTAACCCTATTTCTTTAAGGTAATAACAACTTTTTTGTCTCAATGTTTGTACCTCACCACCCCATTAATAAAACCATTAGTAGAAGAGGCTGTCCTTTTGTGAGGCAGCCTTTCTATTTTGGGAGTAGAATAAAATAAACTGAGAAAAAAAGATTTTAATGCAATAAACATTTTACTTCTTGGGATTAATGGAAAATAATATACGTCCTTTAAGCATAGTGTATATTGCTTACTTATATCACTTTTTAACTTTTATTAATGACTTAATTGCTTCTATAGCTGCTTCATAGTTTGGATGTTCCGTAATTTCCGGAACGTATTCAACATACTGTACGACATCTTTTTCATCTACAACGAATACTGCACGGCATTCTAAACGATGTTCCTTTATATATGTTCCATAAGCTGTACCAAATGACATCTTAAAATGATCCGAAAGGGTTTGGGCTTGTTCTATTCCTGCTGCTCCACACCATCTTTTTTGTGCAAATGGAAGATCTACACTAATTGTTAATACTTCTACATCATTTCCTAGATTGCTAGCTAATTGGTTAAATTTCCGTGTTTGTGCGTCACATACTCCTGTATCAAGTGAGGGAACACATGAAATAAGGCGGACTTTCCCTTTTGAATCTTCAAGTGTAACTTTTGAGAGATCGTTTGCTAATACTTCAAAATTTGGCGCTTTATCACCAACACGAATTTCACTCCCAATCAACGTAACTGGATTACCTGCAAAGGTTACTAAACTAGACCTTTCTATAGACATATTATTTTTCCTCCTATTACCTAAAAAAGTTATCTTCGACGATAATTAGTATAGCCATCCATTATGTGGTTAAAGAGTTTATCTTATGTGACTAAAATAAGGGGGTATAGTTCAAAGTTAGTATAATATTACTTCTTAAATATAATAAGAAGCGCTATCGCTACTTATCAAAAAGTTTTCAATTTTTTCTTTTACTACGTTCTGAACTGCGTTTTGGACTAAAGTTAATGTTTCAGTTGGTAGTTCCGACCACTCTTTTTCTGTAACATGATTTTCTCGATTAAGAGTTTTTATCATCATATGTTCTATATCTGTTGCAATATTCACTTTACTAATTCCGCCATTAGGAATTTGAATTGCATTCCTAATCATCTCTGAAGGAGTGCCTGAACCACCATGTAACACTAAAGGTACAGATGTTAATGCACGAATTTCTATTAAACGCTCAATATCAATTCTTGGATTTTTAACAAGATAAACACCATGTGAAGTTCCGACAGAAACCGCCAATGCATCAATACCGGTCTCTTCAACAAACTGTTTTGCTTCTTTAGGCTCTGTAAATAGCTCTTCATCAACGTCGGTTTCAATAAAGTCGGTTGTCCCTATCTTGCCTAATTCAGCTTCAACAGTTACGCCTCTTGAATGTGCATACTCAACAACCTTTTTTGTTATCTCAATATTTTTCTTGAATGGTTGCTCTGATGCATCAATCATAACCGATGTAAAACCAACTTCGATGGCTTCAGCAATTACATTGAAATCCTTCGTATGATCTAAATGTAACACGGCAGGGATCGTAATATTCTCCTCTTGGATCACACGATAAAACTCTCGGCTAAATTCCGCTAAATTAATTCCGTATCGTTCCTGCTCTCTCTCAGAAGTTTGAACAATAACCGCAGATTTCTTTTCTTGGGCCGCTCTAAGTATAGGAGTTACCATCTTTGTAGCTCTAGGAGTAAACGAACCGACAGCAAATTGATTTTGCGTAGCTACTGCAAGTACCTTTGTTAATGAACTAACATTGCTTGGTTTTAAATTTACTTTCATTCATTCAAACTCCCTTTTAAATGATTTAATTTATTTCGTTTATTCACACCCTTCCTGTTACCTAATAAGCAACGGTGTTCCTATTTAATTTTAATTACTTTTCTGAAAATTACAACACTTTTTTTTCCTCTTTCTTACCCAATATCTGAAAAAAAAGCGCCTGCCATCTGACAGCCGCTTATCAAGGGGTTTGTAAATATACTGCTATTACCATGTTAAAAAACATCATTTATATTATATTGCTATCCTCAGCATAGATGAATGAACCCATTTACTTACTGATGAATTTGCAATTCAAATTAAGCTTCTACTATTGTTTCTGAATTCAATGAATTTTCTTTTTCGGTATTATTGCCAATCGTAAGGGCAATAATTGCTGCTACAATAATTGCTGCAATCATTAATATGAAAGATGAATTGTAAGAACCACCGCTGCTTTCAATCATATATCCCATTAAAAACGGGGCGATAAATCCTGCAATTGATCCGAAACAGTTAACAGTAGATGAGCCTGCAGCCATTATTTTCGCAGGAAGTGTGTCAACAACCAGACCCCAGAATGCTCCTTGAGCTAAGAACATGAAGAATGCTGCAACACATTGATATGTAATGACCATTGCAGTGGAAGAAGCTTGAAGCATCAATAATAATGCTAAACCACCAATTACAGCATTAGGGATAAACACCCATTTCCTTTTTCCTTTTACTTTATCTGACAAGTACCCACCAAGAACAATTGAGACTGTACCAACTAGATAAGGTAAGGCACTGAAAATACCAGTATCCATTAAAGAAAGTCCTCTAACATTTATCAGATAAGATGGGAGCCAAGAAGTAAATCCCCAGAAAGTAATATCAAAGAAGAACCAAATAAGCGCCATTTGCCATAAAATAGGCTTTCTTAAAAGTTCCTTAAAGGAAACTCCAGATTTCTTCTCTTCTTTCGAATTTTCTGTCTCACTGTCTTCTTCTAATTCTGCAAGCTCTTCTTTCGTCATTTTAGGATGATCTTTCGGATTATCTTTGAATTTAAACCAGATATACAGACCGATTATAGTGCCCGGAATACCCATTACGATAAACACTGTACGCCATCCAAATGCCGCAATAATTGCTGCCGCAGCAATAGCAGCAAGAGCCGGTCCTAACGTATTAACCGTTGACTGAATTCCTGTGGCCGTCCCGCGTTGCTTACTAGGAAAGTAATTAGCTATTCCTTTGTAAGCAGCACCTGGTAAACATGCCTCACCTAAACCGAATACGAATCGAATAATTAACATAAGTGGATAAGAAAAAATTAAGCCAGTCAATGATGTGAAAATTGACCACCATACAATCGCAATGCTCATCACACGACGAAAGCCAAATTTATCTGATAACATCCCGCCCGGTATTTGGAACAGTGCATAACCTGCAAAGAAAATACTTAACAATAACCCTTGAGCTGTCGCCGTTAGATTTAGATCTTCACCAATAAAAGGCAGTGCAATAGTGATAACCATTCGATCAAGGAAAGAAAACAGCCAACATAACCATAATACAAATAAGACAGTATAACGAACTTTCCATTTAAATTTCTTATTCATCTGAAGTTGTTTGTTCATTAATCAAAACCTCCTGAATGATTTCATTTATATGCTAAATACACTGGACATTACCCACTGATCACTTTCATATAAGTGCTTACAATTCCACCACCCAAAAAAATAAATCATTAGATATTTACATCGACATAACTTTTATTTGTGCTGTTAAGCTGATTTTAGATATTATTTTCCATCAAACTTTTCTATAGTTCGATATCGATGAAGCGCTTTCAAATTATCTCTCACCCCTTCATAAATAGATTTGAATAATATTAAAACTGAAGAAGTAATCAATGGTCATCATTCCTTAATAAGCAACGTCGTTTCATTTTATTGCCGAAAAATCTTTTATAAAAAGTATTATTAGCTATGTCGTTATGCATAACAATCATTGTGCTGATTTTTGATGTTTTAAGGTAGATAGTATGACTGGATGCTTGGATGATATAAATAGAGGAGATATTTTTGCTTTTAAATAAGGAATCGTTTAATTTTACCAACCTCCGTAGACTTTATTTCCTATATAGATTCTCTTCAATCCTTCCTTATTGAAATTGTTGCTTATTAAGAAACGTAGTTTCACCATAATTCCAATATTATCTTATTGATAATATTCTTATCTGAAATGAATTCTAACATGTGCATGGATTAATTTCAAGAAAATTCAGAATTTTATTTTCTTACCTACTAAAGTTTAATACACAGCTTTTTTCCTTCATAATAATGTAATAGTAACTGATATTTTATTGTTTTGATTTTACAAGAAAATTGCCGGTAATCCAAAAAGATTGATCATACTTCCTATCATTTTCGTCAGTCAAGTTATCCTACTAATTAAAAATAGCCTCTTAAAACACATGACAAAACCCCACCTGTTCCCAATGGCAACTGGTGGGGTTTCTAACTGGCTTCTACATCTACATCAACCGGGAGATCCATCTTGTGCAATCAATTCCTTTCATTTAAACGGCTAATTTACTGTATTCATCCAACTGATCTTTGGTTAAATTTTTGATGAAGTGATCGAAGTTTATCGACTCGATTTCGTACCTTTCACAAATCTTTAAATAACTTTCATAGGCTTTATCCTGAATGTTCATCATCTTGACTCCTCCTTCTGTTATATAACAATAAATTTAACTTATTAATAATATATAACAACCACATTTTCCCGTCAATACATTTTTCTGAAAATTCGGTAACGTTTTCATTCTCTTAGTATTTCCCACATTGTTCTTCTCTAACCGTCTCACTTAACAAAAAATAGTACGATAGGTGTTAGATACCTCCTCCTTTTAATTACTGCTTTTTTGCTCAAAAAAAGAAGCTGCCTTAAAGACAGCTCCGATCTAAAATCAATCTTATGGAAGTCAAAACCATACAACGTTGTCCAAGTATACCCGACTTTGAGAAGAAGGATTGCGTACATTAAAAACAAATTTAGCTTGATGGATTTATGATGTACCTGATAAGGAAAAACACCTGCTTTATTTTTTAATGATTAACTGAACAGCGCTTTGTTCGCTCCCTTTTTTGAAGGAGATGGGGTTTTGAAGTATTTCTTTTTGTAAAATAGGGCCGTATGTATCGACACGACGGTCTCTAAAGAATTGCAGAATTTTTCTAGTCTCTTCTATCTCTTTTAAATCAATTTCTTGCACAATAATTCCTTCTTCATCATCAAGTGAAGCTAAAATATTCCCGAATGTATCGCTAATGAATGAACCACCGTAAAAATTCATGTCCTTTTCCTGGCCCACTCGATTTGTTGCAGCAACAAATACACCATTCGAAATGCCATGAGCGGAAATTGCCTTTTCCCAGGATGATCTTGTCGATATCTCGGGATGATCTGGCTCTGAACCAATAGCGGAAGGATAGAATAATATCTCTGCACCTTGTAAGCTCAAAATTCGGGCAACTTCTGGATACCACTCGTCCCAACAAATCCCGACTCCTATTTTTCCATGAGCCGTTTCATAGACAGGATACCCAGTATTGCCTGGAACGAAATAATATTTTTCATGATACTGGGGACCATCCGGAATATGATTTTTTCTTGTAATCCCTAAACATTCTCCATTTGCATCAAATACAGCTGCACTATTAAAATAAATACCAGCACCTGCTCTTTCGTAAAAAGGTACAATCAAGACAATTGCTAATTCCTTTGCTAATTCACCCATTTCGGCTAATGTACCGCTATCTACATCTTCAGCTAAATCATAATTTTTCACACTGACCGTTTGCGGAAAATATTGCGAAGAAAATAATTCCTGTAAACAAACGATTTGTGCACCTTTATTTACTGTTTCTTTTATTTTCTCTATCGTTTTTTGAATATTTTGCTCAATGAATTCTCCACAATGAATTTGGACAAGACCAACTTTTACTTTTGACATCTTCTCACTTCCCCACTTTTATTTTTTTACCTTATACAGTTTGGACGACCAGGTTTTCATATACGATCTTTCCATCCATGATCGTCATCTTCACTTCTGTTTCAAGAATTTCCTCTGTTGATATGCTAAATAAATTTTTATTCAATACAGCGATATCCGCTATCTTCCCTGCTTCCAACGTGCCTAATTCATTTTCTCTAAATGACCCGTATGCCGGTATGGCCGTGTAGTATTTTAACGCTTGTGCCAATGTTAATCCTTCCGACTCTTGCCACGCTTTCCCGGTTAAATCTTTTCTCGTGATTGCCTGATAAATGCCCATCATGGGATTTAGGGGCACTACAGGAAAATCTGTACCAAAGGCAATTTTAGCACCAGTATCCACTAGTGTTTTGATAGGATAATAGAGAGGTTGTTGTGTTTCACTGATTCTGGCTGTATATGCCTCACTTTCCATTAATTCTATGTGTTTAGGTTGAAAGGAAGCTATTACATCCAATTCCTTAAAGCGATGAACATCATCCGGATGCAATACCTCCACATGTTCAATGACATGTCTAGCATCTCTTTCTCCATTTACATTTCTCGCTTCTTCAAATGCATCCAATGCTAAACGGACTGCACCGTTACCAATAGCATGGAAACGAATTTGAAAATTTTCCTTATCTGCCTTTTTTACTAATTGTTTAATTGTTTCAGCTGGATAAGTGGTTCCGCCTTTTGTATCTGGACGGTCCTTGTAAGGATCCAATAAAAAAGCAGTATGACTTGTCACAACACCATCTATAAATTGTTTTAATCCAGAAAAGGTGAGCTTGTCTGACTGATAATTTGTTTGTAATTCCTTTGCGGCAGCTAAATCCATTTTTAACTCCGGCGAAAAGTGAATTCTGGTTGTAAGTAACCCTTCTCTCTCAAATTCCTTAAAAATTTCAAGATCGTCTAATGGATTTGGCGCAATTTTAGCTCCATATAAATCATTAACAGATGTAATTCCCAATCTTTTTGTTTCATTAAGGAAACCTTGGAATAGGCTTACACGTTTATCTTTCGGTAATTTGTATGCATGCTCTGATGCATACCCAATTGCCTGTTCAAATAGAAGGCCTGTCAGTTCCCCATTTTCATCTTTTCCAATTTCTCCATATTCCGGATCTGGGGTATCCTTCGTTAATTGAATCATTTCCATTGCTTTACTATTGATCCATGCGTAATGCACTTCTGCATTGAATAATAAAACAGGGCGATCACTAATATATTTATCTAGTGTTGTCCTATGTGGCAGCACTTTGTTCTTCCAATTGGTATGATCCCAACCCACGCCGAATATCCACTCATCATTTGGTCTCGTTTCTGCAAATTCACCTACTATTTTGGCTGCATCCTCTTCTGAAGCTGCATCAAATAATTTGGCACTGTCCTTCTGTAAAATGCTTCCCATCATAATGTGCATATGAAAATCATGAAATCCCGGAATAATTAGTCCGTCTTCCATGTCATACACTTTCGTTTCATTTCCAAGGAATGACATTATATCTTCTTTAGAACCGATTTTAATAATTTTATTACCTTTAATAGCGATAGCTGCTTTTATTGGCTCATCTTGTAACCCAGTGAATACATGTTGACCAGAAAGAATGATGTCTGCACTTACCATTTTTATCCTCCTTAATGAATATAGCTTTTATGCTTGAATTTCTTTTTCAATCGCACTATCAATAGAAAGCTCTGGTGGCCGCTTACTAAACATCTTCGTATTAGAAAGGAGCATGATGAAACCAATTCCTAACCATCCCAGTCCGAGTAAAAGCGCCTTTGAATCAAGACTGGTCCATAACCAAATTGTGAAACCAGTACCAATCAGCGGCAATATCAGGTACTTTAGTGTGTTAATCCCGCTTCGCTGTTTTTCTTTAATGAAATAATGGGAAATAACTGAGAGATTAACAAATGTAAAGGCAACGAGCGCCCCAAAGTTAATAAAGGATGAGGCTGTCACTAGATCAATAAATAACGCAGATAAAGCAAAAATGCCCACTAAGATGATGTTGTGTGTTGGAGTTTGAAATTTTGGATGAATATGACCAAAAATTCTCTTTGGAAGAACTCCATCTCTCCCCATCGCATACAAAAGTCGCGAAACACTTGCATGAGCTGATAAACCAGACGCCAGCCCCCCGGTAATATAACCTGCTAGAAAAATAGATTGAAATAAATTACCCCCGATATACATAGCAATTTCCAAGGAAGCGGAATCTGGATCTTTAAAGGCTTGGAAATTTGGGTAAATAAGGTGACTGATGTATGAGATGGTGATAAACAGACCACCCCCTATTAATGCGACGAGGAAAATAGCCTTTGGTATTACTTTTTTCGGATTAATGGTTTCCTCTGAAAATGTGGTAACAGCATCAAATCCTAAAAAAGATAAACACAAAATGGAAGATCCCGCTAATACTAAAGATAGTGGTATATCTCCATTCACAAATGGGGAACTCATGAATAATGTTCCTGAACCCATTCCGTTAAGTAACCCTTTAATCGAGAGGGATGTAAAAATAACTATTATTAAGAATTGACAGGCAACTAATAAAAGATTTATTTTTGTTGCTATTTTCACTCCAATTATATTTACAGTGGTGATTAAAATGACAAAGGTAATTAACCAGAAGGAAAAAGGAACGGAAGGAAAATATGCGTTTAAGTAAATGGCGATCAGTAATCCATTGATCATTGGCAAAAATAAATAGTCCAATAGGATAACCCAGCCTACCAAAAACCCAAGGTGAGGATTAAAAGCCTTTTGAGTGAATGTATATGCAGAACCGGCAACAGGGTAGGCCTTAACCATTTGACCATAACTATATGCTGTAAATAACATACCAACTAAAGCTATGATATAAGCAGCAGGCACCATCCCTTTCGTTATTTCCGCAACAACCCCATAAGTAGAAAAAACTGTTGTAGGTGCCATATAAGCCAATCCAAATAGCACTAAAGGAAACACTGTTAACGAACGTCTTAATTTTGCATTCTCCATGTATCACTCCACCCTTATTCGTGATTAATTAACTAATATGCAAATACCATACCAAGTGGAGATTGATTACTTAGTGATTTAATCATCTATATATTCCCAATAATTACAACATACAGATTATTCATTAAATTAATAGTTTTATGCAATATTACATCAATTATTCAAAATCGCATAAGTAGTCGTTAGCTACCGAAGATGTCTCACTGTGTATTCTTGGTTGATTCGAATAAGGTTCAAAGTAAGCTACGTGCCGTAATACAATTAAGATTCGCTGTTAAGCTGTTAATTTGTTTCTTGAAATCTTGAATAGCTGCCCTTACCGGCGTTCTTGAAGTATTTAACCCTTCCGCTAATTGAACTTTTGTAAATATTTTATCACCGGTAATGCCACCAAATAAAATCGCTTTTTTGTCATTTTTCAAACCAACCTATATCAAGAATCGAACTTAAAAAATTCGCCATTGACGACCATCATATGGAACTAACTCAAGGTTCTAAAGCTTGATCAATTAATACAAATAACCTTGATAAATAAATAGAAAGAGCATGTTTTGAAAAAGATTGATCAAAACATGCTCTTAACATATTCAATTGAATGATACTGCACCCGTTACTTGAATTAGAAATTTAATTAGCTTTTCTTGGTCTTCTTAAACAATAAAAAATCTCCAACACCTAAAATAGATGCTATATACCTCCGAAAACAATAACTTGATATATCATATCCCCTAACCTGACCTGTTCCCCTATTTAAAAATACATTCCCCTATCTATATACAAGGTTTTTCCAAAAAGGTTTCAACTGATAGTTTGATAAGAAAAAAGAGCTTCTAATTTCTATAATATGAGATTTATTAGGAAAACTTGGAATTTAAGTTGTTGTATATTAAGATAGTATATGATGAAAATTTTCCATATATAGGAGGAGAAATATGAAAAAGAAAATTCTACATACGGTACTTTCGATTGCAGTAGGAGCAGGGATATTGTCCGTTGGCGGTGTTCCTATCCAAGCTAAGAGTCAAGATCAGGAGATGAATGACACATACGCAATAGCTTTTAAAAGTGGATTACCAGAGAATTATCAAGAGGTAATACGGAAAGCTGGTGGTAAAGTAACCAAAGTTCTTCCCGAAGTTGGAGGAATAGAAGCTCAATCTGACGAGCCTTCTTTTCTAAAAAAACTAAAAGGTAATTCTTCAATAGAAGCTGCTAACAGAGAGATCCCCTTAACTATAGACAAAACAGCAGTCAGCCCTTATAACTATGAGTCTAGTATCATCAGCCAGCAAAATTCAGAGAGTTATTGGGACTCCCAATGGGATATTCAAAGGGTGACCAACGACGGGAAATCATATGATTTAGAAACAGGCGGATATAAAAATAAAGATGGTAGTATCACTCATAAAGCAGTGGTGGGAGTGATTGATACTGGAATTGATGAGTCTCATCCTGACTTAAAGAATAATATAATAGGTGGACGTAATCTTGTTCCTGCTGGAATGGATGAATCTGAAACAGGTGATCCTACTGATATAAAAGATCGAAATGGGCACGGCACTCACGTTGCCGGGATCATTGGAGCAAATGGTAAAATAAAAGGTGTAGGACCAGATTTAGGAATCCGATCCTATCGCGTATTATACTCAGAGCAAGCCCTTGGATTACCAGCTTGGGTTATAGATGGAATTATTGCAGCAACAAATGACAAGGTAGATGTTATTAATATGTCTCTTCGTTTCTATAATAATACCAAAATGACAATTGAGGGAGAAAGTTATAAATCAGTCGCTGAAACGTTACTTTGGAAGAGAGCTATTCAATATGCAGTAAAGAATGGAGTAACTGTAGTAGCCGGTAGTGGTAATGAAAGTTTAAATTTAGATGACAAGAAGGCAGTAAACGAATTTTTAAATAAAATGTATGAACCATATGGAATGAGCGTGAAAGGGCCTGCAACTGTAGTACCAGCACAAATGCCAGGAGTTATTAATGTGTCTGCCTCCACAAGCTGGTCAACTCAGCAGCTTGCTTTCTACTCTAATTATGGGAACAGTGCTATTGACGTGGCAGCTCCTGGAGGAGATTATGGGCCTAAATATGCAGAAACCAATGATCCTGCGGCAGCTGATCCAAGTAACTTAATCCTAAGTACTTGGCCTACCTATCTAGGTACTTCATATGAGTTTAATGCTGGTACTTCTATGGCCACTCCTCAAGTAGCTGGAATTGCAGGAGTTATTAAGGCAGCTCACCCAGAGTATAAACCTGCCCAAGTAACAGCACGTATTAAGCAAACAGCTTTTGACTATGGAAAGAATGGACAAGATGCTTTATTTGGTTCAGGAGAAGCAAATGCTTATAGAGCATTAGCAAATATAAAGAAGTAGCTTATGTTTCTAAATAAGAAAATATTAAAAGTACAAGAAAAGGAAAAGGAAATCATCTTTTCAAAATAAATATAGGGGCCACTGATAAGGTGAGTGGCCTCCCTCTTTAACTCTTGCACCTGTTAGCTCTATAAATTTAACAGACATTATACTTTGCTCTGCCGATACGCTTCCCTCACCCTTTCAATCTGGGCAAGGTGTCCTCGAACATGCTCAACACGGAATTCCAGCAGTTGCTTAAATGTGCACCGCTCTGCATCGTCATATACCCCCACCCGCCCGCTTTGTTCATTTGTCAGATGGTCCAGAATAGGCTGCATACTGGAACGCAGCAATTGGAACAGGAGCAAATACTGTTCACGGTCCAACAGATCATAACCCCAAGCCATTCGCCCATGTGACTTGATCAAACGAAAGCAGAAGTGGCTCCTGCTCCGCCAAGACTTTTTTCCAGCCGATGTGTAGACAAGACCTCAGCATCCGTCATTTGGATGGGAATTTGATGGATGCTCCTCTTGTCCGGTGCGAGCTTGAACGAAGCTCCTCCTCCGCTAATCCTTCGATAGCTTTCCGAATCATTGCGTATCCACGACCATACTCTTCAATCAACGCTTCCATTTTTGTCCCGCCTTTTCTTATTCAACTAATCTGTCCTAATAGTGCTATAAGAATAAGATATTCTAGTATTTATTTTGGTTTATCATGTTTATAACCGGTTAAACTTTTCTGATTGGATGTTGTCAGGCGAGGATTCCTACTATTGCTGTACTAATTCTAAAATGTTTTCTATATTTTTAGCTGTAGTAAAAAAGGAATAATTTCAAAAAACAAAAACCTTCTTTTATGTACTATCGTCTATATATCTAGGGAAGGAAGTGTGAACTGTTTTGGAGGAGTTTGTGTTGAAATGGTCTCAAATGAAAGATGACGAATCCTTACTAGATGAAATTATGTCCCTTTATGGCCAGGATATTCTGCAATTGGTCTATTCCTATGTAAAAGATCCAGTTGTGGCCGAGGACCTGACACAGGAGATTTTCATCAAATGCTATAAGGCGCTTTCCACGTATAACCAGCAATCAAATATAAGGACGTGGCTTTGGAGAATTGCTATTAACCATTGTAAGGATTATAGAAAAAGCTGGTACTTCCGAAAAGTTTCGACTGCGGAAGAGGAGCAGGAATGGACTTCTACCGATGACGTGGAAGAAGAGGTCATTCAGCAGGATGAAGACAGGCAGCTTGCTGTTGCAGTTATGGAGCTGCCTATCCAGTATCGCGAGCTTATTTATCTCCATTATTTTCAGGAAATGAAGCTCAAGGAGATTTCTGAAATTACCGGGGTCAAACTTGGAACGGTGAAGACCCGGATGCGCCAGGCGAAAAGAAGGTTAAAAACCTATTGGGAGGAATCCACCGATGGAAGATAAATTAACACGCTTGAAATCGGCAATGAAAAAGCATACATTTCTTGATTTGAAATTCACTGAAAACCATAGAAACTCCATCCATACTGCCATCGAAAAGCAGGATGTAAGTAAGGAAGACATTTTGATTGGTATTTTCAGATCTTTGGATAAGGAAAAAAGCGGTTATCAAATTAATGAATCTCTTTACCAGAAAGGCATCCGGAAATTTGAAAATAACGAAGGCTCCTTGTATGCTGCGTTGCATGAGCTTGAGAAGGAAGGCTGGCTCCAGTCTTTTTGGGAAACGGAAGAAAGGAAGCTCTATTCCTTGGATGAACGTGCGAAAAAGTGGCTTAAGAAAAAGGAATCTAAAAGTGGTTCCGCCTCTGCTAGTTGGCGGACAGCGTTTGAAGGAGGAAGAACCGATTGAGAAGCAATCATTTTTTAAATGAGGTTTCGTCGTATATCCGATCAAAAGAAGCAAAAAAATATATAGAAGCTGAATTAAAAGCCCATCTGCATCAAACTAAAACTGAACTGGTCAAAAAAGGATATACAGAGGATGAAGCAGAGGAACTGGCTGTCCGGAATATGGGAAGCCCCTCTGACATTGGGCAGAAGATGGACAAGCTGCACAGGCCGAAGATTGATTGGAAGCTAATGAGCATGTTTCTGTTCATGTCAGCTACGGGCCTGTTTTTGTTTTGGTTCTTGTTTAAGGATGGAAATTCATTTTCAGTGCTGAAGCAGGTATATTCTGTCACAGGAAGTGTAATTTTGGCCTGTATCCTTCTTTTTTTCGATTATCGGAAATTTCAGAGATGGGGCTGGGTTTTCTTTACGATAGGATGTCTGATTCTTTTTCAGTTCCAATTTTCCAATGTATTAGTGAACGGCAGTCCTCGAATTAATATTATAGGTTTATTGTCGGTCGATTCTATTGTGGTTCTGCCAATTTTTCTGCTTGCCTGGGCCGGAATGCTTCAATCAAAAAAGATGAATGTTTATTTGGCTGCCATTTTATACGTTGGTTCTGCATTCCTGTTTCTGAATACAGTCAACTTGCAGGCGGCAATGCTTTATTCATTGATGGTTGCTGTAATGGTCTGGAAGAGCGGCCTAAATAAAAGGAAAATCCTTATTACTGGAGCGGTCCTGCTTACTGCATGTGTTTCACTTCTGCTTATAGAGTTAGAGTTGAAAAATATAAGGACCTATCAATTTGAAAGACTTTTTGCGTTCGTTACGCCTGAAAAATTCAGTGAGACATCGGGGTATATGTATTTGAAACTGGAAAAGCTAATTGAGGATGCCGGATGGTTTGGACATTTTGGTTCCCTCGGGAAGATTGATTTTTCAAATGAAATGATGACGGATTTTATCTTTGTAACGATTACCTATACGCTTGGCTGGTCCGTGGCCTTGCTCATTGGTCTGCTGTTTTTATGGATGATCTGGCGAATTTCCCGTATATTCCAAACTGTGAAAGACCCATTTGGGAAAATGCTCGTTTCCGGCAGTTTTGCCATATTCACTGCACAGGTAACCGTCAGCATCGGAATGTCTCTCGGCTTATTACCAATAACAAGCGTATCCCTGCCATTTATGAGTTATGGTGCTTTATCAGCTATAATTAACGCCTGCTTGTTTGGTCTGGTTTTAAGTGTATATCACAAAAAAGATATTATACTGATGAAGAAAATATGAGGTACTGTAGCTCATATTCTCTTTTCTGAAGAAACTTGGAATGGGCAAACCTGAGCCCCCACAGCGTAAATAAAAAGAATCATTTTGAAAATAGATTGATTGAAATGGATTCTTTTCTGCGATGCAGTATACAGTTTTTATAAAATAGTTTGACTATTTTTAGTAATCATTAAAAAACTAACGCACAGCTTAAGCATTACATTGTATAAAATGTTTATAGATTGAAGAAAAACCAGCTTACCGGAAGTTCAAGCATGAGTAAAAAGGTAATTCTGCCGAATTACCTTTTTTAAGTTTCGTTGTTCACTTTCCGGTAGTCGAGCTAGGAAACCCTTTATAACCTCTTCACCCGATATTTACGTTGTTCCATGGATTATATCCCCCATTCCCCCTCGATTACGAAGTGCGAATAATAAGAGAACTATTAAATTAAAAGAAATGAAAAAATGGAATTAGAACATTCCATATAGGCTGTTGATCAACTCGAATGGAAAATCGTATCCAAAGTCAAACTGACACCGATTAATGTAATTTTTAGGCTAAAAGAATAATATTTTTTGCTTACCGTGTGGAATTCCCTTTACTTCCATAAGAAAAGGAGCTGCTAGTCAGCTCCATAAGCAATGTACCTTTAGCTAAATATCGGTTATTTATACAAGATATCATCTCTTAATGAAGCAACTTTAGTTAAAGCTGTATCTATGTCAGCTTCATTCACTCCAAAGTGAGCAAGTGCATCGTTTAGATGTTTTACAATGGCATCAAAATGGGCTGGTTGCAGATTCAATCCTTGGTGAGCTTTTGCCATGGATTGTCCAGAGTATTGTTTTGGACCACCTAATGCAAAACTAATAAATTTCGTCTGATGACGGCGTTGTTTTTCCATATCCGTCTTTTCAAAAAAATGATTAACTGTATCATCCTTAAGAACCAACTCGGAGTAAAAATAGTCCACAACTTTTGCTATCGCTTCTTCTCCGCCGACTTTTTCATAAAGTGTCTGTTCCATATTTACACTCCTATTTTGTAGTTAATAGCAGTATTCTCTGTTGATAAGCTCGTTTTTATTCCTCATCTTTCAATTAAATCCACTTAAAAGATAAACTGCTCCGGCACCTTTTGATCTTATGCAACTATCCTTTCCCTGTAGCTCCATAATGTGCTGCCAATGCAACCTCCGATAATGAAGCAAAGAACCCGTAGTTCATTAGCCCTTTGGTATCCTGCTGTTTGAGAACAAACTCAATAAGGATAGGTCATCATCCATTAGAGGTTTTTGATTTCCACAAAAAAATAATGATGGACTAACACTATAGTCGCTACTCTCTCCTTTTCTACGCAAAGAATCATATCGTGAACGGTAAATATTAATTTTAAGATAAAAAAGTCACCAGCTTGGCCAATAAATAAGTATAAGAATGTAATAGATTGGATAAACTAATAAAAAAGGAGTGGGAGATTATGGAGACTAAAATTAAAGAAGGAACAAAAGAAATGTGGAGCGAAATTAATGAATGTATAACTAGGAAAATTAATGAAAAACATGATTTATCCTTTCAAAAGAAGAGCAATGATAATTATATGAATCTATATATTCAAACAGCAGTATTACACACCTTATTTGAACTTTCAGATGAGTTCAGGAAAATCGAACGAAAATATAACCGATTGTGATGCTTCTGGAAAGGCCATGCACTAAAAAAAGCTTAATGGTGGATTAGGATTAAACTCTTCAAGGGAGCCTTTTTAATCCTAATCCACGTTTTTTCTTTCATCATTACCGCTGCAGACATTTGACTAACACCATTACTGCACCATTTGCTTCCCTTCCCTATAAATTCCTCTTTTCATTCAAACTGGAATCCATTTTTCTTATCTTACGTTAAAATATAAGCAAAGATCATCCGTCAATCAAGACAGTATACTAAAGCTTAAAACATGGCCCCCCCCCCCCACCTTTTCCTATTACAACCGGTGGGGTTTTAGTTTGGTTTCTACATCTACGTAAACTGGGAGGTCCCTCTTTTGCAACCACGCCGGATAAATTGGCTTCAATGTGTAAAGTAGTTTTTTAATGGAAGATTTTCAAGTGAGTTGTTTTCCATCGGTACGCTGTGTCCAAAACTATTTTTTGTTGTTTTATAAATACCTAAAATCTTGTATATTTAATATAACTTACTGATTATTGAATCAAATGATCCGTTACAACAGAATAGTTTTATAATTAACTAAAAATCATTGAAACTAATATTTTTGAAAGAGAGCTGAAAGCTGATGTTGTGGTCACCGCTATTCGAAAATGATGTACCTGCAGTTATTCTTCCTTAACGGTAGAAAATTGCAACTCCGTTAGGGACTGGAAATGTATAGTTAAAACGGAGGGTACAAAATGAAAAACACTATATTAGGTTCTTTATATTTATCACTCGCTGCTAGCATTTGGGGCGGGATGTATGTTGTGGTAAAAGTTGTGGTAGACGTTGTTCCACCACTTGAATTAGTATTATTACGATATGTGATTGCGATTTTAGCATTGTTGACAATTGGTTTTATAACAAAACAATCTTGGCGGATTGAAAGACGAGACTGGCTTTTGGTTTTCATTATAGGACTTGTTGGAAACACAATTTCTATCGTAACCCAGGAAGTCGGTACGCTTCTATCCACTGCACAAATGGGAGCCATCATTACTTCGACAACCCCTGCTTTTATGGTGATATTTGCACGTATCGTTTTAAAAGAAAAGATCACTTTTAAAAAATCAATTTCTGTTATTTTAGCGACGATCGGTGTTGGCATCATTGTCGGAAATGCCCATATTGGCTCATCTCACCAACTTGGGGGCGTATCGCTGCTGATTGCTGCATTAACTTGGGCACTTATGTCAGTTCTAATTAAACGGATTCCTGGGCAATATTCACAAATTGTTATAACGACCTATGCAGTGCTTGTGGCAATTGTCTGTTTAACACCCATTACGATTAGTCGATTAGACGAGCTTGACTTTCAAGCAATCATGCATCCATCCATATGGGGCGGCCTTTTATACTTGGGCGTTATTTCCACAGCTTGTGCCTTTTTATTGTGGAATCGCGGACTGCAAATGCTTACCGCATCAAGTGGCGGATTATTTTTCTTTTTACAACCTATAGTGGGTACTTTTTTAGGTTGGTTAATACTAGCTGAACAAATCGGCTTGTCTTTTTGGATAGGTACAATATTAATTTTCATTGGTGTGTTATTAGTCATTCGGGAAGAATAACACACATTAAAAAGTTTGTTAAAGCTATATTTTAAAAAGTACCCTATAGAGCAGTCACTTTAAAAAGGTCTGCCTATAGGGTACTTTTTGTATTTTTACCTGTCTTGCGCAATCCAATTTTTATTTCTTTAGACAAAAAGAAGTTTTTTTATTAACTTCAACCTATTGCATTGAAAAATACCTCTTATACATTCATTACGTAATTATCATCATGATTTCATGTACATTTCGAAAGCGTCTTTGTTATCATTAATTCATAATCATGGAAAAGAATTCTAAAACCAAGGAGGAATGTTCTTGAAAAATCCATATGCGGAATTGACGTTCGGGATGATGAGAACAGGGATTTTAGGTTTCGGCGGCGGGCCATCTGTCATCCCGCTCATCCGCCACGAAGCAGTTTCCCGTTATCACTGGCTCGACGATGATGAATTCGGGGACACTTTGGCGATTGCCAATACACTCCCAGGACCTATTGCCACTAAGATGGCAGCATATCTTGGTTATAAATTAAAAGGCTGGCCAGGAGCCATAGTCAGCGTGGCCGCTCACGTTTTACCTTCATGCATTGCGATGGTTTTCTTGATTGCATTCATTAATGTGTTAAGCAATTCGGCCATAATCAGTAATATGATCGCTGCTGTAATGCCGGTTGTTGCTGTCATGCTTTGTCAAATGGCTTATGAGTTTGGCGAAAAGGCGGTAAAAGGGTTAGGAAAGGTGCTCGGAATCACCTTTTTTGCGATTTCCTTTTTGCTTCTGCAAGTCATTTCCCTGCATCCGGGTATCGTCATTTTGATTTTCCTTCTATATGGGGCGTTCCATTTTAAATTAAAGGAAAGATTGAATAATAAAAAGGTGAATAGGAAGGAGGAATCCGGTTAATGGGTCTTATTATCCCAATAGGTGTTGCTGTTTTTCTAGCGTTTTTCATTGCCAATATTCTTGGTTATGGCGGAGGTCCAGCCTCGATTCCGCTTATGTATGATCAAATCGTCACCCGTTATGGCTGGCTTGATAATGCCGAATTCTCACAAATGCTTGCGTTAGGAAATTCACTTCCAGGTCCTATCGCCACGAAAATAGCCGCATATGTCGGATATGATGTATATGGCTGGCCAGGATTTCTAGCCGCATTGGCAGGCACGATCATCCCTTCAGCTGTGGCTTTGATATATTTATTAAAAATCCTGCGAAAATACAAGCAATCTCCCATCGTAAAAGGCATGTCCTTGCTTGTACAGCCCGTGATTGCAATCATGATGTTATTGCTCACCTGGAATATGGCCGAGGATGCCGTCGGTTCCATCGGCTACATCCATTCAATCGTCATCGCTGGATTGGCCTTTTTGGCCCTAGGTAAATTCAAGGTCCACCCCGCCTTCGTAATCATTCTTGCCTTTGCGTACGGCGGCTTTATCATCCCGCTCACCTACTAATAAAAAACCCACCTATATAGGGGGCATTTCGTCCAGCCGTATGGCTAAAAACGAAGCAATCAAACAGATGAAAAATCCGATGGGAATCAGAGCGGGACAAATTGATAACACCGGCGACACACCCCTAAGAGACAGTAGGGAAACCATCCTCCGTCGTAATTAATGGGAGCAAATGAGTTCCCGCCAGACTGCAACTCCCCCTCCCCATTCGAAAAATTGAAAGGCGGGGGATTTTACAGACCTATTAATGCAGGATGAAAAGTTATGAATATATCCAATGGACACTTCCTCAATCCTTTGTTTGAAAAGTCTTTGTGATGTTTTTATATTCCTCATCATTGAAAATGCCCATTTTTTTGAATAATGCGGAATAAACAATTATTTTTTTCTGCGTACGGTTTGTACAATTCATATGGTTCAACTCCTTTTTTACATAGTATTCACTTACGACAAAATGTTTCCTTAACACAAAATATTTTGAACGAACTAAAATAACTGCCCAATTTCCTGGCAATTTCATATTTTTATAGGTGATTAAAATAAGACCAGTATATTTAAATTCAAGTGATGAATAATCATCTTTTTTTTTAGCTCTATTCGTAAAGATTGTTGTTTTTAAAACGAAACTATTTAAGGTTGATTGGAGCGGAAGTGCGAGACTCCTGCGGGAGCAGCGGGACAGGTGAGACCCACAGGCGTTCACGTCGAGGAGGCTCACCGCCCGCCCCGTGGAAAGCGAGCAATGGAGGGGAAATCAACCACACCGCATTACTTGGTGAATAGCAACAAAGTATGCGAAAACAGCTTTTTTTTATAACAACGGGTTGTAATCCGAAATATCTTGAAGTGGTTGGCAGTTTTCATTAGTTTACGAACACGCACCCCTCCCTCCAACATCAAATTGATGACCTCGGCAATTTATTGGCTTGTTCCTTTTGAAAACCGTATTATTATTTAAGAAGATGCGCAGAAATTGAAAAAACTGCATACTTTCTTCATATTTTTTCGCTAAACTGACTTTATTCTATAAGAAGGTGAATGCTCCTGAAAATCTCACTTAAGCTCGGACTATCTATATTTGTTTGCATATTTTTGCTGGAAACCGTTTCCATGGTTTACTTGCATAATAAAGTGATACATTCACGTGTCAATCAGGAATTGGAGTCACTGAAGGCCCGTGGCAATAGTCATCGTGATGTATTGGAAATTACATATTCCGGCTCAACCCTTCAGCATATCGGCCTGATGGAATCACATACCGATACAGATGTTGTGATTACGGATACAAGAGGAGCTATTCTGATATCTTCCGAAAAGGTGGATGGGGGAATGAAAAAAATCTTAGCTAAAAACCTCCCGCATGTCCCCCGAAAAGGTCTGATCATCCAATCGAGCTGGAAGGATGAAAGATATATAGCCACCGTTACGCCATTTATCAGCGATGAAGAAAACAAAGGCTATGTTTATATGTTTAAAGATACAAGAGAAGTGGAGGATTTAATCGCACAATTGAATAGGCATTTCCTTCTTGCGACTGCTTTGCTCCTTTTCTTCATGCTTGTCATCATTTATTTTCTATCAAAGGCTTTGACCAGGCCACTGATATCGATGAAGGAAGCGACAACCAAGCTCAGCAAAGGGAATTTTTCAGTGGCTGTGCCCGTACGATCTCATGATGAACTTGGGGAGCTTGCCCAATCCATTCAAAGCTTGGCTGATGAATTGAACTATTTAAAGAAGGAACGCAATGAATTTTTGGCAAGTATTTCTCATGAACTGCGAACGCCGCTAACATATATAAAGGGATATGCCGATGTTGCCCGAAGGAAAGATTTGAATGATTCCGAACGATCACGATACCTAGAGATCATCCATGATGAATCCGAACGATTAAACAGATTATTGGACGAACTATTCAATATGGCTAGAATGGATCTAAATACATTCACCATATCAAAAGAAACCGTCCAGCTCTCTTCATTCCTGCGAAACATTCACGAAAAGGTTTTACCGGCTTTTACAAATGAAAGAATTCAATTGAATCTGGAATGTAAGGATGATTTATTTATCGATATAGATCCTTCACGGTTTGAGCAAGTCATTCTTAACCTGCTGGATAATGCGCTGAAGTACTCGAACGAATATACAGTCACCACCATCAAAGCCACTGAATGCCTTGGCAGGATTTCCATCTCCATAATCGATCAAGGGGTTGGCATTCCCCCTGAAGATATCCCCCATATCTTTGATCGTTTATATCGTGTCGAGAAATCACGCGCCAGAGATACCGGTGGATTCGGATTGGGACTCTCCATCGTCAAGCAATTAGTGGAGATACAAGGAGGAACCATTTCGGTTAAAAGCAACTTGAAGCAAGGAACGTGCTTCACCATCACATTTAAGGAGATAACAAATGAAGACAGTAGTTCTGGTTGATGATGAACAGAGAATGCTTGATCTATTAGAGCTATACATGAAACCTCACGGATATACATGCATGAAGATTAAATCTGGATATGAAGCCATACAGTTCTTAAGGCATAAACATGCGGACATAGTACTTCTTGATGTAATGATGCCTGAGTTGGATGGGTGGGAAACGTGCGAAAGGATCCGTGCGTTTTCCAATATTCCCATAATCATGCTCACAGCCCGGGATGCTGCACAAGAAATGGTGAAAGGGTTGAAAAAGGGCGCAGACGATTATATCACGAAACCCTTTAATGAAGATGTTTTACTTGCCAGAATCGAAGCGGTCACGCGGCGAATGCATAAACAGGATGATCATGTGATCTTTAGGGGGCTAAAATTAAATGAATCCGCTTATGAAGCACATTATGATACCAAAACGATCCCATTAACACCAAAAGAGTTCTCACTGTTGTGCTTGTTTTTGAAATCCCCAGATCAAGTGTATTCCAGAGACCACCTCCTTTCGACCATATGGGGATTTAAAACGGATACGGAAGATCGGACAATCGATTCCCATATTCGAAATATTAGAGAGAAACTGCGTCATGCCGGTTTTCCAGCAGATCAACATTTGAAAACGGTCTGGGGCATCGGAT
This sequence comes from Peribacillus sp. NPDC076916, assembly GCF_050269675.1. NCBI lineage: Bacteria > Bacillati > Bacillota > Bacilli > Caryophanales > Bacillaceae > Peribacillus > Peribacillus sp. NPDC076916. Next base: position 768,944 of record NZ_JBNNIU010000001.1, read on the forward strand.
ATAAATGGAGTTCCGTGGATTGATATGAATTTCATTTCTGAGGCATTACTATCCAGCGGTCCTTTTTCCATTGCTGTAAGTTTAGCATTCAATATATTGATTAGCGTGCTTGGTTTTATTCCAAGCGTATTCATCACGGCTGCCAATATCACCGTATTTGGATTTGAAAAGGGATTGATCCTTTCTTACATGGGGGAAATTGCCGGAGCAGTGGTCAGCTTTTGGTTATACCGAAAGGGCTTTCAAACATTCAAACCCAAGTTCATGAAGAACCGGTGGGTCATGAAGCTGCAAAGGTCACAAGGAATTCATGCATTTTGGATGATCCTGATGCTTAGGCTCCTTCCTTTTATTCCATCCGGCGTGATCAACCTTACAGCAGCATTAAGCAAGACGGGGATGATGATTTTCTTTCTCGCGACATCCATCGGAAAACTGCCTGCCCTCCTTGTCGAAGCGTATTCGGTAACACAAGTATTGAAGGCATCGGACGATGTAAGAATTGTTTTGGTACTGCTGATTCTGGTAATCGCAATCGTTTATTACTTTAATAGAAACAAGAAAAAAGGAATGTAGTAAAAAGGCTTCTCTGCTTCTCTACTTTTAGGGTAAATTGGCAGGGATTTTCTTTTCAACCCTACAATTGATAGGAGCCGTTCCCCCTTGGTCACCAAAGGTTAACGACCAGATCCAGAAGACGGATGCGACCTTTTCTTTCCACGAAGGCATTACAACCCCATTATATCGGATAAGGTATTCTATGAGTTCAATATATCCCTGTGCTGCGAACGGTTTCTAAACCTTTTTTCTGCGCTCCCTTTTCATTAAAATAATAAATGAAAGACGCTACGATGGATGGGTCGAAATGCTTTCCTTTTTGTTCGTTTATGAATGATAAGGCCCGCTCCACTGACCAGGAATCTTTATACGGCCTTCTGCTGGTCAATGCATCGAACACATCCACAATGGCAACTATTCTAGCTTCCAATGGGATATCCTCACCTTTCAAACGATGTGGATATCCAGTGCCATCCCATTTTTCATGATGATGGAGGATGATGTTTTCAGCCACTTCCAGGCTGCTGATTACATCATGGTTTATTTCCCTTGAAATCTTATTCAATATATCGGATCCCATCAACGGATGCATCTCGATGATTTTTCGTTCATATGGAGATAACGGGCCAGGTTTGTATAATATCCCTTCAGGAATCTCCGCTTTTCCGATATCATGCAGAATACTTGAATGAACGATATGATTCATATAGCTTTTAGATAGTTCCAGCTGGCATCTTCGATTATGAACCATGACTAGCTGCTCGGTTAGGTTTTGAACTCTCAATAAATGCTCTTCAATGCCTGGATCACGGATTTCGCATGAAATGGCGAGGACCTTTAACAATTCCCTTTGGGTCTCTGCCCTTTTCTTTTCCGAAAGGTAAATCCCTTCTTTCAATTGTTCCAGTTCACGGAAAATCCCGACAAAATACCACTGCCCCCCTAGTTGAATAGGAGTAATCGTAATCGAGGAGTGCCAAATGTCACCCGATTTCTTTCGGTTGGTGAAGACCCCTGACCAAGGATTTCCCTTCCTTAACTCGTTTTTCAGGGATGTGTATGTATACAAAGGTGTTATCCCTGACTTTAGGAATCCAGCTTTGAACCCAATGATACTGTTCCTTGAATACCCTGTCGTCCTTTCATAATAAGCATTAATATCAAGTATGCGATGATCTTGATCCGTAATGATGACGGCATCCCCCAACTTTAAATACGCTGCCAATTCAGATGGCAGCCTTGTTTTCCCTTTCAATATCTATACCTCCAATAGCTGGATTTCCAATCCTGTCTCTTCACTTTTCTCATTTTCACGGCTAACTCCGTTCATGATTAAAAATCTCAATATATAGGCTAAATGAACTACATCCGGATGATAAAGTATATAATACCATACAAGTTTTAGATACAATAGTTACTAAGCAATGTTTTGTGTGTAAGTGATGGACTACAAGTTTCTGTCTGCACCACGTATCAGTCTTCGAATTCCTTTTAAGCTTATTTCATGACGAAGGGTAAATTGGTTCATTTCCGCGAATGTTACACTTATATAATGAGCTAATGCCTATACTATCCTCCTGTTTTCTGGAAAAAAGAATGAAAATATTGTGTTTTAATGGGAAATTCCTTTATAATGCGCATTAGATGATTTTTTAGCATTGAATACGAGAGGAGACTGAAATATGAAGAAACTATTATACCCAATCATCATTGGATTATTGGCAGTTGTACTAACGGCTTGTGGTTCGAACGATGAAGCTGATAAGAAAAATGACGAGAAAGAGACTAAAACAACTGAGAAAGAAACGGCTAAAGCAACTGAGGAACAGCAAAAACAGATGGAAGAAATGCAGAAGAAACTAGACAAGCAAAAGGTGGATGAAAAGAAAACGGTGGCTATCGTCAATGACGAAAAAATTTCAGGTGCGGAATATAATACCGTGTTGTCTACCACACAAATGCAAATGCAGCAATTCGGACAAGATCCAACAACCAAGGAGGGAGCCAAACAAATTAAAGAGCAAACACTCAACTCTTTAGTGGGGCAAACATTGCTGCTTCAAGCAGCTGATAAAAAGGGCTACACAGCTTCCAAGGCCGAAATTGAAAAGCAACTTGCCGAAATCAAAAAGCAATATGACAGTGAAGAGAAATTCAAGGAAGCGATGAAGCAAGCAGGCCTGAATTCAGAAATGCTGAATGCTCAGATCGCAGAGAACATCCCATATACGAAGTATGTTGAAAAAGAGATTAAAGTGGAAGAAGCAACTGATGAAGAAATCCAAAAGTATTACGACCAGGTTGCAGAGCAAGCTAAAACAAGCGGGCAGAAGGTACAGAAACTCGAAGAATTGAAGCCGCAAATCAAGGAACAATTAGAGCAGCAAAAGAAACAGGAAAAGCTTGTGAAGCATGTGGAAGAACTCCAGAAAAATGCTAAGGTCGATATTAAGATTTAATGATGAAAAGAGCTGCCAAAATTGGCAGCTCTTTCTTTATGGTCTTCGGTCCGCTTACTAACACTAACGGCTTTTCATGTTCATTTATTCACCCGTTTTAGAGAAACGTGAAATTCTTTCTCCAATTTCATCACGAACACGTTGGAAGGCAGCCCATATTTCTTCATCTGTTCCTTCTGCTTTTGCCGGGTCTTCAAAGCCCCAATGTTCACGTTTAACTTGCGGTGGCGTCATTGGACATTTGTCTGCCGCATCACCACATAACGTAACGACAAAATCAGCATGATTCAATATGTCAGGTTCGATGATATCCGATGTTTGATTGGAGATGTCCAATCCAACTTCATTCATTGCTTTTACAGCTTTTGGATTCAATCCATGTGCCTCGATTCCTGCACTAAGTACTTGCCATTCGTTACCTAAATATTTCTTCCCCCACGCCTCTGCCATTTGACTTCTGCAAGAGTTACCAGTACATAAGAAGTAAAGTGTTTTTTTAGCCATGATGTTTCTCTCCTTAGTTTAAAGTAAGTGTTTAATGCAAGATTTGTAACCATATATATAAGCCGACTAATGTGATGAACAATGTTGGGATGGTTAAGATGATTCCCGTTTTGAAGTAGGTTCCCCATGAGATTTTCACGCCTTTTAAAGAAAGGACATGCAGCCACAATAACGTAGCCAAAGAACCGATCGGTGTAATTTTCGGTCCCAAATCCGAACCGATGACATTGGCATAAATAAGGGCTTCCCTAATCGCGCCCGTTGTATTCGTATCGGAAATGGCAAGAGCGTCTATCATGACCGTCGGCATGTTATTCATAAGCGATGAAAGAATAGCTGCGATGAATCCCATCCCGACAGTAGCAGCGAATAATCCTTGATCAGCCGTCACTTGAATAAGGTCAGCTAAAATATTCGTCAATCCAACATTCCTCAATCCATACACCACGACATACATTCCAATGGAGAAGAACACAATCGCCCATGGTGCGCCTTTTACAACGGTCTTGGTATTAACAGCTGGGCTTCGCCTTGCCATAAACAAGAAGAAAATGGCGATAATACCCGCAATGATGGATACTGGAATGTTGAAAAATTCACTGATAAAATAGCCAACCAGCAGAACACCTAAAACAATCCCAGACAGGCGAAACATTTTTATATCACGAATGGCATCAACTGGCTTCTTCAATTGAGCCATATCATAATTCTTCGGAATGCTCTTTCTGAAGTACAAATATAATACCAGGATGCTAGCCGCTAATGAAAACAGGTTGGGAACGATCATTCTAGATGCGAACTCAATAAAACCGATATCAAAAAAGTCAGCAGAAACAATGTTGACCAAATTACTTACGACAAGGGGTAAGGATGTAGTATCCGCAATAAACCCACTCGCAATGATAAATGGGAAGATCATTCTCTCTTCCAACTTCAAGTTTCGAACCATCGCCAAAACAATCGGAGTTAAAATGAGCGCGGCTCCATCATTTGCGAAGAATGCAGCGACTAGAGCTCCGAGAATGCTCACATACACAAACATCCTTACTCCATTTCCCTTGGCTGCTCTCGCCATATGCAAGGCAGCCCATTCAAAGAAACCAATTTCATCTAAAATCAAAGAAATAATGATAATAGCAATGAACGCCAACGTCGCGTTCCATACAATACCCGTAACGGCAATTACATCGTTGAAGTCAACAACCCCAACGAGTAAGGCAAGTACCGCACCTCCGCATGCTGACCAGCCAATTGACAATCCCTTAGGTTGCCAGATGACGAGTGTCAACGTCAGCAAAAAGATGATACTAGCTAATATAACTATACCCACTGTTGTTCTCCTCCTCGTTAGTCACAACAAATTCGTTTTCCTTGTGCAGTTAATTCTTCTACTTTAAATGCCTGGCTTGGCAAATCCCTGATAACCGTTTGAATAAATGAGTAATACGAGGAAGTTTGGTTTAACGAGTAAAATATCCATTGTCCCCTTCTCGCTTCATTCACAATTCCGCTATCTTTCAACTTTCGTAAATGTTGGCTAATAGCAGGTTGGCTCATATCAAACAGGTCAACAAATTCACAGACACAACATTCATGTTCAGACATAATTTTTACCATCGTCAAACGTGTTTTATCACCTAAAAGTTTAAGAACATTTGCCGTAGCTTCTATATCCAACGCTTCATTCGTTTGCATGTTATCCCTCCTAGCCTAATCGATCATATAATCAAATGCTTATGTATTTATTCTTTATCATTGTATAAGCATATTCTTATTTAATCAAGGATTAAATATTCAACAATATAGTTTAATGTTAGTCTGCTTAAAAGAGTTGATACAAGATGATTTGCTTTATTTCAATATCAAAAGGGCGCTTTGACAATCCTTTTTTTATGGAACTAAAAGGGCTAGTCACTTTAAATGGGATTACTGGTGCACAGAAAATATTTTATGAGTAAATAGGCATACGAGAAGAAGTTATCAATTTATACCACTATAATTTTCGGTAAAAATGGAATATAGTTAATAAACTGTTTTTAGTTGAAAGACATAAAGGAGAGTATCCTGACAGTCAATTAGATGAATTGATAAGTCTTATGGGAAACTAAAAGAAATTATCACCTATAATTGAAAATCCCAACACACCGAGAGAAATTTTGTTCTTTATGCATAAATTATCTTCAGAAAATAAAGCTGTTCATGAAAAAGTGATAGATGTTCATAAAGATACAATTAATAGACTTTTTGAGCGGTTGAATAAAGATAATATTAGTGAAAAAGAAATGGGATATATCTACAAAGAAATTAGCAGTCTAAGTGAAAAAATTGAAGATGCACGAAAGAGTTGGAAGGACTGGACAGGAAAAGTAGGTTTTGGTCTTTTAGGAATTTTGGCAACTTTTGCAGGTGGATATGCCTCAACTAAATTGGATGAAAGAAATAAAAGGAGTGCGGATGTAATAGAAGCAGGGTCAATGAATTAAATAGCAGTAGAAGGGATAAATAAATAAATAAATAAATAAATAAATAAATAAATAAATAGATGCATAAGTACCCGAAAGAAGGCCTCAATAAGTGGTCTCTTCTATTTGTTCAAAAATAACAATAATAACAAAGCCTCTAAAAAGACCAGTCTGTTTCATCAGACTGGTCTTTTGGTTTATTCGCAGCAAGAATTATTTAAAATGTCCGATCTCGCTAGAACCGGACTGCCACAGCAAGAATTATCCTTTTTTTCATTTGCAGGAATATCAGAATCGCAGCAACTTGGAGCGAGATTCACACTGCATACTCCTGTTTCAGGGAGTTCCAAGTGTACTTCTTTTGCCCCTTCTATATCGCCAGTTAGATAAGCCACTACCGAACGGACTTGTTCGTAGCCTGTCGCCAGTAAGAATGTAGGTGCTCTTCCATAGCTCTTCATGCCAACAATGTAGAAGTTCTTTTCAGGATGTCGTAGTTCTTGTTCACCATGCGGCCGCACGGTTCCACAACTATGAATATTCGGGTCAATTAGCGGGGCAAGCGCTTCTATGCTTTCCACAGCTGAATCAAGGTTTATCCTTATTTCATTTAAAAAGGATGTATCAGGTCTGAAGCCCGTACTCACAACGATTTCATCGATATCACCGAGTGTAAATTCTTCTCCGTTTAGTTCTCCGACTACCGTGATTTTATCGTTTGTTGGAGTAACACCGTTTATATGAAAGGGAGTAAGAATAATGATTCGTCCAGATTCCACTAATTGTTGAATTCTTATGCCCAATTCTCCACGAGCGGCCAATCCGTCGTTTTCTTGCCCGCCGTACACTTCATTGATCTGTTTTTTACGAAGAACCCAGTAGATCTTTGTATCCGTAAATTTTTGCTGTAATGTTGCCAGATCCAATAGGGCATTGATGGCCGAATGCCCGCTTCCGATTACCATGATGGATTTATTTTGATATCTGTTTTCTAGCTGTTCGACGTTTGGAATGCCATAGTGGATTTGATTGTGTAATTGTCTCTCCGTATTCGTCCAGATGCCATTTGATAGGATGGGGTTTGGATTGGTCCAAGTACCTGATGAATCAATCACTGCTTTGGCCTCAATGACTTTTGTGTCACCATTCACTTCTACATACAGTTGAAAGGGAACTGTGTCCCGTTTTCCTGTTTTTAACTTATCGTGAGCCTTTTTGGCAACACCGACTACTTTTGCTTGTAACATGATGTTTTCCTTCATTTCTGGAAGGTTACTTAGCGGCAAAAGGTACTCTTCTACCAATTCGCTGCCTGTCGGCAAAGCTTCTTCGTCTGGTGACATCCATCCATTGTTCTCAAGCAATTCCTTTGCTGCTTTATCGATGTTATACTGCCAAGGAGAAAACATTCTAACGTGACCCCACTCCAGCATGCTGGAACCAACCGAGTCCCCCGCTTCCAATACGATAAACTTCTCCCCTTTTTTTAGTAAATGAGCGGCAGCGGCCAGCCCCACAGGTCCCCCGCCTATAATTGCTACCGGTAATGCACTTTTATCAAATTGTACCATCATTATTCCCTCCTATATTTTCACTTCTTAAAAAAGTTGTAATTTGCAAGTATTGTCTAAAAATTATACTACCCCCAAGGAGTAGTACAACATACGGATGACTTCAACATTCGATCATTAAGCAATTTCAGAGAACGCACAACTGATTCCTTTTCAAACTCATTCATCGTCTTGAAGACTTCATTCAAGTAATCATTCATTTGCTTATCGATGGTTTGATTGATTTTCACGCCTTCATCGGTCAGAGAAAGGATAGAAATTCTCCGATCTTCCGCATCTGGCGTTTTTGTGACTAAATTCAATTTTATAAGGGATTGGATTTGCCGGCTGAACGTCGTAATATCCGTTCCAAGGGTTTCTGCAATTTGCTGGATGGAAGTGTGGTTTTGTCGGTTTATTTCATACAGGATGTGGCTTTGGACAAGTGATATCTCAATTCCATCAGCGCTGCAACAATTTTTATTCAATAACCCAAAACGTCTAGTTAAGAGTTGGAAGAGACCTCTAAGGTTTTCATTTTCCATTACTTTCACCTCACTTTATTTATACACATATTATTTGCATTTTGCAACTATTTGATGCAAATATATTTTTATTTATCCTTTTAGATTATTAAAAGCTGTCATGAAAATTCGGTGAGTTTGCTCGCCATAATAACACGCTTCGCCTTAAAAAAGTTTGTTTCAATGTATCCTTTTGCACAGGTTCACGAGAAGTTAAAACCGCTTGAAATAGGCATCAAAATAACCAACAGACAAAACGCCTGAATGGTTCACTGTCATAATCCTCCTACCCCCTAAATGTTTAAAGTAATAATTTTTCCATGGCCATCACATCGACAAATTCCCCGTCTAACATTCCCTGGTTCTTAAACACTCCTACTTCGCGATACCCCCGTTTTTTATACAACCCTTGACCCATCTGGTTAAAGGGAAATGTGAATAACACAATTTTATTGAAGTCATATTCTTTTGCGAGCTTTTCGATGGATTGCAGCAATAAACCGCCAATCCCTTTTCCTCGATGATCTCTTGAGATATAGACGGATAAATCAGCAACGCCCTTATAAGCACTGCGATTGTTATGCTGATTCAAGGAGGACCATCCAACAATCTCCCCTTCTTGCTCAGCGACAATGACCTTATAGCGTCCGATGTGTTTGGCGAACCATTCCTCCATGTAGATTCGGTCCTTCATCTCTGTTTCTAACGTGGCAACTCTATCCTCAATCCCTTGATTGTATATTTCTTTGATGGAATCTATGTCCTCTTCCACCGCTTCACGAATAATCATACCTTCCCCCTTCCGTTTGCCTAATGAGTTTTTTCAAAATTCTATAATCGATTTATAACATTAATAGTTGCAAATCACAAGTATCATGATTCTTTATAACGAATTATAGAGCTTAAAACAAGAAAACTGCCGAGTGATCGGCAGTTTTTTCTGCTTTATAAGTATTTCCGGTGAATACCTTTTCCATCATAGGAAAACAGGACTTCTTTTCCTTCTATGACTGATTCCATATGAACGGAGCGGCCCCAGAGCTGATGGATATATGGCATGACTTTTTCGAGGTACTTCAGATCCAGTTCAATATCTTCATACCAATGTTTTAGATAAAGTTCCCCATTTCGCATGTAGTCCCCATCATTTACTGTGATATAAGGGAAACCGCCGTTAACCCTCATACTCACGAGTTGATCACGAACATTTTCCCATGCCTTATCGACGATTTTATAATCCTTGCCCTGCTTTTGGAATAAGTACATATCCTCCCGCATGACTAGATCTTTCGTCAAATAATTACGGAGAAAGGAAATATCCGATTCGATTTCCCTGACTTCGAACATCTTTTCCCGGCCAGATCCAGGCTTGACGCCCAGCTTGATCATTTCTTCAGATGGATTATCATAGCGTTCTTCAATATCTTCAAGCACTTTCAATCCAAGATAATAAGGATTGATGCTGGTCCGTGATGGCTGAACGACACCCGCGTTCAGTTTTGCGAATTCAATGGCTTCCCCTGAGGATAGATCCAATTCACGGATTATGCGCTGATGCCAGTAGGATGCCCAGCCTTCGTTCATGATTTTCGTTTCCAACTGCGGCCAGAAATAAAGCATCTCTTCCCTGATCATCGTCATGATATCCCGTTGCCAATCGGTTAAATCCCTGCTGTACTGTTCTATGAAAAGCATAATATCCTTTTCAGGCCTTGGCGGGAATTTTTTTCTCTTTTTAATGTTCGATTGCTTCGGTTTATCCTTTTTATCAAGGTTCCATAAATCATCGTATTGTGTGGCTGTCGGTTTTATTTCCTCTTCTTCTTCCTCATCTTCCATCGTCCAGGCAAGTTTCGGTCTCATCAGCGACGGATCGATATGTTCTTCAATGGCTAAAAGTGCATCGAGGAAGGTTTCCACTTCCTTTTTGCCATGCAGGATTTCATATTCACGGATTCTTTCTGCCGTTGCCGACATACTTTCTACCATATCCCTCTTAGTATTATTGAAACGGATATTATTCTTAAAGAAGTCACAATGCGCCAAAACGTGCGCAACAATCAATTTATTTTGTACAAGTGAATTGGAGTCCAGCAGAAAAGCGTAACAAGGATCAGAGTTAATGACCAGTTCATAGATCTTACTTAATCCAAAGTCGTACTGCAGCTTCATTTTATGAAATTGCTTCCCAAAGCTCCAATGAGAAAAACGGGTCGGCATCCCATAGGCACCAAATGTATAAATGATTTCTGAAGGGCAAATTTCATAACGCATCGGGTAAAAATCCAACCCGAACCCAGTTGCTATTTCTGTAATTTCACTAATGGCATATTCCAGAGCCTTTTGCTCCGCTTCATTCATCCGATATCCCCCTTGTCTTCCGCCTTTAAACTAATGTATGAAAAAAAGGAGGAAAAATGCCGTGATCATGAGTAAAGGTCCTCGATAACAGAAAAAAAACACCTCCATGAAGAAGATGTCAGGCCAAATGTTTCATGCAGTTCTGCACTCAAATTTATGGATATTAAAATTTCACTAATTCCGTATTCACAGCCTCTTTTTTCGTTTTTGAACGGACCCAGGAAATGATGAGCGCTGCTATGATTACAAAACCTAAGTACCCTGTGATTGGGTATACCGTCCCAACCAATTCAATAAAGCCAACGAAACTTGCAAGGAACGCGAGGATCCCGACCATGATCACGGATATTTTAAAGCGTTTCGTTTCAGCAGGCACCAACCTGGCGGTGAATGCATACAGCATCCCGACAGCTGTATTATAAATCATTCCTAAAAGGATGATTGATAGGAGATATCCCAACCATGGAGAAATCTGATTTGCTAAATGAAGGGTAGGCATACCTGAGCCTTCTATGCCCTTCAAGTCGGACATCATCCCCAAATTGATCAAAAATAGCAAAATCCCCAATCCTATACCTCCTAGAACCCCTCCCATACCAGCCTCTTTCTTATTCTTGAGGGTCCCTCCCATTACGGCTAGCATGGCAATTCCGGCAGTCATATTATATGAAACATAAAGTAATGACCCCATCATCCAATTTCCGGTTGCTGCCGTCCCTTTACTTGAAGATGAAATGATTTGATTGAAACTTAAATCGGATGTGAAAAATGAATAACCTGAAATAATGATCATGATAACAAATAAAAACGGTGTTACAGCACTTATGATGGACATTATTTTGTTAACATTAAGTAAAAGAGTACCAATCGTGAGCACCGTCATGACGATTGCACCAACTATGCTTGGAATCCCGAATTGTTCTTCAAAAATCGTTCCGGAACCGGCAATCATGATGACCGTAACGCCAAACAAGAAAAATGTGATAATAATATCGACCACCCTGCCTACATAGCGGCCACAAATATGATCGATGATGCTTTTATGGGAGCGTGTTTGAAGCGTGCTCCCCAATTGAGTAACTTGCATGCCTAAAAACGCGAATAAAGCTGTTGCCACCAAAATTCCCAATACACTGTAGATTCCAAAACTCGTGAAGAACTGTAATACTTCTTGTCCTGAAGCGAAACCTGCTCCAATGATGATTCCAATATAGGCCCCTGCAAGATTTACACTATTTTTCATTTCACATACCACCTCAATTATATGACTATTCTGACAATTTAAGGTAAAGGAAATATCTTTCCCTTCATCATTATCCGGTTCTTTCAAACCCCTCCCAGCTTCAAGTTAACGTGCCGAAGCAAATGAAGCTGGGAGGCTCTTTTATTTTCAACTCTTATATATTTATCATTTGGTATATCTTTTACTATAGGAAGTGAATTCATCGACCGCAGCGTAATCGACTTCATAGCCAATGCCTGCCGCCTTTGGAACCGTTATGACTCCATCTTCCACTGTAACCTCCGGTTGGATGATGTCTTTATGCCAATAATTCGCGGATGCTGCCGTATCACCAGGCATCGTGAAGTTATCAAGTGTTGTCAATGCGATATTATGGGCACGCCCCACACCAGACTCCAACATGCCTCCGCACCAAACCGGTACATTCCTTTCTTTACATAATTCATGTATTTTCATTGCTTCCGTTAAACCGCCAACCCTGCCGATCTTAATATTAATGATTTTACAGCTTCCCAATTCAAGGGCTTTTCTTGCATCTTCCACGGAATGTATGCTTTCATCCAAGCAAACCGGTGTTTTGATTTCCGCTTGTAATGTGGCATGATCGACAATATCATCTGATGACAAAGGCTGCTCGATCATCATTAAATCAAATTGATCAAGCTGTTTCAACAATTCGATGTCTTTCAGGCGGTATGCGGAGTTTGCATCTGCCATGATCGGGACATCGGGATATCGATTGCGCACTTCCCTGATTACATCTACATCCCAGCCTGGTTGGATTTTCATTTTTATTCTTTTATACCCATCCTTCAATCCAGCTTCTATCTTCGCCAGTAATTCAGGTATCGTTTTTTGGATGCCGATACTGATCCCAACATCGATTTTTTCCAGTTCCCCGCCTAAAGCCTTGCTTAATGGGATATTATTTTCTTTTGCGTATAAATCCCAGATGGCTCCCTCGATTGCCGATTTTGCCATATTATTCTTACGGATATGCGAGAACATATCCGATACATCACGGGGATGCTCTATTTCTTTATCCAATACAAGCGGTATCAGGAAATCCTCCAGCATGGTCCAATTGGTTTTTATAGTTTCTTCGTTATACCAAGGTGCTGAAAACGCCACAGATTCAGCCCAACCTGAAAGCCCCTCTCCATTTTTCACTTCCACAAGAATGAACTCCTTATCCACAAACGTTCCAAAGCTTGTTGTAAAGGGAGCTACCAAATCCATATTTAAATGACGTAAACGCACTTCTGTTATTTTCATCCCGATTCCCCTCTTATTCTTGTTTTTTTAATAAATAGTTTTGAATATTTTCACCTTGTTCCCGTTCAATCCCGGATGCAACATATCCTTTGGCAAAAAGCTTTTTGAATAATTCACCGGTTTTTAACCGCCAATCAATCGCAAGGCTGAGATCAGCCTTTTTGATTTGTTGAATATCTGTCGGAATGGGTATGGCGATCACCTCTGCATTGGTTTCAAAATGATAATCCTTGATGTAAGGAAAGCCTTGGTCATTCATTCCTGTCGTTACGATGTGTGCGGCTTTATCTGGAAGTGGTGTATCTTCCTTTCCTTCCTGGCGTATATTCCATTCCACCATGAATCGATCAGTGGACAATCCTTCATTGAGGGTATCATTCATATTTCCATAACAATCATCCATATAGGTAGAGCAAACAGCTTTTAGCTTACCGATGTTCAAGTTTGCATTCACACTTTCCAATGGATCATACGTCCATGTGATCAAGTCGTAACCTTTTTTCAGTGCTTCTTCTTTTTGCGCAAGTTTAAGTAATCTGCCGTAGCCCTTCTTTTGATGGGATGGATGGATTGCTAACATATGTGAACAAAGATATGCCCTTCCATCCTTGAATCCCGGAAAACTGTATTGAAACCCGACTAACTCGCCATTGAAGTAGCCGCCTAAAACAAGCCCGCCGTTTTTGACTGCCGTAATCGTCTGATGGATGGGAACGCAATCCATGCCCCATACAAGAACTTCCAGTCGCTGCACTTCTTGTAAATCCTCAAGTGTTGATAGGGATTTAATGAATAGTTCATCAGTCATGTAAGTGTCCCCCCTCCCCATATTTCTCGAAAGTCAGTATGATGGCTTTGGTCAGGATTTCGATCCCCGATAATAAAGCATCTTTGTTGAACGTCATGTTCGGATGATGGAGCCCTGGTGCCAAATCACAGCCCAATCCAAGCATCGTCGCTTTCAGTTCAGGTCTTTTCAACGTATAAAAATGAAAATCCTCTCCTCCTGTCGTAATGACAGGCGCTACCAGATTTTCTTCCCCGAGTGTATCGGCTATCGCTTCAGACATTATGTCCTGGGCTTGATCGTTCACGGTTGCTGCGGCAACATTGGTTCCCGGTTCGAGTTTCACTTCGACTCCATGGACAATGGCCAAAGATTCTGCAACCTTCTCCACCTTCTTGGTGAGCTCTTCCATCATTGCATTGTCCTGTGCCCGTAAATCCAATGAGAAAGTGGCTCTCCCAGGGATGATATTGGAGCTTTCCCCTCCAGCAAAAAACTGCGTCATTTTTGCCGAATAAGGGATGGATGGATTGAGATGGATACCATTTAACAAAGTGATGAATGCTGCTCCTATCTCGATGGCATTTTGCCCTTGATGCGGTCTGGCCCCATGTGCATCAGTCCCCGCTATTTCTCCTTTAATGAACTGAGCGGCACCATGGATAATGGCTGGTGCCGCTTGCCCATCCTTCACTTCCTCAACCGGTCTTAAGTGCACCCCATAAAGGAAATCGACATCATCCAATACTTTTTCTTCAATCATCTTCAAGGCGCCCGTACCTTTTTCTTCAGCAGGCTGAAAAATGAATTTAAGTTTGCCTCTTGGATGGAAGTCCATTTCTTTCAATACCAGGAATACTCCAAGTGCCAAGGTCATATGTCCATCGTGTCCACAGGAATGATTGGCTTGAAACGTCCCATCCACCTCCTGCCAAAGTGCATCGATATCCGATCGTAACCCTACCGTGAAATCCCCATCCCCGATTTCCCCAATCACTCCTGTACAGTCCTTGAATGTTTTTACCGTACACTGATTTTCCGTTAAAATATTTGAAATGAAAGCTGTCGTATTCACTTCATTCCAACTCGTTTCAGGATGTGCGTGTAAATGCTCAAAGATATCGAGTATACGAGGCCTTAATTTTTCGATAGATTGTGTGATATCCATTTCTGTCTCCCCCTTGTATCCCGGTTTAATCGGCTTGTTCACCGAACTGATGGAAATTTAATCTTTTAAAAGAAAAATTCGTCTTGATTGAACGCATCATATATAGCTTTTCTTTCTTTGAAACCCTTTTCGTCCTTAATCGATACACCAGCTATTAAACTATTCAATAATGAGAATAACACTGGTGCCGTATCGATAGTGGAAGTCCTGGGTGTTGAAATGGGCAATAATATGTCAGCGTATTCAGCAATTGGAGCCAGTTCAGAATCTGTAACGCCAATTACAAATGCACCCGCTTTTTTGGCCATTTCCGTAATTTTCACAGTCTCTTTAACATAACGGTGAAAAGAAATAGATATGAAAACGGAATTTTCAGTCATTTTATTCAACAGTAAAAAAATATCATCTGTATCAGGCCTATATAAATGGACCTCATCCCTAACAAGCCGCAGCGTAAAGGTTAACCAATGTGCTGCGGAAAATGATAACCGGTGTCCAGATATCAAAACATTGTCAGCTGCCGCCAATTTATCAACTGTTTTGGAGAAATCTTCATTTGATAAATTATTCATTGTCTTTTCGATGCTGATGATATCTTGCCCCATCACCTGAGCCATGAAGTTTGGCTGATTCGCGGCTTCAAGTTTTGAAGAGTGATATTCATTCAAACTGCTGCTCTCGTATATCAATTGATTGCGAATAAGTTTTTGAAGTTCCGCATATCCACTTAACCCCAATGAATAGCAAAAGCGGATGATGGTCGTTTCACTGACCCCTATATCTTTACCGAGCTCTTGAGCTGAAGTGACTGCAAATGTATGTGAATGCACTAACAAGTATTTTGCTACCTTTTTTTGACCAGTGGATAAACTAGGGAATACTTCTTTAACCTTTTGCTGTAAATCCATAAAACATCCCCTCTGAAGCAAGATATGAATTCAATACTTTTTATATGACAATATGAAGTTATCACTTCATCAATAATAGTGAGTATTTTATCACAGGACTTCCAATAAAACAATAATATTCTGAATTTTTAATAAAAAAGGAGGGGCAATATCATTCAATCACACAAAAAAACACGAAGATGGACTCCGTGGTTTTTCTTAATCTTATTTTTTATGGCGCTTAGCATAGCCACAGCGTTTACATAATTCTTCAACTGCACATCTTCTTGAAAAACCATCGTACATATTTTTCGCCCGTTCACCATTCAAAATGTCTTCAAGTGATGTTTCGAATATATTTCCAAGCGGTATTTTCCCTTCACTATCCAAGCAACAAGGTACCACTGTACCATCCACCAAGATGCCTAACTGATCTCTAAGGGCATAGCAGAAAATATTTTCATCGATAATGTCACGGTCCAATTCCGGCCACTCGAATTTTTCGGCCATGTTTATATAAACCCGGTCCTTCAACTTAATATTATTCTTTTGCTGAAGAGCTTCACTTAAGCGAATGTCCAATGAAAGCTTCTCCTCCAGCATGCTAAGAATATCGTCGTTTAGGCCATTACTCGCTTTTAATTCAGCCGTATCCATATTCCATAAACGAATGGCACAAATCACTTCACTTTTTTCATTTGCTTCATTTATGAAATCGGCAATATTACTGACATAAGAATCAAGACTATTGTTCGTATCGTTTGCCTCAAAGCTATGAAGTGAAATATTCACCTGCCGAAGGGCTTTTTTGGAGAGCAGCTTGTCTTTGACCTTTTGAATCAAAGTACCGTTCGTTGTAATATTAACCTTCAGGTCATTTTCAGCACTGATATCCAGGAATGTACCCAAATTTTTATTTAAAAATGGTTCACCCATCAGATGAAAATAAATATGATCGGTGTGTGGTTTGATTTTCTTGATTACATCCGTAAACCCTTCAGGATCCATGAATTTCAGGGTCCTTTGCAAGCTGGAACTTGGACAAAAATTACACTTCAAATTACATATATTCGTAATTTCCACATAAACTTTCTTAAACCTTCTCATTTTCTAATACCCCTACAATCAAGCTTATTGTTTCAATCTGATACTAACTATACTGGTTAGCTGCTCATAAATGCAATGAAAACTTCATGGCAGCTGAACGGATGCGAATCACTTTCCATTGGCAACTAATCCGGTATTCACCATTTTCCGGACAACCTATAAAAGAAATCAGAAAAAAACATCTTCTCGAGGTGAAGATGTCCGGTAAGGTGCCTACCTTGAATTTTCGACTTGTTCTGACCTCACTTTCCTTTTTGCTCCGTGACCTTCAAACTAAGTAATTTTTCATTTTTCAAATCATGTTGTACGGTCACGATGACATTGAACTTCTGCCCTTTATCATCGACCAAAAATCTGAAAACGTCTTCGACGAGATTTTTCGATACAGTTTTTCTGCCCTTATATTCGTAATCGTTAATCTCAACTTCAGGATAATCCGCCTGCACAACTGTAATTGCAATCTTTCCGTATTTTTCGTAATCGGGTTTTTGGGCATGTGCTGAAATGGCACCTGCTTGCATGATTAAAAAAATCCCCATTAGCAACACGATGACTTTTTTCAAAATCTTTTCCTCCTTATACTTTTCGCTTACTATTATTATGTAAAATTGTTCAGTTGTTATGCAGCTGCTTCGCTTCTTTTACAAGCATGATTCCAACCAATCGATTCCTCTTCCACTCCTCAGGAAACACAGCCAACGGCGGATTGGTTTCATCCACTAAATAACTAAGTTCGATCGTCATTCCCGGGCGGCGGAATTCAGTAATGAACCAATCCGTAAATCCGCTTCCTACCGCTTCTTTTTCCGGAAAGGTCAGTTCATATCCAGTCAATTCGGCAGTTTTTTTGGCAATCCCATAATCCCTCGCCATATTTTTCCGTTTGTTTTTGTAATGCCAAAAGATTTCCCTTCCTGAGGTATGGTAGGAAACAGCAATAAGGGGATCGATCTCCTTCGTGAAATCCGTAAGCGCTTTTACTTCAGCTGCTTCTAATGGTTTTCCGCCTTTATAAAATTTATACGTTGGTTTTGTTTCATCACTCATGACCTCTTGCCATCCAGCCGGATACTGCCTATTTAAATCAATGCCTTTAGCGTTGGCTTTCCACCTGGACCAATTCCTGCTAAATCGGTTCATTTTCCATACTGCAGCCTTTTCAAAAACATTTAAGTTGGAGAGATCTCCTTGCTGGATGCTTACTCCATCTGGATTCAGCATCGGAATGAACCAGATGCTCACTTCATCCAATGATTCCGTCCGGTATTCTCCAACTTGTTTGCCCGCTTGATAGGCGGCTGCATACTCTTCAAGCATGCGCATTAAAAGTATGGAACTGAGCCATTCCCTTCCATGATGTGATCCCACCAGCAAAATCGATCTTTTTCCTTTTCCTAATTTGACTGCCTTTATATTTTTCCCTTTTTCAGTTTGTCCGATTATTTTAACGTTAACTTCATACTGCTTTTGGATTCCCTGCAGATCCATTTCCATCTGTTCAGGGGAATACACTTTTGCCGCCAGCGATGGTTCAGGAAAAAAAAGCAGCACCAATATTCCTATTACTAGTATTTTCCTCATGTACTCACCTTTTATTTTTATTCAGGAAAAAAGCAACAACCGCGGTCCAAATACATCGCCACTTATTGTAAGGAAATGTTCTTTCATATCTGAACAAAATACAAATAGCTCCTTATTAAGGGGGAGAAAAACATGAGGATAGCGGATTATGATCAGGCATTGTTTCACACACACCGTTCTGATTGGGACAGCTTGTTAGTATTGATGGTTCGAACGAAAGATCACTTTCTTTCGAAAAAAATAGAACATTTTTTGCATGCTTACAGGTTTGAGCATGATTATCAAATCATTCAATCCCAGTTGTATGCACTGCTTCGCTATCTGGATCATGCGGCAGAACAAACAAATGATTATTTAAGTGAACTTCCAAGCTAAAATCAACTATAGTTTTTGCAAAACGGGAAAATTTATACAAGAGGATTAATTATCGGGGATATAACTTTGGCTGGTGAAACCCTATAAAAACAAGGAAGGGTCAGGTATTTAAATACCTGACCCCCATTTTCTTTATTTTTTCATTGCAGTATATGCAGTTGCATACATTTTAAGCTCTTCAATCATACCTTCTACAAGTACGGCAGACTCTTCAAATAAACCATCATTTTCGTAATCGAAGCAATGTGGATCAAGAACCAATTGTTTAGCGATCACATTTGCATAAAGGCTTCGACCCACTGTCCTCATGGAATTCAAGGCGTTGATTCCACCTTTACCTCCGCCGGATACAGCCAAAAGTGCAACTGGTTTATGCGTGAATTGCTCACTGCTTAGAAAATCCAAGGCATTTTTCAAGGCTCCGCTCATGGAACCATGATATTCCGGAGTGGTCAGGATTACGCCATCCGCTTCCTCGATGCTTTTCCGAAGACCTTGAATCACATCCAATTGATATTGCTCACCTTCACCTGAATATAAAGGGATTTCACTATTGCTTAAATCAATAAGTTCCGCTCCGTATTTCTTGGATATGTAGCGTGAGGCTATCCCCGTACGCCCTTGTTTACGTGGTGAACCGTTAATGATTACTAATTTCATGAATTTATACCTCCATTATTCCCGATGTTTTCCGAGATCATCGCCAATACAGTATACCAAACAGGAAACGGAATTTCCTAGAATTTTGATCATTCATGCTGCTGAAAATTTCCCATCACAAAAAAACGAAAGACCGAAAAGGGTCTTTCGTTTAGCTTTCATACATTTAAACCAACGCCTCAATCTTACTCATGAAATCTTCCATGACTCCCGATAACTTGGACTCAGCTTCTGGCATGGATTTACCTTGGACACCGAAATAGAATTTAATTTTCGGTTCAGTGCCAGAAGGACGGAGGCAAACCCATGTACCATCTTCAAGGAAATACTTCAATACATTTGATTTCGGAAGCTCGATCAAATCTTCATCATTCGAAAGTAATGTACGCTTTTTGCTGCGTTGATAGTCTTCTTCAGCAACTACCGGAATGCCAGCTATTCGGGAAGGGGGATTTTGACGGAATTGATTCAATATTCCAGAAATCTGTTTCGCTCCCTCTATGCCCTTTAAAGTCAATGAACGCAATCCTTCCAAGTAATAGCCGTATTTTTCAAACACATTCAGTAACCCTTCATATAGTGTCAATCCCTGCTTTTTATAATAAGCACAGACTTCAACAGCCAGCACTGCGGCTTGAATGGCATCCTTATCACGTGCAAAGTCTTTAATCAGGTAACCGTAGCTTTCTTCATATCCGAACAAAAAGCTATTTTCCCCGCTTACATAATATTGATTTATTTTCTCGGCGATGAACTTAAACCCGGTAAGTACATCTACCGTCTTCAAGCCATATGACTCGGCAATCGCCCGACCGATTTCTGAAGTGACGATGGTTTTTAAGACGACTCCATTTTGAGGAATCTTCCCTTTTTCTTTTTTCTGGGACAGTAAATAGTCCAGGAAAAGTGCACCTGTTTGATTTCCAGTCAGGACAACATATTGACCTACTTCGTTTTTCACGGCAATTCCAAGCCGGTCGGCATCTGGGTCCGTTGCGATCAATAAATCCGCTTCCACTTTGTTTCCAAGTTCGATGGCCATTTCAAATGCAGCTGGTTCCTCAGGATTTGGTGACTTAACTGTCGAAAAATCCGGATCTGGCAATTCCTGCTCCTTGACGATATGCAAATTTTGATACCCTAAGCTTTGCAGTGCCCGCCTGACGGATTTATTGGCCGTTCCATGAAGCGGTGTAAAGACGATTGACACATCTATTTCCTCGGCAAGCTGCGGATTCTCGGGAACTGTGAGCAACTCACGGTTATATGCCGCATCCAATTCCTCCCCGACCATTTCGATGAGGCCCTTCCTTTTAAGGATATCAGCTTCTTCAATCTGAATTTCAAGCTCATTTTCAATGGCATTCACGTAGCTGATCACTTGATCGGCTGCTTCCGGGGGCAATTGTGCCCCATCCTGCCCATAAACCTTGTAACCATTATATTCAGGCGGATTGTGGCTTGCCGTGATGACGATTCCAGCAAAAGCATTCAGCTCGCGAACCGCAAATGACAATTCCGGAGTCGGACGCAATTCATCGAATAAATAAGCCTTCACACCAAATGTAGCCAGGGTCTTTGCTGCTTCGAGTGCAAATTCCGGGGACTTATGCCTCGAATCATAAGCGATCACAGCCCCTCTTCCTTTTGCTTCTTCCCCAAACGAAGAGATATATTGAGCCAACCCAACCGTAGCCTTCCTTACAGTGTAAAGATTCATCCGGTTCGTTCCCGCTCCGATTTCCCCACGCATTCCGCCTGTTCCAAATTCTAAATTTTTATAAAAGGCATCTTCGAGTTTTGCTTCATCCAGCTGCATTTCCTCAAGGAGGACACGTAATTCCCCATTTAAATTCTGGTACCCTGCCCATGTGGTATATAAAGATTTCCAATCCATCTCCAACATCTCCTCCCAACGCCTTATTTGTAATGATTATGTACCTTCCTTACATATACAAAATTATCATATTTATTCCAATAAATGAAGTAAAGGCTCGTAATGAAAAGAACCACATCTAGTGTTCTTCACATCACGAGCTCTTTTACCTCTTTATTTTTCGCCATCTTTGTAATGCAGATTGTATATATCATGGCGGCGATCTTTCAATTGCCTTACAGTACCAGACTGTCGCTCCCGCCTTAAGATTTCCAAATCAACATCGCCAATCAGGACCATCTCAAGGTTCGGGCTGGTTTCCCCGACTATGCCATCACGCGCAAATTCGAAATCCGATGGAGCGAAGATTCCCGATTGGGCATACTGAATATCCATATTTTC
This sequence comes from Peribacillus sp. NPDC076916, assembly GCF_050269675.1. NCBI lineage: Bacteria > Bacillati > Bacillota > Bacilli > Caryophanales > Bacillaceae > Peribacillus > Peribacillus sp. NPDC076916. Next base: position 790,723 of record NZ_JBNNIU010000001.1, read on the forward strand.
CGTTTGCGGAAGATTCCCGACCGTTCCGGAAATGACGGTATAAATTTGGTTTTCCACGGCACGGGCCTGAGCACAATAACGAACTCGCAGGTAGCCTTGCCTGTCTTCCGTACAAAATGGAGTGAATATGATTTTGGCTCCCATGTCGGTAGCAATCCGGGCGAGTTCTGGAAACTCAATATCATAACAAATTTGTATGGCGATTTTTCCACAGTCCGTATCAAAGACTCGAACGCGGTCACCGGCGTTAATACCCCACCATTTTCTCTCATTTGGTGTGATATGAATTTTATATTGCTTTTCAATCGTTCCATCGCGACGGAATAAATAAGCGATATTATAGATATTATCATCATCTTCTTTTACAAAATGGGAACCGCCGATGATATTGACGTTATACCTTACAGCTAAAGTGGTAAACAATTCAATGTACTGCTCCGTGAAATCCGAAAGTTTCCGTACAGCCAAGCTTGGTGATCTTTCATTCAAGAAAGACATCAGCTGGGTGGTGAATAATTCCGGGAACACGGCGAAATCCGCATTAGCATCCGAAGCAACGTCGGTAAAATACTCGACTTGGTTAGCGAAGTCTTCGAATGAATCGATTTTACGCAGCATGTACTGCACGACGCAAACCCTTACCGGTTCTGATGTTTTATAATAACGTTTTGTTTTCGGTTGATAATCGACGTTATTCCACTCCATGAGCGTAGCATACTTATTCGATTGCAGATCATCCGGTAAATAATTCGGATTGATCCTCATAAGCGTGAACCCATTCAAAAGCTGGAACGAAAGAACTGGATCATATATTTTATGCAATTGCACTTCTTTCACATATTCCCTTGGTAACAGTTCGTCCGCATGTTTATGGTAATTGGGGATCCTGCCGCCGATAATGATGCTTTTTAAATTCAAATGGGCAACAAGTTCTTTTCTTGAATCATATAGTCTTTGTCCAATTTTCATCCTGCGGAATTTAGGATGGACCATGACCTCGATCCCATATAAATTATAACCGTCCGGATTATGATTCGTGATATATCCATTATCTGTTACATCGTCCCATGTATGCCGGTCATCATATTCGTCAAAATTAATAATGAGACTGGAACATGAGCCAATCACTTTTCCATCATATTCAGCCACAAACTGTCCTTCCGGAAAAATTGCCAGATGACTCTCAAGCTGATCTCGCTTCCAGGGAACCATTCCAGGAAAGCAACTCGACTGCAAAGCAATTATTTCATCTATGTCTCCTAGCCTCATATTACGTATTTCCATTATTTTTTCATATTTATGCAGGTCCAAATTGGGCATTTTCCTCATACTCCTTTAATCTCTTCCATAAGGATTATACCCCTTATTCAAAAATTAAAACAACTGAACCTACCCATGGATTTCAAAATTGCATGGATAAAAACCATTCTCAATGCCCGATAAAAAGAATATATATTTTACAGACCCCGTCCATACATACTATACTTTTCATGAGAGCGAAAAGAGATGGGGAAGAGGGACCATGAACAAGACTATTTGCAATGGGGAAAACCTATTAACTTTAGCCTTGGCTGCTCCATCATTGCTATGTTTGGAAGCTTTTATTTCTCTGAAATTAAGCAAAATGAACCGTTTGCGCTCTGTTGGTATCAGCGACGTATCCTTTTACGATCATTTTAGGAATTGCAATCATTCGATAGGATCATTGGATTTGCTTTTATACCAGGATAGTAACAGCATCGGTGCATACATTTTCACGTATCATTATTTTGCAAAGGTTTCATTCTTTCCCGAACACACCCTTGCATGAGGAAGGGTTCCATGTACAGGACAATATATAAACGTATTGGTTTCATCACCATCACGTTCTAGCCTTGACTGCATTCGTCATTATTATTTACATCGTATGGACAAGATCCAAGGAGGTTGCAGCTTAATGAAGAAAATGGCTATATTTTTAGTGATAATCGTCGCCCTTTTTGTCCTGCTGGGCGTTTTTACAAACATGAAAAAAGAAGAAAAATCAAAAGGAAATCCATACGGCAAGGATAAGCTTAAACCTGCCACTGTCGATCAGCTGGATGACCCCAATTATCAAAATTTGATCCTTCCTGTAGAGTTAGAGAAGGACCTCCAAGATAGTAAAGACGTGACCGTTTATTTCTATAGTCCTACGAATTCAACCAGTCAAAAAACCACACCAGTCGTAGCACCTTTGGCCGAGAAGTTGGGTATTGATCTTGTTCAATTCAATCTTTTGGAGTTTGAACAAGGATGGAGCGATTATGGCATTAAAAAGACCCCGACCATCGTTCACTATAAAAATGGTGAAGAACAAGAACGAATCGTCGGTTTTAATGATGAAGTAACGTTCGAGAAATGGTTCGAGGACCATGATATTAATTAAGAATGAAAAAATGAGCCGGCCCTAACGGAAATGATTCTCCCGTTATAGCCGGCTCGTTTTTTTTACCTTATACTAAATATTGATTCGCCACCTGGATGTCCATCATCTGCATATCATTATTCGCTTCTTGGTTTATGCTTGAAAAATGGTCATAATAAAAAGGGAAGAATATTCCGCATTCATTCAATAGTGTGATGTTATGTTGGAACAATTCTTCAGATTTAGATTCCATCATTATAAAATCTTCTCTCTTTTGTTTGTCTAATATCGACATAAGAACTTGAAGACATGTCATTACTTGAAATGCATCTCTTAATGTTGCCAAGTAAGTAACAGAACTTTGATTGGGTTCTAAAACGCCAATCTCGCGAAAATGAAGAATTTCACTTTCCGTAAAGTATTTTGGAAATACAGATTCGTAGAAACGAGAAACGAGACTCGCTATTTCTTGCTCTTGTTCTTCAGTTGAAGAAAAGACCGTCTTCACTAAAAAAACCACCTTTTTTCAGATCCGTTAGACCTATCTATTATATGTATATTCTAGGACAAGCGATTTCTTTCCCCATAGAATAACATAAATTTTGTAAAAAATATGTGGTAATTTCCACCACGGAAATTTCAACAATAGGTCCAAGGTTACTTTTTTCATGATTTATCTTTAATTATTATATATTTTTTCATTTAAATAAAACCAAAGTAGTCGAAAGTAGGAGTTTAATTGGAAAATTTTAAATTAACTAACCAACATTTAAAAATAGATGTTCTCCAAAGTTGGAATGGATTAACATTGGATATGCTTTTTAGGGACCGGTGGAAGGCCCCAAAGAAATTAGTCCATGAATGGAGGATGAGTAAAGAAGTGACAGTGAACGGAAATTCCGTCGCATGGTCAACTGTTCTTAATGAAGGAGATACGATCAGCATCCCTTTATTGGATCACGCTGAAAATGAAACAGTTCAAGCGACAGACTTAGGAATTCCCATCATATATGAAGATGATGTGTTGTTGATAGCCAATAAACCGGCTGGAATGGATACCCACCCTTCTCAACCGGGTGAGTCACACTCCCTCATCAATGGAGTGGCGCACCATCTTCAAAAAACTGGCCAGTCCTGTATGATCAAGCATATTCATAGGCTTGATCAGGATACCACCGGTGCGGTCCTTTTTGCCAAAAACCGCCTCATAGGGTCCATGCTGGATAGAATGTTGGAAGAAAGGGAGATTAAACGGACATATCTAGCTTTAGTTGAAGGAAACATTAAAAGGAACGAAGGCGAAATCAAAGAAAAAATTGGCCGCGATCGACACCATGCCACGAGACGAAGGGTTTCCCCTACAGGCCAGACGGCAGTCACCCATTTTCAGGTACTCAATCGCGATCCCAAGAAAAACTTGACACTTGTCAGCTGTACACTGGAAAGCGGCCGAACCCATCAAATCAGGGTGCATTTCAGTCATTTGAATCACCCCTTGGCCGGAGATACCTTGTATGGCGGAAAAAAGACATTTCCACGTCAAGCCCTGCATGCTAGGAAAATTGAATTCATCCACCCCATTTCAGAAAAAAAAATGAGCATTGAAGCTCCTTTCATGGATAGACCTGAAATATTCGATATCACCATTTAAACTGAATAAACACCGTTCCATTGGGAACGGTGTTCTTATTACTTCCATTAGTATGAAATTGTTGCCCATATTTTTTTGTGGACCAGCGGCAGGATTTTCTACGATTGGGGCGAATTGATGGCTTAAAGGCATGTCGGGACGAAAATCCGTCCATTTTGGCAAAAAAAATAGCTGGCCACTTGGGCCAGCTTAATCTTTGCATTTATGAAGCTTTTCTCATGCCTTTTAAGATAAGGCTTAAGACGAAAACAAACACGATAGCACCAATCAATGCTGGAATTATAGCGAAATCCGCTACTGAAGGGCCCCAGTTCCCAAGAATCAACGAACCTAACCATGCACCAACAAAACCAGCGATAATGTTACCGATAATTCCAAATGGTACGTCACGTCCAACAATCATACCTGCTAACCAACCAATGATACCTCCGATAATTAATGACCATAAAAATCCCATAATATATTTCCTCCTTAAAATTAGTTATTTTTCAATTTCTGCAGCAGACTCCAAGAAATCAAATCACTTCCATATTGTCATGCCTTTTTTCAGTAATTTTAACTTTTACATTCAAATGGTATGATGCCGATAACGCACAATATCTAATGAATGTGAATGTTTTAGTTATTGGGTAGATTTAGCTAGCTATAGCCCTTGAGTAACTGATTGGACAATCCTCATGTTAGTGAATTTTTTCTTTTTGTTTGCCGCTGTACTCATTATTTTCCCCGTTTAATTAATCTAAAACCTAATTTTTTTAAAAAATATTTGGCAATGAAAACAGGATTATTAGACATATTAAACGGGTATACCATAGGCTCAACTTTGTCACATAGTTAGTATAAGCAATAACTGTCTCAATTATGTTCATGAGGAAAAAGAAAAAGGATGCCCCATTTGGGACACCCTTCTATCAGTATTTTTTAAAACAAAAGTTCATCGGGATTGCTGCCGAACCGTTCATTTTTGTTCAAGGCATCTATTTGATTCATTTCATTCAGGCTTAATGAAAAGTCAAATACCTCTGCATTTTCCTCGATACGGGACGGTGTAATCGATTTAGGTATTACAACTAGATCATGTTGTAGATGCCACCTAATCAATACTTGGGCTGAGCTTTTCCCGTGCTTCTTCGCTATATGATTAATTGTCGGCTCTTCCAATAGGTTCCCTCTGCCCAGCGGGCTCCAGGATTCTACCTTTATTTCATGTTTTGCACAGTAGTCACGAATTTCGACTTGAGTCAAAAGTGGATGCAATTCAATTTGATTGACGACCGGTTTCACTTCACTGTTTGCAAATAACTTCTCCAAATGATGAACATGGAAATTACTTACACCGATTGATTTCACCTTTCCATCCTTATAAAGCTTTTCCAATGCCCTCCAGGTTTCCAGATATTTATCTTTTCCCGGCCAGTGGATCAAGTATAAATCCAAGTATTCCAAACCAAGGCGATGTAAACTATCATCAAATGCCTTGAGCGTCGTTTCGTATCCTTGCTCTGTATTCCACACTTTAGATGTAATGAACAATTCTTCACGTGGCACTCCGCATTCCCGAATCGCCTGGCCAACACCTTCTTCATTTTCATAAATGGCCGCCGTATCAATCGCACGATAACCAACTTCGATCGCTTTCTTGACGGATTCAACCGTTTCATTGCCATTTTTCACTTTAAATACACCGAAACCCAACTGTGGCATTTTAACTCCATTATGTAAGGTGATCGTTTCCCCAATATTTGAAATCATTCCATCATTCCCCCTTACTTTTATTTACCAATTATACATCCCTCCACCTTCTATTTCTAACCATAAGCCTCGGGATTTATATAGAGCCTCTTAAGCGAAAACACACACTTACATACCATATTATATATATTAAAGGGATCATTTTATCTTTTAAATCATTCACTAAGTTAAATATTTTGTAAAAAAATGACGAAACATCTATCCTTATAGGTATGAAATTCGTTACAATTGAATAGTTCGGCTTAAAACCAAGTAAAAAAGAAGGTGCCAAATTTTAAGAATAATCAAATGTAAAACTCCCATTCTAATATTGAGGAGTTGCAAACTGTCCTGCCCATTCATTGGCGACAATCCATATACACTTTACATACTTGAAATCAAGGGAGTCCTCCATGTATGAATAGCCTACTCATCTTAACCGCGCTAATTATTATTTTTGCTTTGGTCTTTGACTTTATCAATGGCTTCCATGATACGGCTAACGCCATCGCTACAGCAGTATCAACCAAGGCGCTTAAACCACGTCATGCAATCATCATGGCTGCGGTCATGAATTTATTAGGAGCACTGACCTTCACCGGCGTAGCGCATACCATTACGAAGGATATCGTTGATCCTTTCACATTGAACAATGGTTCATATGTAATCCTTGCCGCCCTAATTTCGGCAATAATATGGAATTTAATCACTTGGTATTTTGGCATTCCAAGCAGTTCCTCCCATGCGATCATTGGTTCAATAGCGGGAGCTGCCATCGTGGCTAGTGGATTCGATGCGATTAAATGGAGTGGATTCACTAAAATTGTACAAGCCTTGATTCTATCCCCTATCCTTGCCTTCACGCTTGGATTCATTGTTTACAGTATCTTCAAGGTAGTATTCAAAAATAATAATTTAGGAAAAACCAATAAGCGATTCAGGAGAATACAAATTCTCACGGCGGCCATCCAGTCTTATACACATGGAACGAATGATGCTCAAAAATCCATGGGGATCATCACGATGGCTTTAATCGCAAACGGTTATGCCTCTACCTCTGAAGTTCCTTTCTGGGTACAACTATCCTGCGCAATAGCCATGGCGCTTGGTACATCAATCGGAGGCTGGAAGATCATCAAAACCGTTGGCGGTAAAATCATGAAAATCCGCCCGGTTAACGGTGTGGCTGCCGATATGACTGGAGCATCCATCATTTTCGGTGCAACCTTCCTGCATATGCCGGTCAGCACGACACATGTCATATCTTCTTCAATACTTGGGGTCGGTTCTGCACACCGCATCAAAGGGGTAAAATGGGGAACCGCAAAAAACATGTTGATCACTTGGTTCATTACATTGCCAATTTCTGCTTCCTTAGCTGGAATCATTTACTATTTAATCGCTTTATTTTTATAGAAACTTTTGCCTTTCCATATTGGAAAGGCTTTTTTTTACAGATTACCCCCTTATAATTGTAGGGTTTTTCCCATTTTTTAATTTTCATTGTGTTTTTATATAAAGTTTTATTAAGATTTTGTAAATTTTCGTCGAAAAACCTTCCCGGATACTACATGAATTCGTTACAATCAATTTGTTAATACTAAGCGTACGACTAAAGTGCGTAAATTTGCATGACTAATTGGGAGGCTTTAACATGGCTTTTAAATCAAAAAAAGACAAATTCGCAGTAATGCTTTTTAACATCGCTCAAAACCTTAAAGAAGGTGCTGACTATTTCGCGGATTATAAACTCAAAAACATCTCCGATCTCAAAGTATTTTCAGATACGATGAAAGACTATGAGCATAAAGGCGATTCAATGGTTCATAATGTGATTAAAGAGCTGAACAATGCCTTCATCACTCCTATCGAACGGGAAGATATACTTGAATTGACCATGAGAATGGATGATGTCATAGACGGTTTGGAACACTGTGCAGCATTATTCGAGATGTACTCAATTGTCAATGCAGATGAGTATATGCTTAAGTTTGTGGATGCAATCAAACAGTGTACGTATGAGATTGAAAATGCTGTCGATACACTATCCACTAAGAAATTACCAATGATTCGCGAAAATGCAATCAAGATTAAAGATCTTGAATCAGTTTGTGACGGAATCCAACGTCAATCAATCAAAAACTTGTTTACAGTTGAAAAAGATCCAATCAGAATCATTCAATATAAAGAAATTTACGAAAGCCTTGAAGAAATCGCCGATCACTGTCAAGCAGTGGCCAATACACTTGAAACAATCATAATGAAAAACGCCTAAGGAGTACCCCAATAAATGGATACTTTATTAATTTTAACAATATTAATCGTTTTCTTTGCTTTAGCATTTGACTTCATCAATGGTTTTCATGATACAGCCAATGCAATTGCGACTGCCGTTTCAACAAAGGCCATGAAGCCTAGGCATGCCATCATCATGGCAGCCATCATGAACTTCGTCGGAGCTATGACATTCACTGGAGTAGCGAAGACCATAACGAAGGATATCGTGGATCCATTCACGCTTCCGAATGGTTCGTATGTAATCTTGGCTGCCCTGCTTGCCGCTATCATATGGAACCTTCTTACCTGGTATTACGGAATACCAAGCAGTTCCTCCCATGCATTGATTGGTTCGATTGCAGGTGCCGCCATTGCTGCAGCAGGCTTCGCCGGCATTAAATGGGAAGGGTTCATGAAAATTCTTCAAGCTTTGATTTTCTCCCCGCTAATTGCTTTTGCAATCGGGTTTATCGTATACAGTATCTTTAAAGTAGTCTTTAAAAACAATAACCTGACAAAAACAAACCAAAAATTCCGTACTATACAGATTGCTACTGCAGCACTTCAATCGTATACCCACGGAACGAACGACGCACAAAAAGCGATGGGTATCATCACGATGGCCCTCATTGCGAATGGTTATGCATCAAGTGCCGATATCCCCTTCTGGGTTCAATTCTCCTGTGCGCTAGCAATGGGTCTTGGAACTTCTGTCGGCGGATGGAAAATCATTAAAACCGTTGGCGGCAAAATCATGAAAATCCGTCCGGTCAATGGTGTTGCAGCGGATTTAACGGGGGCTTTCATCATTTTCGGCGCGACAGTAATACACATGCCAGTCAGTACAACCCATGTTATTTCGTCTTCAATCCTTGGTGTTGGATCTGCGCATCGTGTCAAGGGCGTTAAATGGGGAACGGCAAAAAGAATGATCATCACTTGGTTCATTACCATTCCCATCTCGGCAACATTAGCTGGTTTGCTTTATCTTTTAATTAACTTCTTATTCTAAAATAAAATCCCTTCCGGTTTCCATCGGTAGGGATTTTCTGTTTTAACAAAGGATTTATCTATGCTTATTAATGGGAAATCGTTTAAAATTCAAGAAGAAGGAATTTTTTTTAGCGAGGGGCAAATAAAAATGAAGGAATTCGAAAAAAATAGAGATATTTTTAAAGACCTTTATGGAGATATGATGGAATTTGCCGATAGAATCAGTTCTGTTTTGGGTTGCCCCATTACGATCGAGGACGGTAACCACCGCTTACTTGCTTATAGCACACACGATGATACTACGGATCAGGCTCGTATCATGACCATAATCGGAAGACGTGTCCCTGAAAAGGTCATCAACAGTTTATGGAAAGATGGCTTCATCCCCGCGTTATTGAAAGAAGATGCCCCCATTAAAATCGGGGCCATCAATGATGTTGGTCTCGGTAACAGGGTTGCGGTTTCCATCCGGAAAAATAATGAAGTACTTGGATTCATTTGGGCTTTGGAAGTAAATGAACCTTTCTCCGGAGAAGATATGAAATTTTTGCAATTCGCTGCCAAGGAGGCGAAGAACCAGTTACAGCAATTGCAATTGAAAAAGAAAAGGAAAGAAGCAGGTCATCAAGAGTTCCTTTGGCGCATGTTGACCGGGCACTACCAAGAAGAATCGGAAATAATTGAACATTTCAAGAAATTTTCCATCCACGTTCCAGTGGTTTTTTCCATATTGGTATTCGAATTTCCTAAAGAGATCAATCGCGAAGTGGAGCGTTACATTTCATACATGTTAACGACCACTCAGAAGATAAACAGTTCCTTATTTGCCATTGACCATAACAAGCTCATTCTTTTCGCGGGAGGCAACCAGGAAAACAGCCCATCTTTCACTTCATCGATTTATGAGTTCATTCCTTTTTTCATCCTGGAGATGAAACAGCGTTTCGGTGTTGAGCATATCCTTGGAACGGCTGGCAATATGTATAAAAACTTAATGGATGTTAAATCAAGTTACGAAGAAGCTCAATACACCCTTAAAATGAAGAGTATTTTCCCAGATGACATGAAACTCATTTTACATTATGAAGAACTTGGCATGTTTCAAATGATTGAATCACTCGCAAGCAACAAACAGCGTCGTGTTCATCCTTCCATCCTTAAGCTAAAAGCATATGACATGAAAAACCAGACGGAATTGCTGCACACGCTCACTGTCTATCTAGAGAAAGACTGCAATCCAAATGAATCTTCAAGTAATCTTCATATCCATGTGAATACATTGAATTACCGATTAAAAAGAATCTCTGAAGTGGGAAATATTCGGCTAAAAGACCCGATTCAAAAAATGTCCCTCTTCCTTAACATTAAACTTAATCAATATGATGAATTTCACAAGAAAAATTAATGATATATTCCCTGATATGGAATACTAGAAGTGTGGAAAGGTTGATCATATGAAACTTGAAACAAAAGAAGAGCTTGAAAAAGAATTAACAATCATTGAAAAATGGGAAAAAGATCAGAAAGGACTATGGTTTTGGGAAAGGATCGGACGGATTCCCTTCAAGCTATTGGATAAGTTGACACCGGATTTCATTCAGAAAAAATTGGGTGTCATGCTTGATGAAATCGGCAGCTACATTCAGAATGGCGGAAAATATTTAACGAAAGAATCTCATATTCTAAGTCAGCTGCAAGCCAAGATTCCCGAGTTGGAAATTAAAGCCCTGGAAGATGTTTCAGGCATCCCCCTCCAAATCATGGATAGCGTGAGTCAGGATATTAAAAATTCAGGCAGCAAATTGGCAACGGTTCAAGGTGCCACTACAGGGATTGGCGGAATTTTCACCTTGGCCATAGACATCCCCCTTCTTCTCGGCATGTCTATCAAAACGCTTCAGGATATCGCCATCACATATGGCTTCAATCCTAGAGACCGCCAAGAACGTATTTTCATCGTCAAATGTCTGCAATTCACAACATCGGATGTTGTCGGCAAAAAGGCTCTATTAAATGAATTATCGAAAATGGACCAGACCGATTCCCAATCAAAAAGGGAAATAGCATCCGAACTGCAAGGTTGGCGGGAAGTCGTTTATACATACCGTGATCAGTTTGGCTGGAAAAAGCTTATGCAAATGGTTCCTGTTGCCGGGATAATCTTTGGCGCCCTTACAAATCGTTCCATGATTGCCGATATAGCCGATACGGGAATCATGCTATATAAGAAAAGAAGGATTTTAGAGCGCCTTCAAGAACCTATTGCAAAGAATTGAATTCAGCTTTTAAAAAGGTCTTGTTCCTGGCTAGCCCATATTTTTTGACACTGCGTTTGTGGAATTCCACAAATACACCTTTTTCAATTTTCTGATTTCCACATACTAACTATTTCTTTTTCCAACTATACTTGTTATACAAATAGTAAAAACATATTATTGGAGGGATTAAGATGAGAATAGGAATTCCAAAAGAGATTAAAAACAATGAAAACCGTGTAGCTATCACTCCAGCCGGGGTTGTGGCATTAGTCAATGCAGGTCACGAAGTATTAATCGAAATGAACGCAGGTCTAGGAAGCAGTTTTACAAATGAATCATATCAAGAAGCTGGTGCTGTTATAGTCGAGGACGCTGCTAGCGTTTGGTCAAGCACAGATATGATCATGAAAGTAAAAGAGCCTATCTCATCTGAATATAAATATTTCCGAAAAGATTTGATCCTTTTCACATATTTACATCTTGCGGCTGAACCGGCACTAACTCAGGCCCTAAAAGAAAGCGGTGTCTTGGCCATTGCTTATGAAACGGTTGCAGTAAACCGCACACTACCATTATTGACACCAATGAGTGAAGTTGCAGGACGCATGGCTGCACAAATCGGTGCTCAGTTCCTTGAAAAAAATAACGGCGGCAAAGGAATACTTTTAAGCGGAGTTCCTGGAGTTAAACGTGGTAAAGTCGCTGTTGTCGGCGGAGGTATGGTTGGAACGAATGCTGCTAAAATCGCTATTGGATTAGGCGCAGATGTTACCATTCTTGACTTAAGCCCTGACCGCCTTCGTCAGCTTGATGATATTTTCGGAAATGAACTGACTACACTTATCTCCAACCCTTATAATATTGCGGAAGCAGTCAAAGATGCCGATTTAGTGATCGGTGCTGTATTGATTCCAGGTGCAAAAGCTCCTAAGCTCGTTACTGAAGAAATGGTTAAATCGATGTCTCCTGGTTCAGTCATTGTCGATGTTGCAATCGACCAAGGCGGTATCTTTGAAACGGTCGACCACATAACAACACATGATAACCCTACTTATGTTAAACATGGAGTAGTGCATTATGCAGTGGCGAATATGCCAGGAGCAGTGCCTCAAACTTCTACAGTTGCATTAACTAACGTAACAGTACCATTCGCACTTCAAATTGCAAACAAAGGTGCCATCAAAGCGATCCTTGAAAATGATGCACTTGCAAAAGGCGTCAATGTAGCGAACGGTGAAATCACGTTCGAAGCAGTTGCCACAGACCTTGGCTACAACTATGTAAGTGTTGAAAATGCCTTAAATTCAAATAACATTAACGCTTAATAAAAAATAAGACTCCAGACAAAACCTTGTCTGGAGTCTTGTTTTTTTGGACGAGAATCTCGTTGAAAGCTGTACTTCTTCGTACAATATCTGGATCAGGCCGGATTAGCCGCACTACGGGCGATTTAGCCAGATATAGGTCAAATTATCAGATCGGACGGACCATTTTCCGATTATAGCCCGAATGAAAGACGAAAATCATTTTTATGCGAATATATGTTTAAATTCCGTGATATATAGATGGCTTTTTCGACTTGGCCCCATATAATAGACAAGATTTCCACTATATTTTATATGGGATCAAGTCTGTTTGATGTTATTACTAATCTATAAAATAGTATATTCCTCTTAATCTATGAAGATCTTCCCAGGATTCATTATTCCTTTCGGATCCAATGCCTGTTTGATCGTTTTCATCACTTCGTAAGCTCCTCCATGCTCCCTTCGCTGATACTTCGATTTTCCAAGTCCTACTCCATGTTCACCCGTACATGTACCGCCTTTTGTTAATGCATATTCGACGATTTCTTCATTTAACCTCTTCGCTTCTTTTACTTCTTCAGGATTTTTCAGATCGATCATGAACAATACGTGATAATTCCCGTCACCTACATGTCCTACGATCGCACCCTCCACTTTGGATTGTTCGACTTTCTTCCTTGTATCCAGTATGGCATTCGATAATTCATGAAGGGGCACACTTACGTCGGTCACCATCAGCTTCTTTCCAGGTGCGCTGTGAATGAATGCATAAGCGAGGTTATGGCGTGCTTCCCATAAGGCATTCCGTGCTTTTGAATCGGTTTCAAACTGAATATCGCCACAGCCAAAATCACTTACGATTTCCTTGGCAAATTTGACGTCCTGTTCCAAGCCGGCAAAATTCCCATGAAACTCGAGGAATAAAGTTGGCTTGACATCATAGGATTTGTCCATGAATTGATTAACCTTTTTTATGGACTCGGCATCAACCAATTCAATTCGTGCAATCGGAATTCCAGCAAGCATGATCCCATTAACCGCAGATACTGCCTGTTCGACGGTTGGAAATGAGGCCCTCCCAGCCATTGTGACTTCAGGAATGCCATATATCTTTAATGTCAGTTCAGTAAATACACCTAGCGTACCTTCAGAGCCGACAAACAAGCCATTCAAATGAATGCCTGAAGATGACTTTGTCGCTAAACTTCCGGAATGAATGACTTCACCGTTTGCTAAAACCACTTCCAGATCCCTGACTTGATCCCGCATTATCCCATATTTGACCGAGGTCGTACCACTTGCATTCGTAGCTGCCATCCCTCCCAATGTAGCATCTGCACCAGGATCGACGGAAAAGAACAAACCGTATTTTTTTAATTCTTTATTGAGTTGCGTCCTTGTCACACCTGGTTGGACCTTCACAAGGAAATCATTTTCCCTGATTTCCAATATTTGATTCATCAAGGACAAATCCAGGGAAATTCCACCCTTGACAGGAACGACATGCCCCTCCAAACTTGAACCCAATCCAAAAGGAATGACCGGTATTTCATGCTCATTCGCAAACCGCATGACTGCGCTTACTTCCGCAGTATCCCTTGGGTATATGACCATATCCGGTAAATGCGGAGTATGGTAGGATTCATCATGGCTATGCTGTTCCAATAATGTTTCATTCACCGTTACTTGTTCTTCCGTCAGTATCTTCCTTAATTTTTCTATATAACCATTCATTATGCTGCCTCCTCTTTTTTTACCAAACATTCTGAAAATATTGTACAAAATGAGATTGCCCGCTAATAGGCAATCCATCTTTCTTCATTTGCTGAAACCTTTCGTTTTATCCGTGCAGGACTTCATTGCTTGCAGAATGCTGGATCTTAGCTGATTCTCTTCTAAAGACGCTACCGCAGCTATCGTTGATCCTCCCGGCGTGCAGACATCATCCTTTAAAGCAGCAGGATGCCTTTCCGTTTCCAGTACCATTTTAGCAGCCCCCATTACAGCTTGTGCTGCCATTCGGTACGCTTGTTTCCGTGGAATTCCATCACGGACCCCTCCATCAGCCAGCGCCTCGATGAACATGTATACATAAGCAGGCGACGAACCGCTGATGGCCGGTACTGCGTCCATCAAATCTTCATGGAGGATTTCCGTTTTACCGAAACTATTCAGCAAAAAAGTCACATCCTCTATATCAGCATCGGTAATTTCAGCATTGATGCTCATGGCCGTCATGCCTTCACCGACAAGCGAAGGAGTGTTTGGCATCGTCCGGATAACCTTCACTTTTTTTCCGAAGCTGCTCTCAACTAAAGATATAGTGATCCCAGCTGCCATGGTAATGATTACAGCTTCTTCTTTCACATGATTCTTCACTTCTTCAAGCACTTGCTTATGCATGGCAGGTTGGATCCCTAGAAAGAGAATGTCGGCAAAACCAGCAACCTCTAAATTATCCAAAGTGCCTTTAACGTTATATTTCGTGGTGATTTTAGTTTTAGTTTCCGCACTCGCAGTACTGACCATGATCCCTTCAGGTGAAATGACCTCTGCAAGCAACATGCCCTCAAGCATTGCCTCACCCATTTTGCCGCATCCAATAAACCCGATTTTTTTATTCATATCTTACACTTCCAATCATAAGTTCATCTATATTCCTTCTTATTATATCGGATATCATAAATGGAAACACGTTGGAGATATTAATCAGGAAGGATTTGGTGGTTTCTGGTCGAATTACTTAATTGTTATGGATGAATCTTGATATCCAAATTCAATGGAAATTTTCAGTGAAAAAACCGTTGACTAAATGGTCATTTCAGATTTATAATTTTGACCTATCAGTCAAAAAACGAACAAGGAATACAATTCCAGGAATGGAGAAATCATATGAAAATGGAAAAAAAAGCAGTTAATACCAAGCTAGTTTTAACAGGATTGATCATAGGAATGTTTTTCAGTTCATTGGAACAGACGATCGTCGGTACGGCCATGCCGACAATTATCGGGGAATTGAATGGTTTTACCATCTTTGCATGGGTGACGACTGCCTATTTAATAGCCTCAACGACTGTCGTACCCATTGTTGGAAAGCTATCTGATTTATATGGCAGGCGTTCCCTTTATCTGCTTGGTACGATCATTTTTACGATTGGTTCGTTTTTATGTGCCACAGCCACTTCGATGGAGCAATTGATCATTTATAGAGGGCTGCAGGGAATCGGCGGCGGGATGATCATGCCTTTATCCCAAACGATCATCGGCGATATATTCTCTGCCGAACAAAGAGCCAAATGGCAGGGTGTATTTGGAGCTCTTTTTGGTTTAAGTTCCGTCATCGGTCCTTTTCTGGGCGGCCTGATCGTTGACCATATCAGCTGGCATTGGATCTTTTTGATCAATGTACCGACGGGCTTACTATCTGCCATTTTGATTTATGTTGGATTGAAACATGAAGCCATAAGGAAAGCAGAGAAGGTGAATATCGATTACCTGGGGATTTTCACCTTGATTCCTGGTATTGTGCTGTTACTGCTGGGCTTGACCTTCGGTGGTGATAAATTTGAATGGTTATCACTGGAATCTTTCTTGATTTTCGGCAGCACCATTGTCTTCATTGCCCTATTCATCATTTTTGAAAGAAGAGCAGTCGAACCGATCCTTGATTTATCCCTTTTTAAAAATAGAGTTTTTTCCACCACGAATATTTTGGGATTCCTGCTTGGCCTTGGAATGTTCGGGGCAATCATGTTCGTCCCGCTGTTCATGCAAGGCGTACTGGGAGTTTCACCAACAAAAGCGGGATCGACCATGACTCCGATGATGGTCGGCATGATTCTTTCCAGTATCATTGGTGGGCGGTTACTATTGAAATTCCGTTTTCGTACTGTGCTTACCTTTGGAATGGTCTTTGCAACGCTTGGCTTCTTCCTAATGAGCATGATGGGCAGCAGTACGACTATATTCACTGCGTACTCATTCATGGCCATCCTTGGAATAGGTATGGGTCTTGTCATGCCGACATTGATGATTGCCGTTCAAAACGAGTTTCCAAAATCCCAACTAGGGTCGGTTACAGCTGCTTCCACATTCTTCCGATCTATAGGAGGAACGATGGGCATCACGATCTTGAACGCTGTCATGAATCACAATCTCCAGCAAAATATGGATGATGCGGTCGTAAGCCAAAAGGACCCTATATTGCATGAGGCACTGAAAGCATTGGCCGATAAAACGGATGCGTTATTCAACATCATGCTTTATCCGGAAAACCTTAAAATGCCGGCAGAAGTCAGCAATGTCCTTGTAAAAACGATTGAAAATGCTTGGGTCGATGCATTCTCCAGCGTTTTCATCACCGGTATCTTTTTTGTTTCCGCGGGGATATTAGTGGCACTTTCCGTAGGTTCAGGCCGTATCAAAAGAGATCAAGAAACGGAAAAAGAATTAGGCTAAAAATATGCTCGGGACCGGCTAATATATTCAGCCGGTCTTTTTAATCCCTTGATGTTTCTTTTTCATTGATAAGGGAATTTTACCTGTATGAGACTAAATGGAGTGATACTATGATAAACCATTCAATTTTACCCGCAGATTTTTATCAGCAGCCCACGCTTGAACTGGCAAAATCCCTTCTTGGCTGCCTCATTGTAAAAGAAACAGCGGATGGAACCGCTTCTGGATTCATTGTTGAAACAGAGGCCTATATCGGACCTGGGGACAAGGCCGCACATAGTTTTGGAAATAGAAGGACAAAACGGACGGAAGTGATGTTCGGTAATTCCGGATTGATTTATACTTACGTCATGCACACACATACACTGGTCAATGTCGTAAGCGGCGGGCCTGAAAATCCGGAGGCCATTTTAATTCGAGCTGTTGAACCCTATTCAGGGCTTGAGTTAATGCAGGAAAGACGCGGAATTGCCGATATTCGAAAATGGACCGATGGACCTGGGAAGCTAACAAAGGCACTAGGCATCACCATGGATGATTATGGTCGAACTTTTACGGATCCCCCGCTATATCTTGCTGCCGGAAAAATGCCTGAACACATATCCAGCGGCCCCCGCGTCGGAATCGACAACTCCGGGGCAGCAAAAGATTATCCTTGGCGTTTCTGGATTACCGACAATCCGTTCATATCCCGTAAAAACCTAATTAATAAAGCTGTGCCGAAAAAATGAACCATGATTTTATCCCCTCAAAGTTGTGTAAATTCCGTGGATATTACACAACTTTGAGGGATTTTACTTTGTCCGTAAGCATCCCTAAATCCATATCAACAAGTCGTGTATGAAAACATTATGAATATCGCTAATGTAAGCTCTAGCCAAAAGGAACAAGGCTTATATTGAAGTAATAATTATTCCTGCCAAACTTATACATTAGACCATTCAAGTCCCTCAATATCACATAAGTTCCTTACCCCTTCAACTTCCAGCTTATTACCCCAGTAATAATAAATTGACTTCCTTCTATTACGAACCTAATATAGTTAAGTCAGCAATATGGAAGGTGGTTTATGATGAACGTTCAGGCCCTTTTGCAAATGAATACAATTTTTATTAGTATCCTAATTGAATCCCTTCCCTTCATTTTACTGGGAGTCCTTATATCTGGAATCATCCAAATGTTTGTGTCAGAAGAGATGATTGCAAAAATCATTCCGAAAAATCCAATCTTATCTGTTCTAACCGCAATAGGTGCAGGAGTCTTTTTTCTTGCCTGCGAGTGCGGGATTGTCCCGATTACCCGCCGTTTGATCGCAAAAGGGGTTCCTCTTTCAGCGGCCATTGCCTTTATGCTTTCTGCACCCATTCTCAATCCGATTGTCCTGTTTTCCACCTATATAGCGTTTGGTAATAGCTGGAGCATGGTTTTCTATCGTGGTGGAATTGCATTCGTGGTCGTCCTGATCATTGCATGCATCCTGTCTTTTCAGTTTAAGACAAATCAGCTTAAACAGGAACATATCGAACATATACATCAACATAAACTTACATTTAAAGACAAAATAACGGGAATGTTCAAACACTCGATTGAAGAGTTCTTTTCTGTTGGAAAATACTTAATCATTGGTGCATTGCTGGCAGCTGCCATTCAAACTTTTTTGAAAACATCGCTATTGCTTGAAATCGGTCAAGGAAAACTATCCGGGAATGCAGTCATGATGGCTTTGTCCTATGTCATGTCCTTGTGTTCCCAAGCGGACGCCTTTGTTGCAAGTTCTTTTAGAAGTACCTTTTCGCCCTCTTCACTAGTTGCTTTTCTTGTATTCGGGGCCATGTTTGATATTAAAAATACAATCATGCTTTTAGGTACCTTCAAAACAAAATTCGTTTTATGTTTGATGGCCTATATATTCATTTCCGTCTTAGGCCTAACTTTATTGTTTATTTCTTAAAGAGGGTGTTTTATATGGGAAGATTATTCATATTACTTGGACTTACTTTTTTATTCATGCATTTACACGCCTCAGGGAATATATCGAAATATATTAATATGGAATATTCATATGTTTCACAGATTGCCATCTATATACTGGCAATATTCACGTTAATGGGATCTTATTTATATTTTAAGGAAGATAATCAAGAAGAAGGTGATGATTGTCAGTGCGGACATGATCACTCCCAGGAAAATAAGAAATGGAAAAGGAACCTTACTTACTTACTATTCTTCATTCCCATTTTAACCGGTCTTTTTTTGCCTGTTGCCACTATGGACTCCAATATTGTAGAAAAAAAGGGGTTTCATTTCCCAGTATATGAAGACTCAGATGAATATAGCCAGCATCAATTCCTGCAGCCGGATACGAGTCTTTATTATGGCAAGGATGACTATTTAACTTTAATGGATAACTCTCTCAAAGGCTTGGTTGATCGTGATAGTCTTCAATTAACAGATGAAAACTACCTAAACGATTTAGAAGCCATCTATTACTCTCCTGGAAAGTTCACTGGCAAGCAAATAACGTTAACCGGATTTTCGTACAATTCAAATGAGCTAGCCAAAAACCAGGTATTCTTGTTCCGGTTTGGGGTCATTCACTGTGTCGCGGACTCTGGGGTATTCGGTATGCTAATCGAATTTCCTGAAGGAATGCATCCCAAAAATGATGAGTGGTATTCCGTGACAGGTGAATTGGAATCCATTTATTATCAGCCATTCAAGAAAACCATTCCCCTGCTCAAAGTATCATCACATAGTAAAATCGCTGAACCGGATGATCCCTACGTTTATAGACAATATTAAAAAATGAATCATGGAAAGGTAAGGATATTCTATTCTTACCTTTCTTTTTAATTACTTCAAACTTCCATTTTATGAAATGCTCTTTTTATCCATTTATACGAAATTACAGTATGGCCCTCTTACACTCCATCTAAATCCCATAAACCCCCATTTATCTGCAGCAAGATTACCCGAAAAATGACGAAAAAGTTGAATTTTATTTATATGGGTCATGTTTTTTATAGTCCATACCCTTATAATATAAATGCTACATATTTTTTTACCACATCAGGAGGAACTTTCCTAAATGAACAATTCTAAAAACTCTTTCATTCTTGCAGGTACTATTATAGGTACCCTAGTGGCAGGCACTTCCGCTTATGCTGGTTCTTATCAAGTTAAATCAGGGGACACCCTTGATGGAATCTCTAAAGCTAATCATACAACTGTCCAAACATTAAAGTCTCAAAACCATTTGACCAGTAACCTTATTTTTCCCGGCCAAGTCTTGAAGGTTAATAACCTTAACAACCATACAGATAAAAATATAGATAAAACCGAAAAATATGTGGTTAAACTGGGGGATACTTTATCAAAAATTGCTAAAAAGTATAACCTTTCCCTTAGTGCCCTGCTTAAATTAAATACTGATATTTCTAATTCAGATCGCATTTATATTGGCCAATCCATCCGGGTTTCCGGAAAAGCCCCTGCATCTAGCTCTGCGGCTAAAAACAGTCCTTCTAATGCTACATATAGGGTCAAATCCGGTGACACCCTGGATAAGATTGCTAGAGTCAATAATATGACTGTCAAACAATTAAAGTCTAAAAACAATTTGACTAGTAACCTTATTTTTCCCGGCCAGGTCTTGAAGGTTAATACCCTTAACAACTATACGAATACGAATAATAGTAAAAATACAACAGAAGTTTATGTGGTTAAATTAGGGGATTCCTTATCAACAATCTCTAAAAGATATAACCTTTCCCTTAGTGCCTTACTTAAAATGAACCCTACTATTTCCAATTCAAATCGTATTCGTATTGGCCAATCCATCCGGGTTTCCGGACAAGCCTCAGGATCTGCAATTAACAAACAGTCCAAATCGAACAAGGCAGATCAAGTTTTGGCTGCTGGCGCTAAATATATGGGAGCGAAGTATGTTTACGGTGCTAGCACTTCACGCACTGATGTATTTGATTGCTCTTCATTCACATTAAGGGCATTCCAAAGTGCAGGTGTTTCCTTGCCTCGAAATTCAGTGGCACAATCACACGTTGGTACAACGGTATCTTCAAAATCCCTCCAAAAAGGGGATTTAGTATTTTTCGATACCAACAATGATGGTGTAATCAATCATGTGGGAATTTATGCCGGTAATGGTCAAATGCTGAATGCTTCCACATCTAAAGGTGTATCCTACGCTGACATCAACAGTTCTTACTGGGGACCTAGCTTTGTAAAGGCAGTCCGAGTTCTTAACTAAATAATGATATGGCATTAAATGCCTTGATAAAAGAACAAAAAGCGTGTTTTGATAAACTATCATACACGCTTTTTTGCGTATTATTATGTCAAACGGCTGCCAACTGGTGTTATGGCTTATTACCATTCTCATTATCTTTTTGGAATCCATCCTATTACTTTTCCAACTTGCATTCTTGTCCTTGATCGAGCCGTATAGATATATCGTAAGTACAGTTTCCATACCAATAAAAAAAGGCCTTCATAAACAGAAGACCTTTCTTTAAAAATCCGTTCCAGCTGTTTCAGAAACCCTCTCTCTTTCCGCAGGCTTCTCATCAAAGCAAGCGGCTGAAGGGTTTCCTAGCCAGTTATTCGGCAAGGAGTGTCGCATATTTCTTCCACCCAATGAGGATTAGAGTAATAAACCATAAAGGCCGAAGCACTATATTCGACCATTCAAGAATTTTTTTTGACCTTCACCTTACTATTTGGACTTCGAACACCATTTTGCGCCAAACTCTATGAAAACTCAGTTTGCCTGCAGTTTTTTATTTAAAAAGTTCAGTTGATTTCAGAAATCAGCTCCCTTTCCCCAAATGGGTTTCTATCTGAATTTTTTAAACGAAGTTGATTGGAGGAGCTGTTCGAGACTCCTGATTAGAAAAGCGTGTCCAAGGGAGACCCCATAGGCGCAAAGAGCGCCGAAGAGGCTCCCGGACCGCCCGCGTGAGAGCATTTCGAACATGGCATTACTTTAGTTTCTCTTGTTTTTCAAGATACTGCCTCATTTTTTGCAAATATTCCGGGGCATCCATTTGATCTTTCACGACCAATTCTATAAGGCAAAGCTTATCAGCGTTCTGAGCATTTGTAATGGCATCATCCAGTTCACCATTCGTCTCGACTTTTGCTGTAAATGCCTCTTGACCAAACGCTTCAGCCAGTTTTGTATAATTCCACTCTGGTATCTCGTTGTATTTCTGTTTTTCTATATCGACTTTTACGTTCAAGAATTTTTCTATCGTGTAACCGTTATTGTTGAGAATAAACACGATGGGCTTGCAGCCGTTCTCCAGCATCGAGCTTATTTCCTGTGCCGTCAGCTGTATCGATCCGTCCCCGGTGAACAAAAGAACACGCCGGTTTCTATCCGCTATGCAAGCACCGAAAGCTGCGGGCGTGGCATATCCGATGCTTTGCCAGCCTCCCTGAGCTATGTAGGTCGCCCCTTTCGGCAACCTGACCTGTGACATGCCATAAGAGAATGTTCCTGTTTCCGTGACCACAATGTCATTTTCTTTTAACATTTGCTGAATTCGAGGATAATAAGAAGCGGCCTTCAATGGTGCTGATGGGTCTTCAACCATTGTGTCAAAAGGAAATGAGATGTTTCCCACAGATTCGTTCTGCCGGTACCCAATGTCCTGGAGTGCATTTAGAATTTCCTCCGCCTTGACATTCATATAGCTGGCTTCCCCCACTTTTACTGTATCAGGTTGAATTTCCACCATTTTCAACGGGTTAAGCTTTGCTGTACCTTTGGAGGTATTGACGTCTGACCAAACAGCTCCAACGGCTATGATGAAATCCGCTTCTTCAACAGTCTGAGTGACATCCTTACTTCCGAAAGCTCCGCCGTAAACACCGATATACTGGGGATGGCTCTCATCAAACCCGCTTTTTCCCTGCATTAGCGAAGCAACTGGAACATTTAACTTCTCAGCGAGCTGCAGTACGGGTTTCTGCAGGTTATAACGAAGTGTTTTCACGTCGACAAGCAGAACCGCCTTGTTCACATGTTCTAGCATCCCTTTTATATGCTTCACTGCTGACTGCAGCGCATCGACATTCGTTTTGGCCACATTATCAGAAGTCTCACCGTGAGAAACCAACGGTTTTTCAACAAGATCGATAGCCACTACCAAATAAACGGGCTTTTTCTTTTCTTTCGCGATCCTGATTGCAGCCGGTATCTCCCTTGCTGCATTTTCTGGTGTAAGAATTGCCGTATAACTGGTGATATGCTCATAAACCTTACGGAAAACATCAAAATCTCCATTCATAAACGTATGATGGGCAAGCTCCTTCTCCTGTTGCATCATGGACTTTGGCGAGCCGACAATATGTATGAGCGGCACATTCTCACTGTACGCGCCAGCGATTGCATTACATGCGCTCATTTCACCGACACCAAAGGTGGTGATGAGTGCCGAAATTCCCTTCACACGGGCATAAGCGTCCGCAGCGTATCCTGCATTGAGTTCATTTCGTCCATTAATGAACTCAATCCCATCGTAATCTTCCAAAGTATCTAGCAATGAGAAATTATAGTCTCCAGGCACACCAAAAATCTCTGTAATGCCTTCTGCTTTTAAGCAGTTGTATAAATACTGTCCCAAGGTTCTTTTTTCAGTCAAGTCAATCACTCCTTCAATCGATTACTCTCTACTTTATTTATACCCAAACATAAGTAGGTTAACCGTAAATATCCATATACTTAAGGTGGATTCGCTACTCTATTACTCTAGTTTTAGCTTTGATGAATGAAGTGAGTGAGACTATCTCAGGCATGGCTCTTATAAAAAATGATTCAATTCCAAATCGAAATATCTGAAAATTCTTGATTTCACCTCTATTTTTGATTTATATTTGAATCACCGGAACAGTGGATAAGGGGGAAAATGATGAGTGATAATAATGTCAAAAGAGTTTTGGAATGCATCATCAACACATCCAATAATAATATTACCGTGACCGATGAAAAAGGATTCATTTTATTCACGAATCCTAACCATTGGTGGATATATGGAATCGAACCGGAACATTATCTTGGAAAATCAGTTTACCAGCTCGAGACGGAAGGAATCCTTTCACCGTCGATTTCCGCCATGGTATTGAAAGAGAAAACACCAATCCAGATCATGCAGCATACAAAGACGGGAAAAATCGTCATGTCGACTGCCTATCCCATCTTTGATGATGATGGTGAATTGATTCGTGTCGTCAGCTATGCCCAAGATCAAACTGAAATCAGGAACCTCCAGGATCAGTATGGTCAATTGGAGAGAAAGATTCAAGAATACCAATCGGAAGTCGAGGAACTTAGAGAACAGGAAGAGCTGATCTATCGCAGCAAGGAAATGCGGCAAATCGCCAAAACGATACACCGTGTTTCCAAAACGGATGCGACAGTCATGCTTCTCGGTGAATCCGGTGTAGGGAAGAGCGTATTCGCCCGCAGGCTGCACAATCAGAGTTACCGCAGCAAAGAGCCATTCATCGAAGTCAACTGCAGTACCATCCCTGAAAGTCTCTTTGAATCTGAAATGTTTGGATATGAAGCGGGCTCCTTCACCGGAGCGCAGAAGCAGGGGAAGCAAGGGCTAGTAGAACAAGCGGATAATGGAACCCTATTTCTGGATGAAATCGGAGAGCTTCCGCTGGATATGCAAGTGAAATTATTAAATGTCCTGCAAGAGAAGACTTTTAAAAGGGTTGGCGGAAAAAAAGAGCATAAGATAGATTTTCGGCTTGTAACGGCAACCAATCAAAACCTTGAGGAAATGGTGGAAAAGGGAACATTCAGGCTCGATTTGTATTATCGCTTAAATGTGATCCCCATCCAAATACCGCCATTACGAGAAAGAAAAGAAGATATTGCCATCTTAATCAATCATAATCTTGAAATCATCAACAAGAAATACAAGTCAGATAAGAAATTACACCCTTCCACTTACGAAATACTGATTCAGCATAAATGGTCAGGAAACGTGCGTGAATTGGAAAACTTGATTGAACGGCTCATTTTGACCTCGGAAGACTCCATCATTTTCCCTGGCTTTCTCCCCTCCCATTTCCATGGACAAGAATCTTTTGAGAAAATAGATGATTCCCTAATGATTGACGATGTGATGGTTGATGATAGTGATCTCAATACCGCCCTCGAACAAGTGGAAAAATGGATGATGATGAAAGCGAGTAAACAATGTAAGTCCACATATGAAATGGCTAAATTCTTAGGGATCAGCCAGCCTTCCGTCGTCAGGAAAATGAAGAAATATAAAGGGCATCTGCCCATTAAGTAAAAGTGAACTGAAAGAAGTTATAAAAATAGGAGACCATCACAATGAAGGTCTCCTATTTCTTACTTATTTGACACGCCTGCAGATTCAAATGTTGCCATTTCTTTAATGACCAATGTCGCTGCCTTAAGGATGGGGTATGACAGGGCAGCCCCTGTTCCTTCCCCGATTCTCATTCCTACATCGAGGATCGGCTCCTTGCCAAGCAGTTCTATGGCCGTTCTATGACCAGGTTCTGCAGATTGATGACCAACAAACATATAGTCGGCTGCACGTCCGGAAATCAGGTTGGCCAATACAGCAGCCGTGGTTGTAATGAAACCATCAACAAGAATGGGTTTACGGTTATTCGCTGCAGCAAGCATGGCCCCTGCCATACCTGCAATTTCGAACCCGCCGATTTTCATCAAAATATCGATTGGATCATCTGGATTAGGATTTCTTGATGAAATCGCTTCTTCAATTATTCTCCGCTTATGTATAATGCCTTCTGACTTCAATCCTGTTCCCTGCCCCACTAGTGATCCAACGCTTTTCCCGCTTACGATGGAGATGATGGCGGTACTGGAAGTCGTATTTCCGATTCCCATTTCACCAAGGATCAGGCAGTTCGCACCACGGGCAATCATTTTCTGTGCACGGTCATATCCAATTTCAAGCGCTTGAATTACTTCTTCCTTTGTCATCGCCTCTTCTTTATAAAAATTTCTAGTTCCATTGCGGACTTTTCTCGAAGTTAACCCCGGTGCTTCGATATCTGCATCGATCCCTATATCGACAATGTCCAAGTATGCATCTATCGCGCGACTCAATACATTGATGGCAGCACCGTCATTCAGGAAATTAAGTGCCATTTGTTCCGTCACTTCTTTAGGATAAGCCGAAATCCCTTCTTCCGTAATTCCATGGTCGGCCGCAAACACGATCACCCCCGGTTTCGAAATGTCCGGAAATGCCAATCCTGTCATCTTGGCCAGTTCGATTATCCATTCTTCAAGCCGGCCTAGGCTCCCCAGAGGAACAGTCAGTGAATCGACATGTCCTTTAACCTGCCGTCCCATTTCTTCATCCAACATCGGGATGGAGATGGCAGCTAATCCATTCGTCATATTAATCCCCCTACAATCCAAAATGAAAAACCTTAACCACAGGAAAAGGTTCTTATCCATCATCTGCTATAAATACAACTTAGTCCATATAATAATAATCCTCTTGGCTTTCCATTTACTTCGGCACTCCCATTTCATTTAATGGAGAGATACGAAATTTCACTTTGCCCACAAGTGATTTTTCAGAAATAAAACCAAATCTTCTTCCATCCCAACTATTCCTTCGATTATCCCCCATGACAAATAAATGGCCGGCAGGTACCCTGGATTTCCCAAGTAAATCACTCAGGGTGAAATTCTCCGTCAGATTCTCTTCAGGTGGAATTTCCCCTTTTTTTGTTTTCAAATATGGTTCTGTATACTTTTTCCCATTGATAAATAAGACATCATCTTTCATTTCGACGCTGTCACCTGGTAGACCGATCACCCTTTTTATATAATTCTCTTCCGCATCGGGAGCATAAAATACGACCATATCGAAGCGCTCCGGCTTTCCGATTTTAGCTACCACTATCCGGTCATCATTTTCATAAGTCGGCTCCATTGATTCACCTTTTACTGTAACTGGTGTAAATAAAAACTGTTGGCAAATGAACACGATCATTACAGCGAATAAGATAGATTTCAACCACGAGAACAATTCACTTTTCTTATTCTTCATAAGGACTCCCTCCCATCCATTGTAAACGGCCAACGATAATTGCTGTATTTTTTGGCTTTCAGCTCCAAAAATAATTCTTTAGCACTGTTTCAGAAGAGATATCCTGAAAGAAATATATGGAAAAATTGTAACATATCCTTATATCGCTTGCGAGAATAATCATTTTTAGGAGTAGAGAGCAAATCTCAAATCATGAAAAAAAGGATAGCGAGTTTTAGCTATCCTTTTAACATAGTACAAATATTTTTCCAAAACCTTAGTATTTATTCCAAGTCAATACAGTATCAAGTGGCAAACGGACTTTTTCAAATCCTGCTTTAGTTCCTTTTCCAATGGAAATTAACATGACAGGTTTGAAGTTTTCCGGTACATTGAATGCATCCACAAATTTGGCTTCATCGAAACCACCCATTGGGACTGTATCGTACCCTTTTGCTTTTGCAGCTAACATGATCTGCATGGATACCAAGCCACCGTCAATCATGGCTACACTTAAAGCCTTTTCAGCGGAAAAGTTACCGTAATTATGCAGAATAGATGCTACATATGGCTCTTTGATTTCATTCTTCATGATCCCTTTATTGACTAATTCACCATAAATCCGCTCTGCATTTTTGTAGCCTTCTATATCCGCTAAAACGGCAATGACAGCAGATGCATCGACGATTTGTTGTTGGTTATTGGCGATGGGGAGCAATTCTTGTTGGGTTTGCTTATCTTGGATCACAAGGAATCTCCATGGCTGTAAGTTGGAAGAAGACGGTGCTTGGATCGCAATATCCAGGATTTCGCGAATTTCCTCTTCAGTCATCACGTATTCAGCATCGTACTGGCGAACAGATCTCCGTTCTTTTGCTACCGTAATGAAGTCCGTATCATTAAGGACTTTGGGCTTTTCAAACGGTATATTCAATTCTTTCGATTTATTTAAGTATTCTTCTTTACTCATTATATTTTTTGTCATTTATAATGACCTCCATTTAACTGTAATTAATACAGGAACAGTATATAACGCATACTGTTCTTTTGTCAAATACAGTTTGTAAAAAACGAAACCCTTTCAGTTTCGTTTTTCACATTATGATTTTGAAAGTAAATCAGCAATCGTTTTCTGCTCCAAGCCTTGTATAATCCAGCTCTCCATCTCGTTTTTCAATCCGCATAAAGCTTCGCGTGAAGATGGTTGAAAGCATTTCTTATCATTCACATCAAGAAAGCCCTTTGAAAAAGGTTCGGATTTAATTGCAGCGTATATATCTGCAAGAATGATTTGGTCGGGATTTTTGGCAAGTGAATAACCTCCATCCCTTCCTTCCTTTGCTTTAATCAGCCCTGCCTTCACTAAATTACTTAATATTTTTCTAAGAAAACCTGACTCCGAATCAAGCTTATAAGCCAATTTATTACTATTGCATAATCCATCATGATCAGCAAGAACAAGCAGAGCTTGTACTGCAAGACTAAACCACATTATACTGGAAACCTTTTCTGACATTTCTCCTCACCTCTCCCCTCTACTTTAAACTATTTTTCGATGAATATACAACGATGCATCGAGCAAACCTGCCAAAATCTCTTGTTAATGAACATAATCGGGAAAATCCTTTTTGGAACGATGAATCCTTCCAATACATGCTTTTCACTATTCCAAAAATAAACAGACAAAATACTTGTCTTACAAATTATCTCTTTAGGAATATGGTAAACTTACTTAATAGAATAGCTTAGGAAGTGGATGAATGATTTTGAAAAAATTAAATGAACAAATGGATAAAATCATGCCCCTCATCACTCCGTTAAGCGTGGTGATTGGGGTATTATTGGCCGGACATCTAATCGATTACACCTTTCTTGTTCCATGGATATTCGCCTTCATTACATTTTCCGGAAGTTTAGGCTCCAACTTTAAATCTTTGCAACAGGCCGTCACCCACCCTTTACCGGTTTTCATCGTATTGCTCATCCTTCATATGCTCATGCCTATTTGGGCTTTTGGTCTCGGCCACTTAGTGTTTCATGGTGATGCTTTCACGATTACCGGACTAGTCCTGGCTGTAGTGATTCCAACCGGTGTCACCAGTATGATCTGGGTATCCATTTATAATGGGAATGCCATACTTGCCCTAACCATCATCTTGATCGACACCCTTCTCTCGCCATTCATCGTTCCTTACAGTGTTTCCCTTCTTGGAGGCGGTTCGATTGAAATGGATTTGGGATCGATTGTGAAAGGATTAATCGGAATGGTCGTTCTTCCCTCCATGCTTGCCATGTTCTTGAATCAGGCTACAAAAGGGAGAATACAATATACACTATCCCCCCGCTTAGCTCCATTTTCCAAGATAAGCGTTGGAATCGTAGTCATATTGAACAGTTCAAAAATCGCTCCTTACTTAACCCATTTCGATAAGAAATTAATGATCATGGCCTTCCTGGTTTTGTTCATAGCAGCTTCAGGTTATGCCCTTTCTTGGATGGTCGGTGCATTTTTAAGATGGGAAAAGGCGGATATCATCACCTTGACATTTACAGGCGGTATGCGAAATATCAGTGCTGGAGCCGTTCTTGCAACAACCTATTTCCCTGCTGCCGTCGCTGTTCCCGTTGTACTTGGCATGCTGTTTCAACAAATGCTTGCCTCCTTTTTTGGTTATGTCATGGAGAAGCATTTCCATCGTGGTGTGAATGAAGGGCGATCCGCAGAATGATTATTTCTCAAGCATCCTTTTTCCCTTTCATCTATATTCCAATTATAATAGGTAAGTGGAACACATTTACATGATTATCCATTAATAATCCTTGGAGGTATTGAAGATGAAAGTTGTTGCAATAGTGGGAAGTATTCGTAAAGAGTCTTACAACCTTAAGCTAGCAAAATATATTCAAACTAGATATCAAGATCGATTTGATCTCGAAATCTTGACCATTCGGGATTTACCTTTTTATGATCAAGATATTGAAAATGACCCTCCATTAGTTGTAAAAGAATTTAAAAGCAAAGTGGCTGAAGCAGATGCAGTCTTGTGGGTAACACCTGAATACAATGGTACGATTCCAGGCGTATTGGGCAATGCAATCGATTGGTTATCACGTGTCGATAAAGTCTTGATCGGCAAACCTTCATGGATCATGGGTGCGTCAATGGGGCAATTAGGAACGGTTAAAGCTCAATTGCATTTACGTGAGATCCTATTCGCATTAGGCATCTCCTCCCCGCTCCTTCCCGGAAATGAAGTATATGTTGGTGCAGTTCATGACAAAATCGATAACGAAGGCAAGCTTACACATGAGTCGACTGTCCAGTTTATCGATACGGTCGTCGATAACTTCATTAGCTGGTATAATCATCATACTCGTTAATGCATGTTTAACAAGAATCCCAGCAGGAATGTTCCTGCTGGGATTCTTATTGCATCAAATTAAACTACATTCATCCTCTTCCCGCTTGGAATGCAGGGTATTTTGTCATTCCCCCGTCAGCGAATAGAGTGATGCCCGTTACATAACTGGACTCTGAAGATGCCAGCCATGCAGCAACCGCAGCAATTTCTTCAGGCTTTCCGATATACCCCATCGGAATCATGCTTTCAAGATCTTTTTTCTTTTCGGAATCTTCAAGCTTGTCGGCATTTATTGGCGTGGCGATGGCTCCAGGACCAATGCTGTTCACACGGATTCCTTTTGGTGCATATTCAAGAGCCAGGGTTTCCGTAAGCAGCTTAACCCCGCCCTTGCTTGCCGCATAGTGAACGAATAAAGGCCAGGGAATCATTTCATGTACACTGGACATGTTTATAACATTCCCTTTAATATCGTTCTCGACAAAATACTTGATAGCTTCACGGCACCCCAGGAAATTTCCAGTTAAATTGGTATTAATCACCCTATTCCAGTCACTTAACGGCATCTCGTGAGATGGAACAGGATTTTCAATTCCTGCATTATTGATGAATATATCGAGTTTCCCGAAATTATTTACCGCTGATTGAACAAGGTTAATCACATCTTCTTCAATGGTGACATCGCCTTTAACTGCAATGGCTTCCCCACCACTTGTTTTAATTTCTTCCATTACACTATCTGCTTCCTCTAATTTAGTACGATAATTAACCACGACCTTTGCCTTTTCCTTAGCAAAGCGAATGGCCATCGCTTTTCCTAAGCCAGTGGATGAACCCGTTATAACAACGACTTTACCTTCTAAATCTGTATACATATAATCACCCTCCAATTATTAACTTTTTGCCACCCCGAGCATAATCCCAGCTATGATGATCAAGATAATTCCAATTACAATTCCAATTAGTTGGCGCTTCGTTTTCTTTTCACGTAAAATGATGATCCCGCCAATAGTTGAGATGACTATGCCCATTTGTGAAAGGGAAAAACTAGTAGCCACGCCTACACGGGGCTGGGATATGAATAAAAACATGTTCCCTGCAGCCCATATCAATCCCGGAATGATATTGCGAATCGTATATTTGTTAAACGGTTTATGTTTAAAAGTCAATAACAGACCGCCTATCACCATCCCTATCGCTTGAGGGAACAACGCTGACCACCCGTCAACATCAAAAAGACGGGCCACGACCACATAAACCAAATAACCGAATGTCGAGATGAGGAGAATAACGATTCCTTTCTTCAAGTTTCCCGACTTGCCCTCTTTCGATTCTTTATCTTCCAAGGAGGTCAAGACGATTCCTATAATGATGAAGACTAAAGCCAAAACGCCTAAAATAATCGCTTTCTTTGTAGACCATTCGTTGAAAACGATGACCCCGAATAAAGTGGTTGCTATGAGCTGCAATCCTGTTGATATTGGCATTGTTTTGGAAACTCCCATTAAATCAATGCTCTTAAGCTGATTAGCTTGTCCAACGGCCCAAAACAATCCAGATACGACTCCGACTCCAAACACCAGGAGTGACAACTTAATATCTGCAAAAATATAAACACCAATTGAAAAAATCAAGGCGCCAATCGTTGTACCTAGTGTTTGACTATAGGGTCCTCCCCCGAGTTTCACATTAAATAAAACGATGCTTCCCCAGAATAATGCCGGTAAGAGAGCTAATAATATATCCATTTGCAACCCCCATATATGTATGTTCAAAACTAAGCAGGAAATTTCAATTTGTCTTCTTTTAATATGTTCGCATTATTTGAATTGACCCTTGGAAATTTTATGAAATGTTTCCGCAACACAAAAAGGGCTGCAGATGCAGCCCTTTTTGATGATAGTGACATTATTGCAGCTACCCACCATGTTGATGATGTTGCATGTCCATTTCCGAATCATCACCGACCTTGAAATAATCACTTTCCCAAACAGCCGTCGTTCCGATAATGATGATGGAGAACAAGAGTGTCAGATAGAAAGGTGCAAATCCCCTCCCACTTTTTAGTTCTTTTACATCCTCTCTTTTTATATAAAAAGTCACAAAGAATATACTGGCAAGGTAGATCAGATCCATCGAAACTAGCATGAAAGTTTGTGAATCAAGAGGCAGCATGACCCCAAGCATGGCTCCCATCATTGCCCCCATCAGGGTTGTTGATAGAGATTCCATAACCGCTGTTAAACCGAAAGGCCTTCCGATGATTGCTGCTGCCACTGCACATAATGCGATAGCCAGGACGGTTAAAACCGCCAGCTTGCCGGGCAAAAGGAATGACAGCATTAAACTTAAGGTTAAACTTGTGGTCATGCTTAACATCATGACCATGCATTTTCCCAGGCTAACACCAATATGCTCTTTTTTCTGATGAGCTTTTTTAGAAAAGTAAACTGTATATGCCATGACTATCATAAAACTGATCAGCAGCAGCATGCGATTCATTTCCCCCTTTACGAGCAATAGTGAAACGATTTATTTTTAATGACAGGAAGAATTACCGCCCATCTGGCAAGCTGAATTCTTTGGTTTTGAGGGAGGCACGTCAAGAGCTGGATTCCGATTGAAAAAGCCCGTCGGTTTCAAAATGAAGCTAATATAAGCGGTAGGCATGACTGGCCAATCTTCAGGTCGGGTTATATGATGGTGGCCCATGTTATACCAGACCACCACATCTTCATTTTCAATGGAGCGCTCGGCTTTAACCCACTCTTCCAACCCATCCCCACCTGCATGTTGGTTTGGGTATCTCCCTGATGCAAACTGTTCTTCAGGATCGAATGGCGTCACCCAAAAATGATGTTTTAAAAATCCAGCCCGTTTTAATAAGGGCGAATCATCATGGGCGAACGGGAAACAGTTCTCCCCGGCAAACAATTTATAACCAACCGGTTCCCCCAATATATTCGTTTTTGATGGATTGACGATTTTCCAGAAACGCGCTGTGCGCAAATCTAGGTCCCGGACCGCCTCGGATTCATTTTTAAGCAAAGTCGAAACCGGGTAGAAGCCATTTCCATATGGGTTGTCCGGTCCTTTTTCCATACTTTTTGTATTGACTTCATAAACTGAATTTTTAATTCCATCAACCATCATATCAAGCCTCATATTAAAGAAATGCTGATGGTGTGCAGCAAATAATTGAGGTGCAACCAAATTGCCATGCGGGTGCTTCCGGTCAGGTTCGATGGCTTGTGTATGCAATATGCCTGTCAATTTCACTTCAAACTGTATCGTCCCATCCTGAAAGAAATACCAATAAAATCCATATTCGTAATTTCCAACTGTCGAAATGCTCGATAGGACCAATCTTCTTGAACGGCGAACTTCAACATGACCTGTCCTCCAATCCGTATGTTTCCACCCGATTCCAAAATCCTCCTCATGTAAACAAATTGCATTTTTAATATGAATTACATTCCCTTTACTATCCACCAGATTCGCGTCAAAGTACTTTATCTCACCTAGACAGTCACACCCGAGTTCTAGTGAGTTCGCCAACATGCCAATGCCGTATTCCCCTGCATCGAATGCATTGTTCCTGTTCACCGGATCTGTTGGATCTCCATAAGGCACCACCATCTCGGATAAAGAAGCTCTATACAGGATTGGCCGCTGCACTCCATCATCATTGTAACTGACCGTATGAAGGACAAGACCTTCACGGGAGTTGAAACCAAAACGGATATTCCATTTTTGCCAATCTATCACATGGCCTTCCGTCGTGAAACTTGGTCCTTTTGGTTGGACTATTTCCAAAGGTTTAACATCCTGCCTCATGTTACCTACTTGATCAGGTGTATAATTTCCATCAAGCGGCGGAAATGGTATGACACCTTTATCCACAATCTTGAGGACTTCCATCTTATTTAAGTCTACAAGGACATATAATCCTGAAATGGGACGAGCATACCCATTATCATATAATGATGTACGGTAATAACATAAAGCCCTGACGATTCGTACATCCACTTCCTCTTCGATTCCAAAATTCCCTGCTGACCATGGATCGACCATGATATCATCCATATTCGTAAGCCCTCTTTTGGCAAAGGCTTTCATCATCTCAGGGTGGCTTTTCATGACTTCCTGACACTCCATGAATTCATCAGCCATTATGGATGGCTGCACTCCAGGAATAAGTTTCCATGACCTTATGCTGCCTTCCGTTAAGGAAACTACAGCCTCATATGTTTTTCCCTCTTTATTATGAAGAATGATACAGAATGCTTCTCTATTGATTCGTTTTTCTTCCCGATAACCCAGAACAATGGATTTTGCAGGTTCCAGTAAGCTGATGTTAGCAAAGCGGTAATGGTCATCCAATCCTTTATCACGTTTTAAAATCTGGACCGTCAGTTTAAGTTCTTCGGCCGTTAATGGATCAAGCGGGTGATTTTCCCTCGTCACTTTCATACTAGACGTTTTTTCCATATTAACCTCTCCCTTATAGTTAAAATATCATTCTATCTATTAAGTAAACTTTCCCTCGAAGTGACTCGTGTATAAAGTGCAAATTTCATTTGCCTACCGCATCATCTTTCCCGATAACTGGAATGGACTCTTTTCCTTCCTTTACACTTTCTTTTGATTCTGCAATGAATATCGATAGTATTAATAAAACAGTCGCAATGATATCGACCTTTCGTAATTTATCCCCCAGGAATAACACGGCATATAGCATTGCAGTAATCGGGATGATTGCCGTTGCCATCCCGATGGTGCTTGCTGGAACCTTTGAAATTCCTAAGTACGTGAAAATATAAGCAAATACCCACCCAAGCAAGGTATAGGCTATGACAGCCCCCCATAAACCAAGCGTCATTTTTCCCCAATCAAAGGATATCGCCTCATGAATGGCCATCGGCAGCGTAGTTAGAAAACCCATTAAGCACAGTCCTGCGGCCATTGTCACCGGTGGCACATCCACTGCGAATTTCTTTGCATATACAAAAAACAAGCCCAATGACACAACTGCCAATATCATGAAAGCAATCCCTAATGCACTGGATTCCCCCTCAGTACTCGCACCTGCGAGCTCCATTACCAGAACAGCTGAAACAGCTAGCATGATGGCTATGCCCTTACGGATGTTCAATCTTTCTCCCAATAATATGAAGGAAAGAACCAGCGTTACGGCTGGCACCATACTATTTATGATTCCAGCCGCTATCACACTAGAGTATTTCAAACCATATAAAAGGAAGACCGTATATAATGTAACGGTAAAAAGGGATTGCATGAATATCCCGAAGTACGTTTTATATCCTAGCCCTTTCCACTTGATTCTTTCGTATATTTTCGCTGCTGGCAGTAAGATCATACAAGCGATGCCAAGCGTCATGGCCGTAAACAGCCATACGGGAATGGTTGCCATTGCTACACTGCCGGCCGGGATTGAAAGACCTAAAACAATCATATTCAATATGATGAAGAGATAGCCAATATTCAGTAAACCCACCCCATTCATACGGATTTATCAAGCGGATAGCAGGAAATCCAACTTAAGCCAGTACCCGTGAGAAGAGCTGATCAAATCCCTGCCCTTAAACTCCATACCAGTTCAAGCCTTGCTCATTCAAATCAATCCACACATTTTTTGTTTCCGTATACAAATCCATCGCTTGGATGCCCAGTTCCCTTCCAAAACCGCTTTGCTTCCTGCCGCCAAAAGGGGCTGTGCTATCAAGCATGCTAAACGTGTTCACATACACCGTCCCCGCTTTTAACCCCCTTACCATACGGTGCGCCCGTTTTAAATCATTGGTCCATAAACCTGAAGCCAACCCATACAAGCTGTCATTTGCCTTGTTCAATGCATCCTCTTCATCTTTGAACTTGATGACCGACAAAACCGGCCCAAAAATTTCTTCCCGGGCAATTGTCATATCATTGGTGACATTCTCAAAAACGGTGGGCGTGAAAAAATAGCCTTTTCCTGCCACCGTGTTTCTTTCGCCGCCCATGACAAGATTAGCTCCCTGTTCCAGTCCGGCCGCTACGTACTGTTGAATTTTGTTCAGTTGCTGTAAAGAAACTTGCGGTCCCATTTGGGTCGTTTGATCTAAAGGATTCCCTACACGGATGGATTGTGCTTTCTTCACGAATGAATCCATGAATCGATCATATATGCTTTCCTGCACAAAAAGTCTTGTACCAGAGGCGCATACTTGGCCTTGGGCGAAGAAGATACCAAACATGGATCCATTCACTGCATTCTCAATGGAAGCATCATCAAAAACGATATTTGGTGATTTTCCCCCTAATTCAAGGCTGATTGGTTTTAAGTTCTTACTTGCTGCCTGCATGATTAGGCGGCCAGTATTCGTTGAACCCGTAAAAGCGATTTTATCGACGTCCGGATGTGATGAGAGGGCATCCCCCGCTATCTTCCCGTATCCCGGAATAACATTGATGACTCCATCTGGAATTCCGACTTCTTGAAAGATTTTAACCATTTCCAGAATGCTTACAGGAGTTTGCTCAGCTGGTTTGATCACGATCGTATTGCCTGCCGCTAAAGCAGGGGCTAGCTTCCACATCGTCAGCATAAGAGGAAAGTTCCAAGGCACTATGGCTCCTATGACACCGATTGGCTCCTTCAAGGTATAATTGAACCGGTTATTAGGAGAAGCAAGGGTACTTCCCTGGACTTTATTTGCTAACCCCGCATAAAATTCGAGTACGTCTATCATGGCTGGCATCGCAATGAATTTTGTCTCATTGATTGGCAGCCCGTTATCTTGTGATTCGACTTCGGCCAGCATATCAGCTTTCTCCCACAGTGCCTGTGCCACTTTATTCAGTAACCTTCCCCTATCCCCCGGCGCCATTCCAGCCCATGGGCCAGATTCAAACGCCCTCCGTGCAGCTTTTACCGCTAAATCAACATCTTCCGGACCAGCCTCGGCAACTACAGCATTCACTTCATCTGTTGCAGGATTAAGTGATTCAAATGTTCTTCCAGATAATGAATCAACCCATCGCCCATCAATGAACAATTGATATTTTTTCCCCATCCATCGTTTCCCCTTTCTAGTGGAAATCTCAAAAACAACCATCGTATATCTATTAAAAGAATAAGGCTACGCATTATTTTTTTATTGTAAAAAGCGGAACATTCAGAATATTTAAGCTATGGATTAAAACCAAACAAAAAAAGATCTCGTATGAACGGGATCTTTCCAATGTAATCACTATATATCAATAACATTATATTGGGTTTGACAATTTCCTGAAACGGCATCGATGAATTCATTAGGAGTCATATAACCAAATTTTTTAAATTCATTAATTAAATGTGATTGATCAAAATATCCATTCTCATTAATCACATCCCAAACCGTAAAAGCCCGTTTGTTCAATAACATATGCAGGGAGTTTTGGAACCTCACTATTTGGCTGAATAATTTGGGCGGCATTCCTACATGGGCATCGAATTGCTTTCGCAAGTACCTTGTAGAGTATCCGGTCTCAGCGGCTAATTGATTCATATTTACATTTCCTTTAGAAGAATATATTTTGTCCAAGGAATATTCTATAATGGCAGGCAACTCATTACACGCAAAAATATTAATCCCTATTTCTTCTTTGAATAGCTTTATTCTTCTACGAAAATCCCGTTCATTTATTAACCTTTCCATAATGGCAGGTCCAATTTTCACCATATCGGCTAAGGGGATTTGGCAATTGATTACCTCCTTCATGGAATATTTAAAATGCTGGGTTTCCTGCTTAGGCAAAAACCTCACACCGAAATATTCACAATTAGCCTGAAAGTTTATCGTTTTGTACTTGAGGACACTCCCGCATACATCTGCGGAGGGGCTATCGGGATCGCAATAAAATAATATGTCGATGCACCCATCGGGAATGACGGACATTGGATTCATTAAATCCCGATTGATTTTAAATTGATAGAATAATGTAGTTGAATGGTCAGAATTTCTTTGTTTATATTCTATATAGTAATCCGATAGAATCTCAAATTCCGGCTGGAATGGAAAATAGTCGAAGGTATTGAAATTCTGAATGATGTTCAACTACCATCACGCTCCTTTTATATTGCATTGTCACCCAGTCCCTTTACCTTTGAAACTTTTGCAAGCAGTGATAATTTCGCAACATTGATACAATGACTTTCATGCTTTCACTAAGCCTGGCTTGCAATTAGGGATTTATTAAAGTAATCGTTTGCCTTGAGTACAGCCGAGAAGGTCATCCACATTTCTTCGCGTTTCCGGAGAGCCGTTCATCATTCTTCCCATGCCTGGATATTATCAACATGAGCGTTGTTTTTATAAATTTTCGACAAGTATTTCCAAAATCCTTTTGACTGAAAAAATTTAAATCATTATGCCTATTCCCTCATCTTACTGCAATCCTTTTTCTTGTATGGGTTTCATTAGCAATAATCGTTATTGTGGATTTAATGAGTTTTTAATTAATGTTTTTCTTCAACTACCGGGGGAGTTAGTTGAAGAAAAGCATCTGTAGGGACTGTCTTTTTATTTATAAGATTATAAAAAAAAGAAAACCATATTTAGGCTTCCTATCAGTTAGTAGACATAAGGAGTTCGGAAAACGACTCTTTCATCAAATGAAGGAACCAACTGCCCCGAAGCAACACCTTCAAATCCCCAGATTTGGTTTCTAACTAAATGCTATAACCAAGTTGATTGGAGTGGGTGTGCAAGACTCCTGCGGGAAAAGCGCGTCCATAAGGGAGACCCACGAAGGCGCAAAGCCGAGAGGGCTTCAGGACCGGCTGCGGAAAGGAGCTGAAATAAACGCCCCAAATTGTACAAGCCATAAAAAAAAACACCCCGTAAATGTTAGTTTGGTGTCTAACATTTACGAGGCAGTTCAAGTTTGCCTGCAGTCTGGGCTTCTATATTTCTTAGATACTGGAACTTACTTCTTCAAATGATATGGCACAGTCGTAACAACCACATTCCTTCTATAAAGTAAGTAGGCACGGATCAGTAAACTTGATTGGTTATGAAGAATATTGTGCCAGCCCTTCTTCGGAATGAATTGGGGGATGATCACCGTAACTTTATAATTGGATTCACTCGCCTTATGTTCAACCGTATCCACGAATTTTGTTAATGGCTGAATGATACTTCTGTAATAAGAATTCAGTGTAACCAGTCGGACATCCGGCTGCCACTTTTTCCATTTTTCTTCGAATTTCTTTTCATCTTCTCTTTCAAAAGCAACATAAACGGCAATGACTTGATGCGCTGAAAGAGATTTTGCATAATTTAAAGAGTTCTCGACCACATGAGTTATCCCGGCCACAGGTACGATAATGATATTTCCTTCAATTGGCAAGATCGGCTCACATGTTGTAATCCTTAGTTGGTCACCAACTGCTTCATAATGCTTTCTGATTCGATGAAAAACTAACAGGATAATAGGTATAAAAATCAAAACAGGCCAAACCTGAGTAAACTTGGTCAAGAAGAATATCATCGTGACGATAAAGCTAATAATGGCACCAATTGAATTAATGGTTAATTTCAACATCCAGCCTTTTGGCTTTTCGCGGATCCATTTAACAATCATCCCGGTCTGGGACAGAGTAAATGGAATGAATACCCCTACAGCATAAAGCGGAATGAGATTTTCTGTATGTCCTTCAAATGAGACTATTAAGATGATCGAGGCAAGTCCCAGTATGATTATTCCATTGGAATACCCTAACCGGTCCCCTCTGATCGTAAACGCCCTCGGTATGAATTTATCCTTCGCTAGATTTACCGCAAGCAGAGGGAAGGCCGAATAGCCAGTATTGGCCGCAAGTATCAAGATCAAAGCAGTCGTACCTTGAATGAAGAAATACATGAAATTCCGTCCAAAGATCTCTTCAGCAACCTGGGAGACGACCGTTACCTCTGCGCTAGGGACAATGCTTAAAGAATAGGCTAAGAATACGATTCCCGAAAATAATACAGCTAATAAGGAACCCATCGCTATTAAAGTTTTCGCCGCATTATTCGGGGCCGGATCTTTAAAGTTCGGGATTGCATTGGAAATAGCTTCGACTCCTGTCAATGCGGAGCTTCCTGACGCAAATGCCCTTAGCAGTATGAATAAACTGATGCCCGCTACCGGAGTCCCGATGGGCGTGTGCAATTCAGGTGAAACTCCCCCTGTCAAAATCTTGTAAATCCCGACACCAATCAAGATGAACAATGCTAAAACGAATAGGTACACCGGATAGGCCAAAACAGAGGCCGACTCCGTAACCCCCCGCAAGTTCAGGATTGTAAGCAGAATGACGAAAATGATGGCTATGATGACATTATATGAATGCAGGCCGGGAAAAGCGGACGTGATTGCATCCGTACCTGCAGAAACACTAACAGCCACAGTTAATATATAATCCACCAATAAGGATCCTCCAGCTATCAGCCCTGGATTGACTCCCAAATTATTTTTTGAAACCACATATGCCCCCCCGCCATGCGGATAAGCGAAAATGATCTGTCTATAGGACAAGATCAAGGCGGTTAACAGGATCAATACTCCGATTGCGATAGGGAGGGAATACCAGAATGCTGCAGCACCGACAGTGATCAGAACGATCAATATTTGCTCAGGTCCATAAGCAACCGAAGACAAAGCATCAGAAGATAATATCGCCAAAGCCTTTGTTTTGTTAAGCTTTTGTTCACCAAGTGCATTTGATTTTAAAGGTCTCCCAATCAAGAATCTCTTTATAGAAGATAACATCAAGTATTCACCACCATATTAAATTTATAATTTTATGCTACCCTGCTGTAGCAAAATACAAGAAGAAATAGAAAAATGCCTACAAGTCATAACTAAATAGACCTGTAGACATCAATTTTTTTGTCTAACAAGCTCCACCTTCCTTCTCATATAACGCTTACGAGGTTAGCTGTCGGATTCGGACCTAAGAGTAGCCCTACCTTGAAAGGATTCACCCCTTGGATTGTCGTAACAATCCCAATACCGGGTCCCCCGCACCATAAGGTTTAAGCGATTTAGAAATATGAAACTGTTGATTATCATACTCCCGTGAAATGGAAAAGTAAATGAAAATTTTGCTCGGAAATATAATTATTTTTTGTATGCGAGGTTTTATTCTTGACGTATATTACATAAGTCATGCAAACACATGGTTCGAAGGGAGGAATGGAGCGTCCAAAAAGAAAAAAAACAAGGAGTGAATGAACAAAAGATGGTCAGAAAAGGAATAAATGATTGCCACTTGGAGAGTGTGAAGGATGAAGTGAAACAGATCTGCCCCCAGCTTGAGTCGTTATACTTGCATTGATTTTCGCTTTCGATTCCACTTTAATTCCCATCCAACCGGGGGCATTATCCCACTGCTCCATCCTAATTAGTTCCTGCCTTCTTGAATTGGTCTTAAATTGCTTTTTTTAAAGACAAAGTATTTCTGGCCAATATAGTTGAGAACTGTGTAAAAAATGGCTCCTATCATCACAGCCACATTTTGTTGTATGGGTAAATGAACGGATCCTTCCATTGATTCGGCAATAGCTTGGCCTAAAGAATATGCGGCGGAATAACAGATCAGGATGACGCAAAAGAAACGTGCAACTCCCCTTCGCCATTCTATATCACTTTTAAAGGTAAAAGTCCTGTTCAAAAGAAAACTCGTTACAGCTCCCGTACCATTACCGATAAAGGTGGAGACCCAGTAAG
Organism: Peribacillus sp. NPDC076916; assembly: GCF_050269675.1. Lineage (NCBI taxonomy): Bacteria > Bacillati > Bacillota > Bacilli > Caryophanales > Bacillaceae > Peribacillus > Peribacillus sp. NPDC076916. Next base: position 832,985 of record NZ_JBNNIU010000001.1, read on the forward strand.
ATAATTCAAGAACATTCATGAGAAAAAGCATGAGGGAAAGTCCAAGCGCTGTATTGACTATCCCAACCAATAAAAAGCGGATAAAGGAGTTAGTGTGTTTTAGATAGTTTTTCAATACTGTTCCGTTCATTGTCTAGTTGCTCCCGTTTTTTTAAATCGAGCGGATTAAATAGGTCCAGATCAACTATATATTTAGGCCGGCGTTTGGATTCATTATAGATTTTACCGATATATTCCCCAATCAAGCCGACTGCAATCAGCTGTAAGCCACCGATCAACCATATGGAGGTGATTAATGAAGTCCATCCAGTCTCGGTCTGCCCATAAAACTTTAACCATAAAAAGTAAGACCCAAAGAGTAAGCTAATGAAAAACGAAAGACATCCTAGCCATAAAACAAGCCGAATCGGTGTAACTGAAAAGGAAGTAATGCCATCAAGCGCAAAAGCAACCATCTTCTTAAATGGATATTTCGTTTCCCCAGCCAATCTTTCTTTTCGATCATAATAAACAGAGTCCGTCTTAAACCCAATGAGCGGTACGATTCCCCGTAAAAAAAGATTCGTTTCATCAAAACGTTCCAACTCCGCGATCGCCCTTTTACTCATTAGCCGGAAATCCGCATGATTATAGACAAGGTTAACCCCCATCTTGTTCATCATTTTATAAAAACCAGTTGCAGATGTTCGTTTAAAAAATGAATCAAGGTCCCTTTTCTGGCGGACACCGTATACAATTTCACACCCTTCATTGAATTTCCGGATGAATTCAGGGATGACTTGAATATCATCTTGTAAATCTGCATCAATGGAGATCACACAATCCGAGGCTTCTTTAGCTGTAAACAATCCTGCCAGAAGTGCATTTTGATGTCCTGCATTCCGGGAAAGCTTTAGCCCACGAACAAATTCATTATTTATCGTTTCCTTATAAATGATCTTCCAAGTTTGATCTTTACTTCCATCGTCAACCAATAGAATTTTACTTTGACCAGAAACAACGTTTTCTTCAACTAACCCCCTCACCAATCCACAAAGCTGGGAAATGGTATCCTGCAATACGCTTTCTTCGTTATAACAAGGTACAACAATCGTCAGTATCGGTGAATTCACTCTATTCCCCCCTTTTCACATGACTCTGTATAAATAAATTTTCCATACGCTTCCTTTTTTTGTGAAAATCCTATCTAGTACCAATCCGTTTTCCTCCGCGTTGTTGATTGGTATGGCAGAAAATATATACTTGCCACCTAATCCTTTAAACGCATCCATATTAAGGTCTAAATTTTCCAGCTCTTTCCTCGAGCTTTTCTTGAACATATAATGCTTCCCAAGCTCATCGGCAAATAGGTAACAACGTCCTCCCCATTCATCAAAGTAGATTCTGATGTTTTTATTCTTAGCCAATTCGTTTTCAATTATTTGACGAAATTGATGTTTATAAGTAAGTGGATAGAAATTGTTATAGCTATCTAACGTGTAAAATCCATTAAATTGTGCAATTGCGGGATGCAGTCCAATGCTGGCAACACGATATTCTTCTTGCGGAAGGTCAATATGATCTTTTATTTCCCGAAAAAGGCTTTCTGAATAGAACTCTTTAAAAGAAGGTTTTTTATTATGAGTGATTTCTTCATTGAATCCCATCAAGACCATAATTTGAACGGCGATGAAAATAGAAAGGGTTTTCTTAGCATAATCGCTGTGTTCCCAAATGATCTTTATCGCGAGGGCAAACCCCACGTAAATGACCATCGGCCTTAAGAAGTGAAATCTGGCAAAATTAAAGGTATCCAGGGTGTGAAACCTTTCCGTTAAAGGAACCCAGCCTTTATAAAACCAAAATGCGTACCACGCTGAGAGGATAAAATTCAAGCAAAATAAAAAAACATATACCTTTTCCTGTCTCCACAGTTTTTTGGTCAGAATAATATAAAAGGCAAAAATGGTAATTGGCAGGATGATAAGCGCATGTACAGTCATGACATGCGTATGGCCAAGAACAAAGTTTTTGAATGTAAGTTTAATGACCCACTCGAGGGGCAGCCTTGCGTGAAAATATTCATCTCTGCTGTTTGGCTCCGAATCAAAAATGAATGAAGCGACCAAACGATACTCCACCATTCCAAAAATGACCGTCATATACACGATTGAAAGAAGAAACGTTATATTCCATCCTTTTTTCCTGATCAAATCCGTTAGCCAAAGAAACCCCATTGCAACAAGGAAAAAGAAAAAGCCAAGTACGATGCTTGAATAAAGCGGTAAAAGTGTAAGGACCAAATAATTCTTCCAAGAATGGTCCTTGCCGCGAATATTCAAAAAAGCCCAAAGTGCAAGCGGCATTCCAAGTGTACTGAGCATTCCCGATGGCCAGAATGGGGTAAGGGCAAAGGCTAAGGATGTTCCAACCCTAATCCAGCCTGATCGGGATCCTGTAATCAAATGTTTCTTTAATAGGATATACATACCAAAGAATGCAATAAACCTTGTTAATGCCTGGCTCATTGCATATGCAACCATTGTCGGAAAGAGTGAATGAAGCCACACGATAATACTGAACTCACTGCCAAAAGCATTTCGGGGCAGCCCATTCATAATCTGGGGAATTTTGGCGTCTATTGCACCGAATAACTCACCGCTCTCTGAAAGGACTTTATACCAGGCAAGGTTGGAATCCAAATTATCATGTACGCGAATATGCGCATTTTCCCCAAGGATGAATAAAGGAGAAAGATATAAAACAATGACGAGTAAGGCAAAAAGGATTTGAACTCTCTCTTGATTTTCAATTGGCAAAATATACACCTCTTGACTCAATTCATATATCCATAATATTTGCTTCAAAGGTAAATCTATTCTATTTCAGGGATTTATTTTAACACATTTTGAAATAGGTCAACCAATGACCACATAAAATGAAGGGTAGAACAAAAAACATATTAAAGAACCTTAAAAAGGGGCTGGGCTATGATAAAGAAAGCGGTGATTCCAGCAGCCGGTTTAGGAACACGATTTTTACCTGCGACGAAAGCTCAACCAAAGGAAATGCTGCCGATTGTCGATAAGCCGACCATTCAATATATTATCGAGGAAGCGGTACAATCAGGGATTACAGATATTATCATCGTTACTGGGAAAAACAAACGTGCAATCGAAGATCATTTCGATAAATCCATTGAACTTGAAATGCTTCTGCAAATGAAAGGTCAAAATGATCTGCTTAAAATCGTGGAGAACATTTCCAACATGGTGGATATCCACTATGTAAGACAAAAGGAACCTTTAGGCCTGGGGCATGCAGTTTTATGTGCCAAAACTTTTATCGGAGACGAACCTTTTGCCGTCTTGTTAGGGGATGATATCGTGGATAGCCCGGTTCCAGCTTTGAAGCAGTTAATGGAACGGTATAACAAGGTTCGTACGAGCATTATCGGATGTAAGGATGTATCACCTGCAGATGTATCCAAGTATGGGATTGTAAATTTCCAAGAACGATATGAGGATATATTTCTGGTAAGAAACTTGGTGGAGAAGCCAAAAGTGGAGGATGCACCATCAACACAGGCGATTATTGGACGATATATTTTATCACCTGCGATTTTTAAAATCCTTGAAACCGCACAGCCCGATCGGAATGGGGAGATCCAGCTTACCGAAGCTTTAGACCTTCTGTTAGAAAGGGAACCAATATACTCGTATATCATCAAAGGAAATCGATATGACGTCGGCGATAAATTCGGCTTCCTCCAAGCTTCATTAGATTTCGCCATGAAACGACCTGAACTTCGTGATCAGCTAATAACATATTTAAGGCAGTTGTTCCCTTAATGAAATGAATATACCTCCGCCCAATTACCTAGAGGTAATTGGGCCATTTCCACATCGGGTTCACCCCTCTGGTTGTAAAATGATCCACTAACATATCCCCTTACCATAATCTCTAAGCGAAATATACCTGTTTATAATAAACGCTTCCGTGAAATGTAAAAGCGAGTGAAAATGTTCGCCATAGAAGAATAATTTATTATCAGTGAGGTTATGTTGATAACGTATCCTTCATTATTGATCCTAACAACGATTTCCAGAAAGGGTTGTTGAAAAACACATGCACAAAAAAACTAAAAATCCAATAATATCCGATGAGTTTTTAGATCAAGTGGTTAAGGAAATCAATGCACAATTTGGCGGGCCCATTAATAAAAAAAATGATCGTTTCCTACATGGGGACGATGAAGAAAGAACTTGAAAACCATTAATCCAAAGCTTTCATGAAAGACTCTGGCTCTATTCATCCAGAGTTTTTTTTTTGCTAACTTATGAAACTTTATTTTTTCCATAGAATTATTTGCCCTTTCTTTAATGACTTGTCCAAACCGATTTAGCTTATCCTCATAGAATGATTATATGTAATTATTTTAAAGAAAGGGGAAAACTACATTGAGCCACGCTGATGATGTCTTCCGCACATCTCCAAAGGTTCCAAAAGGAAGGCTGATTTACGGACATACAAAGGAGTTCCAAACTGATACCATCGGCTTTCTGACCGATTGGCCAAGGAATATGGGGAAGTCGCTAAATTCCGTTTACGACCATTCCAAAATGTTTATCACATTTTTTAATCCTGATTTAATAAAACAAATACTCGTAACAAAACAAAAATCCTTCGTCAAATCCAAGGACTTCGAACCTGGAGCATCCAATATTTGAAGTATTAAGAATGAGCTCAAATAAAAATAACGTTCATAATGGTTCGATTAACTCCTATAACTGGCTGGCCTATTTTTTATAGAAAGGAGGGATGAAAATATGTATATGTACCATTCACCACAGAAGGGAATCATCCACACTGAATTGCACTATTTAGGGATGGCCTCGCAGGTATATTCCGGTTATTTGGAATTTATAAGCGAAATTGAACCGATACAAGAAACAGAAAACCTACAGCCGGCCCCTCTTCTCTTTTTAGATGAGAACGGATAGCCTTGTTAGCTTTTCCTATATTAAAGAAAACCGGCCTTGAAAGTAACCGGTTCTTTTACCTGTCACAAACTATTTAATCTAAAAAATGCAAGTTATTATATACGAGTTTTTTCGGTGATTTTAGTATATTACAATAAAAAGGGCACAGTTATTTAAACTGTGCCCTTCCTTTTATTTATCTTTATTAACTTATTATACTAAAGCTCATCGTTAGTTATATAAACATCGATCGGTTTTCAGTAATAAATGTAGTTGAAAAGGGAAAGATGATCAAAACTTTTTTTTTATATAATGAAGCATAGCAAGTTGACCTAATTTTTCTACTTTCGTTAATGTGTATTTTAGCGCAATATCATCTCCCACATAAAGGGAAATTCCTTTCCCTAAAATAATAGGTGCAATAGCTAGTTGGAATTCATCAATTAAATTTTCTTTAAAAAATTCACGAGCTAAGTTTCCTCCACCAATTAACCATATATCTTTACCAGGCTTTTGTTTTATCTTTTTAATGAAAGTTTTGACATCTTCATCAATAAATGAAGCATATTCATCAGAACCACTAACAGATTTAGAAAATACATAATTTTTATAATCAATATAAGGATAATTTATATCAAATCCACGAATGACATCATAAGTTCCTTTTCCCATAACGACAGTATCAATTCTTTCCAGAAGTGCATTGTAGCCTGAATCTCCTTCTACTTCTGTTGATTCTAACCACTCCAATGTACCATCATCATTCGCAATATAGCCATCAATTGAAGTACCAATGTAAAAAATAATGTTACGCTGTTTTTTCATCAACCAACTGATCCCCCTCGGAACATAAACTTATATTCCTTCAAATAAACCATCCTGTTTTTCCATTAATAATTCCTCTAGGCAAGATACCATTCCTAACAAGATTAAATCTTCACTAAATTTAATTCCTCCTTCTTTTGCTAACCTGTGTCGTTAGAAGAAGAAAAAGGTATTCCATTGATAAAATTGAGCTTCTTTTTAAAGAAGTCCCATTTATAAATTATATCTTCCCAAGAATACACCTTTTCGGCAATTTCTAAACGCTTATTGGATGGAAGAAATTTGCGACACGCCTGCAGAATTACTGGCTAGCCGAGACACTACAGCCGCTTGCTTTGATGAGGCTTGGCAGACAGTCGGCAGAAAGGGGGCTGATTTCTAAAATCAACTGCAACTTTTTTCTGAAGAATAAAAGGGAAACAAATTTGGATTTAAAATACTTCGTTTGCACCATCTTCAATAAACATATGTTAAAATAACCAATGAACCAATCATCCTACAAATTCGAGGTGTAAAATTGACCATATCTAAAACAAATCGCTTATCACTTGTAGAACAAGTCGTTTCCCAAATCGAATCGTTAATCGAATCAGGTGAATGGAAAATTGGAAATCAAATCCCCCCTGAAATGGATTTGATCCAACAGTTCGATGTAAGCAGAAATACATTAAGAGAAGCTGTACGATCACTTGTTTATGCGGGCCTTTTAGTAACGAAACAAGGAAAAGGAACATTCGTAAGGTCATCAAGTGCCTTGGGGGCTGCTTTTGAAAGAAGGATCCAGCAGTCAAGTATATTAGAAACGTTAGAGGTCCGTCATGCCCTCGAAAGAGAGGGAGCTCAGTTAGCGGCATTAAGACGTAATCAAGAAGATATAGAACGATTGCGATATCATATATCAGCATGCAGTAAAGCTGCCAGGGCAAAGGATATCAAGGCTTACGAAGAAGCCGATATACAGTTACATAAATCGATTATGGCTTCATCACATAATGATTTATTGATTGATTTGTACGAACATATGGAACACCCCCTGCATGAATCCATCCACCAGATAGTGGAGATGAGTTCTGATGTGAACTTTCATTTGAGCATTCATTGCAATCTTGTAGCTGCCATCATCGAACAAGATGCGAACCGGGCAATCGAAACAGTGAATGAATACATTGCACAATTCAAAAAATCTTTAGAGTAAGTAAGGAGGAGAATATGGGCATTAACCAAGCAGCAAATCAACTAGAACAAACAAAAATGGATATTAAACCCAAGGTTGGACTACTCATCATCGGGATCATTCTTCTTGGGGCAAACCTGAGGGCTCCCTTAACATCTGTTGGCCCCCTTGTCACTTCGATCCGTGATAACCTGGGGATATCCAATACATTATCAGGTTCATTAACGACATTGCCTTTGCTTTCTTTCGCTTTATTATCACCATTTGCACCTAGGATAGCACGGCGTTTTGGAATGGAACTTACACTTTTCCTTTCCTTGATATTATTAACAATCGGGATCGGGTTACGCTCAGTTGGCGGAGTGCCAACATTGTTCATAGGGACCATTTTAATCGGGTTAGCCATTGCAATCGGCAATGTATTGTTACCCAGTCTGATCAAGCATAACTTTGCCAGGAATATCGGTTTGATGACAGGAACCTATGCTGTTTCCATGAATTTATGTGGCGCAATAGGTTCCGGGATCAGCATTCCCCTTGCTTCTTCATCGGGATTGGGATGGGCTGGTGCCCTTGGATGTTGGGGAATCTTATCACTTATTACAGCCTTCTTATGGATGCCGCAATTAAGACGGCCATTCAAGTCAGGTAAGGATGTGCAAACGGCACAAAAGGATAAAAAGATTAACTTATGGCGTTCTGGGTTAGCCTGGCAAATAACATTCTTCATGGGATTGCAATCGTTTATCTTCTATACAGTAATTACCTGGATGCCGGAAATCCTGGAGCAAAAAGGGCTGAACGCTGATGAGGCTGGTTGGATGCTATCCATCATGCAGCTTGCCGTCATTCCTATAACATTCCTTGTGCCAATTTTAGCTGGACGCCTACAAAGTCAGCGTCTGTTAGTGGTCCCGCCTGTCGTCTTCCTTATCACAGGGATATTCGGCATATTATATGGAAGCACTCTATTCATACCAGTATGCATGATATTGATTGGAATTGGGGTCGGAACCATATTCAGTTTATCCATGATGTTCTTTAGTCTTCGAACACAAAGCACCTATGAGGCGACGGAATTATCAGGAATGGCTCAATCATTCGGGTACCTCTTAGCTGCCATTGGACCTGTATTATTCGGATTGCTACATGACATTACACACAGCTGGACAGTTCCCTTATTGATGTTGGCCGCAATATCGGCACTTATTTTCATTGTTGGAATGCGTGCAGGAAATAATGAATATGTAACTACTCAATAAAACCAGTCATGAAATTTTGTAAAACAACCATACTAAATATAAGGGTATGGTTGTTTTTTGTCTTTCTTTGGTTCTGTTCAACTTTATAAATATTGTGAATATAAAACTTCAAACGGATGATATAAATAAAGGAGATTTGAAAAGGCCGTTGCTTCTGTTGAGCAACAGCCTTTTCATCTGGTCTTATCCGTCACCCTGACATTGCCAAAAGGAAGATTAGAAAAAAGACGTACAATGTGAATCGTACGCCTTTTTAACCTACAATTATTTTGATCTGAAAATTTCACTTACCACGTTTCCCTTTTTATGCATACTTCTTACTTTCCTCGTCTTTAAAAAAGCTCTTCATTGCGTGGAAAACGTCAGCCTTTTGCTTAAGGATATAGTACCTGAATTTTTCATTATCGATATTTTTATAAGCTGTCATCAATGTCGAGTGACGATTGTATTGATTGACTTCTCCATACCCGAACATATTGGAAACCTTCATGAGTTCTTCAACAAGCTTAACGCATCGGACGTTATCTGATGTTAGGTTATCACCATCGGAAAAGTGAAACGGATAGATATTAAACTTCATGGGGTCATATTTATGATCAATAAGTTCTAATGCTTTTCGGTATACGGACGAACAAATCGTACCGCCGCTTTCCCCTTTTGAAAAGAAATCCTCTTCCGGAACTACTTTCGCTTCTGTATGATGGGCAATGAACTCGATTTCCACCGTTTCATATTTCGTCCGCAAGAAACGGTTCATCCAAAAGAAAAAGCTTCGAGCCATATATTTTTCCCATAACCCCATACTTCCGGAAGTATCCATCATTGCCAGTACAACTGCTTTAGAATCAGGTTTCTGAATCTCATTCCAGGTTTTGAATTTAAAGTCTTCCTTATAAATAGGATGAAAACCCGGGTTCCCCGTTAAGGCGTTCCGTTTGAAAGCCGATATCATCGTTTTCTTTTTATCGATGTTTCCCATTAGGCCTGTCTTGCGGATATCGTTGAATTCGATGTGTTCAAGCGTGTGCTCCGCATGTTCTTTCCTCTGAAGATTAGGGAGTTCCAATTGACTGAACAGGGCTTCCTCCAATTCCATCATCGACACTTCGGCTTCATAATAATCCTCACCTGCCTTGTCACCCGCACCTTGGCCCTTACCGGCTCCTGTATCGGACGGTGAGCCATCCCTTGCGACCACATCCCCCACTTTACTGTCTCCATCGCCTTGCCCTACATGTTTGTTTTTATCATAGTTATAACGAATTTTGTATTCATCCAAGGAGCGAATGGGAATCTTGATAACATCCCGGCCATTGGACATTACGATGCTTTCTTCTGAAATTAGATCAGGCAAATTATTCTTGATCGCTTCCTGCACCTTTTCCTGATGACGTTGTTGATCATCAAAACCTTTCCGATGGAGGGACCAATTTTCCTGTGAGATAACATACTGTTGATTACTCTCTTCCGACATTCTCTTCCCCCCTTAAAAATGTTTGCACGCTTTTCATCATTCCTTCATATAATAAGTTAGTGTGGGAATGCCCACATCATTCCGGTTTTCCAATGAAAAATACAGTGCGAAAAAACGGATTAAAAGAAAAGTATTACTCTATCTTATGCAGCGATGCAGGATAATTTACAACAAAATTCAATAATGGACGTTTGCCTACGGACTAGACAAGTCCTGGCAAGGGCATTATGGGCCCTATAAGGTTGTTTTCTAAATGTTACTGTAAAATAAGTATTTCAAGAAAAAGAACAGACTTGATGATTATCAGGTCTGTTCTTTTTTAAAGCAGGTTTTATTTGTCGGATTATAGGATAACTTAAAATATCTTTTTGACTTATTAGCCACGTAATTGATCTGCAAAACAGAAACCTCCAATGACATCAAAAGCAATGAAATACAACAAAAAAGGTGCCTCAGTAGTTTTTCTGGACACCCCTTTTAAACAGATAGAATGATTCTGGATGTGATATTCGTCAATCTTTATCTTCCTCAATTTCATGTTGAACTGTACCTGGGCGTTTATTCCACTCTTTCAATTCTTCATTCGTCCTTTGATTTTCCATCTGCTTCCCCAGTTCTTTCATCTCTTCATAATCCTTGGCCATGGAGCTGTTTTCCGGAACATGTTCTTTTTTCAATTCCTCTTTACTCATTTAACATCACCCCTACTTATTGATACCCAATATTTCCAAATCCAAAACGTAACATATCTTATGGAAATATCGGGTATAGATAAAACATCATGAACAAATCTAAGGAGGTGCAGGAAGTATGCAAACAACTACACTTTATGTAAAGGAAGCAACGTCAGAAGGTCCGATTTTAAATCTGGAGTCCATACTTTTGAAAACGGAAGGTGTGGAACGTGCAATCATCGATGTTGATGATGGGGAAATTAAAATCGATCATAGCGAAGACAAGCTATCACCGAATCAACTTATTACACTGATTGAGCAGTATGGGTTGAATGTAACTAAATAGAAATCAAAAGCACCGGGCTCCACTTCATACCGTAGGGCCCGGTGCTTTGTTTGGCTCATTATTTCTCATTCCTTGTCGAAGGACCCTTTAACACTTTCAAAAGGTGCTGATTTCAATGTAATTCAGAGGAATTGGTTGGATTCCCTCTCGCCTTCCGCAAAAGGGGATAAACCCCTGCCCGATATGGGGCAGGGGCAAAAAATTATGGATTACCGATTTAACAAGCTGCCCACATAGCGCAGCAAATCATTGGCTGAAGTCGAATTATATCCGTGCTCATCGATAAGTCTCGTGATGACCTCGTTCACTTTCTTCAGTTGCCTTTCGTCTGGTGTCTTAGTTGAGGTAGTGATCTTAACGACATCCTTCAAATCCGCAAATAGTTTTTTCTGGATCGCTTCCCGTAAACGATCATGGGAATTATAATCGAATCTCTTCCCTTTACGCGCATATGCAGAAATGCGAATCAATATTTCTTCGCGGAATGCTTTTTTCGCATTCTCGGATATTCCAATTTGCTCTTCTATCGAGCGCATCAATTTTTCATCAGGGTTGATTTCCTCCCCAGTCAATGGATCGCGCAGCCTTGATTTATTGCAGTATGCTTCGACATTATCAAGATAGTTATCCATGAGGATCTTCGCCGACTCTTCGTACGAATAAACAAATGCCTTTTGCACTTCATTTTTTGCAATGGCATCGTACTCTTTACGTGCCAGTGAAATGAAATTCAAATACCTCTCCCGAAGTTCGTTCGTAATGGACGGATGCTGGTCAAGACCTGCCTTTAATGACATAAGTACATCCAATGCATTAATGGACGGATTTTCCTTCCGAATGATCGTAGAGGAAATTCGGTTAATCACGTAACGCGGATCGATTCCGCTCATGCCTTCATCCTGGTATTCTTTTTTCAATTCATTGATGTCTGCGGAATTAAATCCTTCGACATTTTCCCCATCATAAAGCCTCATCTTTTTCACTAAATCGATATCGCCCTTTTTGGGATCCTTCAGGCGGGTCATGATGCTGAAGATTGCCGCCACCCTTAATGTATGCGGGGCTATATGAACATCCGAGACATCACTTTCACGGATCATTTTTTCATAAATCTTTTCTTCCTCGGTAACCTTAAGATTATATGGAATAGGCATGACAATGATACGGGAATGCAATGCTTCATTTTTCTTGTTGGAAATGAACGCTTTATACTCCGTTTCATTCGTATGAGCCACAATGAGTTCATCTGCACTGATTAATGCAAAACGGCCAGCTTTAAAATTCCCCTCTTGTGTCAATGATAGCAAATGCCATAAGAACTTCTCATCACATTTCAGCATCTCCTGGAACTCCATCATCCCGCGGTTCGCCTTGTTCAGCTCACCATCAAAGCGATAGGCACGCGGATCCGATTCCGATCCGTATTCGGCAATGGTCGAAAAATCGATGCTGCCCGTCAAATCAGCAATATCCTGTGACTTAGGGTCTGAAGGACTGAATGTTCCAATTCCAACACGCTTATCCTCTGAAAGGAAAATACGCTCGACCATCACATCTTCAATCCTGCTTCCATACTCCTGTTCTAACCTCATTACATTCAGCGGCGATAGGTTTCCTTCAATCCGGATGCCATATTCTTCAAAAAAATCATTCCGTAAATACTGCGGAATGAGATGCAGTGGATCTTCATGCATCGGGCATCCTTTTATTGCATAAATCGCGCCAGAGTCTTTTAATGAATAATTTTCAAGTCCACGCTTCAGTAAAGAAACGAGTGTGGACTTCCCACCTGACACCGGACCCATGAGAAGCAATATCCGCTTACGGACATCGAGCCGCTTTGCCGCTGGATGGAAATATTCCTCGATGAGCCTTTCCAGTGAATCCTCTAGTCCAAACAACTGACCGCTGAAAAAATTGTATTTCTTTGTCCCATTTACTTCCTCTATCCCTGCATCTCTGATCATGTTGTATACACGTGAATGAGCAGATTGAGCAACTAAAGGCGTTTCTTTCAATATTTCTAAGTACTCTGCGAAGGTGCCTTCCCACTTCAGCTTCTGTTCATCTTCTCTAAATTTTTCGATTTTCTTTAAAATATCCATTAAGGAACCTCCCCCTGTCACTTTCAGAGAATACTTAAATCTATGCTCCAAGTCTGACAAACATGTCAGACTTTAAAAAGTGGCCGGGCAATGTTTCGAATCCCCCTTGACTCTCCATGTATCGAAAAAGGCTTAATCATTGAGAATTGATGATTAATATGCTGACAAGAAAATTTGTGTGCACTCCTGCTAAAAATTAGGGTATACTAAGCCTATACTTAAGTGGGACATTATGGGTAAAGGGAGGTCATAACATGGGCACAGTTGTTATCGTTGGAGTTGCTATTACATTTTTAGCTGCTATCTTCACTGCCGGATATGAAGATAAACCAGGTGTGAAATAAAAGAATAACAGCCTTTACTTACATTCCAAAAAGGGGGACGGCAAATTAAATTTGCCGTCCCCCTTTTTTGTGTCCTCATCAATATAAATAGAAATAAGCACTTTCGATGTCATTCTACGAATGTAATAGCTTATTGGAACATGCTAACCAATGAAGTGGATTCATCATTTATACAGCGTTCTTTTTATCAGTTTGGGATGCAACGTCGTTCTCCATCGATCTCAAGTCTTCATTTACTTTTTGTCCTTGTTCCAAATATTCTGTTTGGAATCCACTCTTTATTGCCCAACTATAAAACCCTAAGGCTAAACATGTAATGATGACCATATCCCAACCAAATGGGATTATGTTTAGTCCTCCAAACTTTTCACTGCCTAAGTATGAAACGGTCATCATACAGAGTAAGTAAACAACCATCCAAAGCCCAGCCGAAAAGTTTTGACGGAATCCCTTCCATTTCATTTTTGATTGATAATAGAAATAAATGGGAAGACCAATCATAATGATAAATAATACTTGTCCTGTCAGCGGCCATCTTGCCCAATATAGAACCAAGGAAGCGAAAACAAAACCAAGTGGTGCGATGATGCTTAATCCTTTTAGACGTAATGGTCTGTACAAATTCTGACCTGTGCGCCTTAATGTCATAACTGTGACTGGACCTGTAATATAAGAAACTAATGTCGCAACCGAAATAACCTCTGCCAAAACGCCCCAGCCCCTAAACATGAATAAAAATAAGAAAGATACCCCTAAATTCAAAAACATGGCTTGACGAGGGATTCCATAAAGTGGATGCAGTTTTCCAAAAACGCTTGGCAAATATTTATTCTTTTCCATTCCATAAAGCATTCGTGACGTTGTCGCCGTGTAAGTTATTCCTGTCCCGGATGGAGAAATAAATGCATCGACATATAGTAAAATGACTAACCAGTTTATGCCTAGAACAATTGCTAAGTCAGCAAACGGTGAATTGAAATTCAAATGTTGCCATCCGTTCACGATCATGGACGGATCCACGGCTCCTATAAACGCAACCTGTAATAAAACGTAGATGACCGTTGCAATTAAAATGGATCCAATTACGGCAATTGGGATCGAACGTCCAGGATTCTTTGCCTCACCTGCCATATTAATTGGACTTTGAAAACCGTTAAATGCAAAGATGATACCAGAAGTTGCTACAGCTGTAAGTACACTTGCCCAACCATTTGGAGCGATACTTCCTGCAGAGGTAAAATTGGATCCATGAAACCCTGCAAATAAAAGTGACCCAATCGTAAGTCCAGGTATAATAACCTTAAAGACTGTAATGAATGAATTAGCTTTCGAAAACAAACTAACTGTCCAGTAATTTAATAAAAAGTACACGATCAGTAAGGCAGAAGCAATTGCCAGGCCTCCCCCAGTAAGACTTCCGTTTTCTACTAATCCACGAGTCCACCGTGCCCATTCCCATGGCCATGAGCTCATATATTGAACAGAAGCGATCGCTTCAACTGGAATTACGGAAACGATTGCAATCCAGTTTGCCCAACCTGCAAGAAACCCTAAAAAAGAACCATGAGAGTATTGCGTATATTTTACCATTCCCCCAGCTTCAGGAAACATAGACCCTAATTCACTGTAAGAAAGTGCGATAAATAAAATAACGACCATCCCGATAATCCAAGAGATAATGGCAGCGGGTCCTGCGATTTGCGCCGCTCTCCAAGCACCGAATAACCAACCTGAGCCAATAATAGACCCGAGTCCTACCATCGTTAACGAAAACGTTCCCATCTTTCGCTGCAAATTATTCATATGTTCATCACCATGCTTTCCAAAATTATTCCTTTATAATAAGGTCCTTAAAGTAATTGGATTTATGATCGGTCTCAAGTACATTCAACTGAATCTTAAAGTAATTGCTGAATTACATAACCACTTGTTAAAGATTACTTTTCTAAGAATGAATTTCCCTGCTTTTAGAAAATACTTAGATCCCATTCCTGTGCCATTTGTTTCAATAACATACTACCTGTTACACTATTCCCATATTCATCAATGGCAGGTCCATATATGCCAATGCCACATCCATCTTGAAAAGGCATTCCGCTTCGGGCACTTGGAGGAACTAGTGCCATAATCCCGCCAGATACTCCACTTTTGGCTGGCACCCCAACAAAAGCCGCAAATTTCCCCGAAGCATTGTACATACCACAAGTAAGCATTAATGCTTTGGCCAGCTTAGCCACTTTTTTAGGGAGTACTTGTTCTTTACGAATAGGATGGTATCCATCTTGTGCAAGAATCAGTCCAAGCAAGGCTATGTCTTCTGTGGTTACTTCTATGGAACATTGCTTGAGGTAGACCTCTAAAGCTTCCTCTACATCCGACTCTAAATAATTCATCTCTTTTAAATAGTGGGCTAAAGCTCTATTTCTATGGGAAGTTTGCCACTCAGATTGATATACTTCCTCATTGATGGTTGGGCGCTTCCCTAACAAATTTTCAAATAATGCATAGAGAAATTCCAATTTTTTTCGTGAAGAATCCCCTGGGAGAAGTGATGCTATGGTAATCGCTCCTGCATTTATCATAGGATTAAATGGCTTTCCCGGCTTATTCATTTCTAAACGAATAATTGAATTGAAAGCATCCCCGGTTGGTTCCACATCGACCCTCTCTAGCACATAAGAAATGCCGCACCCCAAGCATGCGGCTATAAAGCTGAGCACTTTTGAAATACTTTGCAGCGTGAAGGGGACTTCCCAATCCCCTGTCTTGATCATTGTTCCACCAGGCTCCAATATGCAAATGCCCAATTGCGGTAAATGTGCATTTCTCAATGCCGGTATATAATTGGCGGTTTGCCCTTCAGCAGCAAAGGATCTGTAATGTGCCACCCATTCATCTAAGTCGGCTATTCTTTGACTATTAACATGAATGTCATACTCTTTTGACAATTCTTCAATCACATTCTTCCACCTCTTCAGTTGTTGTATCATTTTTTTCAATATGAGCGTCTTTCCGAATGCCACCAAGCTTACTTGTAATAGATTCGATGAAAACATAATGAATATTCTAAATATTATTAAGCGCTTTCAAATATTTCTATCTACCGTTCATTTTAAATTGGGAACTACATAATCATACGAAAACCTACAAAATCAAAATAAAAAACCAAAAAAAAACGTGTTTATTTCACATATAGAAAAAAGTTTGGGTTTACCATAATCGTAATAAGCCGTTCTATTCAGATACAAAGTAAGCGTTGTATTGAAGCCGATGAAACTGTATACTGATTTTTTAAACAAATTGGGTGGTGACGACTTGAATCTCAGTACGTTAATGAAAAAAGAGGTCAATATCCTTGCTTTGATGTTGTTAACAGTGCCGTTAGCAGGCGAATTGAGTTTTTATCCTTTAAATGAAACGTTTCGGGTAAGCTTTGGTCCGCCTGTACTTTTCTTCTTTTTACTATTATTACAGAAAACACCTGCCATTTTTTCAGGCTTCCTGACAGGAACAATGGTTGTGGTATTTCGTATTCTAATAGACTTTTTCATGCTTGATAGTTTTTCCTGGTCTTCCTCTTTTCAAGTTCATTTTCCAAGTTTCTTTTTTTATTTCACCTACTCCTTTCTTTTTTATTTAGTGAAAATCAATCGCTTTCAAAACCGATCGTTGATAATTGGATTTATTGGTCTTATTATCGAAATATTGTCTGACTCAATAGAATTAATCTTTCAATATATTGTATTAGAAACAACAATTACGTTAGGTTCACTAAACGAGATGATCATGATCGCATTCGCCCACAGTTTTATCGTTTTAAGCTTTTTTAATATGATGAAACTATATGAAGCACAATCAAGGGAACGGCAAATCAGAAAACAAAATGAACATATGCTGATGCTCATTTCCAATTTATACGAGGAAACGATCCACTTAAAAAAAACATTAAAAAATGCAGAGAATATTACAAAGAAATCGTATGATTTGTATCGGGAATTAAAAGCATTGGAAAAACGTGAAAAGCACTTTCATGTTCCTACAGAACCCTATAGTCAAAAAGCATTGCGCATCGCGGGTGAAATGCATGAAGTCAAGAAAGATAATCAACGAATTTTTGCTGGTCTCTCCAAATTGATTTCCAATGAGAGCTTTAGGGATTATATGAATGCTGCTGAGCTTTTTCATTTAATCATCCGAATTAATGAAAAATATGCCTTATCATTAGGAAAGGATATTCAATTTGAATACTCATTAGACGGAAAAAACGATTCACATTATCATGTATATACCGTGTTATCCCTTTTCAATAATTTAGTCGCTAATGCAGTGGAAGCAATTAAAGAAAAGGGAATCGTACATTTAAGTTTGAGTGAAAGTCGCGACAATGTAGAATTCAGGGTTGCTGATACCGGACCTGGAATTCCTCAAAAATATCAGACTGTCATATTCAAACCTGGATTCACTTCAAAATATGATCATTTTGGGACACCTTCAACAGGGATTGGTCTCTCATATGTTAAAGAAGTCGTAAAAGAACTGGGAGGCGATATCCTGTTTGAGAATAGTTTTAACGGTGCCGTTTTTTCAATAAAATTACCCATTCATAAGTTGATCCAGAAGGGATGATTCCATGCGTTTTTTTATAACAGATGATGATTGTGCGATACGTTCAAACTTGAGCCAAATTATTGAGAACGAAGATTTAGGAGAAGTGGTGGAGGAAGCCGAGGATGGAAGTCTATTAGAAGGACATATTTTGAATTTAAAACAAATCGATATACTATTTATTGATTTATTAATGCCGATCCGGGATGGCATTGAGACACTTCGTCATATAAAAAATACATTTAACGGGAAAATAATAATGATTTCGCAGGTTGAATCAAAGGATCTGATTGGCGAGGCATACTCACTTGGAATCGATTATTATATTACTAAACCAATCAATCGTATTGAAATATTAACAGTCATCCGAAAAGTCATGGAACGCATTCATTTAGAAAGATCGATCACAAATATCCAGGCCTCATTAAACAGTGTATTGAACTTTGAACAGCCAAAAGTTGATAAATCCAATCGTTATAATGAAAAAAGTATAAGAGAGGTGGGTGAGTTCCTTTTATCGGAATTAGGGATCGTTGGAGAAAAGGGTGCAAAAGATTTAATCGAAATGCTGCAATATTTATTTATGTATGAACGGACTTTTACTTTTGGAAGGCATTTCCCGACCCTTAAAGATATCTTTGTAGAAATCACCAAAAAAAAGCTCGGCACATCAGCTTTGCAGGTTGATATCAACCGGGAAATAAAAGCTGCCGAACAGCGAATACGCAGAACGATTAACCATTCGTTAAATCATTTTGCTTCGCTCGGTTTAACGGATTTTTCAAATCCGAAGTTTGAAAATTACGCTTCTAAATTTTTTGATTTCACAGTCGTTCGTCAAAAGATGAAAGAACTGCAAAATGATTCAACAATAGTCCTTACACCTACCCGGGTAAATACAAAAAAGTTTATTCAAGTGTTTTATTTCGAAGCGAAACGATTGAGTCCTGATGAAATAATTAGATATACATAATCCTAATTAAAACCAAAAACGGAAGCCCTGAAAAGACATCAAATCCCCTGAAAAATTTCAGGGGATTTTTGCAAGATTTTATTTTTTCAACAATAAATACATGAAATAAGGAGCACCGATCAATGCAACCATGATACCTGCAGGAATCCCCTCTGGTTCAATTATATTACGGCCTATTGTATCGGCAAGCAACAATAGCCATCCGCCGATTAAAATGGCAACCGGAATGAATAGTTGATTTCGAGGTCCTACCAAAGATTTTGCTATATGCGAGGACATAAGTCCAATGAATGCAATTCCGCCTGTAACAGAAACGGCAGCAGCGGCCAGTGCTACAGCCGTGATTAGCAATATGATCCGCTCCTTTTCAATCGATACACCGACCCCAATTGCTACCGGTTCACTTAAACCAAGCAGATTCAAACGATTTGCTTTATATAAAGTGAATGGAATGAGGATAATTAACCATGGAAGAACTGCCCAAATGAAAGGCCAATCCGTTCCCCATATATTTCCCGCCAACCATTTTGCGATGAAATCGACTTTGGCTCGTTCCGCTGATGAAATGAGGACAATCATCAGGCCTGAAAGCGCCATTGAAAAACCAACCCCTATCAATACTAACCGAACGGGTTCAAGGCCGCTCCTTCTCTTAAATGAGAGGATATATATTAAGCAGGCCGTCAATAACGCGCCGATAAAACCGACAAGCGGAACCATATAAACAAACGATCCAGCGTCAAGCGGGAAAAACAGAAAGAAAGCGGCTATGGAAACACCGGCTCCTGAGTTGATCCCGATGATTCCAGGATCGGCTAAATCATTACGTGTGATTCCTTGAAGGATGGCTCCCGACAGTGCAAGAGCCATGCCTGCTAAAATGGTAATGATGATTCGTGGTAATCGGACGGAAAATAATATGAATTCCTCTTTAAATGTCCCTTGCCCGAAAAGCGTTGGAATCAGTCTCCCTAAAGAAAGATTCGAATATCCCGAACACGTCCCTATAATGATTGTAATGATAATGAGTGCGGATAGTGCACCTACTATCCATCGCTGTTTTTTGACTAGAGCTGACTGGATCATGAAAATGCTTTACCTCCTTTACGCACGATTAGGAGGAAGAAAGGTAAACCAATCATCGCAACAATCGCTACCACAGGTGTTTCATATGGAGAATTGATTGTACGGCCGATCGTATCGGCAAGTAGCATGAAAGTGGCCCCTAAAATCGCAGACATAGGCAGGATGAATCGATAATCCGTACCCACGAAAACCCGGACCATATGGGGGACCATTAACCCGATGAATACCATATTTCCAACAAGTGCAACGGCAGCGCCTGCCAGGAGAATGATGACTACGAAGAGAACCGCCTTTATTTGTGTGGTCTTTTGACCTAATCCTACCGCCACTTCTTCACTTAAGCTCAGTATGGTGAGCTGTCTGGAAAAGATAAGGGAGATAAGGATGCCTATTAAAATGAACGGGACGATTACACGAAGCTGGTCCCATGATGTTCCAATATTCCCGCCTGCAGTCCACATCGATACATCTTTTGATACTTTGAAATATAGGCCGACCCCTTGCGAAACGGCAAAAAGGAATGCAGAGACTGCAGCACCAGCCAATACGATCCGTAAAGGAGAAAATCCTCCCTTTTTCATAGCACCGATCCCGAAAACCATGGTTGCCCCCACAGCAGAACCTATGAAACACGCAATCATGATTCCTAAATTATTGGCATTTGGAATAAATGCCAAAGTAATGGCGAGACCTGCATTGGCTCCTGCCGTCAATCCAAGCAACCCCGGATCAGCAAGTGGATTCCTAGTCATTCCCTGCATGATGGCACCGGAAACGGCAAGTGCTGCACCCACAAAGATTGCCCCCACTTCTCGAGGGAAACGGATTTCCCGAATGATTGAAAGCTTTTCACCAGCAGCATTTGATGTCAGTGCTTGCCAGACATCTTTTACGGTAACATCCGCAGCACCAAATGCCATTGAAATAATGAACATGCCTATGAATAGAGCGATCCCTATGATCAGTTTATATATAAATGGGATGAAACGTTGATTTTCATTAGTCATCTGTCTCTCTCATCTCTTTTTTATAGAATAAAAGGAGAGGAATTGGAATCCCTCTCCCTCGCTGTATTATTTTCCAAGAAAACTTTTGGAAAAGAAGTCTAATTGATATTCTAATGTTATTGGATCATTGAAGTAGAATTTTTTTGCATCAGCTTCATATAGTTGATTGTTTTTAACGGCAGGTATGTTTTTAAACGTATCTGTTTGCTGGAATGAATTGTCCTGATCTTTGTTATTGCTCAAAATCACATAATCACCGGCATAGTCTTTCAGGACTTCTAATGATAAGGCAAAGTAACCATCTTTCAATGCCGTTTCTTTTACCTTTTCCGGCATGCCCAATTTCATTTCTTGATAAAGGATTTCCGTTCCACGGCCCCAATTATCGCCGTATACATAGAACTGTTTATCAAACTTTTCGAAAACGGAAACGGTAGCATCTTCTCCAATTTTAGCCTTAATTTCATCACCGGTTGTTTTTGCCCGTTTTTTGAAATCATCCACCCATGCTTGAGCTTCTTTTTCTTTATTCAAAAGTTTACCAATTTCTACATGTTGTGTTAAATAGTCCACTTTTCCGTATGTATACGTTACAGTTGGAGCAATTTCCTTTAATTTATCCACATTTTTAATCGTTGATAAACCAATGATTAAATCCGGATTCAACTCGATGATTTTTTCCAGGTTTTCGTCCGTTACTTCCTCGACATTTTTTAACTCTTTAAAGTTCGGGTTCATTTTAGACCACGAATCAACCCCTACAAGGTTAACATCCAATGCCATTACATTACCTGCGAAAGATGATAGTACTAAAACACGCTGAGGATCTGCCGGAACTTCAACAGGACCATTTTCAGATTGATATGTGATGGTACCTGATTTTCCCTTTTTTGAAGCGGTGCTTTTTTCTTTTTCGGTTGACTCGTTACCACAAGCACTAATAATTAACACTAACAGCAGTATAAACGGGATCATTATCTTTTTCATTTGTTGTCAAATCTCCTTTTAATAAATTGTATGTGCTGCACATTGGTTTGTTCGTTCGTTGATCTCGCCCGATTACCGCATCAATATGGAATACTTCCTTAAGCACTTCATGAGTGATGACTTCTTCGCAATCACCCGCTTTCACTATTTCCCCGTCCTTTAAGGCAATGATATAGTCGGCAAAGCGAGCAGCCTGGTTTAAATCATGAAGAACCATGACGATTGTACGTCCCTGTTCTACATTCAGCTTCTGTAATAATTCTAGAACCTCCAGTTGATGCGCCATATCCAAATAAGTGGTCGGCTCATCAAGGAAAATGATTTCCGTTTCCTGGGCAAGGGCCATGGCAATCCAAACACGCTGGCGCTGACCTCCTGAAAGAGCATCCACCGGACGGAACTTAAAGTCTTTCGTTCCGGTCACTTCAAGTGCCCAATCAATCACATCATAGTCTTTTTGGGTCAGGCGCCCAAAACCTTTTTGATAGGGAAAACGCCCATATGATACGAGCTCCCCAACCGTCAATCCGCTTGCACTCTCGGGTGTCTGCGGAAGTATGGCCATTTTTCTTGCAAGGATCTTAGTGCTTTCTTTTGAAATATTCACTCCATCTAAAACAACCGAACCTGATTGATTTGGAATGATCCTGGTGATCGCTTTCAAAAGTGTGGATTTTCCACATCCATTTGAACCGATGATCGTTGTGATTTTTTTATCTGGAATTTCCACACTGAGATCTTTTACAATTAAACGTTCACCATAACCAATATTTAAATTCTCTGTATATAGGCGAACCATTTTTTAACCTCCATTTACTGAAAAATAGATAAGTAAAAACTCAAATGAAAATGATTATCATTATCCATTACCTAATTACTATAATTCTATCTATATATATTGTCAATGGTAATTTCATGGGCATATAAGAAGAAATTCTGCCGGGGTTTCTTGAGCCAACCGTATATAAATGAAAACGGTAAAGATCCCGGAAACATTTCCGGGATCTTTACCGCTTGGCCCATATTCAGGACTTTGAAAGATGTCATTTATGGGAAGGCAAGAATATTCCTAATAAGCAATTTCATCTATCAATGTTTCTTAAAACCTTGTTTTTCAACATAATCTTTCATGTACAACCTGCTTTTCTTTCCAAGCATTCCAGCCATTTGACCGGTCCAGGTGTCTTTTCGTTTACCTTTAGTCCGTTGCTCGTAATAGCTCGAAATCGTTTCATTATACTCTTCAAGTTGTCCGATGAACTCTTGCTTATCCTCCTGATATCCATTTTCATGATAGATATTGGCCAGCGGCAAACGCGGCTTTTTATCCGAACGGTTTTTCGGATATCCGACCACTAAACCGAATAATGGTATAACGCGATGCGGTATATTCAAAATCGCTGCCACTTCCGGGAGATTATTGCGGATCCCGCCTATATAGCAAATGCCAAGATCCATCGATTCTGCTGCCAATGCTGCATTTTGAGCCGCAAGAGCAGCATCGATACAGGCAACCATGAATTTCTCCGTACTTTCAATCGATTCGGACAGGTCCGTGTTTTCCATTTCGGAAACCCTATCCTGACGATATAAATCGGCGCAAAAGACGAATAGATGTCCATTCTTCTCTACATATGATTGTGGTCCGGCAAGTTCAGCAAGCTTGGCTTTCTTATCGGGATCGGTTACCCCTATGATTGAATACGCTTGGATATAGCTTGAAGTCGATGCCGCTTGGGCACATTCCACAATCGTATTGATTTGCTCCTCAGACAATAACTTGTCCTCAAAAGAACGA
Source organism: Peribacillus sp. NPDC076916 (assembly GCF_050269675.1). Lineage (NCBI taxonomy): Bacteria > Bacillati > Bacillota > Bacilli > Caryophanales > Bacillaceae > Peribacillus > Peribacillus sp. NPDC076916. Next base: position 856,606 of record NZ_JBNNIU010000001.1, read on the forward strand.
ATGGAACGGTGATCTAAAATCTTCTCAATAATGTTATTCAATGCTCCCACCCCTTAAGAATATGTAAAATATCCATCATCGGGGCTCAAATGTCCCCGATGACAGTATGACATTGGTGAAACTCAACCTTTTGTTTTCAAATCCAATTCACGGTAATTTTGCTGTCTCAGTGCTTCATAAACCAAGATGGCAGCCGTGTTCGACAGATTAAGGGAACGTACTTTATCCGTCATCGGAATCCGCAGGCACCGATCCATATTTTCTTTGATCAATTCTTTCGGAAGACCCGTCGTTTCACGGCCAAAAATGAAGTATATTTCACTGTCTTGATCACTGTAATCGAAGCTGGAATGCGGCTGCTCTCCAAATTTCGTTAAGTAATAAAATTCACCGCCGGCATTTCTTTCATAAAACTCTTCTAACGAATCATAATAATGGATCTTTACATTTTCCCAATAATCGAGACCGGCCCGTTTAAGCTGTTTGTCATCCGTCGAGAAACCGAGCGGGCGGATGAGATGTAAAGACGTATCCGTCCCTGCACATGTTCTTGCGATATTTCCTGTATTTGCTGGAATCTGTGGTTGATATAAAACTACATGTATTGACACTTCATTTTCACCTCTAGTTTGAACTTCACCTTAATTATAGCATTAAACAAAAAAGACTAAAAACCAATCACCCTCCATCCAAAATCACAAAGAATTTATAAACGATGTTTGGTGTATACCTGGTCGAATCTTCATACGTCCAATATCGGTGACGGCTGTTCATCGTATGTGCATTCACAAGCGGCATCCCGTCCTGATCCTTCGCCGTAACAATCAAGTTATGATCAAACCGTCCGTCGCCTTCGAAATCTATGCAGAGGATGTCACCCAAATTCAATTCCTTGGCCGACTCCACCCGCTTTGTCCTGATGACATTCCCGGCTTTAAGCAGATGATATAAGGAATGGGCCGTCGTCCATGTGTAACTCCAGCTTTTTCCCCTTATCCACCAGCCCTTATTTTTGTTTGGCGCCCCCCACATCGGTATTCCTCCCGCATGTAAACATTGTGAAATGAAATTCGTACAATCATCAGTGAATTTATGATAAGCCGGATTGAATTCATTCCACCAACGCTCGGCATATTGGACGGCCTTCATCCGATCATATTTATATGCGAGACGATCTGCGCCTGGATCACATTTTGGCGGTGCCTCTTCGGTTTCAAAGGTGGGAAAAAGCTCACGTTCATCCACTATATACCCATTTCGAAACCGGGCCTCCCTTTCTTCCATTTCTTCTTCTATATAAAATGAATCCTCCTGTTTCAATAAATATTGCAGATGCACATGATATGTCAGGACTGTATCATTATCTTCCTTTTTCCTCGAATGCACCTTCCCTGCCGCATTCACCCGAACAATTTCAGCAGCACGGTTCCTCATCATTTCCCTCTTCAAATGTAACTTCCTTTCACTCCGCTCCAAATCATCGGAAGTATAAAACTCCACTCTTTCTTGTAAAAGGCGTTGCAATTGTTCCCTCAAGTTCATGCCCTCCTTCTTACCATCTATGCTAATGTGTATGTGCGAAGGGGATTAAAATGCACCTGACGATTTCCCTCGCCTTTTGATTTTAAAGGGCAATCCAAACAACCCTTACATTCATAAATTTTAAAGTCACGTGTGAAGCCTTTCCGTATGGGTCGATTACAGTATGGCTTTTTTATGCTGAATTATAATCAAAGTAATATTGGGGAAATTATAAGAATGAATACACAATTTTCTAACTTGATTAGACCAGATTGGAGACGGAAATTTTGAGCATTATTGAAGTGTTAAGTAGGGTGGTCGCTGCTTTTGTGGTTTTACTATTGATTACTCGAATTATGGGAAAAAAACAAGTAAGTCAGTTGACTTACTTCAACTATATTACAGGTATCACTATCGGCGCGGTGGCTGCTTCCATCACAATTGATACAAGTATTGATATGGTTGACGCCTTCGTTAGTTTAATCGGTTGGTCCGTACTCACTATTCTTGTAAGCTTTATTAATTTAAAATCTCCAAAAGCTCGTATAATACTTGACGGCGAACCTACAATTGTAATCAAAGATGGAAAAATCCTAGAGAACGCTTTGAAAGGGGAAAGATTAAACATGGATGACCTTAGCATGCTGTTGCGAGAACAAAGCATATTCTCCATGCAAGAGGTAAACTATTCCGTTTTAGAACCAAATGGTCAATTGTCTGTCTTAAAAAAAGTGGATAGCCAGAGTGTTTCCAAAAAGGATATTACTTATGTGAAACCATTATACATACCTACAGAAATTATTGTGGATGGAAAAATCGTTCCTCATAATTTAAGTAAACTGAGTTTAAACCAAAACTGGTTGGAAACGCAATTACAGCAGTTTGGTGTATGCCCACAAGATGTATTTTATGCTGAAATACAAAGTGATGGCACTTTGTATATAGATAAAAGACAAGATGACCAGTTTCCTCCACGTTAAGAGGGATAGGGGGACTCAAGTCATTTAAATTCGGACAGTCATGCTTCGAGAGCTAACGATTTGCTGATTATTAACAGCCCAATAATCTCTCTTTTTAGGTACCCACAGGTATATATATTTATATATATACAAATATCCCCACCATAGGAATAGCATAACAACTAGTTATTCAGAATGGAAAGTGTCCGAAATAAGCGGTGCTGCAGTTCACCTAAAGTATGAATTGGTAGATGCCGTAACAAATATACCCGTATAACAGCAATCTTATTATGGGGATGTAAGTTCTGCTGAAAATCGATACTGGTTTTATCTTCTGTTCAATAATGTATTTACTACAAAGACTACTACTTAGTGAATATAAAATGACAGCTATCCGGTTACCTTCAGTGATAATGTCCATAACTAGAAAAAAGAGAAAGAAGCTGCCCCAAAAGTCATTTACGTCTTATGGGACAGCCTCTACATCTTAAATATCATTTTGTTTCCAAGGTAAACTGCAGTCCTTTCTCAATTTCCGCCAGTACCTCTTCATCCGTTTCCTTCATTCTTGCTTCCTCCAGAACGGAAACGGCCTGCTCCCGGCCAATTTTCCCAACTGCCCAAGCCGCCGTTCCTCGGATTACAGGCCTTGGGTCTTCCTTCATGACCTGTATCAATTGGGGTAATGCCGTTTCATCTTTGAAGTGGGCCAGTGCTAAAATGGCATTTCGTTGGATTGGCTTTTTACCACGCCATGAGCCAGATACATGGCCGTATTTCTCTTTAAAGTCCCGATTTGAAATCGTAAGCAGTGGTTTCAACAGCGGTTTCGCCAGCTCGGGGTCGGGTTCCATCTCTTCATGGAAATGAAAATCCATTCCTTTGTTTTTCGGACAAACTGTCTGGCATGTATCACACCCATACAAACGATTGCCTATTTTCGTCCTGAACTCATCCGGAAGGAAACCTTTTGTCTGGGTTAAGAATGCAATGCAACGCTTGGAATTTAGCTGCCCGCCCTGAACGAGCGCACCAGTCGGGCAAACATCGACACATTTATTGCATGTCCCGCATTGATCTTCCATCGGTTGATCAGGTTCAAATGGCAGGTTTGTAATCATGTCCCCCAAATATACATAAGACCCGAATTCCGGAGTGATGATCATACTGTTTTTTCCACTCCAGCCAATTCCCGCACGCTCAGCCACTGCCCTATCTGATAATTCACCCGTATCAACCATGGATTTCGTCAATGCCCCTGGCACTTTATCTTTAATGAAATTCTCAAGTAACTGCAATCTATTTCGAAGAACGGTATGATAATCCGTTCCCCAAGAAGCCCTGCAAAAGATCCCGCGTCGCTCACTTTTTGTACTTTGCGGAGCATCCTTCAATTTCGAAGGATAAGCAAGCGCAATCGAAATGATGGATTGCGGTTTATCGAATATCAATTCAGGCCTTACCCTCTTTTCTATATCGGTTTCTTCAAACCCTGACTGATAATCCAGCTTCTGTTGACGTATCAGCCTACCTTTCAATTCGGTAAAAGCCGTGGCTGATGTAAAGCCGATTTTATCAATGCCGATTTCCTTACTATATAAAATAACTTCTTGCTTGAATAAGTTCATATCCATACTAATCACCTACTTCATTCAGTATTCCCATTGAAGCTTGAATCCATTTCAAACCATTGCTATCTATGATAAACTAATTGCAATCATTTTTGGAGGTGAAACGGTTGGAAATTACTATATCAGCTAATCTAAGCAGTAAAATCCCTGAATTCAAAGTTGGGATCATTACATATGAAAAAATCGAAGTAGGTCCCTCCCCGCAAATGGTGAAAGGAAGACTTCAACTATTTCAGGAAGCACTTTTCTTCGACCTTGAAGAAAAGGAATTGACCGACTTTTCCGGAATTAAAGCGTGGCGGGAGATTTTCAAGGCTACAGGAACAAACCCGTCACGGTATCGCCCCTCCGTGGAAGCCCTTTACCGCCGCATAAAAAAACAGAATTACTTGGCACCCATCCATTCAGCCATCGATTTGAATAACTTCTTCTCGCTGTTATATGAAGTTCCGATCGGCATTTATGATGCGGACAAATTATCAGGAGACATCTCGATAAAGATTGGCGAAGGGTCAGATGGTTATGAGGGGTTGAATGGCCGCTTGAATTCCATGGAAAATATGATTACATCAGCCGACCATGATGGCGCATTCGGAAGTCCTTACGTTGATTCAGAACGCACGAAAGTCACCGAAGGAACGAAAAAGGCCATCCAAATCATATATTTACAACCCAATACTCCAATCACCGAAGCAAATCAGCTAACGAAATCCTTGATGGACATGTTCCTTGAGATCCATGGGGGTGTAGGAACTTACTCGATTGTAGAAGGATGATTAAAACTGAACGGAAATAAGCCCTTTCCACAATCGGAAGGGGTCTTTTCATGATTTTTCCTAACTTATATGGATAAATAAAACCCGTGCGCGAATATCCTTTTATTCAACCGTTCGGTCATACCTAATTACACAACTTTTTCAGTTTGGACAATAAAAGCACACACCTATTCAAACTGATTCTACTTACGTAGTTAATCTCTTTGAACAAGTTTGTTCTGCATCGAAATCCCCACTCTTCCAGATGAAGGATCACAATAAATAGAAAGCCACGATTTTCGTTACGGTATGACATCCGGCATTACCGCTTCCATAGAATGTAGTTAATTGGGACAATAAAAAAATCCCACTGTAAACAGTAGAATTCTTGTAATAATATTTAAACGCAAAGCTTCGTTCTCCAGGTAACGAAACCCTACGTTATGAGTATGTATTGGAGCGGGTGAAGGGAATCGAACCCTCATCATCAGCTTGGAAGGCTGAGGTTTTACCACTAAACTACACCCGCATATCCTTGTAGAACTTTGTCGAATCACTAACAAAATTAATTATATAGTTTAATGTGAAAAAATGCAATAGTTCTTTTAAAAAAATTTAATAATTAATGTATTGTAACGTTAATATATTCATTCACTCTAGTAAAGATGTTAAAAGTCCCCTGATTCAGAGAACTTTTTCATCCTATATGATGATTTAAGACCAAATGACTTCCATTAACCGCGGATAAACCTGCTGTGCCGTTTCAAGCAGCATGATTAACTTCCTGAATGCCAGATCCGGTACGATGTCCCCCTCAATGGAGTATGAATACCGAATGGAAATGGTCCCATTTTCTTCATACAGCTTTGAATACCTAAAATTAGCATTATATTCATTCAACAGTGTATGTACATCCTGTCTCTTTTCAGGATTCTTCAACTCGGCGACATTAAAGCAAAATAAGTCCGCCACATTTTCATCTTGATTGAAAGCAAATACTAAAAGGACCTTCCACCCGTCCTTTAACTTTTGCTCGGCTCTAAAAAAGGTGGTGCCATCTTCTTTCAACTCATTCATATAGATTTTCTCACTAGTTAAAAAATCACGAAATTTAGCAACGTTTGACATGGTTCATCACCTTTCTGTTTGTAAATACATTTTATAATGAAAACCGGCATTTTTACAGACTTTTCTATAATCCTGCAAATTTCATCCTATTAACAGTGGCGAATGAGATTCTAATAAGAACTCCCTTATTAGAATCACTAGATTAATTAGCTCGTTGCTTCACCGCTAAATCGAAGTGCTTTTTGAAGATCCAAAATTTCGTGGCGGATTTTTGAGTACCCTTCAATTTCCGGAACCTCTTTATTAGTAAGTGGCCTCCCCTTATCTGCAGCGATTGCCATTGTTTCAAAAACATACAGTAATTGAGCAAGTTCACGCTCTGAAAGTACCGACCGTTCAGAGAATTTCAAGCTTGCATTTAAATAATATCCCAACTGTTCTATCGAAAATATCACGGGCCAAAGAGATTCCAGTCTAGCCTTGTTTTTGAATATCTCACCAAGAGCCGCATTGTAGACCGTTAATAGATTCACCATATTGGTTTGCATTTTGTTCCTTTCACTGCTTTCATCGATTGCAAGTCCATTATCATGTCCAGAGAACGCCACCAACAGAAATTGCCCCTGGCTTCGAATTGTTTTGGCCATCAAATGATTGAGAAGGCTTGAGGCCGATTGACTGCCGATTAACAGCGATCCAAGAAGACCTATCATGCTCCCAACGACGATATCGGTTATTCTTACGGTCGCAAAAAAACTAAAATCATAGCTTTGCGTTGAATATTCCGCCATGATTAAAGCTGAAGGGGTAAAAAACATCGCCGCCAATCCATAATTCCGTACGATAAAAAGCTCTGTAATGATTGTCAAACACAAAATGATCAGAACGATAATGAACTCGTTATGAACGGATGCAAGAATTAAGCTTGCTAATAGGAGTCCGATGATTGTCCCGAAGGTCCTTTGTACCGCACGATGAAATGTGGCAACGATGGTCGCACCTGACATAACGGCTGCACATGATAAGGGAATCCAATACGAACGGTTAAAATCAGCGGAATAGGCGATGATGGCGGCAATGGTAAGGATTGTTCCATATCGAATGGAAGAGAGAAAGACAATCGAGTTCTTGTCGAACGCCCCAAGAAAAATCGTTTTTAATGAAGGCTTTGAGATTGAAGCTTCTTGGTGGATTTTACTAACCGGTTCATTCATGATGGCATCTGCATTGTAAATTTCATCGAATAGCTTTTCCACCTCTAGTTCCATTTGGTCCGGCTGAAGAATTTTTGATTCATTTTTAGTTTTAGATGCAATGGAGACGGCCAAGGCACGTACCGATTGTCCTAATTCTGGCGGTAGCACAGCCTTTTTATGCAAGGATAGTTCCAATGCTTCCAGGAAAATGACATTTGCCTGGTCATTCAATAGAAACAACCGCTTTAGCATGTCTGAGCTTCGCCTGTTTGAAAACCCGGCTAACAATGTATCTTCCGCTTGTTTCATCGCCAATACCGTTCTTTGTCTTGCTGCATTGAATCCCCCGGTGCCTAGCGAATCAAAGAATGCACCCAATTCTCTGTACACCTTTTCCACCGCAAGCTTTTCTGGTCCATGAGGATTGAAAAACCAACCTAACATACAGATTATCCAAGACAGTGCCCCCCCCAATAAAACAAGACCTCCACGCAACGGCGCAAGCGTCTGATCAATGGGCATACCTGTCGCTAGCGCAAAACTCAAGACAAAGAAAACCGCCGAAGGACCGGTAATCTTTAATGCACTAAAAATAAAAAAAACACTTGCCCCGATGATCCCCATCATTATGGCTGTTCCCAATTGGTATGGAGCCAAAAGTGTCCCTAATACAACAGATAAAGCAAGACCCACCATCACAAAGAAAATCTTTTTAGCTCTTTGGTAATACGGTTGGTTAAATACATATAAATAAGTGAACCCGCCTATTCCTGCCAGTAAACCGTACGCTAAATTGCCGAATAATAAGCCAATTAAAACAGGTAAGGCAGCCGCTATCCCTGCACTTAAAGCTTTTATCCAAGGAAATGGATTCTTTTTTAATTCAAAAGCCTGTTTAAATGTCGTATGTATTACATCCAACTTCAGGGATTTTGAAGATGTCCCTTGCTTATTTTTACTCATTTCAATTTTCCCTTCCACCAAATGATTACCTAGGTAACTATTCTTTTTCTTTATCATATCATTATGTCGAGAGCTATGTTTATAGAGACCCTTTTTTAATATCCTTCATATGGAACAAAAGATACGGTAAAGGGTAAAGAATTCTTTAAAACCTTTGTTTTTCACCTACTTTTCGTATGATTTCCACACGTATCGAAGTCCTTGACTTTCAAGATGGAGCATCACTGTCATGACTTCAACAGATATGTAGACAAACACGGCCTTTCATGTGTTAGTGACTAGTATCGAAATTATTGATGATATATAACTATCTTATCTCGGATGTTATTCATAACAACAAATTGTCCGAAAACGACATTGATTCCAACATATGAAAATCCAGAGAATCCTTTGCATATTTTATTCCTAAGGTTGATTATCTTTCATGAAGGACATGCTTTGTAAATGATCAGGAATGGACACCCCTATACCCAAATAAAAAAGGTCGAAGCACATCAATTTAGCTGAAAGATGTGCTTCGACCTCTATTATTGGTTTAACGGGATTTTTTTGAAATAACAGCTCTTTTAATACACCCTCATTTTCAAAGGTCAAACAAGATTCCGCCTCCACTTTGTTCCCTAATCTTATAGTTGAGCGAATTCAGGTTCCGCAACTTTTACAAGCTGTTTACCAAGGTTCGTTCCTTTAAATAAACCTAAAAAGGCATCAGTTGTGTTTTCGAACCCTTCAATAATCGTTTCTTCATACTTCAGCTTTCCTTCTTGAAGCCACTTACCTAAATCCGTAGCCCCCTCTTGGAATCTAGCGGCATAATTCCCAACTGTGAAACCTTTCATAAGGGCACTCGTTTTGATCATCGCCGATTGCAGACGCGGTCCTAGATCTTTCCCTTCTGCATTATAGGAGGAAATCGCTCCGCATAATGGAATTCGGGCATTTGCATTCAAAAGTGTGAAAACAGCATCGGACACCTCGCCGCCCACATTATCGAAATAAACATCGACTCCATCGGGAACAGCATTAGCTAAATCTGTCTTAAAACTATCTCTTTTATAATTTACGGCTCCATCAAATCCGAGCTCTTTCGTTAAGTACTCAAGTTTTTCATCTGAACCGGCGATGCCAACAACCTTCGCACCTTTAATCTTAGCAATTTGTCCGACTGCTGAACCAACTGCTCCAGCCGCTCCTGAAACCACTACAGTTTCACCTTCTTGAGGTTTACCAATATCAAGCAAGCCAAAATATGCAGTTAAACCGGTCATTCCAAGAATCCCTAAATGAGTTGTGACCGGAGCCACCTTGGGATCAATCACGCGGATTTCCTTTTCAGTGACAACTGTGTATTCTGCCCAGTCGATATTCCCAACAACGACATCCCCTTGTTTGAAGGAATTCGATTTGGACTCAACAACTTCAGCAACCACTCCACCGGTGATAACCTTATTCAATTCAAATGGAGCAATATATGATTTTGTATCTTGCATTCTGCCACGCATGTATGGATCGACAGATAAATATAGTGTACGTACTAAAATCTCATTATCCTTTGGTGTGGGAACGTCACTCTCAACAAAGTTAAAATCCCCTTTCGAAGGCATACCTTTTGGACGATTTACCAGGGTGATCATTTGCTGTTTGGTTTGTGTCATCATTGTTCCTCCTTGGTTTTAAATACGTAATTTCGAAAAGAAGCGTATCACTGATGAAGTTCATAGGTCAAAGAATATGATTGGCTATTGCTTCATAACACTCTTTATGTAGCCTTTCCTGAAAATCCTAAACTTGCTACGACCTATTATGTCCCATGTTTCTCTTTCATATAAAGGTCATCAGCAAATGACTTTTTTACCTTCAATGTTCGTTTAAGAATAAATCATGTACGTAGACTTCTATATTATACGGTTCGCTTCCCAGGAAAATTTAACGGCCTTTCCCCTTTTGGATACCGGAAAAGGCCGCAGCTTTTTTTAATCTGCTTGGCAAATGTTCAAGCTCAGCAGCTACTTTTTTTCTTCTTATCTATAATCCCGATTTAAAACGTCGGCATGGACATTTTGTTCTGAAATCTTTGAGACTGAGTTCACACTTAAAAAAACTTTACAAGCATATGGGAACTTGGTTTACTGGAAAGTCTACATCAATTTTGAAATAAACATCGTTGCAATTCCAAAGTAAATGAGTAACGAAAGTATATCATTCAATGTTGTAATTAGCGGACCAGAAGCAACGGCAGGATCTATGTTGAATTTATATAATATCAAAGGAATAATGGTCCCAGCTAACGTCCCGATAATTAGGGTCATCACTAACGAACTTCCAACCACTAATCCCAGAACGGGATTTCCCTGCCAAACATAAGCAATGATGGAAATTAATATTCCACAGGTAATTCCTATTATCAATCCAACTTTCATTTCCCGTATTATAAGTCTGGTTACGACACCTTTATCCGTATCACTGGTGATTAGGCCTCTTACAACAACAGCTAAAGATTGAGTACCTGTATTTCCAGTCATCCCTGCGATCATCGGCATGAAGAAAGCAAGTGCAACAACTTTGGACAATGTTTCTTCAAAACCGCTTATTATAGTTCCGGACACTAATCCGATAAATAAAAGTAAAATAAGCCAGGGTAGCCTACGATATGCGGCCACGTGTGCCTTCGTGTCAAAGTCTATAGCTTTACCCGAAGCCGATAATTTTTCAATATCTTCATTCGCTTCCTTAATGACAACATCAATAATATCATCGACGGTCACAATTCCTAATAACTCATTATTTTTTTCAACTACAGGAATTGCTAAAAAATCATATCGCTCAATAACACGCGCTACCTCTTCCTGGTCTTCATAAGCAGATACGGAGATAACCCGGCTATACATAATATCTTGAATTTTTTCAGATTCATCATTTATTATTAAATCCCGATATGACACAACACCTACTAATTTTTTATCATTATCTATTACATAAAGATAATTGATCGTTTCCGAAAACTCTGCAAAGATTTTCAGCTTTTCAACTGATTCTCGAACCGTATAATGTTGGGGTATCCATACGAAACGGTTTGTCATTATTCGCCCTGCCGTCTCAGGTGGATAATTCATGATATTTTGAACGATTTTTGATTCTTCTTGTTTCATACCTGAAAGAAGTTCTTCAATTTTTTCAGGGGATAGGTCCTCTAACAATGAAGCTAGATCATCATTATCCATTAGATCCATTACATGGCCGGATTTCTCTATTCCTAATTTACTAAGGATTTTCAATTGATGAACCTTTTCAACTTCTTGAATCAGTTCAGCGATTTGTTCTGAATCAAGTAATAACAAGAAACGTGTATGATGTTTTTCTGGAAGCCCCTCAAAAATTCGCGCAATGTCATATGGTTGGAGTTCTTCTAATATTGCTTGAAATTCTTTCTTTTTTCCTTCTTTTAATACTTTTATGATTTGTAAAGTCATTTGATCTTCCGTCAGGATTTTTATCATTTCGTCACTCACTCCTTTTTAGGGGAGCCAAAAATATTTCCCTTAAATATCAAGGGTAAAAAAATATTATTATTCCCCTTCCCAAACTCTTTGTGTTCATTCAATTTTCATTAAGCTTCGAATATATCGTCGTGAATAGTTCCCCACTATCCTCACCTCCAGAAAAAAATAAAAGCACCTCCATTACAAATGGAGGTGCTTAATACGGTTTATATGCGTACATTGCCTGGATGACAAATACAAACAGTCGTATATGACTGAATGACAAATACAAGCATAAATCCAGTTCCTCCATTCGTAGAGCTTTAGCACTGTGTGGCATAGGACAAAGCCAGCTACATTAAAAACCACCTTATGTCGATGGTTTCTGTTGACCCATTGGCGTCTTTCGACATTTTTGGGCAGTAGCGTATCTCCTACACAGGAGCCTCACCTAACGAGGATATTTAATTTACAAATCCACTTTAAAAGAGTTTCTTTTAGATGTCAATGTTTGATTCAAATCATTCTAATTTTGACCTAATATCTTACCTTTAAAAGAGTACCATGAGAAAAACACCGATTTAAGCGCTCCCGATTAAGACAGTCTGGTTGAATGTCTCTTCGATATTTTTTTAAAACGTCCCATATTGCCACCATATTTAAAAGGGTAAACTGGGAAAATAAACATCATTTTAAGGGAAAATATTGGAATTATATATGAAAACTTACTTATAATGAAGACGGATATGAATGAATGAAACAAAGAGACACTTTACATGTTTATCTCTAATTATTAAAGAAAGGGATTGCTCAAATGAAAAGACCTTTGGCGATTATATGTTTTATCGTAAGTGCTTTTGTATTAATGGTAGGTTGCAGAACCAAGGACACGGTAGAGGTGGAAGAGAAATCGAAGGAAGTGAGCTCATTGAAAGCTATTGAAGGCAGGTGGGAGGGAGATATTAAGATTCCAAATCAACCGCTTCCAATCATTGTTCATTTCACAAAGAAAGATGGAACGATAAGCATTCCTGTACAAGGGTTGAACGAATTCCCCTTAACAAGCGTAAAGTTAAGCAATCCAGACTTGTTTTTTAATATGGATATCCAAAATCAGAAAATAACGTTTGATGGGAAAGTAGATAAGGAAAGGATTTCAGGCACATTTGTTCAAAATGGGCGAGCGTTCCCCTTTGAATTGCTTAAGAAATCCGATCAGGCAGTTGAAGAGAAAGAAACAGGTGAAATCGTGCAGGCTGACTTAAAGAACGGAACCATAAAAGGCCTTTTGGAAACACCAAAAAATGAAGGGCCTTTTCCTGTTATGATTATAATTGCGGGTTCTGGTCCGACCGATAAAGATGGTAACTCCTATGCAAATCCCGGAAAAAATAATAGTTTAAAAATGTTAGCCGAGAGTCTTGCAGAAAAAGGTATCGCAAGCATTAGGTATGATAAGCGCGGAATTGGCGAAAATATGCAATTGGCAGGAAAAGAAAAGGACCTGAGATTTGAACAATATATTGATGATGCAGCTGCTTGGGCTCAATTTGCCAAAAAGGATGGCCGTTTTTCCAAAGTTGGCATCATCGGCCATAGTGAAGGCTCTTTAATTGGGATGGCAGCCGCAAAGAAAACGGAAACAGACATATTCATTTCATTGGCGGGTGCAGGCGAATCCATTGACCAAGTACTCATTAAACAGCTTGAAGAGCAATTGACACCGACGTTATTAACGGAATCCAAAGATATACTGGCAAAGCTAAATCAAGGAAAACAAGTCGGGACTGTCAGTGCTGATTTACAAAGTGTATTCCGACCTTCTGTTCAACCTTACATGATATCATGGATTCAATATAACCCGATAGAATTAGTAAAGGAACTGAACATCCCTGTTCTGATCGTGAACGGTAATAGAGATATTCAAGTGCCGGCAACCAACGCAAAAGCATTGCATAAAGAAAAAAAAGATTCTGAATTACTTATACTTGAAAAGATGAATCATGTATTGAAAGAAGCACCTGAAGATCGAAAGGGAAATTTAGCAACCTATACAAATCCTGAACTACCTTTATCCCCTGGATTGGTGAATGGAATCATTGAATTTTTAAACAAAAATGACATTACAAGTAATGACGGCCATAAAAATAACAATTGAGAATTGCTTCTCCCCCGGGTTCAGTTGTTCGGGTTGAATGAAAGCTGGTTATAGTGTATAGGCTCAGGTTCTTTGGTTTCCCCAAATTCCTATTAAATCATGAATAGGAATAATCAATATAGTTTAGAAAGACTAACAGGGGAATTTTTAAAACTAAAAACAAAAGGCAGAATCAATCTGCCTTTTGTTTTTTATATTTCCTCTGAGATACTCTGTCCCACTTTTAAATTATATGCTAATAAACTTTTTTGAAGGCTCTTTTCGTAAAGATTGTTGTTTTTAAAAACTAAACGATTTAAGGTTGATTGTAGCGCAAGTGCGAGACTCCTGCGGGAGCAGCGGGACAGGTGAGACCCCACAGGCGTTTACGCCGAGGAGGCTCACCGCCCGCCCCGCGGAAAGCGAGCATCTGGAGGGGAAATCAACCACACCGCATTTCTTGGTAAATAGCACCAAAGTATGCGAAAACAGCCTTTTTGAAAGAGCATGAAAAATAAATGGCACTAATTAAGAAAAAAAGCAGTAACCAGAAAATCTCCCCCATGTCGAATTAATGGTACAAGTGCTAGTAACTGTGGGGCAAATATTCGACAGGCCCTTCATAAGGTACATACCAAAATCAGTTTTTGTCATTCCAAAATTAGTGCGAAAATTATATTCTATCGAGGTAATTTACGGAAAAAATACCCACTTAAATTGACCCTCCTTCATTACGTGATGATATCCACCAGTTTGGAATTGGTGAACGACTCTTTTTCAACAAGATCTTACTCTGGCCTTAGATGCAGTGTGAAAGAAATGCGTTTCCTCCCTGCATCTCAAGGTTCATGTTTTTTTCTTGTTGTACGTAAAAATATTTTTATCACATGCCTATATCCTGAAAGGCAATTTTCGGTTTTTATCTTTGAAACAATGGTTTGAATATCACTTTGAATTTGATGTTCTTACCAAGTGAAAACATAAGATCACCAAAAAGGGACAAACTGTATTTGAAAAAAGAAAGGAGATGTGAGACATGACAAAAAAATTCAATAAAGGCAGCCGTAATCAAAATTCACCGCAATTACACGGGCAAGCTCCTGTTAGTGGGGACAACAGTAAAGGAAATAAAAGAAATAAAGATCAAAGTTCCAAAACTGAGTAATTAACTGAAACAAACCGGCCATATTCAGACCGGTTTGTTCCTTTTGTGGATCATCTTCTTTGTTATTGGGCAGAAAGCGGTCAAGCATATGTGCACGGACAACTTTGATTCCAGAAAGTCCAAATCATTATCAGCGTTATCCGAACTGTAAATAGCGTCCTGCAAAACTGCCCCCAGAAAAGAGCGCATTCATTCTTCATTAACATATCGTAAGTCAAATTATTAATCATGCTAAGTTAGCTATTTGATTCTTTTGGTGTTGGAAACTTGTGCCCTTCCGTTGTCGTTTCCAAACTATCGGTACCTTGATGAGTATAATTAATATTTTTTGTCATCAAGCTAACCACCACCAAGACTACGATATTGACAAATAGGGCAATAATTCCTACATTCAGGTCCTTAATTGCTTGAGGAAGATGAGGAAATAGTTGACTGATTTTCATGTTCCCCAGTTCCATAATAGAGACTAGCCCCCCTCCTGTTATTATCCCGGCAAATGCTCCATGTTTGGTTACAAAATTCTTTCTCATCAAACTTGCGAAAAAGGCAGGAGCAAGTTGTGTAATGAAATTATAGGCGATTAGAGCGAGACTAAAGAGCGAATTTCCACCTTTAAAGGTCAAGTAAATCCCTAAGAGAGAAATTAGGGGAACCAAGTATTTTACCAGTTTTGCAATCTGTTTTTCCGTTGCTGATGGAGTGAATACGCTATATACATTTTTTGCAAGCATTGTTGATATGGACATCAAGAGCATGGAACTTGGCACTAAAGCGGCTAACACGCCAGTTCCACCGATTAAGCCCACAAACCATGGATCAAAATCCTGTTTAGATAGCTGCAGCAAGATTTGATCGGCTTCGCCGCCTTTTAATCCAGGCATCTGTAAAATCGCTGCAAATCCAACAAAAAAGGCAAACAATAATATCAATTGGTACATGGGCATTAGGATTGCGTTTTTCCGTAAAGCTTTTTCGCTAGAGGCAGCATATATAGGAGAAAACCCGTGCGGCCACATATAAAATCCAATAGAGCTTAATATAACAGTGGATATATACCATGAAACGCTCATTCCCTGATCTGGAAGTATGGTATAGTTCGGCTTTGCATTTTCAATTGCCTCATACATAGGTTGGAGCCCGCCGTAATAATGAAGTGGGAAATAAACTCCTAAAAATACGACAATGCCAAGAATCAGAATATCCTTCAAAATAGCTGTCCTCGCAGAGCCGTGAATGCCGGAAACCATTACAAAAATGGTAACGCCAATTGCTCCGGCCCAAATGGCAGCTGCAGAAGAGATTGCCCCATAGGATGTTGCTGAAACGATATATCCTAACCCCTTCAATTGCAGCACTAAGTAGCAAGTACAAGCTACAACACCTATAACCGCAACAAGCACACCAAGATAAGGACTTTGATATTTTTTTACAAAAAAGTCAGATTGGGAAACTAATTGGTGTTTCTTTGCATACCTCCAGATAGCAGGAAATGTCCAATAGGAGATCACTGTAGCCAGGCAGCCATATGATACGATACTAAAGATGGACCCCCCTTCCCCATAAGCAGATCCACTTGCACCCAAAAAGGTAAAGGTTGTATACATTTCACCAGCGGACAAGAGGAAAATCAATAGGGCTCCCATCCCGCGTCCGCCAACCGACCATTGTTCCAAGTTCATTTCTTTCCCTTTTTTAGCCTGGATACCGATCAAAACAGAAATGACGAAAAAAAACAGGATAAAAAAAACGGCAATATTCATCTTGAATCTCCCTTCTGATTAGCAGGATCCAGTAGGTAAATAACCCCCATTATACCTGTGGTCAGCACAGACCAGAGTACAATCCAAAAATGAAAAAATGGCATTCCCAGAACATAGGGAGTCACTTTATTTGTAAACAAAGCGCCCACAATAAAGCCAAGAAACGGGATAATTCCGAGCCAATATATTTTTTTCAAACTCTTATCCCCCTAATATGTTAGATTTAACATTTTCAAAGTCCCATGAACATATAACTTCACCCCATATTGTAAAGCCTGTTCATCGATCGTGAATTTAGGATGATGGTGAGGATGTATTATCCCTTTTTCTTCATTACGGGCCCCTATTACAATATAGGATCCCGGAACTTCTTTTTGAAAAGCAGAGAAGTCTTCACTTCCCATAATCGGCTTTAAAATCTCTCGACTTCCTTCACCAAATACTTCACAGATCGTTTCGTCCATCAATCGGGTAACTTCTTCATCATTAATGGTAGGGGCATAACCAAACTGATAATCGAATTCATAAGTGGCTCCATGCGCTTCCGTAATCCCTTTTACTATGCGGTCGATATAGTTTGGAACGTTTTCCCTCAGTTCCGGATTGAAGCTTCGAACTGATCCACCAATGCTTACACTACTTGGAATGACATTAACCGCACTTCCCGCATGGAACTGGGTCACTGAAATCACAAGGGCTTCCTGGGCATCCCGATACCTCGAAACAATATGCTGGAGATTCGATACAACCTGTGATCCAATCGATATGGGATCGACGGTAAGTTCAGGCTGTGAGGCGTGCCCCCCTTTCCCCACCACGGTAATGTTAAAAGTATCAGCTCCAGCCATCACCGGACCGTAGCCCAAACCAATTTTCCCTAAAGGAAGAGTCGACAAGAGATGGGTGCCTATGATCATATCCACTCCATCAAGCACACCGGCTTTCACCATTTCTTGAGCTCCACCGGGCGGCAGTTCCTCAGCATGTTGAAATAAAAAACGCACCTCCCCTTTAATTTGATCCTTTAACTGTGTAAGAACTTTTGCTGTACCAAGCAGCATCGCCGTATGCCCATCATGTCCGCAAGCATGCATAACTCCTGAATTCTGTGACACAAAATCAAAATCATTTTCTTCTTCAATTGGAAGCGCATCCATATCTGCCCGCAGTGCAATAACCTTCCCAGGCTGCTGACCGATCAAACGAGCCATAATACTCGTCTTTGTCGGACGTGAAATTTCCAATTCACCAAAAGTTTGCAGCTTTTCATAAACAAATTGTGCTGTTTTTTCCTCCTGAAAAGAAAGCTCTGGATACTTATGTAAATATCTTCTCCAAGCCACCACTTCATCTTTAACAGCCTCGATCAAATCATGAATCATTATCGTTTGAGACACCCACTACAACCCCTTTTTCATTCAATTTACATAACATCCATTGTTTTAGGATAGTTTAAGGAAAAAATTCCTTAAATAGATTATAATCTCCCTTGTTGTTTATTTCAATATTTTTCGAAAATTCCAAACCGTCTTCAAACTTCATCTAATCTCCATGTTTTACAAAAAAATTGAAACGCAGAATGAAGCGAAAATAAAAAAGCACCCCAATTATGGGTGCCTTTTATTTATAATAATCGATAAATTTTACTCGGCCTTCCACGAGTGGCGTTAGCCTCTTCCCCAATGCATTGTGCCAAATCAACTTCGCACATATCTGCAACAATTCGCCGTACATTGCGCTCTGTCATTTCAAGATGTGTCGCTAAATCCTTTGTAGTAAAATCGCTCCAGCCCATTCTTTGAACGAGAGCAGATATTTTCTTATACGTTTTAACACTGATATTTCCGTTTTTCAACCTTTCTATAAGAGGTTTATTGTGGGAACGGGTATCATATTGCAATTCTTTCTTTTTGCCTGGTGATTCGATAATTTTTCCATCATCTTGAATAATCACAATTTCACGCTTTTTCATCTCTTTCGAGTGTTGAATAGCACGAAAAGCATTGATTTCCGCTGAATAGGCAGTCTCGCCGAATCCAATTCCAACGGTAACGGGTGTATCTGCTTCAAAGGCCAACTTTTGAATGGTATCTTCGAGTGTAATGATTTCTCGTTCAATTGCGCCGCGAGAACTAAAAATCATGTACCTTCCATTCCCTTTCTCTGAAAAGGAACCATTTATTTTTTCTCCAAGTTGAATCAACATTTCTTTTAGGCGAAGCTCCAAGTACTGTAAATGATATGGAGTTTTCATTTCCTCTGCCACTTTGTTAAAATATTCGACTTCAATGATTTCAACTCCGATTTGCGTATCCTTAAAGTAAGATGTCTTTACTTTTTCAGAAAGAATTCGAAGCGTTTGCCGCACTTCCATCTTACTCATCGACAACCGGTAGGCTGGAATGCCATATTCCCTTAAAGCTTCACACACGGACGGAAAACAAGAAAAAGCTCCTTCTGTCTTTCCCGTATTCCATAAATCCAAGTGAAAATGTACCAATTCATCCGTATCAACATCTGTCTCAAACACTTTCGTATAAATCTTTTTGGTTTTTATATTCAACTGGGACAAAGCTTCTTCGCTAATATTATTGGAGGACATAGTATCAATACTTAGATGCTCGATGATTTTCCCTTGTTCGTAGATCATTTCTAATAAGGATTTATAAAAACCTGATTCCGTGGCCGGAACATGGACCATTATTTTATCTGTACCTAGTATCTTTTTGGCAATTTCATAGGGAAGTGGACCAGAAAAAAGCCATGCATGTACGTTAGAATCATGTTCCTTTACAATATTCTCTACCTCTTCTGTCTTTTCATAGGGCAAAGAGATGAATTCCAACTCATGTTTATATTCTTCTGCCAAGATTAAAATTTGTTCTATAGAAGTTTTTAGACCGACCAGTCCGATTTTATACATCCAGTAATCGACTTCCTTTTATAATCTGTAATAGAATCATTGTTCTTTGTAGAATATCCTAGTTTAATCTCAGTCATGGTATCATAACCCTAATTCTTCTTCTGCCTAACTATTGCTTAATTTGTATTGAGTCGTGATTATCAGTTGTCTAGTTACTCTTATCGTATCGGCAGCAAAAAGAAAAGAGTGATAGCACTGGTATATATAGTTGTATTCTTACCCACGCAAACTTTTCTCTTTTGAATCATTTTATCATGCAACACTTTTATTCGTGAACATCTCCTCTTGGGAATTATTCTACTTTCCTGCCCATTACAATAAAAAAGCTGTCTCAATGACAGCTTCCCTCGAATTTCATTTACGTGTATACCAACGAGGTGTTACTTCTTTAACATATAAATTTTACGAGGTCTTCCCCGAGGTGATTGAAGTTCTTCTCCTTTGTACTCCACTAAACCGCTTTCACTCAAACTACTCATAATTCTCTGGGCATTTCGAACGGTCATGGATAAATGAGAAGCTAAGTCTGAGGAAGTGAAGCCGTCCCAGCCCATACGATCAACCAATGCTTCTATCTTTTTATACGTTTTTACACTAATGTTACCCTGATTCAATTTATCTAGCAGTTCTTTATCATCAGAACGAAAGGTATATGCCAATTGTTCTTCTTGACCTACGGATTCAATCATTACACCATCTTCTTGGATTACAACAATACCGGAACTGTCTTGCTTTTTCGAATGACGGATCGCCTTGCGGGCATTGATTTCTGCAGATGCAGCCGTCTCACCAAAACCAATACCAACTGCAACTGGGACATCCATTTCAAGGGCCAGTTGTTGAACAGTACTTTGCAAGCTGCCAATTTCCCGTTCAATTGCCTTTCGTGAACTAAATATTTGATAGCGGCCGTTTCCATTTTCGATGAGGGATCCATCTAATTTTTCACAAAATGTAAGTAATGTTTGTTTAATCTTAAGCTCTACATGCTGCAGATGGTAACGAATATCAACCTCGTCAACAAATTGATCGAACTGATCAATTTCAATGATTTCCACACCTATCTGGCTATCTTTGAAATAAGTACTTTTTGCTTTTTCAATTAAAATCTTGACCGCTTGTCGGATTTCCATCTTTGTCATATTTATTTTGTAAACAGGAACATTCTCCTTCTTCAATGCCTCATATACGGACTGTAAAACGGTAAGGACACCATGTACCGCCCCTTCCCTCCACAAATGAAGATGAAATTGGACAATGTCTTGAAAATCATATTGTTCATCAAATGTTTTTACATAAATATGTTCGGTGGAAATCCCCAGCTCTTGTAGCGATTCTTGCAAAAAAAAGTCTTCCAATCGAATCATATCGATGGATATCTTATCGAAAAAATATTTTTGATCTGCCGACATTTGTAAAAAACATCTATATAAACTAGATCCTACAGGAGGACAATACGTAAAATTGGCATCTGAATCTAACATTTCTTTAGCTATTCTATATGGGACCGGTCCAGAGAAAAACCAACCATTTACTGCATTTTGGTTATTTTTTATAATGTCCGTTACCTCACGTGCATCTTCATATGGAAAATCAATAAAATCTATTTCATGTTCAAATTCATTAGTAACATCCCGAATTTTCTTTATAGATGAAAGTGGACCTACAACACCAATTTTATACAAGTTTATTTCACCCCTACATCATACTATTAGTTTTATTATATCAAAATAACCAACCATAACAGGGAATAAAATAAGAGCTCCAAATATAAAAGCAAGTAAAGCACCGTTTGACATAAATAAACAGTGCTACTTAATATGGATACTTATCTATCATGAGTCCAAGAGTGGCAGAGCTTATTCATTCAAAGGTTTCGAATCCATTTTTTATTTCACAAGAATTACCAGAAAATATTTTCCCTTTTTTCTGAAAATTTTATTGAAATAGATTATTCTTAATTATATAATACATTTAACGAAAATAGCGTTAAATGTTCGTTAAATAAAAATCAGTATATTGGAAGGAATTAATGAAGTTCAACAAGGTATGAAAGTCGGTAATTTGAGCTTAAGGCATTTCTAGAGAAAAAGTTTATAAAGGAAATGGTGCAAAACGCACAAACTACAAATGGAAGAAGGTTTAGGAGGAGAATGTAATGGAACAAAAAGTAATGAAAGATACAACCAATCTTCAAAATCATAAAACGGGTGGTTTTTTCAATCGAGTAGAGCGAATAGGAAACAAAATCCCCCACCCCTTTATCTTATTTATTTATATGATTGCCTTTTTATTTGTTGTAACCGCTCTCTTATCAATCTTCCATGTTTCGGCATCGGACCCCATAAGTGGAGAGAAGGTTGAAGTTCAAAACCTCTTAAGCCGTGAAGGCATCCAATGGATCTTGCCGAATATGATTAAAAACTTTTCCGGCTTTTTACCACTGGGATCTATTTTAGCTCTTATGCTAGGAGTAGGATTAGCGGAAAAAGTTGGATTGTTGGAAGTTTTGATTCGGAAGATGTCGTTAAAAGTCTCAGGGAAATACGCTAGTTATTTAGTTGTATTTGTTGCTTTTTTTAGTCATGTTTCTTCTGATGCTGCGCTTGTTATTATGCCTCCTCTTGGTGCTTTGATTTTCCTTGCTGTGGGACGTCACCCTGTTGCTGGATTGCTCGCTGCCATCGCTGGGGTTGGTTCAGGTTTCACTGCCAACTTATTAATCGTCACAACAGATGTCTTGCTTTCAGGAATTAGTTCGGAAGTAGCGAAAGGCATGAACGCAAATTTGACCGTTAATGTTACGGATAACTGGTTCTTTATGGCGACGTCCGTTCTCGTACTTACGGTAGTTATATCCCTGATTACAGATAAGTTTGTCGAGCCGCGCTTAGGAAAGTATGAAGGTGGCGGTCAGCATAAAAAACTGGAGCAATTAACAAAGCAACAAAACAAAGCACTCCTGGCTACAGGTATTTCAGCATTGATTTTTATAGCTGTCATGGCCGTTCTAGTCGTTCCAGAAGGAGCTCTATTGCGAAATCCAGAAACTGGAGCCATTCTCCCCTCTCCATTCATGTCTGGAATTGTCGCAATCATCTTACTCTTCTTTTTTACAGTTTCTATTACTTATGGAGTTAAGGTGGGAGCAATCAAGAAACAAAATGACATTCCGGAATTATTGGTGGACCCAATAAAAGGAATGGCCGGATTCATCATTATGGTTTTCCCGCTTTCCCAGTTTGTCGCTTGCTTTAACTGGAGTAATATGGGTAAATTTTTGGCTTTATCCATCACAGATCTCTTGGAACAGCTAAACATAGAAGGTGCACCTGTCCTAATTGGGCTAATGTTCTTATCTGGACTTCTTTCCATGTTCATTGCTAGCGGATCTGCAATATGGTCTATATTGGCACCCGTTTTTGTCCCGATGTTCATGGTATTAGGATATCATCCTGCCTTCGCCCAAATGTTGTTCAGGGTAGCAGATTCATCTGTACTGCCATTGGCACCTGTATCTCCATTTGTCCCACTATTCTTAAGTTTCTTACAAGAGTATCGAAAAGATGCAAAACTAGGAACTTATTATTCTCTTATTTTGCCGTATCCGATTATCATCTTCATCATTTGGACGCTATTGGTAGTCGTTTGGTATTTCCTTGGCCTCCCAATTGGTCCCGGAGTATATCCAAAATTACCATAATTTAAAAATTCTCAAGCGCCTCACCTGCCCCTTATCCGACTTGGGGGGCTGGCCGCTTGGTGTAAACAACAAATCGTATTATATGAATGATCATCAAATAAATCAGGAGTGAAACGAATTGGATATTATTTCTTTAAGACGTGATCTTCATCAACATCCAGAAGTTGGCTTTACGGAATTTCGTACTGCTTCAAAGGTAGTAGAAGCACTAACTTCTCTGAAATATAACGTGATATTTGGAAAAGATGCTTTAGATGGTGATTCTCGCCGTGGAGTACCCCCTATAGAAGTATTGGAGGAAACATTTAATAGAGCATTACAAGATGGCGCCAATCCAAAAATCCTCCAAGAAATGGAGGGTGGATATACTGCTGTCATTGGTCTATTAAAAGGAAAAACTGATGGCCCAACCGTAGCTTTCCGCTTTGATATGGATGCATTGCCTGTTACGGAAAGTACTGATACTGACCACTTCCCGCAAATAAACGGTTTTCGTTCCAAATATGAAGGGAATATGCATGCCTGTGCACACGATGGCCATACAGCAATCGGCTTAGGACTTGCTGAAAAATTAGCGGATGGGAATTTTTCAGGAACGGTAAAGCTTATTTTTCAACCTGCTGAAGAGGGAGTACGCGGTGCCTATTCAATTGTACAAAAAGGGATTTTGGATGATGTGGATTATTTATATTGTCTGCACCTTGGCACAGATGTCCCCCTAGGAGAATTTCATGGTGGTTCTTCCGGCTTTTTAGCAAGTACGAAAATGGCTGCCCATTTTCATGGGGTATCTTCTCATGCAGGTGCTTCTCCGGAAAAAGGGAAAAATGCTTTGTTAGGGGCAGCCACCGCATTATTAAATATACATGCCATTCCAAGATTCAGTTCAGGTTCTACCCGCATAAATGTAGGTATTCTTAACGGAGGAACAGCCGCTAATATTATTCCAGCGCATGCAAAAATGGTCATTGAGACACGGTCTGTATCCGAAGAAACAAATACTGAAGTGGAGCGACGTGTTCGAAATATCGTGGCTCATAGTGCAGGTATGCATGAGCTTGAACATGAAATTGAAATCATAGGTCAAGCAATTACGATTCGTTGTGATCAGGAACTTGTCGAACTGGCCATGGAAGAAGCCAAGAATGTAGATGGTTTTTCAACAATCAAAGCATGCAGGGAATCCGGTTCTGCTGGTAGCGAAGATGCAAGTTTTATGATTCGAAGAGTACAGGATAATGGCGGGAAAGGGACATATATGATTATTGGGACTGATATTCCTGCACCACATCACCACCCTAAATTTGATGTTCAAGAAGAAGTTTTACCAAGGAGTGCAGAACTTTTGAATCTAATTGCAAGACGCCTATTAAAATAATTCTTCAGAATATAAATATAGGAAGGAAAGAGTGTAAAATGACACATGTAAAGAGATTATCGGAAATCATTGAACAAAAAAAAGAAAAATTCATTGAAGTCAGTGACTGTATATGGAATTTTGCAGAAACACGCTTTGAAGAATATCAATCTGCTGAATTGCTGTGCAGCACGTTAGAAAACGAAGGATTTTCTGTTGAAAAAGGTGTTGGGAACATAGAAACGGCATTTATCGGTAGCTACGGGACCGGTAAACCTATTGTGGCAATCATGGGGGAATTTGATGCGCTGTCAGGTATGAGTCAAAAAAAAGCTACAGCTAAACAAGAGCCAATAGTCCAAGGTGAAAATGGCCATGGATGTGGTCACAATTTACTTGGTACGGGATCTTTAGCTGCAGCTGTTGCGGTGAAGGATTATATGGAAGAGAATCATATAAATGGGACAGTTCGTTATTATGGATGTCCAGGAGAAGAAGGCGGATCAGGCAAAACCTTCATGGTCAGAGAGGGTTTGTTCGATGACGTTGATTTTGCATTTTGTTGGCACCCACTGGATGTTAACGGCATTATGTCGATGGATTCACTTTCCAATTTCCAAGTGTATTATAAGTTTAAAGGCAAAAGCTCTCATGCAGCAGCATCACCACATTTGGGACGGAGTGCTTTAGATGCCGTAGAACTTATGAATGTTGGCGTGAACTATTTAAGAGAGCATATTATTCAAGAAGCAAGAGTCCATTATGCAATAACGAATTCAGGTGGATTATCGCCAAATGTTGTCCAACAAGATGCAGAAGTTCTTTATTTATTACGAGCTCCGGAAGTTTCACAAGTTCAAGATATTTACTTGAGAGTTTGTAATATTGCTAAAGGAGCTGCCCTTATGACAGGAACTGAATTAGAAATCGTTTTCGATAAAGCCTGTTCCAATGTTATCCAAAACAATGTGCTAGAATCCGTCATGTACAAGAATTTTCAAGAATTAGGTATTCCACAACACGATGATAAGGAAAAACAGCTTGCCAAAGAAGTCCGCGCCACCTTAACCGAACAAGAAAGGAACAGTACAATCAATCCTTTTAAAGATAACCAAGATGATGCATTGGCAAATTGGTTAGAACCCATCGAGGGCTTACAAGCACCATTAACAGGTTCCTCGGATGTGGGAGATGTTAGTTGGATCGTTCCTACTGCCCAATGCACAACAGCTTGTTTTGTTCTTGGGTCACCTTTGCATAGCTGGCAGTGGGTTACACTGGGATCAACATCCATTGCCCATAAAGGAATGCTTCATGCTGGCAAGGTTATTGCGGCAACTGCAATAGAAGTGCTTCAGAATCCGGAATTAATTGAAAAGGCAAAAACAGAGCTAAAAGATCGATTAAAAGGGAAAAGCTATATCTCCCCTATTCCGCAAGATGTAAAGCCTTTAGTTAAAAGATGAGAAACTAGATTAGTGGGTTGAAGTAACCATTAATTGTCCGTTTTGTCTAAAGTCTCAGGGACCTTCGGTTGGAAGGTCCCTTTTCCATTTTGGCTTTATATTTACTCTCAGAAACCTCTAAGTGTCATAAAAATTGATGTGAAGAAGCTTATCCCTTCATTTTCAACAGATATCCTTCCATTTCGTGCTTGCTTTTCAATATAACTATTAGCTTTTCAGGGTCACTTTTTTGAAGATCTGCAAATCTCTTTTTCATTTCTTTCTTGCGAGGAAAGTAGGTGGTCATGATAAATTTAACAAACTGCCAGTCTAATTTTTCATTGCAGCCTTTGCCCATATCAGGTCTTGTTTTACCTAGATAAGATAACCTACGTTTTATAACACGGTAAAGGCAAACACGGAGAGGAAGCTCTAAATAAATAATCGTATCGGCAAGCTCCGAACGCAAATTAAAAGAATTACTATAATTGCCTTCCATTATCCACTTGTCATGACTCAATACTTCCTTCTGAGCAGAAATAAAATCCTCTAAAGGAGCTTCCACCCAGCCTGGCCTCCAGTAGAATGTATCCAAATGATGTACTTCGATATCCAAATTATCTCCAAGTCTTCTTGCAAAAGTAGATTTTCCGACACCCGCGGACACTCCGATAACCATGATACGTTCCATTTATATACCAGCTTCCTCACTTTATTAATTGAAATGACCAGTATGTCTACCAAATATATATAACCTTTTTAACAGCCTTCTTCCTTTGCACTTCCCTTTAGTTCCATAGAAAAGGCGACCCTTCTTGAATGAAGAATCGCATCAGTTATAGAAAAGGAAGTATGGTTACTGCGGTGTCCTGTCGATGAACAAGCCTGACTCTATTTTATCTTTATTAAATCAGTTCCCCTAAATGTTTCTTTGCCTCGTAATCAACAAGTTTTTCATCCTGCTTAATTCGTGCCAGATAATCCGGGTTAGCTATAAGTGGACGCCCAATCGCCGCAACGTCAATAATGCCTTTTTCCAGTGCGACTTCTGCGATTTCAGGATCAAGCCCCCCTACACCAATTATGATTCCATCCCAGTTGCTGCGTACCAATTCATGCATCGTCAATCCTCTTGCAATCGGTTTGGTAAATTCCATCGTGGATGGGTGAATCATTTTGACCCCTGTTTCATTGAACGCTTCAATAAATGTTTGGATCGCTTTTTCAGGGTCTTCCCACATGTAGGACGGCTGGTCAATTTTCAAAGCCGAGAAACGAATAAGGGTGCGCTCCACTCCAACAGCATCAATAACTGCCTTTAACACTTCCTTCATAAAAGTCAGACGCTGTTTTAAATCACCACCATACCGATCGGTCCTTTTATTGGAGGTGTCTGAATTGAACTGGTCAATTAAGTAGCCGTGTGCACCATGAATTTCAACGCCATCAAAGCCAGCATCCATTGCATTCTTTGCAGCTTGTTTATATTGGTCCACAACTTCTGCAATATCCGTCTCTGTCATTTCTTCAGGAGTGTCAAAAGGTTTACCGAATCGTGAAACCTTGCCTTCTGCAGCGATGGGTGACGGAGCCTGCGGAGGAAGTCCTCCTGCAATTTCATGGTGGCTTGCACGGCCCACATGCCAGATTTGCGCAATGATCGTTCCGCCTTCTGCGTGCACTGCTTCCGTTACTTTTTTCCACCCGTTAATTTGCTCTTGAGCATATATTCCGGGAACCCCAGGATTGCCCTTTGCTCTAGGTGAAATCACTACACCTTCAGTGATGATAAGTCCGATTCCATCTTGAGCCCGTTTTCGGTAATATTCTACGGTCAGGTCGTTCACAACACCCGTTTCGTTATCGGCAAACGACCGTGTCATAGGAGCCATTGCCGTTCTTGTTTTTAAGTTCCATGCACCTATTGTTACAGGTTCAAACATTTTGGCTTTCATTGTATTCATTTGAATTCCTCCTGTTAACCGCTTTACCTGGGCTAATTTTTAGTAACTGTTACTGTGTAAGATTATCCGATAAGTGGTTGGTTTTCAAATAATTCACTCTGTTTTTAAAGCATTTGATAAAATATGGGAATAAAGACCAATAAGAACGTTATTGTTTTTTTCCAAACAAAAAGCCAGACAGAGAAAATCTTTCCCTGCTGGCTAATTTATCTTTTTTCAGTAATTCTTTTCAGTCCCGTGCTGTCCTGATAAAAAACGACACGATCAAACCAATGATTGCAAGGACAAGACCGAAAATAAAGGCATCTTGAACGCCTGCAGTCAATGAACCGCTGATGGCAGATGGATCGAACGGATCTTCTGCATTTGCCATATAATTTTTTTGGGATGCTGACATGATTGTAATGGCAACGGTTGTACCGATGGCCCCCGATACTTGCTGCAATGTATTCATTAGAGCCGTTCCATCCGGATAAAGATTTTTCGGCAGTTGATTCAGACCATTTGTCTGGGCCGGCATCATGACCATCGAAACACCAATCATAAGGAGGGTATGCATGACGATTACCATAATGATCGCCGTTTCAGTCGTTACGTTCGTCAAAGTCCATAACATGACAATCATGATAATGAAGCCCGGGATCACTAAACCTCTTGGCCCGAACTTATCAAAAATGCGCCCAGTAACCGGAGACATGATACCATTAAGCACTCCACCCGGTAATAGTACAAGCCCAGCAGAAAACGCAGCTAATGCAAGACCGGTTTGCAGATATAACGGTAAGAGGATCATGGATGACATGATGATCATGAAGGTGATGAAGACGGTTATTAACCCTAACGTGAACATCGGATATTTAAAAACACGCAAATCAATCATCGGTTTATCCATGTTGAATTGCCTCACAGCAAACAGGAATAGTGCTATAAGTCCAACAATGATCGATGATAGAACTATCGCATTGTTCCATCCTTGTTCTCCGACAATACTGAAACCATAAACAATTCCCCCAAAACCAATGGTCGATAATATAATGGATGGTACATCGATTTTAGGTTTGGTGATTGTTGAAACGTTTTGCATATACTTGAGACCGAATAGTAAAGCGATCACAAAGAACGGCAAAGACACCCAGAAAATGTAATTCCATTCTAGATTTTCGATAATCAAACCTGAAACCGTCGGTCCGATGGCTGGGGCAAACATGATCACCAGCCCCATCAATCCCATCGTCGCTCCCCTTTTATGAATAGGGAAAATCAATAAAATGGTATTGAACATGAGAGGTAATAAAAGACCCGTTCCGATAGCCTGGATGACACGTGCTAGCATCAAGATGCCGAACCCAGGGGCAATTGCTGCAATGAGCGTCCCAATGATGGAGAACACCATTGAGGCAATGAATAATTGACGAGTATTGAACCACTGAATCAAGAGTCCCGAAACGGGTACCAATATCCCCAATGTTAATAGGTAACCCGTTGTCAGCCATTGAACAGTGGAAGGACTGACATTGAATTCTTGTATTAGATCCCCCAGCGCCATGTTTAATGCCGTCTCGCTGAATAACCCAATGAACCCTGCAATTAAAAATGCTATTAATATAGGGGTCGTTCTAATGACTGGGTTTTGTTGCTGTGTTGCATCTGCAGACATAAAATAATTCCTCCAATTACTAACTGTTCGACCTAAGCTTAAGATAATTTCCCATGACTTATTTATTTATCAGCAATAATGGTATCTGTTCCGCAATGGCTTGGAGAGGTTCCCCGTTTTTCGCCGTTAAGGATAAAAGGATACCGCCTTCGATTAAAGCATTAATTACGATACTCAATTCTTTTGCCCGTTTCTCACTGAATTCCGCCTCGAGTAATTTCTTCACATATATGGATTGCCAATCTTCTATCGCTTCTTGACAGGCCGTTCTTATCTGCTCACTCGTCGTATATGTTTCCGCTGCAATCGTCCCGATTGGCAGTCCTAATAGATTTTCACTATCACCAAATACCTCGGATAAATGAAAAATATGAGACTGAATGGCTTTGATTGGGTCTTCAATTTCATCAAATCCCCGTTCAATTTCATCTATCACGAATTCTTTTGTATGAATAATCGCCTCGATCGCCAATTCTTCTTTGCC
Source organism: Peribacillus sp. NPDC076916 (assembly GCF_050269675.1). NCBI lineage: Bacteria > Bacillati > Bacillota > Bacilli > Caryophanales > Bacillaceae > Peribacillus > Peribacillus sp. NPDC076916. Next base: position 886,773 of record NZ_JBNNIU010000001.1, read on the forward strand.
TTTCGGAAAATAATGATACAGCGAACCTTTTGGGATACCACTTTCCTCGATGATATCCTTGAGCCCTACACCGTAATATCCACGTATCCGAAAAAGTCGGGAAGCAGCTTCAATAAGAATATCTTTCGAGTTTCGTTTTTCTGCCATAGCTGGATCACTCCTTAAAATTATATCAACCGGTCTATTAGAAACTTTACTTGTATATCATTGTTTTGTCAAAAATGACTAAGCCTATGAATGGAATATGCTATTTTCTCAGTGAAAACAAAAGACTGTTTCCGCATACTTTGGTGCTATTTACCAAGTAAAGCGGTGTGGTTGATTTCCCCTCCAGATGCTCGCTTTCCGCAGGGCGGGCGGTGAGCATCCTCGGCGTAAACGCCTGGGGTCTCATCTGTCCCGCTGCTCCCGCAGGAGTCTCGCACTTGCGCTCCAATCAACCTTAAATCGTTTAGTTTTTAAAAACAACAATCTTTACGAAAAGGGCCAAACAAAAAGAACACCTCATGATGGTGTTCTCTGCAAGTTTAAAAATCGAGGCAATACCTAATCCGCTATTTTTTAAAAACGCTTCCATTAATGATCAAAATAATCGGCCGGCCATCATTATCTTCAAGGATTCTTGTCATGATTTTTAAAATCAAGAATAGCAATTACAAACATGCCAAAGCTTAGCATTAGGGAAATAACTTCGAAAGTACCCATTCATACATCGCCTCCTTATACCCAGCTTTTCCTGATCAGAGATTGTCCTATACAAGAAAAAGATGAAGAGGGGGCTTTTAAACGGTATATTGCATTAATAAAAAAAAAGAGCAACCCAACAAGTTAAAATATGCTCACGTAATAATCATATTCCTTGGAATCGAAAGTACATATTTATTGGAACGACTATAATCTAAACTCTTTATTGACAATAAGCTCTTGATTTCCGCTTCTGCTATCGAGTGTTTTTTGAGCCTCTTCATATACACTCATACACTTTGCTCCTGTTATAGATATGAGTTTTATTATGTTTGTCCAAAGTTTAAATCATTACTTACCTTTTAATAAGGTTGAACAACTTTTCCATATTTCCCCTCCTCTCCACTCTCGCTTGGATGGCCTGATCAATGGTAACTGTGATAAAGTGACATTTCGATAAAGGTCTAGATTGAGAAATTAAATCTAAATCTTGGCTTATGACGGTGCCTATTGTGACAAAACCACCACCCGTCATTGCATCATTATGTAAAACAATCAGTTCTTCCTCATTTGTAAACATAACAGATCCTATAGGATACGCAAAATCAACTACATTCGAAAAACTAGTTCCTGCACCGAATGGTGGATATTGCTCAGTGAATGTCACACTTGGGCCAGTATATCGGTAAGCGACCCGGTTGGATTCATGCGAAACGATCCATTCCGAATTGAGGAAAGTTTTTAACCCTTGATCGCTCAACAAGTAACCTGATAACCCCATCGTGACACGTAATTCTTGAAAGTCATCAAAGGTTGGGACGAATTCTAGTGGAACAGATTTACCAACCTGTTTTGAAGCTCCTGGCAGTGGTTCATTAATCTGTATTCTATCGCCTACAGCTAACTTTCTGCCATAAAAGCCCCCAATCTGGCTTAGTTCATAGGTTGATTTACTACCTAAAACATCTTGAACCTTTATGCCACCAGAGATACTTAAATAGCTTTTCACCCCCTGTTGGCAAGCTTTTATCGTTAAGATGTCTCCTTCTTTTACTTGATGGGTTTCCCAGAAAGATAATCGTTGGTGATTTAAGTATGCTTCCATTGGAGCACCTGTAAGGGCGATAATTAAATTTCTATGAATTTCAAACATTCCCCCTAATAATGTCATCTCAAGTGATGCAAATTCAGCTGGATTTCCTACTAGAAGGTTTCCAATAATAAATGAATATTTATCAGCTGCTCCTGATGGCGGTACACCCAGATGATACTTCCCGACGCGTCCCATATCCTGTACCGTGGTCCATAACCCAGGCTCCTTAATTTCTATCATTTAAAAACCCTCCATGAGCTCATCGATATATTTTTTTCCCTTTTGTACATATTCAAGTGGCGAAAGATCAATTTCTTTTACTTTATTAATATATGTTCCAGCACTTACATTGCTTTCGATCTCATTATATTCAGATTCCTTAACAGGACGATACTTCCATATATCTCCGGGTCTTGCCAAAAAAGAAGTCTCTTCTAAAGGGTTTATTTTATCTACTAAAGGGATAGCTGATCGTCCTATTAGTTGATAGCTGCCTGGTCCATTGACTGGATAAATCACATTGAACGCACCACCTATACCAATGCTTCTTTCCGGCGTTTCTGTACGGGGACTATAATATTTTGGTGCTTGAATGATCTCATTTGGCTTTAATCCAAGCGGAAAATGCCAACCCGTTCCAGGCAGAAATCCAACCATCGTAATTAAATAAGGTGTCTCTGAATGAGTTTCAATAAATGATTCTTTGTCTGTAAACCCATTTACTTTCATCACATATTCAAAATCTGTTAACTCAGGGGCCGGGTGTCTGCCCTTAAAACGCAGGGAATATTCTCTTGACACTGGATCGTCGTACCATGCTGGAATTTCTACTATTCGTACTGATAAATTTAATTTTTCAGGATTACTTTTCTTTAAATCTATTTCTTTTAAATAATCCAGTAAATCTCTTGCTGAGACGATGTCCGGACTATAACGAACTAAATAGGAGGCATTGGATGAAACAATATCAATAATGCCTGGAATTTCTCTTTTTCTCAGCTCCTCAGTCACCGCAATTGCTTTAAAGTTACTCTCAATTCTCATTTCACGAGAAATTTCAGCATAAATGTATTCGTCTCCCCCGAAATTAAAATGAGTTTCAGGCAAATTAAACAATACTTGTCGCCCCCTTTGTTATTTCAGCTTTTTCATCCGCCTGCTTATTGTCGCAGGACTAACACCTAGTACCTTAGATAATTTATCGGCAGTGCCGTATTTTTGCATCCCTCTTTGAATAAGTTGAGTTTCTAATTCTTCTACCGCTTCTTTAAGCGGCATTAATTCTAAAACTAATAGTTGTTTTTTCTTTTTTTGAACTTCCCCGTACAAAAATTTCAATGCATGCTCCCGTTTAATCCATTCCCCCTCTCCCAATAATGTTAAGCGCTCCACTATATTTTGAAGTTCCCTTACATTTCCCGGCCATGTATATGTCTCTAAAACTTCAATGGCTTCTGGGGTGAAACTTTTCTTGATATCATACATTTTTTTAAATTGTTCCAAAAAATAAATGGCGAGGGGAAAGATATCATCTTTTCGTTCACGCAATGGCGGAATATTAAATGGAATAACATATAGTCGGTAGTATAAATCCTCTCTGAATTCACCTTGGTTCACCAACTCTTGTAAGTCCTTATTGGTTGCCGTTATAATTCGAACATCTACAGGTCTTGGATGGGTCCCGCCAATTCTAGTCACTTCTCGTTCCTGCAACACACGCAATAGCTTCACTTGCATATTTAAAGGGAGTTCACCAATTTCATCGAGAAAAAGCGTGCTGTTATTAGCAATTTCAAACAACCCTGCTTTCCCATTTTTATCTGCACCAGTAAATGCCCCTTTCTCATAACCGAACAATTCACTTTCAATGAGATTCTCTGGAATAGCACCGCAGTTAATCCGGACTAGCTGCTGGTTACTCCGAGGACTGGCTGAATGAATTTGGTGGACAAATACTTCTTTCCCAACACCGGATTCACCTTCCAGTAGAATAGTCGAATTAAATTGGGCTACTCGCTTTATCTCTACTACTAAGCGCTCAATTGTTTTCGAACGATAAACAAGTTGTTTATTGTTAAAATCATCATGATCTTGTAGAGTTTGAGAACCTTCGTCCGACTGATAATGAATTGAGGAACTTTCTTGTGTAATATCCCTTGAAAGTACAACTACTTTTTCTAATTTCCCTTCATGGTACACCGGGGTAGCTACAGACCAGACTCTACTTTTTCCCATAGAATCCTGAATCGATGTAACCTTTTTCTTTTGTTTCTGACATAGTTCAAAAACATTAGGCTGAAAAATGTTTTTTCTTGTAAACTCACTTATATTCTTACCAATTATGTTTTCTGGATTATCCACTTTCCAAAAATCGTGAAGAAACATTCCCGCTACTCGAATGATTTTTCCGCTTCCGTCAATGACGAGTATTTGTTCCTGGGAAGAAGCATATACCGTTTGTAAATCAGAATTCAGATTTCTTACAAAGTCTAATTCTTTAACAGAATCCTCGAAAACTTCACGCGAGAAAAAAATATGAATGAGTCCTTTTATTTTATCTTCCATCTTAAAAGGGTAAAAGTTACCAACTGTGCATTTAAAATTAATAGAAGCGTTCACATTTATAAGGGTTTCCCCAGTCATTACTTTATCAAGATTTTTATCGATACTTAATAACATTTTATAGTCTCGAAACTGTAAAAATGAGCGGTGGAGACCTAAAATACTTTCTGCTGTTTCATTAATATATTCTATTTGGTAATCGATATTCGTTCGGACAATTCCTACCCCAGCTCCATGTAAAAGGAGATTTAAATCCTTCAAATTCAGCTCACTGATTTGATTTCGGGCCTGTTCAATTGTAGTGAAGCCGATAATTTCTCCATTGGCATCCTCCCCTATAATAAGAGTAACGTTATGGAAAAATTCAACAGGCGAAAACTGTGGGACTTTTAAAATATCATTTTTATAGATAATTGGCTTTGATAAGTCTTCATTTTGAGCAATTTGGTTCATTAGAATCTCGATAGTACTATAGCCCACTAAAGACCCCTTATCCTTTACAAACACAATATTCGCTTTTTGATTTGATAATTTTTGAATGACAGCTCCAATGGTGCAATGTATATTAACATATACGGAAATCGGTTTAAGAATATCGTTCCAAATAATCAACTTACTCACCCCTCCCGATTACGGAATCTTTATTTTATTATACTTTTTTTAGTTAAGGATAAGTATTTAGAAGTATTTTAATATAAATATAATTTCGATTATTCGGTCAATTATATCTATACTTTGTTTCAACAACTAGTGAAGTAACTACGGCTTAGTTTGAGAAGTTAACAAATTAATTGAAGAGAGTCTAGAAGGCATTTACAATACAATCCGTTATATTGGGATCTAAACAGAATGACTCCGGCATACAATACCGGAGTCATTTACTAGTCAACTATCTATTAATCCTATTTTAGGACTGTCCTATTTTAAAGAGCATAGTTCATTCATTAGAACCCCACTACTATACCAATATACATTTTAGGACAAGTATCTTATTAGATGATCTTATTAATAGGGACAATCTCGACGCCACTCCCCTTTAAAGCTTCTACAACTTTTTTAGCCAGAGTCGGCGCTCCTGGTGTATCTCCATGTATACAAATGGTCTCTGCTTTAATGGAAACATCTTTTCCATCGTGTGTGATGACTCTTCCTTCTTTGACCATACGAACAACTCGCTGTGCCATTTCTTCATAATCATTGATTCGTGCGCCTGTTCTCGTTAGCAAAATGGACCCGCTTTCAGTATGCTCCCTGTCAGCATAAGCTTCTTTTGCAACAGGGACACCCATTTTTATAGCTTCTTCCATCACTTCCGATTGGCTAAGCGCAAATATGATCATATTTGGATCGATTTCATGAATTGTTTCTAATATTGCTCGTGCTATAGTCTTATCTTCCATTGCTTTCATAAATAAAGCTCCGTGTGGTTTACAATGCTGGATTTTGACATCTGCTGCTGCACTGAATTCTCTTAAGGCGCCTACTTGATACATTACATAGTCTTTTATTTCTGAGGGTGTACAGGTCATGAAGCGACGACCGAAACCCAATAAATCTGGAAAACCTGGATGTGCACCAATCCCTACATCATATTTCTTTGCTATTTCCACTGTTTTTCTCATAACATGGGGATCTCCGGCATGAAAACCACATGCAATATTAGCCGAGGTAATATGCTGCATTAATTCTTCATCATAGCCTAATTCATAAAGGCCGAAGCTCTCACCCATATCACAGTTCAAATCTACCTTATACATTGCTTTCACCCCTCAACTTGAACTTTATTTTCTGCTAAAAATTGAGTCGTATAATTACCACTAATAAACTGGTTATTTTTCATGATTTGTTTGAGAAGCAAGAGGTTTGTTTTAACTCCCTGTACTTCAATTTCTTCAAGCACTCCCTGCATTTTTGAGATTGCTTGATCACGTGTTATTCCGTGAACAATAATTTTACCGATCATCGGATCATAAAAAGGGGTCACCGCACTACCTTCGACGATGCCAAAATCCAACCTTACATCGTTTTCGGGTAATTTCAACCTAGAAATTACACCAGGACTAGGAAAGAAAGTACTAGGATCTTCTGCATAAAGTCTGCTTTCAATCGCGTGTCCTGTTTTGTTTATCTCTTCCTGTGTAATCTGCAGTTTTTCCTTCGCAGCTATTTTCAACTGTAGTTCAACTAAATCTATTCCTGTTATTTCTTCAGTTACTGGGTGCTCTACTTGCAGACGAGTGTTCATTTCAAGAAAATAGAAATTTTGATTTTCATCAAAAATGAATTCCATTGTGCCTACATTTGTATAATCGATTTGTTTTACACCTCGAATGGCTGCTTCCAACAATTCTTTTCGAAGGGTATCATTTAGAAATGGCGAAGGGCTTTCTTCTATCACCTTTTGATTTCGGCGCTGTACTGAACATTCCCGTTCAAATAAATGTAAGACATTTCCGTATGTATCAGCGACAATTTGCACTTCAATATGGCGGGGTTTTGAAATCCATTTTTCTAAAAAGACAGTTCCATCCTTAAAAAATGAAGTAGCTTGTTGCTTCGTCGCATCAAACACTTTTATTAACTCGGCATCATTTTGAACAAGCTGCATCCCAATACCACCACCACCGGCGCTAGCTTTTAACATGAGTGGATAGCCAAGATCGTTCGCAATCAGCAATGCTTCGTCAACTGACTCAATGCTTTTATCCGTACCTGGCACAACCCTTACGCCCGCCATTTGCATTTGGGTACGAGCTTCAAGCTTACTGCCCATAATGTGTATCGTTTCCGCAGAAGGACCGATAAAGACAATATTTTCTTCCTCACATCTGCGTACAAATTCCGCATTTTCAGATAAGAACCCATACCCAGGATGAATAGCATCTGCATGTGTTTCTTTTGCTGCCTGAATCACTTTTTCAATATCAAGATAACTCTTTTTCGCTTGAGCAGGGCCGATGCATACAGCTTCAGTCGCTTCACTGACATAAGGAGCCTCTGCATCGGCTTCAGAATAGACAGCGACTGTTTGAATACCTTCCTTTTTACAAGTGCGAATAATTCTCCTAGCAATTTCCCCTCGGTTTGCAATTAGCACCTTTTTAAAATAGCCCATTTACTTTTCCTCCTTCCTTATTCAAAATTGATTACTGCTCAATGATTACCGCTATTTCCTGTCCTGCGTCTAGAATGTCCTCGTCCTCTACAAAGAATTGTGCAAGAACTCCATCTGTTTCTGCTTTAATTTCATAGAAGTTTTTCATCACTTCCACCATAGCAAGAACGTCACCAGTCTTAACTGTATCTCCTTCTTTTACGTACACGTCCTTATCGGGAGCGGGTTTGCGATAAAATACTCCTGGGATTGGTGATAGAACTGTTTTTTGTTCAGCCATGATTGATTCCCCCTATTTGTCCTAATACTTGTTTTTTCATTTGATTGATTTTTTCTTTGTATTCATTTCTTGCCTCGAGGGCTTCATTAATGTCAATAGCCACAAAGCGTACCTTCTCATTTGTTTTGATTTGTGCCATTTTGTCTAAATCCGTACTGATAATTGTACAAATCGTCGCATAGCCTCCACCTGTCACAGCATCGTTTAACAGGGCAATCGGTTCGACACCATCTGGTACTTGAATCGATCCGATAGGATACCCTAAATCCACAACATTTGAAGGATTGCTGCCGGCTCCAAATGGTTGTTGACGCTCTACGAAATTCAAACGCTCCCCTTTAAAACGGTAGCCAACACGGTTTGCTTCCGTTGTAACCGTCCAATCGATGGAGAAAAAGCGTTTTTTACTTTCCTCAGTAAGGCGATAACTGCACAATCCTACAACAACACGTATTATATTCGTTTTTGAGAAGACCGGAATTAATTCATCACTTATGCGTGTTCCGATCGCAATCTTTGATTGGTTTGCATTACCGATTTTCAAAAAGTCCCCAGCTTGAAGTGGTCTTCCTTCGAAACCTCCAATTCCGCACAATGTATATGTGGACCGTGATTCCATAATAAGCGGCACTTCAATTCCGCCGGCTACCGCTAAATACACCCGGGCTCCTTGTTTAACAAAATCAAAGGACAAAACATCCCCAGCTTTAACTTCCAATGTTTCCCACATCGGAACATACTGATCATTAATTTTTGGTGGTATTTCCCCTCCTGCAATAGCAACGGTTACATCTTGTTGGAATTCTAAGACTGGCCCCATATAAGTAATCTCGAGAACAGCTGCATTTTCATCGTTCCCAACAAGAAAGTTGCTTGCCCTGAAGGAGTATTTATCCATGGCTCCCGATGGTGGCATACCCACTTCATAAAAGCCTATTCTCCCATAATCTTGAACAGTCGTTTGAAGGCCAGGGTTAATAACTTTAATCATGCATATAACCTCCTTATCACAGATTCTGAAAACGCATTTGGATTTCCGAGAACATCTTTAGGTTTAAAGGTTATATCCTTCGTCAAATAACGGAATTCCCCATTTTCAACTTGTTTTCGAATATCTTCGTACTCCTCCATGGAAATGCTTCGATATCTAAAAACATCCCCCTGTCTCGGGAAGGTCATTGACTCTTTAAAATCATGTAAACGTTGCTCCTTTTGAAAGATCGGTGCTGCAGCAGTTCCAAACAATTGATAACCACCTGCACCTTGAACCGGATATATAACGGCAAATGAACCGCCGAATCCGAATGCCCTCTCTGGCGTATATGTTCGAGGGCGAACATATTTAGGTGCTTCGATTTGCTGCTCGTTTGGAACCATTTGATAGCACCATGGCAAGCCTGGTACAAAGCCTATCATCGAAACCAGATAAGGGGCATCCGTAATTGATTTAATTAAATCTTCTTTCGTATGAAAGCCATTTGTATGTGCCACATATTCAATATCTGTTGATGTTGGATCCTGATGCCGATCTCTAAAACGCATTAATGCCTCATGTGTCCAAGGATCTTCAAATAATATGGGTACATCTACTGCACGTGCAGTTATTTCAAAGTTTTCCAAGGAAACATATTGTTCAAGTTCTTTCAATTTTGAAATTAGGTCATCTGGATGAATGAGATCTGGATTAAACCGAATCATATAGGAAGCATTGGAAGGACAAATATCCAAAATTCCTGATACTTTCTCTTTTCGTAACGCCTTAGTAATAGCCATTGCTTGAAAATTTGTTTCAAGACTCATTGCCTCAGCTAATTCAACAAAAATAAACTCATCACCGCCATATTCGTAACGGGTCAATGGACTTCACCTCATTTATTGGATTTATACTAAACCATTGCAATTCTCATGCCAAAACAGAGAACTATAATATTTGTTGATTATTCAGATTATTAAAAAGGTAAATCGCCTAAATCCCTTAATTTATATTTCAATTCTGAAATATAATCTTTCATAAATGAAATAAATCAACCGGTTACTAGTTCATAATGTCTAAAATATAAAAAAGACCACAAAGCTTTCTAGGCTTTTGCAGTCTCTCAATTTATGTCCTCATCAACAATAATGAACACTATTCTATAAAGTATTTTCTTACAATGAGTCCATTACTACTAATAACCAAGTTTTTTTTCCACAACGTTCATTAGGGGCTTACCGTCAGAAAAAAGCTTTAAATTTTTCAGGAATAATTCCATCACACGATCTATGTGTTTGGAAGAGTTATAAGCATTATGCGGGGAAACCATGACATTTTCCAGCTGCCAGAAAGGGTGATCCTTAGGTAAAGGTTCTACTTCAAACACATCTAGAGCCGCTCCTGCTATGTGCCCATTGCTTAAGGAATCGATTAAATCTTCATCCACAATCGTATTGCCGCGGCCGACATTAATTACATAGCTGCCTTTTTTCATTTTATTTAAGCGTTCTTTATTAAAAAAGTATGAGGTATCTTGTGTATACGGCAGTGCCAAGACGACAAAATCGGACCTGGAAAGGACATCATCCACTTGATCCATACCCATTATCAAATCAGCAGGTTCGTATTCTTTATTCCTCTTTGAGGGATTCCGGCGGCACCCGATAACGGTCATGCCTAGTGCTTTACATCGCTTTGCTATCTCATAGCCAATATCACCATACCCAATTATCCCCACAGTCGCATTCTCGAGATCTTTCACCGGAATTTCAACCCAGGTTTTGTTTATTTGATTTCTGATCATTGTCGGTACACCTCTTGCTAATGAAGAAAGCATCGCTATTGTATGCTCCGCTATCGGGACAGATGTGCAGCCCTTGACATTGGTGATGATGACATCGCTGTTTTCTATATCTTCATTCAGCATGGCCTCCACTCCAGCAGTGTCTGAATGGACCCATTTAATCCCAGGAGCTTTTTTTATAATGTTAAGATTATCATGAAGCCCTTGCGTATAAATGACATCAAACTTTGATAAATCAACTGTTGGCTGTGGTTCAGGTTCGCCGAATTCCCATGGCTCGACAACAACTTCTGAACAAATCTCCTTAAACTCATTGATGTATTTTCCCGGTATATCGACCCTGATATAAAGTGAAGGTGCCATTTTCTTAGAACCAGACATTATAAAACCTCCTCAAGACCCTCCGATTCCCTTTTCCCTGTATTATTGGAAGGCAATCCGTTGCGACTATATCATGCCGTGCATGATGATCACTTCAAGAAATCCGGTTGCTCTTTTCTGATTCTGTCCCAAAGAGGCTGAAAACTCAGCCAACCCTCATATTCCGTTCCTGTTTGTTCTGCTGTTAACTTTGCATACTCTTCTTCTATAAAAATCGGCTTACCAACAGATTCAGCCATTATCTGAGCTTGACATGACCGTTCCATCGTTATGAACCACCAAGCAGCTGAATCTACAGATTGGCCGACCGTTAACAATCCATGGTTGCGGAGGATGACAGCTTTGTATTGACCTAAAGCCTTAGCAATGCGCTTACCTTCTTCGGATGCATAAACCACACCAGTAAAATCATCAAATAATGCATGGTCATTGTAAAATTGGCAGGCATCTTGTGTAATCGGATCTAATAGTCTCCCTAAGGAAGACCATGTCTTTCCATATACCGAATGAGCATGCGCCGCTGCAATCGCATCCGGTCGAGCTTTATGAATTTCAGAATGAATGGCAAAGGCAGCACCATTCACGGAATGTTCACCCTCTACAATATCACCTTTATGATTAACCAATATTAGATCCGAAACGGAAATTTGACTAAAATGCATCCCAAAAGGATTAACCCAGAAATGGTCTGTATATTTAGGATCACGGACCGTAATATGGCCAGCTATCCCTTCATCGAAACCAAACTTTGAAAAAAGACGGAATGAAGCTGCCAACCGTCGCTTCCTGTGAATGCGCTCTTCTTCCAATGTATTGAATGTTGCCGGTTGCAGGGAAATTGTCTTTGTCATTTTTACTTTCCTCCTCAATTTTTCCTTTTTTTTGCCGAACCATCAATTAGCCATTGTGTCCATGTCAGCTTTACCCTTTAGATCTTGCTTTACTTCACTTTTGTTCTTTTGATCATTATTGGAACTTAGGAAGGTAATCGTAGTGATGACGACAAAACTAGTAGCAAGCCCGTACAGAATTGGTTGAGTGGAGGAAGGTCCATTTATCATCAATCCCACAATAATAACGATCATGCTGGCCAGAATGGAGTAAAATGCCGCTGTGGCCGTGACCCTTTTCCAAAAGAAACCAAGGATGATCGGAAAGAACACAGCACCGGATAAAATGGCGTAAGCTACATCCAATGCTACTAAAATATCTTGAATCCATATCGAAACGATTATGGTCAATACACCGATCGTTAAAGTTGTAATTCGGGATGTTTTTAAAAATTGTCGTTCACTCATTTTTGGACCAATATATTTTTTAATGATGTCATTAACGACTAAAGTGGACGAAGCTAGCAAAGTTCCTGAAGCTGTGGACATTAGGGCAGATACCACGCTCGCAATTACAACCCCCAATAGACCAGCAGGTAAAGTTACCATCGCTATGCTGGTAAATGCATTTTGTGGATCTCCTAAATCGGGAAGGATAATAAAAGCGCACATTCCAATGATACTGATTGCAATTGCATAAAAAACACTATATAGTCCCGCTCCAATCGTTCCTCCACGAGAAACTGCTTTGGTTCGTGCAGTAAAAAGACGCTGCCAAATATCCTGGCCAACAACTACTCCTAGAGTAAATAGTAGGAAATATTGAAAAATTGTCTCTCCGCCAATGTTGCCTAGCTCGAAATGTGATGCAGGGAGACTCTCTTTAAGCGAGCCCCACCCTCCTGCCTTAGAGATGCTCAACGGAAGCATGATAAAGAAAATGCCGATCGTCATGATGACGAATTGCACGACATCAGTCATGGTGACTGACCACATACCTCCTAATATTGTATAAAATAAAACGATCCCACCCCCGACTATCATGGAAACCGTTAAATTCCAGCCAGCCAAAACATGTAAAATCGTCCCCATCCCAATCACTTGCGTTACAGTCAGCATGAATGTATAGATAACAGAGACAAGGGCACTGATCAATCTTGTCTGAGAGTTGTAGCGCTTCTCAAGCATTTCACTGATCGTCAATACTTTTAAATTAAATATCTTATTTGTTAAAAACAACCCGATAGCGATAATTCCGAGCCCGATCATCACCACTAGCCAAATACCGGATATCCCAAACTGATAACCTAACTTTGCTGTTCCTAGAGTAGAAGCACCCCCTAATATCACAGCAGCTAAGCAGGATAAATACATAAAATGACCAAGATTACGTCCTGCCACAATGAAATCATCTGCCGTTTTTGCCCGTTTGGATCCGATTACTCCCACAATGATTAAAACAGAAAAATATAGAATCATGATCGATATATCCAAAATATGCATTTACACATCTCCTTTTGGGCTTGTTATGTTCTATCGCTTTGTAAAGAGGGAAGGAAGGGATTACACCGATACCTTCCTTCTTTCCAGTAAAAATGAGGAATTACTTGTTAAGCTGGGTTTCCAAATCTCCGGCTCTCTCTTTTTTCTCCAGTTTCCCTTTTTTTGCGAGAGCGATGAGTGTGATGAATTCATAGACAATATTAGCGGCTGCGGCAGCCGTGATTTGTCCGTGATCGTATGATGGTAAAACCTCAACAAGATCGAATCCAACAAAATCTATATTCGTCAATCCCCTCACTAAGGCTAAAGCATCATCAATGCTGGCTCCTGAAACTTCAGGGGTACCCGTTCCTGGAGCATAGACCGGATCTAAGAAATCAATGTCAAAGGATAAAAACACCGGACCATCCGCAACACGCTCATGAATGACCCTTAGCATCTTTTCGACCCCGATACGTTTATAATCGTTTGTCGTATAAACGCCCAAACCTAAATCCCGGGCATCCTGAAGATCTTCCGGTCCATACAGACCGCCCCTCATACCAATTTGAAGAGATCGTGATACATCGATGAGACCCTCTTCTATCGCACGGCGAAAAACGGTTCCGTGATTATACTTTTGATCAAAATAACTATCCCAAGTATCAGAGTGAGCATCGAATTGAAGCAGGGCAACTGGACCATGTTTTTTTACGATCGCACGCAACTCCCCTAGCGTAATGGAATGATCGCCCCCCAATGAAATGGGAATGATCCCTTTTTCAATGACGGGGGTAAGCTCTTCCTCGATCTTTTTATATGTTTCAGAAATATACCCCGGAATGATCGGAATATCCCCATAATCAATTCCGGATATATAGTCAAAAATATTAATATCTTGTTCTGGATTATAAGGACGTAAAAGGATTGAAAAATCGCGAATAGCTTCTGGTCCGAATCTCGCACCCGTTCTAAATGATTGCCCGGAATCAAAAGGAATTCCCGTAATGACAAAATCCATATGTTCATCTACCCGTTCAACAAATGGGAGCCGCATAAACGTACGCACTCCACAAAAACGGGGTGATTTGAATGAGTCTTTCGGTTGATACTTCATCATGTAACATCCTCCTAAATTCTAAATCTGCTATTATTTTTCACTCCACTGCAATGGCAGATGTCATACAAACTTCCATCTTTTCAAATAGAATGGACATATATAACACCTTGTTTGGAAATTCTCTTCTTACCTTTTACATAAGCAAGATTCAGGCCAACTATTTCACTGCGGTATATAAGGCTTTTCATTATTTTGTTTCATCAAATGATTAAAAACTTAATCATTTTCTTGTTTTTTGATTTAATTTTTGATTATTTGGACTATTTAATTTATATTTTAATTAAACAGCATCCCAAAACCGAAAGGAGCGGAATGTATGTACGATGATATGCTGGAGGAAGAACTAAATAAGATTATTGAAACATCGAATAATAACATTCTCATTACCGATCAAGACGGAATCATTTTATATTCCAACCCAAAGCTTTGGGAGATTTATGGTATGGAAAGTGACTCTTATATCGGTACCTCCGTCTATCAATTAGAAAGCGAGGGCCTTCTCACACCTTCCATCAATGCGATTGTTTTAAAAGAAAAGAAAGCGATGCGGATAATGCAGGAAACGAAAACGGGTCATGTTGTCATGTCGACTGGCTATCCCATTTTTAATAAGGACGGACTTCTCGTCAGGGCAATCAGCTATGGTCAGGATCAAACCGAGATTCTGCAATTGCAGGATCAATTTGAACAATTACAACGAAAAATAAAAGGCTATCAAACCGAAGTCGAGGATTTAAGAGAAAAGGAACTGGATTACCATTATTTGATTGCTAGAAGTAATGAAACGAAGCATATTTTAAAAACGATCCATAATGTTGCAAAAACCGATGCCACGATTCTATTATTAGGACCTTCCGGAGTAGGGAAAAGCACTTTTGCCCGTGCAGTTCATGACCAAAGCAACCGAAAGAAAGAACCTTTTATCGAAGTGAATTGCAGTACGATACCTGATAGCTTGTTTGAATCGGAAATATTCGGCTATGAGCCGGGATCATTTACAGGGGCAAATAAACAAGGGAGGCAAGGCCTGATTGAGCAGGCTGACAGCGGAACTCTTTTCTTGGATGAAATCGGGGAACTCCCACTTGCCATGCAAGCTAAATTACTGAAAGTATTACAGGAAAAAAAGATAAAGCGCATCGGTGGAAAAAAAGAAAGCCATATTAACTTCCGCCTGGTTGCAGCAACTAATCAAGACTTGAAGGAGATGGTAAGTCAAGGTAAGTTTAGATTGGACTTATTTTATCGTTTGAATGTGATTCCCATCCAGATTCCGGCATTACATGAACGTAAAGAAGATATCCCTCTCTTAATTCAGCATTACTTACAGAAAACCAGTGATAAATACCAGAAATTCAAAAAAATCCATCCATCGACGTATGAAGTTTTGACTCATTATCATTGGCCCGGTAATATACGGGAATTAGAAAACTTGATTGAACGGTTAATCCTGACCATCGAAGAACCAATTATATTTCCGGAACACCTTCCGCAATCCATCACAGGGCAAATTGAACAGCCTGAAGACTCCACCTTCCTTGCAATCGAACAGGATTGTGAAGAGAATTTCGATTTAAAGAAAACTCTGGAAAGGGTTGAAAGGCAACTGATTGCAAAAGCATGGAAAAAATGTAAAACCACATACGAGATGGCAGAACATTTGGGCATCAGCCAGCCAACAGTCATCTATAAGTTAAAGAAATACAAACAGTATTTGTAATTTCATCTGGACTGGAATCCACTAAAAGTGAAATCTTTGAACCGAAAAATAAAGCCAATTAAAAAGCCCTAAACATTCAAAAATTCCACATTCAAGATGAATGGGATTCACAAACATCATTTACGTTTCCAAATATTTAGGGTAAAGCTTACATTAATTTAAGAATGATGTCAGTGAAGCTCCTGCAACACCTGTGGCTTAGTCTGATATTTCCACCAGATAAGAATCCTAGTGGTGTTGAGTGAATAAACCTGAATCTCTCTCAAACGTATAAGGCTCCCATAAAAGGGAGCCTTCTATTACTAACATAGCAATCTTGCCAAACATTTTTATACATTCAAGCTTTTTTCCAATTTGGAACCGCAAGTTTTGCGGATGATCAGCTCATCTTCCATAACGAATTTTTTCTTTTCAATGTTTCCGCCTTTCATTAAGGTCCACTTAATATATTTTTTTATCATCAAGCCAATATAAGAACCGTCATCAAATGAAATCGTTTTCATTTCTTTCAGTTCCACCTGAAGGAAAAGGTGAACGCCTATCCTGGCGCACGAATCGTAATCGAAATCTGCTGGGACCGGTTTGATTTCAGAGGAACTAACGACTACTTTAAAGACATCTGAAGGGTATTTTTAAATATTAATATTTCTAAACTTAGTTGACTTTATCTTAGGAATCCTAGCCATCCTTAGAATTAACCCCCTTATAAGTTCATAAATATCCACATACTAAACGACCTTCCTGGTCCCCCACTCTTCAATTTCCCATCAAAGTCACCATTCTAAAAAAATATTTTACTATATCAATAGAATAGGAATAACCTGAACCTATTTTGAGATGATTCCATCGACAAAAAGAGGCACCCATAAAGGGAGCCTGAATTTTAGTGAAGGTAAGCTATTGTATGTGAACGGCCACCATTCCGCATCCCTATACGACGCGATAGTTGAGAAATGGGATATTCCACCCAGTAACTTAACTTTTCTAATGTACGGAATTCAAAAAAAGGCTAGTAAGTTGTCCACTGCCTTTTTAATAGCCTTCACTTCATATAATGATCCTTCCGAACTGACGATATATTCAGGCTTTGGTTTCCCAAGGTTTGCTTTATGGCCTGCGATATGGGCTTCACTCTTTTCCCACTGCTTCAAATATGCCTCCGACCAATTGATCATGATGATGACCTCTTCATCGCCGCGTCGCACTTTTTTCACGATCACACTTAAATCGCTGAACCCATCCTGCCTTTCAATGATCCCTTCCCCACTGAACCGTTTTACTACTTGGTCCGCATTTCCTCTTTTACTACCATTTTCCTCATCTGAACGAACATTATGAACAACTCCAATCGATATGCTAATAATGAAACATTTTAGTCGATAACGATTATCATTGTCCATTATTGTACCTTTGACTTTGGGCCTCAGAACTCTAAATCCCAAAAACAAAATAAAAAATGAATCAGGAAGTCATGCAGATCTTCCTGACCCGTTTTTTATTGTCATTCACCTTTTATCTTTAAGACTTTTGGGAACATAGTCATTCAGTTTGTTAAATAAAGAAGTAATGTAGGAGCTGAGTTCAAATCGATCCTCCTGAACAAATTCGATTAACGACACTCCATCCTTTTTCATATCTCTTCCCCCTTTTAGTCATTATCCCGGTGCATGAACATTTCAGCCACTAATACCCGTGTATTCCGCCGTAGTCCACTTACATCTACTCTCCATCGTTTTCTTTATTTGATTATATAAGAAAGCGCTTACAATGTAAAATGTTATAATACTATAGATTGCTATTTAATTAGAATGTTCCAGTTATATAAAGCTTCATCTACATCATATTTAAATGATCGAGCCCTGCTGGCTTTCAGGTGTACTTTCAATATCATTACTACTTGTCTTTTTCACAGTGTATGAAATTTCATGAAATCCCCTTCAATATTTCAGTTAAACGAAGGAACTCTTCCTTATCTCGATTTCTTAATGAGTCATCGATTTCTTTTTCGATTTGTGCTCTCCGGTAATCACTAAGGGCCTTTTTTAAAACCATTTCAGCCATCTCTTCAGGTTCAAGCGATGTTCCTGGCAATTGCTTCTCCATACGAAACCAACTCCTTAACCTTTTTTCTATTATACTAAATAACTTGGAGATTATTATTATTTCTTGAAATCTTATCCTTTCCTCTTTTTTCATTTCCTTATCCACATGATTTCCACTTTGCCACTCTTCTATACATGAAAAATTCTAAATGTTTTGAGTTTAATTCTCCTCCTTAGTTAAAACTTTTTCATTTTATCCGGGAAGTTCAAATCATTATTTCCATTACTTTAGAATGAAATATATTCCAATACAGGTGGTGAGAGCTAAGTTATTCGCTTCATTTTTTCAGAAAAATCAGAAATATGTTGACCGGCATGGATAACCCCTCTAAAATAATCTAAATAATCCATTTTTTTACTTATATTCCTTAAGCATCATTTTTGTTCATTTCAGCTTTATTTATTGCTGTAAACAATTTTGATGAAATACTACGCATTAAAGGAGCATTTCCATGAAAAAAAGTCGAGTTCTTTTCGCTAGTTTAGCTGGTTCCGTTATTGAGTGGTATGATTTCTATTTATACGGGACAGCAACAGGCCTAGTTTTTACAACTCTATTCTTTCCCAATCATGATCCGGCGATTTCACTTCTTCTCGCCTTTGTCACTTTCGGGGCTGGTTACGCTGCCCGTCCAATCGGAAGTATCCTATTCGGCCATATGGGTGATCGCATCGGAAGGAAGGCAGCACTCATGTTCACCCTTATTGGTATGGGAGGGAGTTCAATGCTTATCGGTGTTCTGCCCACTTATGCCCAGGTTGGGTTGGCCGCCCCCGCCATCTTGGTGGTGCTGAGGTTGATTCAAGGAATTTCCTTGGGAGGTGAATGGGGCGGAGCCATCCTATTGGCAACGGAATCTGCTCCAAAGGGTGTCCGTGGGTTATATGGATCCATTCCCCAACTAGGGGTCCCCATCGGTTTGGTTGCCGGTTCATTCAGCCTAACCCTTATCAGTTCCTTGACAACAGATGCCCAATTTTTAGCTTGGGGTTGGCGGATTCCATTTCTTTTAAGCGGTATACTGATCGCATTGGCAATCTGGGTAAGGAGTGGCATTGAAGAAACGCCGGAGTTCCAGCAACAGAAAGATAGCGGTGATCTTGCGAAAGTTCCCATTATTGAAACGTTGAAACACGATTGGAGAAGTGTGCTCCAAGTAATCGGACTAAAAATTGGGGACGGGTTCTTCAATGTATTCATCATGTCCTATGTTCTCGTCTTTACTACATTGTATTTTGGTTATTCCCAAGATTCAGCCCTTACCGGTTTAACGATTGGCTGCGCTACAATGCTAATTACCATTCCTGTCATTGGTTACATTTCAGATTTCATTAATCGAAAAATCATCTATTTTGGGGGCCTGATTCTCCTTTTCCTTTTGGCCATCCCATATTTCACATTGATTGGGCGTGGGGTCGGCTGGTTCTACATTATGCAGGCAGTTGTACTCGGCGTCATCTGGGGAGCCATTTTTTCGACACAAGGGACACTATTCTCGGAGCTCTTTCCAGCCAAGGTCCGTTATACTGGATTATCTGTCGGTTATCAGGTCGCGGCAGCCATTGCAGGCTTCGGTCCGCTCATCTGGACTGCCATGGCGGAATCATATGGCCCATCCCCTTTGGTTTTTGGCGGATTCATGATGGCAGGTCTCGCAATTTCCGTGGCGCTTTGTATATTATCACCACATTTCAGCAAAAGGATTGAAAAGGATCAAACACTCAACCCACATGAGCTGGATTTGAACTGATACTAAAATCTCTGGCATGAGTAATACAGAGGCTGCAAGTCCGATCACTCGGACGAGCGGCCTCTGTTTTTTTAGAACGCATATACCTCGTTATACTTCCTTGCTTCCTACAATCTCCAAAAGATTAGTGAGCGTCCGGATTTCATAGGTGGGCTTGATTCCGAGATTATTATCCTTTTGATGGGGATTGTACCAGCATGTATCCATTCCATAATTCAAACCGCCCTGTATATCTGATGTCAAGGAGTCACCCACCATCAACACTTTCGATTTATCCGTGATCTTTAACTTGGAAAATGCATAATCAAAAATCCCCCTATCAGGCTTCTGAAACCCAGCCTCTTGGGAAATTATCAAAGTCTCAAAGATATTGCACAGGGGTGACCCCCCGATTCTTGCTGTCTGCACTGTCGTGAAGCCATTTGTTATAATAGCCAGCCGGCATCCTCCAAGCTTCTCGCAAACCTCTAAAGCCCCAGGCAGAAGATGTATTTCCTTTCCCAAATGTCCAAGGTATGCACGGCTGAACGCATCTGCATCGATATCAAGCCCATGCTTCAGGAACAATCGCTTGAACCTCTCCACTCCCAGATTTGTTAAATCAATAAGCCCCTGTTCCAGGTCCCTCCATAATACCTGACTGATTTCTTGGTAGCATCCCGCATAGTCCTCCGCCCCTGTGGGCAAACCGAACTCCAAGAAGACTTCATGCAGTGCCTTTTTTTCCGATATTCCAAAGTCTAGCAATGTATCATCAACATCAAATAAGATAATCTCGTATTTCATCGCTGCCTCCTGTATCCAAACTGAACTTTAAAGTCATCATCTGTATTATTATTCCTATCATTAGAATCCTGACGAAGAATAACTTCCTCCAAGCATAAAAAAGCCGAATAATGAACACCGTTTTATTAGTGTCCATTATTCGACCGATGACACAATCCCCTGTTTATAAAGCCTTTTTTTTAGGAAGGGGCGCTTTTTGTTCAGATTCTTTATTTTGTTTTCCCATTGTTAGACCTATTTCGGCTTTAAGACCTTTATATGTAGAATAACACATGATGAGCATTAGCACCGCCAAAGGAACAGCGGTTGCAACAAGTGCAGATTGCAAACCTGCCAGACCACCAGTCATGATCAATACGATAGAAATTGCCGCAATGACAGCTCCCCATATTATTTTTATTGAATGGGATGGATTTGGATTTCCATTTTCGCTAAACATCCCTAACACAAAAACAGCTGAGTTAGCAGATGTGATAAAGAAAACCAGTACGAGTACCATAGCTAGAATACTTAAAAATGTAGTCATCGGAAAATAATCAAAAAATTTGAACAATGCCGATGTCACGTCGGTCGAAACTGCAGTAGCTAGTGCTGTTTCACCCATATTTTGAATTAAATGAATGGCTGAGCCCCCCATAACAGCAAACCAGAAGAATGATCCTATTACCGGAATGAATACGGCACCCATCATAAATTCTTTAATCGTTCTGCCTTTTGATATTCTAGCGACAAAACTTCCAACAAGCGGCGCCCAAGCAATCCACCAACCAAAATAAAATAAAGTCCAACTAGCTATCCAATTCCCTTTTTCATCACTATAAGGCTCAGTCCTGAACGACATGCCTACAAAGTTTTGAACGTAATCACCTATCCCTTGGAAAAAGACTTTAAAAATGGTTTGGGTCGGTCCGAGAAAAAGAACGAAAGCCAATAATGCAAAAGCTAGCAGCATATTTAGATTGGATAAATGTTTCATGGCCCCTTGTAGCCCAGAAACCGTGGATGCTACATAAATAATTGTCACTACCACAATAATAGATGTTTGAACACTAACATTCATCGGCAGACTCCACAGAAAGTTCAAGCCACTGTTGACCTGCAACGTACCAAAACCTAGTGACGTAGCAATGCCAATGACGATGGAGAGAATGACAATCACATCGATCCCCTTTCCAATGGGGCCTCTGATTTTGTCTCCTATTAAGGGATAAAAAACAGAACTTAATGAAGAAGGTAATTTTTTTCTGAATTGGAAGAATGCTAAAGAAACTCCTACAAGTGCATAACAGGCCCAGGCCGAAACTCCCCAATGCAAGTAAACTAATTGCAAAGCGAGCTTTGCTGACTCTTCGGAAGAGGCTTTACCAAAAGGAGGATTAATATAGTAGGAAACAGGTTCTGCCACGCCCCAAAATACTAGACTGATTCCAATGGAAGCACTAAATAACATGCCAATCCAAGTTGCTGTTTTATATTCAGGGCGATCGCTATCTTCTCCTAAACGTATATGACCGAATTTAGACAGTCCTATATACATACAAAACACAAAGAAAGTAAAAACACTCCCCAAAATGAACCAACCCAAATTATTGTAGATAAAATCAAGCGATGAATTAGAAAAACTCTCTAATTGGCTTGGCATGAATATACCAATGGCTATTAAGCCTAAGCTGATTGCTAATGATATGTAAAACACATATTTCTTACTTTTCATCCAATCACCCCTTAAATAATAAGATAGACAGTTTACACCCATTATGTAAACGTTTTCTTTGTTGAATAAAAAATTTAATTTTTGTCATTAGCCCTCGGTACCCATTCAGGGGCTAATGACAAAAAAGATGTAGTCAACTTCATTACAACATTTATATTAATGACCAGACAATCAAATTGAACGATCATTTCACCGTCAGACTCTGGATAAAATGATTGACTCGATGATTTCCGCTACCCGGTCCCCCACTTCGGAAGTGGATGCCGTGCCATTCATATCGGGCGTTAGCACCTGGGCTTCCAGCAACAGTTGCTCAATCGCTTCAAGCACAATCTTACCATGTGATTCATAGCCGAAAAAGTCGAGCATTTGGCTTGCTGACCAAATGGAAGCAAGCGGATTTCCGATACCCCTGCCGGCAATGTCAGGAGCTGAGCCGTGAATTGGTTCGAACATCGATGGAAATTCCCTTTCAGGATTAATGTTGGCACCGGCAGCAAGTCCGATTCCTCCAGCAAGCGCTGCTCCTAAGTCTGTTAAAATATCACCGAACAGGTTCGAAGTGACAACGACCTCAAAGCGCTTCGGGTCTTTGATCATCAGCATTGCCGCTGCGTCGACAAGATATGAAGCCGTTTCGACTTCGGGATATTCCCTGCTGACCTCTTCGAATACTTGATCCCAGAAAACCATTGAATAATTCAAGGCGTTGGCTTTAGAAATGCTCGTAAGCGATCTGCCTTCTTTTTTCGCGGTTTCAAAAGCATATCGGATGATCCTTTCCGTCCCTTTACGGGAAAACACACTGTTTTGCAGTACAACTTCATGTTCCTGCCCTTTAAACAGCCAATCTCCTGCGCCTGAATATTCACCTTCACTGTTTTCGCGGATGAACAGCATATCAATATCTTCACGTTTCACATCAAGGAGAGGCAAGTGAGCCCCTTTTAAAAGTGTCACGGGCCGGATATTGACATACTGATCAAAACTTTTACGGATTTTCAATAATAGCTCCCATAGGGAAATATGGTCTGGAACGCCCGGAAACCCGACCGCTCCCAAATAAATCGCGTCAAACGATTTCAGCTTTTCTATCCCATCATCATCCATCATTCTACCATTTTCGGCATAAAATTCGCAGCCCCATGGGAAGTATGTGAAATCCAATTGAAAACCTGAATCCAGTTCAGCCACTTTTTTTAATACTTTTATGCCTTCATTAATCACTTCAGGGCCAATGCCATCTCCTGGGATGACCGCAATTTTGAATTGTTTCATAAATGATCTCCTCGATTTTCAGTCTTGGTTCCAAACGACCAATTTCATTTCGGTCATTTCTTCCACAGCATATTTAATGCCTTCACGGCCAGTCCCGCTTTCTTTGACTCCGCCGTATGGCATTTGATCGACACGATAGGTCGGCACATCATTGATGATCACACCGCCTACATGCAATTCCCGTGATGCGTACAATGCGTTTTTCACATTGTTTGTGTATATCCCGGCCTGCAAGCCAAAGCGGGAATCATTCACTTGATCAATCGCTTCCTTCACTGAACCCACTTTATTTACAATGACAACCGGAGCAAATGCTTCCTGGCATGAGACTTTTAGCGTATGATCCGCATCTGTAATGATTGTCGGTTCAAGAATGTCACCTCGCAATTCCCCCCCTGCAGCGATCGTTGCCCTACTGCCTTTAGTTTCCTCAATCCAGCCCAATACACGGGCTGCTTCCCCTTTGGAGATTAAGGCGGAAATATACGTATCCGGATCCAATGGATCGCCAATTCTAAGTTTTTTGGCCGCTGCAGTGAATTTTTCGACAAACTCTTCATACACTTCCTCATGTGCATATACACGTTGCAATGAAATACAGACTTGCCCCTGATTGGAGAAGGCACCCATGATGCAGCGTTCGATAATTTTATCGATATCTATATCTTTATCAATGATTAAGGCCGAGTTCGAGCCAAGTTCAAGTGTGGTCTTTTTCAGACCCGCTTTGTTGCGGATTCCGATTCCCACGCTTGGGCTGCCTGTGAATGTGATCATGCTTACCCGATCGTTTTCTACAATCGCTTCTCCGACAGTGCCGCCCGGTCCTGTCACTACATTTAATACGCCAGCCGGCAGACCCGCTTTTTCAAAAATTTCTGCGATGAAAAGTGCGGACAGCGGAGTTTGCGAAGCAGGCTTCAAAACAATGGTGTTCCCTGCAGCTATTGCCGGTCCGACTTTATGCGCCACTAAATTCATCGGGAAGTTAAATGGAGTGATGGCACCAATGACCCCGATCGGTTCTCTTAACGTGTAACCAATTCGGCCAACACCGCCTATGGCTGCATCAAAAGGAATTGTTTCACCGTGAATCCTTTTAGCCTCTTCAGCCGAGAACTTATACGTTTCGATGGTCCTTCCAACTTCCGCTTTTGCGAACATGATCGGTTTGGCTGATTCACGGGAAATGATTTCTGCCGCTTCTTCCGCATTCTCCATTAATAACGCGACAGCCTTCTCCAATATATCCGCCCTTTGATATGCTGGCATTTTTGCCATGACTTCGCGCGCATTGTAGGCGGCTGCAATCGCCTTTTCGGTCAGCTCTTTATCCGCCATGGCAATTTGGGCGATTTCTTCCCCGGAAAAAGGGGAATATAGCGGGGCATAGCTTTCCGTTTCGACTTTTTCGCCATTGATCATCAAATATTGTTTCATCGATTTAAATTGATTCGCTAATTTACTCATTTAGGGCCTCCAATAGCATTTCATGAAATTGAACAATTGCTTTTTCCGAAGAAGAATATCTACCTTTGTTAAAGGCACGGGAGCGGAAACCGATTTGTTCCAGCTCAACAAGTTCCACATCTTCTTGACGGACTTGTTCGGCAAACGTAACAAGATCTTTCTCTTCCTGAGTCAAATTCTCATCGCGGAAATAATATGTGTAAACAGCCAAAGTCGTTTCGTGATCAATCGGAACCATTTGAATGGTCGCCATATTTCCAGGACCTGGATAAATGGTCAACATCAAGTTAGGCCACAGCCAGAAAAAGGATCCTCCTTGCATTTCCGCCTTATTTAAATCAACCGTTCCGTAATTTTTATCCGGTTTAACAATCGAACCTTGCAGTGAATAGTTATCACAAGTAATGATTTGGTAATCATCCATATCAAGTGCTGCAACAAAGCTTGGATGTGCTACATGGCAATGGTCACATTCTAAATAGTTATCTATGAACGCTTTCCAGTTTGCCTTGATCACCCTCGTTTTTTGGCTTGTTCTTTTTAACTCACTTAAAAACGGGTATTTACTTAAACGGTCAAAGAAATCGCCGTAAGATTCACTAAGCGGTTTCGCATTATCATCCAAGTTTACAAAAATTAAAGATTCCAAGATTTCCATGCGAACGGAGCGTAAACAGGCATCTTGTACACAGGCTTCATCTTCTCCTTTAAAATTCGGCGCTTTGTTCAATTTCCCATCCAATTTGAATGTCCAACCATGATAACTGCACTGTAAAATTTTCTTCTTGCCTGATTCACTTTTTTCAAGCTTAGTTGCACGATGCGGACATACGTTATAAAAAGCGCGGATCACCTCATCCTGGCCGCGGTTCACTATGATCGGCTCATTGGCTACCTCTGTCGTAAAGAATGATCCCACTTTTTCCAATTGGCTGACATGACCCACAAGCTGCCAAGATTTAGAGAATACTAGATCGATTTCCTTTTCGAGAACTTTCGGATCCGTGTATTTGTCATATATCAATGTTCTTTCAAATGTACGATTTGTTACATTTTCCACCTTGTTATAAGCCATCATTCATTTCCCCCTAAAAAATGATTACTAGCATCCCTGCCATACTTGCTATTAAAAATTGATATTTCTTGATTGATCCGAACTTCCGATTCAGCCGGCTGACACCGGTATATTGGCGAAAGGTTCCGTCGCCAACTTAATCGAATCTGTCGGACAACCATCAAAGGCATCTTCCAAGTCTTCCTCCAGATCTTCGGATACTTCGGTTATTCCTGTGTTGGCATCCAGGATTGAAAAGGCGATTCCTTCATCGTTATAATCGAAAATCTCCGGTGCAGCCGCTCCACATGCCCCGCAAGCGATACATGTCTCCTGGTCAACTACTGTGTATTTAGCCATGTGGTTTCCCTCCCCATTTACATAATTAAACGGACGCTGTGCTTTTCTCTTTTCCTCCCATTGTGCTCGTGCTGTGCAGCGGCTGAACTTTCGCACTCGGGTCGATATGAACTTTTGCATTACTCACTGCTGTAGGCGCTTCACCGAACCCGCTAGCAATCAGCTTCACCTTGCCTTCGTACGTGCAAATATCTCCTGCTGCGTATATGCCTTTGATATTCGTTTCCATTTTAGAATTGACAACAATGGAATTGTTTTGAATTTCAAGACCCCAATCCTTAATTGGCCCTATTGATGATACGAATCCATAATTGACGAGAACGTCATCGACTTCCAATTCAAGCGGTTTTCCACTCTTCGCATCCGTCACAATCACTTTTTCTATATGTTCATCTCCGATCAATTCGGCTGGGAGATAAGGAGTCAAGACCTCAACCTTTGATTGTTTCAATCGCTCTACACTATGTTCATGGGCACGAAATTTATCCCTGCGGTGAATGAGTGTCACTTTTTCGGCTATCGGTTCAAGCATTAGCGACCAGTCGACCGCCGAATCACCGCCACCGAACACAACCACTTTCTTATCAGCGAATTGGCTCATATTCTGGACGAAATAATGAAGGTTGGCATTTTCAAATCTTTCTTCACCTTCCATTTTTAGTTTCCGAGGCTGGAATGCCCCGTTTCCAGCAGTTATGATTATCGCTTTCGTGTAATGTGTTTCTTCGGATGTCGTAATGGCAAACATCCCATCCGAAGTACGAAAAATGGTCTCTACAGATTGATTAAGACAAATATCCGCTTTGAATTGACCCATTTGTTCCAGTAATCGATTGATGAGCTCCTGGGCCTGGATTTTCGGGAAACCTGCAATATCATAAATGTATTTTTCAGGGTACAAAGCAGATAGCTGCCCTCCCAATTGAGGGAGACTTTCAATGATTTTCACTGAAGCTTGGCGCATCCCCGCATAAAAGGCGGTGAACAAACCAACCGGTCCTCCCCCGATAATAGTGATGTCAGATACTTCATACTTTTCTTCCAAATTCATTCCCCCTAGATGTCTTCCTTGAATAAGATAAATCCGCTTACTAGAATTCTGCTATGCTCAGATGTCGATTCATGCAATAATCTGACATGCAAACGTGGCACTTCGTCAATTTCACCAATTGATAATTTTATATAATGCAATATGCGTGCCAACCTCCGGAAACACTCTGAATAAACAAAATATTTAGAATTCAAATTGAAAACGCTGTCATACCGAGTTATAATTAACTCGAAATTGATGAAACCCTAATCAAAATTCACTCATTCCCTTTTGAAAAGAGGATTACCCTATGAAAAGTACGGATTCTACTGACAGTGTCGAGATGACGCTCCAAACTTTATTAAAAATTCTTGATCATTCCTCAGATGAGATTTTCGTCCTTGACGGCGAAAAGCGGATTCTTTACGTCAACAAGGCATGTGAGCGCCATTATGGTCTGAAACCTACTGATGTCATTGGCAAATATAATGTGGACTTATTTGAAAAAGGGTACTGGAAACCCTCCATCGTGCCTGAGGTATTTAAAAGGAAAAAACCATGCTACATAAAACAACAAACGTATATCGGGGCTGAATTGATGACATCAGCGATTCCAATTTTAAATGATGCGGGGGAAATTGAACTGGTCGTCACTACCTCCACAGAAACCCAAACATATAAAATGTTAAAAGCAAATGAAGCAAGTGGTGAGTCAAAAATCACTCATGACGAAGATGAAACGGGGAGATTCATTACTAATAGCGGTAAAATCAACCGCATCCTCACTTTTTGTGAAAAGGTCGCGCCGACTGATTCCACGATTTTAATCCAAGGGGAATCTGGAACGGGAAAAGGAGTGCTTGCCCATTTCATCCACCGGATCAGTAAACGGAAAAGCAAACCTTTTCTGACAATCAACTGTGCAGCAATCCCGGAGGAACTGCTCGAATCTGAACTATTCGGCTATTCAAAAGGTGCATTTACCGGTGCAAACAAAACTGGAAAACGCGGATTGATTGAATCCGCAGACGGTGGCACTGTCTTTCTTGATGAAATTGGGGAAATTCCGCTCGCTCTGCAGGCAAAGCTTCTCCAAGTAATCCAGGACAAACAATTCATTCCCGTCGGCGGCAGTGAAATGAAAAAAGTCGATATCCGCATCGTCGCAGCTACAAACCAGAACTTAATAGAAATGGTCAATGATAAAAGATTCCGGGAAGATTTATTTTACCGTTTGAATGTGATTGATATTCAACTGCCTCCATTGCGAGAACGTAAAGAAGATATCATTCCCCTTACGTACAATTTTTTAAACAAGTTCAATGAAAGATATCACGAAAATAAAGTCATTTCGGAAGAATGCTTGAATCTATTAATTCATTATTCATGGCCCGGCAATGTACGCCAGCTCGAAAACTTGATTGAAAGGTTGGTCTTAATAAGTGACTCCGTTATTTTAATGTCCGACTTGCCAGAAATGATAACCGAGAACGTTGAACAGGTCACACAGATCGATCTCCCCACTACTCTCGATAAAGCACTTGATGAAACGAAACGGATATTGATCAGGAAATCTTACCAAACATATAAATCATCAAGGAAAGTCGCGAAGGACCTCTCCATCAGCCAAACGAAAGCCTCAGCATTGATCCGGGAGTACTGTGAGGACTTAATGAATAAATAGGCACCATGAAAATGACGATGTTTGTCCACCCTTAAACAAGTCCATTGGCCCCCAGCCGAAAAATGCTGGTTATTCGTTGCTTTTGATCGATGGTGAAGGGTAAACACTTATATTCCAATTCATATGAACTTCCATTGTAAATCGCGACTTCTTCTTGTTTAAATCACTTGCTATTGAAATCAGGCACGAACAGTAAATAAGAGACTTCCCCTTTTAGGGCAAGTCTCTTATTTTTAAGAAGATCCTACTATTTTTTCGCCTCTCGGCTTTGTACTATTTGCATCTGGTTCTCTTGTGATGCCAATATGATTGAATTTATCATTAATGGACAGTTTGTATGTCAACGATCCTGTGCCGGCTTCATCAGGCTTGAACGTTCCTGCGTTTGTCCGTTTTCCATCTTTCAGTAACCACACCTGATACACCTCTGATTCTTGAAGGCTAGGCAAATTCTGAATCTGAACGATTAACCTTCTTTCTTCACCTTGCTGCAAAATGTATGCAGCACCGTCCGTATTCATTTTTACAGCGGTCATATCGGCTGGCTGCAAAGATAGCGACGTTTTAACCTCCATTGGCAGATCGACAGCCGCAAGTTCTTTTTTCAGTTGAATATTGGAATATAACAGCACAAACGCCAAAACCAGTGCGGCCAGTACGAGACCTGAAGTGACTGGTGTAAACTGCTTAAAGAAAAAACTACTCCAATTCTTTTCCCTTCTCACCGGAGCTTCATCATCAGTCTCAAAGACAAAATTCATAACCTCTGATTTCAGGGAAGAAGAAGGTTCTATTTCTTCGAAATCCCATTTCAATGAATTCCAGGCTTCCGTCATTTGTTCATACTCCCTAGTGCATTCAGAGCATTGCATTAAGTGTTCCGTGAATGCTTTTTTCTCTTTTTCTCCCAGTTCACCCGATAAAAATGAAAGCAGGTTAGTGCACTCTGTATCCATTTACAAACCACCTACTTCCAAATACTTTTTCAACAATTTAAGCGACTGATGAAGTCTGCTCTTGATGGTACCAACCGGTTCATTTTCAATTTTGGCAATTTCCGTTAACGAGTACCCTTTCCAATACAGTAAATCAATCAGCCTTTTTTGCGGCTTGCTTAACTTACTCTTTGCATTGGCAATTTCACTGTATAATAGCCCATTTTCTATATCATTATTAGGATCTTCTATGTCTATTGGATGACTCATGTCCATTTGTTTGTTATTCCGGATATGAACGCTGTCTTTACGGACATAATCCACACACACATTTCGTGTAACGGTCAATAGCCAGCTTACAAAGTGCCCCTTTTCGGAATTGTAACTGCTTTTTGTGGTCCAGAGCTTTAAAAAGACCAACTGCACAATCTCCTTCGTTTTATCCGCATTTCCATTTGTGAACTTAAAAATAAAACCATAGATTAATTTAATATGCCGGTCATAAAGTTCTTCCAGAGCAGGACGATGCTTTTTCATTACTAATGCCATCAAATCCTTATCAAGTTTTTCTTTCAATCGCACCTGCAACTCCTCACAAGTAAATTTTTGAAAAAAACGTATAACAGGAACGACCATCAATGATCGTCCCTTTTTTCTTATTTTGGAAAAATCGTCTTGTTATTTACAATATACCAAACATTTTTCACACCTTCGCCATTGACATCTCCCGCTGCCTTATCATTCACAAAATAGTAGAGTGGAAATCCTTTGTAGGTTACCTGCTCTTCCCCCGTATCTTCCCTTTTAATGGTTCCAAAGTCTTTTTCCTCAAATCCTCTAGGGACAGCAAAATCCTTATCCATGAATGGCGGCCATTTTTTGAGACAATCACCCATGCAATTGCTTTTTCCTGATTTATCATTCTTGAAAAAGTAAAGTGTCATTCCCTTGGAATCAGCCAGGTATTCGTCTGTTGTTTCACTTTCCAACAATTTTAGGGTTACCGCTTTTTCATCGGCAGTCCCACTAACCACTTGATCATTTTTGGGTGAATCATCAGCTTCATTTCCACATGCCGCCAAAACTAGGACCATCATAAAAACTGAAAATACCATCCACTTTTTCATATACTCTCACTCCTCATAAAATTTACTTCCATCCCCATTTTTGAAATACTTGATGGGATTCTTCCGTTTTAAGATAATCAATGAATCGTTTTGCTTTTTTCTTGTTTTCACTCTTACTTGTTATGCTTACCGGGGTCCCTCTATAGAGCTTGTCTTCTTCAGGAAGTTGAACCAGGTCCGTCACATCCGCCAGACGGTAATGCCAGGATTCATAAGTAATCCATGCGTCCAATTTAGAATTTGCCTTCCATAGATCGATAGCTTCTGCACTGGACTTCACTGAAATGTCAATATTCCTGCTAATTCCAGGGATCAATCCCTTTCTTCCGGCCAAATCTTCCCATAGCCCCAGTTGCCCTGCTCCATTAACATCTACAATCTTTACGCCCTTCTTCGTTAAATCCTCCAATGACTGTATATTCTTTGGGTTTCCTTTTCTAACAAGAATGCCAGCTGACCGTGCATACAATTCTGTCCGCTTTTTTTCATCAAGGACCTCCGGATGATCATGCATGAATTCAGTCAGCATATACTCGGACCCTCCATAAATGATATCCGCATCCTGTTTGGCTTGATCAATCCATTTTTCTTCGGGTCCCGCTGTAACTTCAACTTTTATCCCTGTTTCTTTGGTGAATTGTTGCGCTATTTCCTTGATAGGTCCAAGAGGGCCACCTGGACCGTATACTTTTACGACATCGTTGACAGCTTGCCCCCGTTTCGTACCCATTTCCGGTGAAAACCCTAACAAGACTGCCATCAATGCTATCCAACCGACAAAAATGACCTTTTTCAAGTCTTTTATCTCTCCCCTCTAAAAAGCCTTTGTACTATAGATAACGGGACAAACTTCCAAACGGTTTGAAAAAAATTGTTATTTATTTTTAACTTGCTGCAAAATACATCTAATGATCTCCAGTTTCTCGCAACAAAAAAACCATTCGAAAACGGAATGGTTGCAGATGTAGACAAACTCCAAAATAATTGTGTTTGTCTACAATTTTTTGTAGGTTTTTAAAATTGGCCTTTGATTGGAACGTAGTGCCCGCGGCGCCATTGCGCCTGCGGGTTCTCCCATTGAAGCGCTTTTCCAAGCAGGAGTCTCGTACATTTCGTTCCTATCAACTTTGTTTTAACATTAAGATTAGAGCTCCTTTTGCCTACTTTCATGCCCATACTTTTTCAAGCCTCTTAAATCGAAAATCAAAAAATCGGCTGAAAGGTCAGCTCGATTTGCTTCCCTTTCTTTGACTATTTCTTTTTCTAACCATAGCAATTCCCAACAATAACAGAGGAATAATTGTTTGCATCAAAACTCCATGAAAAGGGAAGGCGACGATATCATATCGACTGACAGCCATAGAGCTAGGATACGACCAAAAGCCGAATTCTACAATCAAAATCCCTATCGGCCATACAACAGAACGATAGTCGGAGAGATTCATCCACTGCGCAGTACCCAAAGCAGCTGCATAATAAAACACAGAAATTTTGACAAACGCTCCTACTATCCATACGGCCATGATGGCGGACTCCAAATGTTCAAAAAAGTCGGCTAAACTGATATACCGAGTTACATTCATCAGGGGATAATTCTTTGTGGATGTTGTCGATCCGAGTACAAAAAGAACGATAAGATTCACCACAACTAACGTCATCATCACAGCAAACACAGTCATCATCCCATATTTCATTCCTTTTTTCATATCCGCTAAAAAAGGGAGGAGAAAAATGATCAGGAAAAACTCGCTGAACCATCCTCCCGGTATAATTGAACCTTTGATCGGAGGCATAATTCCATTCCCCAATATCGGGAATATATTCTTAAATTCAAAATCAGGGCCGAGTAAGATGATTAAGAGGAGGATCGGAAGGATAAAAACAGGAACAAACAATTGGGCAGCTCTCCCCAACACCTCTATCCCTCCACGGACGATAAAGGCACAGAGGAGTAGCATCGATGCCATGATCACGCTAATCGGAGTTTTGACCAGAAAAGAGTCGACAATAAATTCTCCATACTCCCTTAGGATTTGCCCTGTGATCGGGATATAAAAAAACAAGAATAAAAAACCGAGAATTTTCCCCGGAATCCGACCGATGATCTGTTCACTGAATTGGATAACCGTTTGTTTCGGATAAAGTTTGTGCAGTTTATAAGCAATATACACCGTCGCATACCCGATGAGAGACGCCAAAATGGGGGAAAGCCATAAATCAGCTTTGGCATATTTGGCTGTGATGCTTGGGACACCAAGAATAGCCGTTGCCACGATTGTTGGATATATCATGAATGCCATCTGTAAAGCTGAAATTCTTCCTTTCTCCATCGTCTTCCTCCTTTCTGTGGTAGTACGTAAATCTGAAATCACACAACCCACTGGATAGATTCATTTTTTTGTAAACTCATCAAACGGCTAAAAAAAGATGCAATCCAATCAGTTGGTTCTGCCCCCGTTGCGCGAGAATGAACATAGATAGCACCTTATCGATAGGATATTTAGCATAAAAACGCCCATTCAGCTTGTTTCGGTTCCTTTACGTTTTCTTTTCCTTAAAACCGCAATCGCCAACAATATCAGAGGAATAATCGTTTGCATCAAGATTCCTTGTAAAGGGAAGGCCATGATATCATTACGATTAACATCTATTGAGCTAGGCAACGACCAAAAACTGAAAATGACAATCAAGATCCCCATCGGCCATACAACGGGCCGATAGTCGGAAAGATTCAGCCACTGCGCCGTACCTAAAGCAGATACATAATAAAATACGGAAATTTTTAAAAACGCCCCTACTATCCAAACCGCCATGACCGCGGACTCCACATGTTCAAAAAAGTCGGCGATACTAATGTATCGAGATGTATTCATCAAGGGGTAATTCTTTGAGGGTGTTGTTCCCCCTAGTACAAATAGAACCAAAAGATTCACCACGATTAATGTCATCATCACGGCAAATACAGTCATCATCCCGGATTTCATCCCTTTTTTCATATCCGCCAAAAAGGGAAGAAGAAAAATGACCAGAAAAAACTCGCTGAACCATCCTCCCGGTACAATCGCACCCTTGATTGGGGGCATTAAGCCATTACCCAATACCGGAAATATATTCATAAAATCGAAGTCAGGAATCAGCAAGAGAATTACGATACAGATTGGGAAAATAAAAACCGGTACAAACAACTCAGCAGCTCGCCCCAACACCTCTATTCCCCCGCGTACGATGAAAGCACACAAAAGCACCATCGATGCCATGATCACGCTTATGGGGGTATTTACCAGAAAAGAGCTGACAACAAATTCCGCGTAGTCTCTAACGATTATCCCCGTGTTCTGGATATAAAAAAACAAAAGTAAGAAACCGAGAATTTTCCCCGGAATCAGACCAATGATCTTTTCAGTGAATTGGAAAACCGTTTGTTTTGGAAAAATTTTATGCAGTTTATATGCAATATACACCGTCAGATACCCTATTAGCGCAGCAAAAATGGGGGAAAGCCATAGATCAGTTTTGGCATATTTGGCAGTGATGCTTGGAACTCCGAGCATAGCCGTTGCCACAATCGTCGGATACATCATGAATGCCATCTGCAGAGATGAAATTTTTCCTTTCTCCATCTGCTCCCTCCTTTCTTTAATGGAATGAATTTAATCCCGCAACAGATTCACTTTTCCATAAACTCTCCAAATGGCCTGAAAAGAGTTTCCATCCATTGAGTAGGTCCTGACATCTGCGGGAGATTGAACATGGACAGAACCAAGCCAGTGAGGAGCAGTGTAAGAAATGCCACTTTATCTTTTTTGGGATTTTTTATCATTTTTGGCCATTCAAACAAAATGATTAAAGCTACGATCACGGTTGTACACAAAAAAGCCCCCCATCTCACTTGTCCTTCACCTCATTTTCAGACAAGCCTGCCGGTTTGTTTATATAGCCCTGTCTTCGAATATGGGCCGCAACATCGATTTCCACTTCCATCTCAGCGAATATATCCTCCCAGTGGTTTTCGACCTTATTAAACTGTTTAGGGTATTTCCTATAGAAATCTTTACCCACCCCTAAAATGTCCGCTTTCTTATCCTGAGTATGCAGAAAAGCCATCTCGATGCGGTCTTCTATATCTTTTTGGTATGCCCGTTCTGCAGCTTTTAGCATTTTTGGACTTGAAAGGTTTAAATTCGTTCCATTTTGTATAACAGCTCCTTCTGTAGTTACCTTCACTAACAATTTCCATTTGTTATTTCGAAATTGCGGAATCTTCTTGATTTGAGCCGTCACTGGATTCAAAGAAATCTCCCCTTTCACACCTTCGGGCTGAAAGGTCACGGTGTATGATTCCATTTCATCCCTTAACCACAATAGCCCTCTTGTTTCTTTTTCCGTCATCGTCCCGGTCATCTTATCTTTTTTAAAAACGGCTGTTCCGACAATGTAAGGAATCCCCTGTAATTTTGTTTGCCCTTTCCCCGGCGGCAATATTTTAACGTATGGAAGTGCAGCCGATTGAGGCTTAC
The DNA here is from genome assembly GCF_050269675.1 of Peribacillus sp. NPDC076916. Taxonomy (NCBI): domain Bacteria; kingdom Bacillati; phylum Bacillota; class Bacilli; order Caryophanales; family Bacillaceae; genus Peribacillus; species Peribacillus sp. NPDC076916. The sequence goes on from NZ_JBNNIU010000001.1 coordinate 922,625, forward strand.
CCGTTAACATTTCATCTAAATCCTGTAATGTGACCAGCATCCCAATATGTAAATCAGATAGTTCTCTAAGCACTTCCCCTGAATAGTTTTCCAGGGGCGGCAAAGATTCAAGGATAGGCTTTGCTATCCCTTTACTGACATACACATTTGCTTTCTCTCTTGGCTGAGGATGGCGCAGCAAAAAATCCATCTGCTTTTGAATTCCTTCCTTCGCTAACTTTTCACCGAATACAAATACCTTACAATGTCCCCAAAATATTTTTCGCGGAAGCTTACTTTGAAGCTTAGACAATGCATCTGAAATATTGGAGCCTTTTGCAGATCTCACCATTGTCGTAACCCCACTCCCACCTTGACTGCTCCCTCCTTGACCGCCTCCACTGCTAATTGAACTTGGAATGAAGACTTGGACGGATAGTTCGATTTGATTATTACCCTTCTTATCGATGGTGGCTGCTGTGACAATCGCCAAGTCAGTGATTTCTATTCGATCCCAACAACCGCTTAGAAAAGGGGTCGTTCCACAAATAACAAGCAAAAGAAGGACGTTTTTCATGAAACGACGCCTCTTTCCTTTCTCCAATATCCTTTTTCGCCTCCAGCCATTATTCACTCCGTTTCACTCCCCCTTTTTGGATTTGGACTCTGTTCCGGGGCTTGACGGTAAACATTAGAATCCCCTGTTAGACGCGGGCGTGAATCCATCATCCACCAAGGGGCTCTCCACAGCACATCTTTCAGCTCTTTACCTTTTAACGGTGCCAGTGGCGCTAAGTATGGAACGCCAAAAGACCGTAAGCTGCATAAGTGAATGACTATGGCGATGATTCCCATCATGATGCCAAGCAGTCCCAAGGTACCGGCAAGCAGCATCATTGGGAAACGCAGCATCCGGAAAGCAATTCCGGCAATATAGCGAGGCATCATAAAAGAAGCGATTCCCGTAATTGCAACCACAATGACCATTGGCGCTGAAACCAAGCCCGCTTGTACGGAAGCTTGACCAATCACTAGCGCTCCAACAATGCTGACGGCAGAACCTACCTGCTTTGGCAAGCGAACCCCTGCCTCCCTTAGTGCTTCAAACGTAATTTCCATAGCCAATGCCTCCACTATTGCAGGAAAAGGGACCGATTCCCGGGATGATGCTACGCTTAGCAGGAGTGCGGTTGGGACCGCCTCATGATGGAACGTTAAAATAGCAACATACAGTGAAGGAAGCAAAAGAGATAATCCCATAAAAAAATATCGTAACCAACGGATAAAAGTGCCTGCCATAAAACGTTGAGCATAATCCTCTTGTGATTGAATCAAAGAAAAGAAGGATATTGGTGCAATTAATGTAAAAGGGGTTCCTTCTACAAGAATGACAGCCCGTCCCTCCAGTAAGCTGGCACAGGCTACATCCGGCCGTTCTGTCGACATGATTTGAGGGAAAGGTGAATACGGATTGTCCTCAATCATTTCCTCAATGTACTCGCTTTCTAAAATACCGTCTATTTTAATTCGTTCCAACCGAGTTGTAATCTCTTCAATCAGTGTTTTATCCGCAAGTCCATCAATAAAAGCAATTGAAACATTCGTCCGGGTATACGTTCCGATCTTCATCGATTGTATTTTAAGGGCAGGACTTTTGATAATACGTCGCAATTGGGAAGTATTTACCTCTAGAGATTCAATAAATCCCTCTCTTGACCCCCTAACTCCCCCCTCTGCCACAGGTTCTTCAATCGCCCGCTTTTCCCATTTGGACAATCCTAAAGAAAATCCATCGCTTCCCCCTTCATATAGAAGGATCGGGTTTCCAGAGGAAATCGATTCAATGCAATCCGCCAACAAATTCACTTTTACCACTTTAGGAACGGGCATTTTATGTTCAATAAACTCATTTAATGGTTGTGGTTCTTTTGATGACCCCTGCATGAGTGGGGAAAGCACATATTGCTCTATCGCCTCGATGTCTGAGAGTCCCGCAATGTAAATGAGCATCGCCCGCGTCTTTCCGAAAAGTAAGAACGAGCGGAACATAACATCCGAGCAATTATCATAAACAGAACGAAGTGTTTCTACATTTTGACTGAAATTCGCATCAAGTGAATCTGCAGGTTTGGAATCCAGGTAATCATTTTGTACCAGGGATTTTTTTTCTTTCTTTTTTCTTAGCAATTTGCCAACATTACGAATCAAGCTGGTTACCCCCATTTTTTTGCAGGTCGCTCTAACTCCATTTTTCTATGTTTCTTCATTAAGGGTATTTTATACAGAAAATCATGAGCTCAGCATGAACTTATATTTAGCAAATTGAAAAGTTATGTTATAAGTTGATATTGAATAAACCGTAATACTTTGTGATATCCTGTTTGTAATTAATAACAAAGGGGTATATCAAAAACCGAGGCCAGTGAAAAATGCTGCCTCTGTTTAAGTATGGATTTTGACAGAAATGCAAGGCCATAAAGTAGGGGATACTTTTTAAAGGATGGATATTCGCTTTAAAATACCTCTGCTTTTTTATCATTTTATAGAAGATTCATGGGCAAACAGACTAAAACATTAGAAGATAAGGGAGATTCTATGTCATTCTTAATCACATTGCTCGGATTATTAGTTTCCACAATAATCGCTACAATATTAAATGCCAAATGGACTCGTATTCCACTGCCGATATATCAGATATCCATGGGAGCAATACTTTCATTATTGCCATTTCCATTATCGTTGGATTTTCACTCAGAATTATTCATGATCTGTGTCATTGCTCCGCTTCTCTTTACAGAAGGAAAAAATACGTCCCGTAAAGAATTGCTTGAATTGCGTAAACCTATTCTGTTATTGGCCTTTGGGTTAGTGTTCGTGACTGTTTTTGCAGGAGGTTTTTTCATCCACTGGTTAATACCCGATATGCCGATGGCTGTCGCTTTTGCTTTAGCAGCAACGATTACCCCTACAGATGCCGTAGCGGTACAATCGATTACAAAAGGGTTGAAATTGCCCGGAAATATGATGCCCATCCTTGAAGGTGAATCACTTTTCAATGATGCTGCTGGAATCGTTGCTTTTAAAGTTGCCTTGACAGCTGCCCTAACTGGGGTATTTTCTATAAAAGATGCTTCGCTAAATTTTATATTTGTAGCTTTAGGCGGTATCTTTATAGGTATCCTATTGGGCTATTTAATCGTTAAATTACGATTATTTTTACGGGTTCATGGACTTGAGGAAATCTCCATGTCCATTGTTATTGAACTGATTACGCCTTTTGCCATATATATGGTAGCTGAGGAATTCCATGTATCCGGAATCTTGGCAGTGGTTGCTGCAGGTGTAATCCATGGCATCGAGCGGGACCGCCTTCAGAGTTCCACAACTAAATTGCAAATTGTATCAACTAATACATGGTCTGTATTAGGTTATGTTTTGAATGGACTTGTATTTGCTTTATTAGGATTCATGTTGCCGAGTGTTTATCAGGAAATTGAGTCCGACCAAAATAGGGGTAATCTTTTTGGGATAAGTGTTCTGATTGTTCTTTTATTATTGGTGATCCGTTTTATTTGGGTATACATTTTACATGATACTTTCACGAAAAACAGAGTGAATCCCTTAGAGCAATTCATCATGTCAAGGGTTCATCCAGAAGATAGCGAAAACACCGATGATGATAATGTCTCAAGATCCCGATTTGCATTTTTGACATCCGTTTGCGGCATTCATGGTACCATCACATTGGCTACAGCTTTATCCATACCATATTTCATGCCGGATGACACTTTATTCCCGATGCGTAATACAGTCTTGTTTATCGCAGCTTGCGTCATATTGTTAAGCGTCATATTAGCTATGGTTCTCTTGCCATTACTGGTAAAGACACCGATTGTATTCAAAGATGAGCGCCTAACCCCTGAGGAGGCTTATGAAATTGTTTTAAATAAAACGATCGAACAGCTGAGCAAAGAAGCAACCATCGATAATCAGAAAGCAGTCCATCAAGTGATGGAAGATTTAAATGAACAACTGATAGATTTGGAGCGGGGAATAACGAATAGACCGGATAATCGGACAATACGCGATTTAGTGGAGCTAGGTGCCAATAAGGAATTGGAGGTCGTTTCTGGATTAGTCGAAAAAGGGACTATATCGGAAACAGCCTTTGAACTTTATAAAGTGTATATTTCAAGAACCTTAAATTATATGCAAAAATCTTCGCTGAAAAGGGCTTGGATCAATTTGCAGGCCATTCTTTTCAAGAAAAAGATCAATGTCAAATGGGATAAAAAATGGGAAGCTAAATTGGAGGACTCCATCGTTAAAAATGCTGACCTGATACGTGAGTTCCGTAAAGCACAAAAAGAAGCTTCAAAGGAAGCTATTTCATTGATCAAACAACAAACTACACCTGAAAACCGTCATGAAGTCATGCTTGTCATTCAAAGATATAATCGTTATTTGAATCCATTCGGAACATTAAGTGAAAAAGAAGCTAATCGCTTTGAAGAGATGGTGAGTCATTTTCAGTTGAATGCAATGCAAATCGAACGTGATATCATTCAGCAAATGGTTGAAGATGAGCAAATATCCATGAAAACAGCGACTGAGCTTAGACAGAACTTAATCTATGATGAAATGTTAATGATAGAAAGCCGATAAATACAAAGAGACACCGATACAACAACGAGCGGTGTCTCTTTATTTAAATCCAAAGGGGGTCAAATAAATGGAGAAATGTCATAGGAAAGATGAAAATAAAAAGACCTGCTATAGATCGAGCAGGTATAAGGGTTTCAGTTTAAGTTGGTACGATATCTTCATGGCACCTGATCCCATTATCCTTTTTGGTGTTCTTGTTCGGTCAAATGGTAAGTTCGTTTTACAGATTTAACTGTTGTTTCAATTGAACATCCTGCAGTTGATGAAGCATCATGAAGCCGGCGGGTTATACGAAAATTCCTTTATTTTCTTGCGGTTCAGCTTTAAACCTCTCTAACTGATCAATCCACGCTCAATTCTCTCTTTTATCAAGTCCATCATTCAATATCTTCACTTGATGGCGGAAATATAGATAGAAAATGATCCAAACGATCATATAGAATGGTATGAAAATCCCAATTCCTATAGCTAATCCTTTTAAGCTGAATGGAATCCACCCAACAAAGAAGGATAATAGGAAGTAAAGGATGCTGACAGTCAGGAAGTGCAGAATGGTTTGAGATAATAAACTCCATTTTTCATTTTCAAAGATGATTGTTGCCGTGCTGAAGAACCAGCCACAGCATAAGCAGCCTATCGCGTTTTTTACAAATATTTCACTGTCTAATGCTGTGACCTCCCCAAAAGCGATCACTCCAAAACACGTCAGCACCATCACGAGTGCCCCAAGGCAAATCCCAGCAAAGCTACGGAATAATAGTGTTTTCATCATAATCCCTTCCTTTTCCATTGAAATGCTTTCTTGATCCCTTGAACATAGTGGCGAGAAACATATTCTTTTTCCCCTGATCGGAAATACACACATAAGGTACCGTTGAAAGATGCCTCGAATCTGTTTAACTCATCCAAATTGGCAATCACTGACTTGGACAAACGCACGAATTGATTACCAGGAAGGTCCTTTTCCAGTTCATATAACCTTTCTTTCATTTCGAAAGTACCCTGTTTCGTCCGCACCATTATGGAATCTTGCTCTGTGAACAAACAGATAATTTCTTCTGCCCGGAAGACATGCTGCATTCCTTCTTTTCTACCAACAAAATACGGTCTTTTCCTCTCCTTTAAGCGCTCCATCAGTTCCTGCACTTCCTCATTCCATTCATGATTGCGGATAAGCACCTCTATCGCCTTGATCTCCTTATCTATCTCTACGTTTATTTTCATTCTGCGACCTCCCTTTGCTTATAATGTAAGTATATTAATATCTTCGATATATCGTTTGTGATTTCCAGCTACATGTCGCTTTATAGCGATAACATGCTTGAAATGGATACTCATATACACTAAATAACCGTCCAAATAATTGGACGGCCCTTTGCAAAAATCTTAATTCCCTTTTGATTGCGTTCATATTAATTAGCTTATTTAATGAACTTTTCCAAGAGTTCGATCACTCTTTGCTTGTAAACGTACTTGGCATCACCACAGCGACAACCTCGCCTCGGGCGCAAAGTTTATCGATCGCAAATACCTCTGTTTCGATTCTCCATTTCTTAGGATGAATCTCATGAATTTTTCCAACGGCCATTAATGGCACATCATTTGGGGTTGGCTTTACGAACTCCACTTTCAGTGAAGCTGTCACGAACCTGGGAGGCTCCACTCCATCTCCAACTTCATGCCCATTTTTACGATGCATTGCCAGTGCAGCTGAACCTGTTCCATGACAATCAATTAACGATGCAATCAAGCCACCATAAACAAATCCTGGAATTGCGATATGCTCTGGACGTGGTGTATAAATTGTCCTTGTTTGTTCGCCTTGCCAACCCGTTCGAAAATGATGACCATCTTTATTTAACCGACCACATCCATAACACCATGCAAATTCATCTGGATAATCATCTTGAATCGCTTTTAGCACATTCTCCTCCATCAACTCTCCCCCCTTTTTCAGAATATTATAACACTACTAAAGGATAATCGGTCTATTTAGGTAAATGGTGAAAGAGTAGTGTTTTAGTTTTAATTTTCATGAAATCGTAAAATGACGCAGCTTTATACATACTGAGGAAATCGACAACATACATAAAAAGTTTGCAAGGATCCCTTGCTCCTTTATTCGATATAAATGACAAAGGCCCCTGTATGCTTGCAGCATTCAGGAGCTTTCCTTTGACTAATATATAGTTAAGAAGTGTCTGCCATTGCATTATTAAAAGTTAAGCCTTTTTCTTAAATCCCAATATTTGAATGTCATTTTACCCATTTTCGACTTCGAAAGTGAATCATATTTACGTCCAAGTGTTAGGTTCTGTTTTTCCAGCTTAGTAATTTGTTTAAGCTGAACTGTGTTCAGTTTTTTTAATTGCTTCACTTCTTTAACCAATTCTTTATTTTTCACTTTAATTTCATTGTTTTTATTATCGACAATTGCCTGTTCTTTCATTGAAACTTCCACATCTTTTGGTTTTAATTTAGGATTGCCATAGGTTTCAAACCCTATGGTTTTTAAATATGGCATGTTATTTTGAAAATTTTGTTCAAAGTTTCCATAACTTTTATGGATGTGGAGAAATGTATAACATCCAGATTTTTCTACTGAAGTGATTTGACCATACCCAGACAGTTTAAACAGTTTTTCAACTCGTTTTATTTCTTCAGGTATGTTTTTGACAATATAGATGAAAACTTCGTCAACATTAAACTCTGCAGGCAATTTCCCCACTTTTTTTGATGGTGCAAGCTTATTCAGTTCATCAAAATCATCTTCATCAATATAAAAGATATCCGTGCTTTCATTCACATAATCTGTAATACGTTTGCTCCATAATAGACCTTGCAGTTTTTTTATGGCTTCCGAAAATAAAAATTGCCTGCTAACTTGATACATTCGTTGCGCCGCAAACTCATATATATCCTTATTACATAGCGCTAATTTGACAGCTTCACGGAAATCCTTCTCTGTAACGGCATATAACGGGTAATCTTCGCCAAAAAGCTTTATATGCATTTCAGTTGGATTCATTATTACAGCCTTCCTTAAGATCCCATACTCCAATAGCTTTGTAGACAGTTCCAGACTGCTGTCCATTTCCTCACTTCTCCAGGTTATCCCAATATCACTGTTCACGATTAATTGTTGGGCATTCTCCCTTGTCAATGCCCCGTACCATGTAAGCCCATCTGTATTTTTAAGGAGGTATGCCGCTTCTTCCTTAAACTGAGAATCATCTTTAACCCATTTGAATTTATCCCCCGCTACATCAAGTGACAGATTCGGAATCTCGCGTTTTAATTCTTTAAAAGCAATAATGATGGGAATGGTCTTCCAATCCGGGTCGAATTTCCCTGTATATACAAGTTTGTTTTTTAACCGGGTCTGCCCTTCTGCTGATTCAACGTTCGGTATCATCGGCGTAAGCAGGGAAACTTTGTTTTTTTCTTTATTCAAATTAAGAATCTCAATGACAAAATCGCACATCTCTTCTGTTTGACATAAGAAATACGCACACTGATCATATATATTTTTGATGCTCTCAAATTTTTCTTCATTAACATCCTGACCTATGTGAGTCAAGCCTGTAGCATAAACTAATGTATTCTTTATGATATGCTTATGCTTTGCTATTTTTTCAACAGTCTCAATGCTTCTTACAAATAGCCAATCATATTCCTTTTGACTCCAATAATGTGAAATGAGCATTTCAGCTATATCAAAATCAATGACACCTTTTTTTACCCACTCATCATCGGTGGCCCTAAAAAAAGGATCAACAAAAGGATTGAGAATGGTTATATTATCAAATTTCTCAAGAGGCTGAATTAAGATATCACGTTTGACCGGGCTAGCTAAAAGTAAGTCAACTTCGATGTTGGAATCTAACGCAATGGTCGATGCTAAGGAAGATAAAAAAACTGCAGACCCATCCATTGAATTCATGTCAATAAAGCCAAATAGAAGCACCTTCATTTTTCTGTTTTCAACTAGTTCATGTGAATTCAAAGTTTTCACTCCAATGACTGAAATCTGATATGAATTTTTATTTTTTTATTTGCTCTTTAATAGATGATTTAAGCGCAAGATATTTTAGCGTGAATTTCCCTGCATATGTAACGTTGAATTTGTGTTCTAATAACTTAAGTCTTCGCATTTCTTTGTTAAGCTTAATATTTTCTATTTGGGCCATCTTACTTTTTTCTAATTCTTCCCGCAGCCTATTATTTTCTTTTGTCATATTCTCAATTATTTTTTGCTTTTCAGTGCCACTTGCCTCTATGAGCTCCAATGTCATGGACATCATGTCTTTCATTTGTAATTCAAGTTCCTCATACATAGTTTTCCAATATTCGTTTCGTTCGTCCATATTGAAAAAACTCCCCTCATTTAACCTTGGATAATCTCCAATTCTCTTTTAATAACAACATCTACCGCGCATTTTTCACGAATCGACTGAGAAGCTTGTTTTGACACTCTTAAAAATACGTCCGAGTTGTAATATAAGCGCTCTATTGCATCCGCAATATCGATAGGAGACTCAGGTTTTGTAAGAAGGCCAGAAACGTCGTGTTTAACGAATTCCGGAATTGCCGTGATATCTGTTGAAATCGGCACTAGCCCACTGGACATGGCCTCGCACATTGAAACACCTTGAGAATCCAAACGGGTCGGGCAAAGGAAAATTCCATACTCCTTATGTAATGCAGCGATTTGCTCCTGAGATAGGAAACCTTTATGAATCGTTACATTCTCAAAATCCCGGATTGGCTCAACGGTTAGATCGAACAATTTCCCATCACCATAAAATCCAAATTCCAACTTATCGAAGTATGGTCTCTTCGATAGTTCCAGCACCGCTTTCACCGATAAATCATTGGCGTATTTTCGTGAAGCATATGGCCTGATTGAAAGGACTTTTGTCCGCTTTTCAACGGGCTTTTCCATAAAGGTAAACAGATTGTCATCTATTACATTAGGAATGATTACTGAATTTTTCGATTCTGTTCTTGCGTCACATTCCGCAATATGTTCTTTGAACCATTTGGAAACATGAACAAAGGTTGTATCCAATTCATTCGTTTGATAAAACCAATTCATAAAAGAAAGCTGTTCTACATAATAGTCTTCCGACATTTCAAGTATCTTCCTCAAGCTTTCAGGGCTTTCAAGAAAATTAAACCATCTCCTATGCCATGCCTCCGTTTCAAATCCATGTATCCAGGTGATAATCGGTAAATCTGTGTTCGTTTCTTTTATCGCTTGTATCATTTTTGGATTAACAAAATGAATGAGCGCTTTTTTATGTACTTTATGATTTAAGAAAATGCGCAGATGTTGTTCAGTTCCTCGATAAACAGGCACATCTTCATACGTATATTTTTCTGCTTTTTTATAGGCAGGATGCAAAACAAAGACATCGACCTTCAAACCCTCATCTAGATAAGCCTTGACTCTTCTGTGGATAAATCCATTCCGATATAACTGATCTTCATGTGGATAAGCATTCGTAATGATTACATATCTATCTTTTTCACTAAATGTAAGCTCATATAGATTTATAGATTCCTCCATTTTTGTTCACTCCTACTATTCAGTCATCTTCAATCAGCCTGCTACTCATCTGTAAATGAAGGATTTTTAGAAGACCCTTTTGCAATCACTTTTAAAACCGTCAATCGATTATAACAAACATGTATTACTGAATATTGACATCAATATGAGAATTCTGTAAATATAAGTAAAGTTTTCATGAACTTTTATATATTTTTGTTAAATTTCAGTAATGACATAACCGGGAGGATCAGCATTCGTATAATCGCCCTCTTACATATAAACTATTATATTTTAAGTCTGTTAATAAGACCTGGGAGTGTAGAGCATAAAACCAAAAGCTCATATCCTTTATGGGATTTATTGGGTCCAAGGACCAATCAGTAACCTTTTTCTACCTTCAAGAATTATTCAAGCATGTTTTTGTAAGAATAGAATAGAATCGAAAAAAGACCAATTTGCTGAAGAGAGTGATATAGATGGAACCCATTACCTTTAAAGCATGTGCAATCACTAATGAAATTGATTTGAACAAAATTGCCATTCATTGCGGCATTCCTAAAAAATTCACCTGGGAAGAGCCTTTAATCCTTAAAGGCGATATTCTAAGTTCCATCCTTAATAAAAATGTGGACGAATCGCAACAGGTGCTGGTTTTCTCCTTTGGCAGCATTGTCTTCATTAATTATTCACACGCGGATGAGATTAAGGAGTTTTCATCCTTTATCCATTCTTTCGAGCCGGACATTGATCTCGTTAATGTAGACAAATATACAGACGATTACAGACTTCACTTCAGTGAAACTGAAAACATCAATTTGACAGACGAATATGTAGTTGTGCCTAAATATGAATTTTTCTATCCTGAATTAATTTCCACGATTCTCGCTAAATCGGTGGCACTTGAAAAAACAGAGGAACAACTCGGAAAAATCCACGACAAGCTCGAAGCCATGATAGACCGGCTGGAAAAAGGCAAACTGAGAATCGGCAACAAGGAATTAGCGAGGACGACGGCAAAAATCGTTCGTCACGAGTACAATACCCTAGCGTATATCATGATTCTGGATAAACCTGATATTACATGGACAAGCAGTATTGCTGGCGAATTTTATGACAGAATGCTTGATTTTTTTGAATTGAATGATCGGTATAAAATCTTGAAAAGTAAAACCGAAATTTTATATAACATTATGGATGGGTTTTCTAACATCAGCCATTCGATCAGGGGACTTTTCGTTGAATGGATCATTGTGATTCTCATTGTCTTTGAGATTGTTCTGACCATTTTAGAAATTGTAGGATGGATACCATGAATTCTGAATATGCCGTATCCATATTAATGGTGAAAATTTTCCTGCATAGCAGGTTGGATGGATGGAGAACTTCCAAAAAATAAGCATCATTAAGATGCTTATTTTGCGTTTAACCACTCTTTCATTTTTAAGTTACTGTGTATGGAAGTTTAATTAAATTCCATCCATACCGGGGACTAGGTATTTTTGGGGATTCGCATCTCCTTTATACCTCTAATAATGATTGGTCCCCCTATCGTTTACCTATTATGGGAGAACGTTTTTCTTCTATCATACTACCCGAGGTTGCCAACACGTCCCACTGCCCTCTATATATTCCGGAAGTTATCTAAAGCTCCCTTAATCCAGAGCAAAATGGAAAATAAATTCCTCCCCTTCTTCCCCCTTAAATCTGTATCCTTTGTCAACGAATCCAGCTTTTTTATATAAATTTATCGCTGGAACATTCGAATGATGCACTGTTAGTATAATCTCATTTTTATCTGGATGACTTAGTTTGATCATCTCAGGCAACACTTTTAAAGTCTTAAAAGCCAGCCCCTTTTTTTGATGGCGCAAATCCAAGGAGAATGATTTAAGAAGAACCGCATTCTCATTACTTGTATATTGATTTCCCGCTTTATCCGTATATAAGGCAAAACAACCGATCAAATCCTCATCTAAATAAATGACCATGGGGAGGTTATATTTATCCTTTCTGAAGTCTTCGATAACTTTCAAAGGTAAAGAAGTATAGATTGCTTGTTCTTTAGGTAAACAATAGTTGCTCAGCGCCTCATAGTCATTTTCGATAAAAGGCCTAATGGTTAATCCAGTCAACATATTTGCACCCCATTTTTCACATTTTGATATATCCACATTAACATATACTAAAATTTTACAATTCCCCACAAACAATAATTTCCAAAAATGATTATTCACAAAAAAGGAATGGCTTGTTTGCCATTCCTTCAGACTGTAGAAAAACTCGAAGAAAAGCGAGTTGATTACAACTTTTAAAAAAAACGTTCCTGGTAAAAAAGGAACCATTAAGGATAACCAAGGCTTATTTTCTTCTTCCTTTTTGCAAATCATGATGTTAAATCATTCAGATGCCGATAATTCACTTTCCGTTACCCATTTATGGTTCTTTACCTTTTCTCCCCCCGTAGTCGGTGTATAATCGACCATATAAACAGTTGTTTTTTCAGCAGATTCAACTTCAGCGACTGTTCCGTTCATCCCTTCCATATGAGAAGCATTTACTGTGACCTTCGCTCCGGGTTCATACGTATTCTCTCCTGCATCTTTGATTTCTTCGTGTATGATCCATTTATGATTTTCCACTTTTTCCCCGCCGGTTGCAGGCGTATACGAAATGGCATAAGCAGTCGTATCAAATGCACCCACTATTGTTGCTTCAGCCCCCCTCATGCCTTCCATATGACCTGATTTGATAATCGCTTGACTTCCAACTTCATATGTTGGATTTTCTGCAGCTTTTAATCCTTCAGGAACATCACCCGAGCTAGAATGGTTCATATCCATTTCACTATGTCCCATTTCTTCTTTATCCTCTTTGTTTTTATCATCGCTGTTGGAACATGCGCCAAGGATTAAAAACAGCGCTGCCAATAATGATAGGATGATAGGCAATTTTGTTCTTTTTTTCATATTGAGTAAACCTCCTTTATGATTGCATCTATCTTACCAATTAAATATGCAGAAAATATGGAGTGACTCGTGGAAAAAGTAATGGTACCTCATACTTTTTTTACAATAGTCTTGCCTGAATTGAACCTGATAGCGTTATTATTAAAGATCTGAAAAAAGAAGAACCATTCCACGTCATAGAAAAATCACCTAACAGAATTCTATTTAACCACCACAATCTTTACTTTTATTGCTATTCGACTTTTCTTGCAAAAACTTTTTGAATTGCTCTTTTGTAATATCCGATTTCATTGCCAATGTGACTAATTCCAGCCATTCGTCAGGAAGGTTTCCATCAAAATCCTTCATATCATCATCTCTTTCTTTTTATTTTTAGTCTATTTTTCCAATAATGTCTAAAACTATATTCGGAATATCATTATAAATTATCTCAATCATCCATAGCTGCATTTTAGTGTAAATTTATTAAGTCTTTACATTTATACATAAGGCCCCCCATGTTTGTTTGTAATCAGGGAATTCACCATTCTTCTATATTAATAACCTTAATTATTTCATAATAAAAGTGAACAGCATGCTCTCGCGTAGTTTAACAGAGGTAAAAAAGGATGGATTATTGATAGAGGGTATTTGAGGTGATCAATCCTTCCGGATATTGCCTGGTAATCAAGCAAGAAGGACTTGGTCAAAAGTCCTTCTTATGTCTAGTCTCCCAAAGTTGATTGTTCGATTTTTTGCATGATATGCGAAAGGTTCATGGAGGCATGTTTTTTATAATCCCTGCCTATGGATTTGAATAACCCTTTCGCTATACCTATTAACATGATTTTGGTATGTCCATCCGAAATAATGGACTTATTAGGGAAACTTGATTCAGCTTGCGCACCGCCAATCTTATTAGCTGTTTCCTTAATAAAATCAATGATTTTAATTTCCTGGATTTCCCCATCAATGTCGGTTTTATAGATAATTTGATTTCTCCAAAGCTTAAGCTCAATCCTCTGTTTAGTATAATCGAAGAGGTCTTCCGTGATATGAACATTGCTCATTTGAATGGAGTCTTTAATGGGATACAATTTCGGGTTAGGATTGATTTTCTTTATTAAGGATTGGTCAATCGTGACCTTTTCCCGCTTAATGCGCGTATTTTTCGTTTCACATAAAATCAGCCTTAACTGTCCGGCAATTATATTGTTGAACTCTTCTAATCCAAAGAGTTCAACGAGCATTACGCTATATTCCAAAATGGTGATCGCTTCATCGAATTTTCGTTTAGCAGCTGTATTCGATCTAGTAAAAACCAATCGATTCTTCCTCTCCATATCCTTCTCACCCCACTGAATTCGAATTTATTGAATAAATATTAAAAACTTCCGTAATGGATTATTTAGACTGTAGGCAAATTCGAAAAAAGCGAGTTTGCCTACGTTTTTTTCGAATTTCGCTTCCTTTCCGCAGCCTGGCCGCCGGTATTCATAAAAAAGACTGTCGGGAATGGACAGTCTTTTTATCCACTATCTATCGAAGTGCTGTTTCATTAACTCTTTAAATCGTGTTCCATCTATTTCTTCTTTCGTCACTTTCCCATCTTCCCACCGTGTAAAGGATGTATCAGTTAAAGTGATGTTCCCGCTGTTTGTCAAACGGGTGATTAATGGATGTTTATTAAATGGCGATTGGGGATTTTCCCTGATGATCGTTTGGACCTCATTAAGTTCCGCTACATTTCCTACTGGTTTTGAAGAATCAAAAGCATACCCTATTCTCCAATCGCGATCTTTATGTTTCAGTTTCAATTCAAGGATATGATCTCCATGGTCGGTACTTTCTTTTTTTATCCTGAATTCACCATTTTGGGAAACGACCGTTTCCCCGTTCAACGGAACTGGTTTTAAAGGCAGATTCCCGCCAAAACCCGTATCGATCAAATAGGTTCTCCCCTCATGGTTCAATAGAATGGTGACATGGGTCCTTCCTATGGTCATCCACCCCTGATTATAGATGACACCCCGTACCAAGAATACATCAAAGTCATTTTCCTTCAGGAAAAAATAAAGGGCTGCATTCAATTCATAGCATAATCCACCCTCATTCCTCACGAGGACCTTGTTCATGATATTCGATTTATTAATATCACTCAAATGGGATGCCATGATCGATAAGTTTTCAAAAGGAATGGTTTTCGCTGTCTTTTCCAGCATTTCATCTAATTTCTCAAATGTCAGTTTCACATCTTCCTGGAGCCCTATTCTTTTCCTGAATAATGCATTCAGTTCATTCATTAAGATTCCCCCTTAGACAGATACCGACGAAGAGTATCTTGACTTTGTATATATTCATTATACTTTGTCCATATTTCATTCTTCAATAAATCTGCCATTAGCTCCACCTTTTCCCTTTCACCACTTACCCAGACCCTTCATTCACCAATATTAGATTGGCCATATAACCGGATTTCCCTTCTCGTGAAATAATATCCGTTCTATTTATCGCAAAAACTTTCACCTTAATTAATATTCGACCTTTTCCGGGGTGGGCTTGGAAAGATCTTTAAATAGTAATTTTTCCGCACCTATTGCTTTCATTTGTCCCACTTCTTACTATTTAAAGTAGTGTCCATCCTTTAATAAAGTTGTCTTGAAGATGAACACTATGCTACTCCAAAACATACCCACAGGCAAATAATCAGATTTTGTAAACATAAAAAAACCGATGTCCCTTTAGGGGCCATCGAGCCTCTTTTGAAAAGTTTCCATTACCTTTTATTAAGTGATTGACTTCTATCCAGGTCATGATGCAATTGTGCTGCCGGAACCTTAGGGTTAGGAATCTGCCCCTTTGCAACTGGTTCAGCAACATAAACAAAATCTCCCGTACCATCTGGGGCGCTTCCTGTTGCCCAAAGGCCGTCTCCTGATTCATTACCTTCTGACAAGTTCCAGAATTCGTACGCTTCCGGTTGAGATTCCATTTCCGCTTCCGGTGGGAATGACGCGGGAACGACAACGCCATTTTTTTCTTCAAGTTCTGCAATGGCCGCCATCCATTGATATTGGTGGTAACGATCACGGGCTAACATTTTACGGAAGGTAGCACGTACCCCTTCATCTTTGGTCATATGGTATAAGCGGGCCACTTGAAGGCGTCCTTGGCTTTCAGCATGGAGATTCGATCGCATGTCCGCTAATAGATTTCCGCTCGCTACAATATAAGATCCGTTCCAAGGCACCCCATTTGAGTTGTTGGCAGTCCGCCAAGTCCGCTTACGAGCAAATGTTGGGGATTAATTCCACCCATGATTGCTGCTGTGGCAGGATCTTTTGCAGCTTCTGACTGATCTTCCGGAGAAGCGCCATCAAGTAATTGACTAATGAGCGAACAAAGCATCTCTACATGTCCAATTTCCTCTGTACCAATATCCATCAGCATATCTTTGTATTTTTCTTCTCCACGGCAGTTGAAGCCCTGAAAAAGATATTGCATCATGACAGTCATTTCCCCAAACTGTCCACCTAACACTTCCTGAATTTGACGTGCAAGCATCGGATCTGGCCGCTCTACCTTAACTTCAAATTGCAATTCTTTTTGATGACGAAACAAATTAACTCCTCCTTTTTTTAATAGTTGACTTTCTAGGTTTTTATTACCCGCCTGCCCATGCTTGAAACATGGATCCAGTTATAACGAACAATAATTTGAAAAAAATTTACATGCAATCAACAATGAACATTGAACTAAAAATCCAAGGATTATTTTAGGACTATGAATCAATAATAAGCTTTAAAAAGATCCATATACCTGTCTATAACTTTACAATACAGGGTACAGTAGAAGAACCATATATAGGAAAACCAACCACATTATAAAGAAACTTAAAAGGAGGAGGGAAAATGGATTTCAGGCCCCGAAATCAAAAAAATCAATCCATTTCAGAATTACGATATACTTATTCCGCTCGTAATCTATGGTCCGGTTTTCTATTCGGGATCGGATTGGTGGCATTCATCGATGAGGCCATCTTTCATCAACTATTACATTGGCATCATTTCTATGACAAGTCCTCATCCAGCATCGGACTTGTCTCGGATGGTTTATTTCATGCCCTAAGCTGGTTCGCAACGGTCGGGTCTCTGTTCATGTTCGCTGACCTTCGCCGCCGAAAGGGATTATGGCTGAAAAGGTGGATAGGAGGAGTTTTGCTTGGGGCAGGTGCTTTTCAGTTATATGATGGGACCATCCAGCACAAGCTAATGCGTCTCCATCAAATCCGTTACAATGTAGATATTCTCCCATACGACTTGATCTGGAACATTGCAGCCGCAATCATGATACTGATCGGCATTATCTTTGTCATTCAAACAAGAAGCAGCTTACTTAAAATGAAAGAAGATGGCCGCAATGGACAGTAATGGACATATTCATGAAAATGGAACTGGTATTGAACCGATTTTATTGATTCTTTTCTCACTTGTTATCATTATTTATATCGCAGCTGTCGTATTTTCGAACCGCCGCTATAAAAAATGGCCCTTATACCGGACTTTCTTTTGGATTCTTGGCACCATTTGTGCAGTCTTTGCAGTTATAGGCCCCATAGCCAATCGGGCGCATCTGGACTTCACCGCGCACATGGTTGGTCATTTATTGCTTGGAATGATTGCACCCATCCTACTCGTGCTTGCTGCACCTATAACTCTTGCACTGCGAACACTTGATGTACAATCAGCAAGACTCCTTTCAAAGTTGTTGAAAAGTTGGCCGCTGCGAATTTTAAGTCATCCAATCACTGCTTCCGCGCTTAATATTGGGGGACTCTGGATACTTTATACGACTGGGTTATATGGGTTGATGCATCAAAATTCTCTTCTATATGCCTTGGTGCATTTTCACGTGTTCATAGCCGGCTATCTATTCACTGCGTCCATGATCTATATGGACCCTGCGCCACACAGGTTCAGCTTCATGTTTCGAGCTATCGTATTTACAATTTCACTAGCCGGCCATGATATCCTTTCTAAATATGTATTTGCTCACCCTCCAACCGGAGTCACCAAGGAACAAGCGGAAAATGGAGGAATGCTAATGTACTATGCCGGTGATGCCATTGACGTTGCACTTATCTGCATCCTTTGCTATCAATGGTTCAAAGCCACCCGGCCTAAGGGTTCACTTGCCTTGTAGGAAGGACGGTTCCATGATTACTTAGGTAAACTCCATGTTTCTGTTTATTCATCCAGCATTTAGCTCATACTAATTTTTGATGAAAAAAATTTAGGATGGAGCTGAATGGAAAATGGAATTCGAAGCTAATAATTCTACTGAAAATGCTCTTCGTGATTATAAAGCTGGAATCGGTGTCTTTACGCATAAAATGCCTGATCTCGCAGAGAAATTCAATTCATTTACGGAAGAGTGCTTTAAAGAAGGTCAATTATCCCAGAAAGAAAAACAGCTTATCGCACTAGGAATAAGCTTATATTCTCAAGATGAATACTGTATTATCTATCATACAAAGGGATGTCTTGATCAAGGCTGTTCCGAACAAGAAATTCTTGAAGCCATTGGCGTGACCGCAGCATTTGGCGGAGGAGCCACCATGAGTCAGGCTGTAACCCTCGTCCAGGAAAGCATCCAGGAAATAAATCAGATGAAACAATGATAAAAAAAGGGATAGGAGAGTTAGTCCTATCCCTTTTTTATGTTCTTAACAAATGCTTTTAATGACTCATGTTGTTGTTATTTCCTTGTGCAGGTGCATACGAATTCAACATTTGTTGCATATCCTGCTGTGCAAGCTGAGGAACTTGGTAGTAATGATGTTTGTTTTGATATATCGAAATCTCATATGCCATTTCAATGCAGTTCGGAACGGAATCTGCAAATACGCGGCGAACCACCGGATTCGTTATTTCAAGCGCTGCCATCGCTTTCATGGATGCTGCAGACTTGACAGCTCCAAGCATCAAGCCTGAAATGCATTCATCCGTAATTTCCGAGACGGATTGCAAAGGTTTCTTTGGCTGCGTTGGTGTCAATCCATATATAAAATCGTTATCTTGATTCATTTTGTAGCTCTGAGTCCGTTTAGAAGGATCCTGGCCCGTTTGGAAGCACTCCAATGAAATATTATATTCATCTTGGATGAACTGATATTGACGATCCAGGATGTCAAGTAATTCCTGATCCTTGATATGCTGACGCAAAAGAGTATACGTGTTTAAAGTACCAATCGTTCCCGACAACACTTCATGTACATCGAATACTTCGTGACCACCGTGATTCATTTGTGGAGGAATTGCCCCCGTTTGCATGTTCTGGTGTACTTGACCTTGTTGATATTGGTTTTGCATTGTATTTCCCTCCTCGTTTTATCAATGATGCGAACAAGTTTAGTATGTTGAACCCCAACTGGATTATTCAATCTAAACTCTTCCAAGAAGACTAATTAAGCTGCAGACATGTTTTCTGTATAAAAAAAACGTGACGTTTTAAACTATAAACACATTTATTTCAATGGGAGGATTTCTAATGACACATAAATACTTCTATTGTACTGATGAAACGGAAGAAAAAAAATCCATGCCGGAACGCTTCAAGTTACTGACATGGATAGAAATGAAATGCTCTGTGATAATGTTATCAAGAATGGCTATAAGGAATAAAAGGTTAAGTATTAAAATCCCTCTAGCATTTCCCAAACAGCAACGATGCATGCTTGGATAAATTCAGGGTAACTTAAACCCGTTAATGAATTTCAAAAAGGATGGTTATGGGAATTTTAAGCGGAAATCCGAAAGATGAGCCTATGCATTACGGAGAAGTATTTGGAACATGGGCATTTCTAACAACTACAAGGGTAGATTGCCTGTCATCAAACTATGCTTAATCAAACTGGCGACAAGGACCTGCATAAATTGCTTGTTGAAGTGATCAATCAAGGGAAACAGGAACATGACCAACTTGAATCATTATTAAAAGAAAATAATGTAGGACTGCCTCCCTCACCACCTGAAAGGCCTAAAGCTAACTTGGAGGATATTCCCGTCGGGGCACGTCTTCAAGATCCTGAAATCTCTACTTCAGTATCAATCGATATTAATGCAGGATTAGTTGCTTGCAGCCAAATGATGGGTCAATGCATCCGCGAAGATATTGCACAGATGTTTGCGCAATTCCATACGAATAAAGCTGCATTGGGTGCTGACTTCCTAAGATTGAATAAGGAAAAAGGCTGGCTTGTCCCCCCTCCTCTTCATATTAATAAAACAAGTATGTAAATAGTAATGAAAGATTCCCTTAATCATGTTTTGTGATTGAATGTCCAACATGATTAAGGGAATTAGATAATGAAAGGACAATTAAGGCATCACTACCATTGCAGACTTTCGATTAAGTGGCACTTTGTACACTGCTGACTATAATCATCGTTTACAAATTCATGATTACAATTCTCCCGAAAAATGTTCAGCTCTCTTTTCAGCTGTTCCAATTGATTTTCCAACTGTTTCATTTCAACTTTTATCTGGATTACCCGATTCATCGAATTCTCCCTCTCGTCGGAATCATTGATAGATTTCCCCGTCCGTTTTCCTGAATTCATTCGCTTTTTCTTTAAGCCCTTCATCGATTACCGACTCAAAACCCAGACCCTTTTCCTTCGCCAGATCACGGATGTCCTGGGAGATTCTCATACTGCAGAATTTCGGGCCGCACATTGAACAGAAATGGGCTGTTTTGGCACCTTCAGCAGGTAGAGTTTCATCATGATATTCGACCGCCCTTTCAGGATCGAGGGAAAGATTGAATTGATCTCTCCAACGAAATTCGAATCTAGCCTTCGAAAGGGCATCATCCCGTTTTCTTGCATGCGGATGGCCTTTAGCAAGGTCAGCTGCGTGGGCCGCAATTTTATAAGTTATGACCCCTACCCGAACATCCTCTTTATTCGGAAGTCCCAAATGCTCCTTCGGTGTCACATAACAAAGCATGGCAGTTCCAAACCATCCAATCATGGCAGCACCAATCGCTGAAGTGATATGATCGTATCCAGGAGCTATATCCGTTGTCAATGGTCCCAGAGTATAGAATGGCGCTTCTTGACAGACTTCCAGCTGCTTATCCATATTTTCTTTAATCAAATGCATCGGTACGTGACCAGGGCCCTCCACCATGACTTGAACATCGTGCTTCCAAGCAATCTTCGTCAGTTCCCCAAGTGTTTCCAATTCAGCAAATTGTGCCTCATCGTTTGCATCTGCAATGGATCCAGGACGAAGGCCGTCACCTAATGAGAATGAGACATCATACGCCTTCATGATTTCACAAATCTCTTCAAAGTGAGTATAGAGGAAACTTTCTTGGTGGTGGGCCAAGCACCATTGTGCCATGATGGAGCCCCCTCGGGAAACGATTCCCGTAACTCGCTTGGCTGTCATGGGGATGTATCGCAAAAGGACACCAGCGTGTATGGTGAAGTAATCGACACCTTGCTCAGCCTGCTCGATTAATGTATCCCGGAAAACTTCCCAATTTAAATCCTCCGCGACTCCATTCACTTTTTCCAATGCTTGATATATCGGAACCGTCCCAACTGGCACAGGTGAATTTCTGATAATCCATTCCCGGGTCGTGTGAATATTCTTTCCGGTGGAAAGATCCATTATATTGTCTGCACCCCATCGTGTAGCCCAAGTCATTTTCTCCACTTCAGCTTCGATCGATGAACTGACAGCCGAATTCCCAATATTCGCATTTATTTTCACATGAAAATTACGTCCGATGATCATGGGCTCACTTTCAGGATGGTTAATATTTGCTGGAATGATAGCCCGCCCGCTAGCTACCTCTTCCCTTACAAACTCAGGGGCCACATTTTCCCTGATCGAAATGAACTCCATTTCTGGAGTGATGATACCTTTACGGGCATAATGGAGCTGGGTTACGTTTTGCCCTTTCACTGCACGCAATGGTTTTCTTTTCAATCCCGGAAAAACGTCGGCATTGGATTGTGACTCAACTTTTTTATACCCGTTATCTTCGGGCTTTATTTCACGGCCATCATACTCTTCAACATCTTCCCGTTCCAGAACCCAGCTTCGTCTAATCGGGGCCAGACCTTTACGAATATCAATGGGATAATCTGAATCCGTATAAAAACCGCTTGTGTCATAAACTCGTAAAGGCGGATTCTCTTCTTCGCCGAATGACCCTGTAGTCGGACTTAGCTTAATTTCACGCATAGGTACTTTAATATCGGGTCTAGATCCTTCAGCATACACTTTTTTACTCCCGGCAAAACTGGACATAATTGAAACGTTCATGTCATTTACAGAATTACTCATCATGATTTCATTTCTCCTTTTTAAGTTCATTTAAAAAGGACAAAATCCAATCCATTTCGCACGAAAAAGCCAGATCTCATATTTAAGACCCGGCTAACGTTAGTATGACTACAGAAATGACCAATTGAAATGTCATTGTTTAGTAGATTCTAACTTCCCCACGCTGGTATGAACCAGATCAGGTCCTGAGGGTTAAGAAGCTTAAGCGCTTCTCTCTCAGCCCAACTTTTATTGGACACCCCTAGTCTGAATAATTTAATTGATTACAGGGTAACTATATATCACCCTTTTCATTCTGTAAATAATTTGAAAGACCTAATATTTTCATTACAACTCTCCAAAATCTGTTATTTGGAGAGGGCCATTAATTAATTCCCCAAGCTCTCAAGAATTGGGTAAAGCTCCTCTAAATGCTTGATTTCATAGGTTGGAATCACTTCATTCCGTTCCTTATCATGGCGATTTATCCAAACTGACTTTATGCCTACCCGTGATGCTCCAAGGATATCGGTCATTAAATTATCTCCGACCATCAATACTTCATCCTTATCAAGCTCCATGATTTCCAAAGCATGCTCAAAAATGGAGGCATCTGGTTTACCTCGTCCAAAAGCGCCTGAAATCACGATTTGGTCGAAATAAGGAACCAGTTCAGGCGTAATTTCAAGTTTGGTATTTTGCAGTTCAGGAGACCCATTCGTAAGCAATAGCAATTTGTACTTCCCTTTTAATTCATCGAGAACACGGAAGGACTCTTCATAGATAAATGGCTTTTTGCGTCTCTCGGCCGGGAATCGTTCTGCCAGTTCAAGCCCAAATTCCGGATCATCGATCCCTAATGCCTTCAAACCTCTCGTCCACGCTTCTTTCCGATAAGCCGGTGCAATCCCGGCCATCTTCCGGAATTCATCATGATCATCCTGAAAGTTTCCCCATAATCCCTCAAATGGGTTGATTCCGATCATTTGAGTGAATGCATATGTATCGTAAGAAGAATAAAGCTCACGTGCTTCCTTTCGCACAGCCTCTTCAAACTCGTCTACATTCAGGTCATATTTCGCCTTAGCCACTTCGCATGTGGCCACAAAAGCCTCTTTTACACTTTTCTGATCCCAAAGTAATGTATCATCTAAATCAAAAAAAACTGCCTTCAGCAAAATGTCCACCCCTCTTTCCCTATTATTGAATTCGCAAAAATTACACTATTACAATAATAAACCACAACCAATAAAAAAAGAATAACTATTCGGCAAATGCCTTCCTCTTTCTTAAAATAAGCAAAAATGACCTTCCCTTCCTAATGGGAAACCTAATATATTCCCTTTATCATCTTTCAAATACATAAAGCTTTCCATTACTGGCAATCTTGAACTTTGGACCTGTGAACCCCCGTCGTATCAGCTCTTTCCTCATATATACCATGAGGGCGGCATGACTCACGATCAGAACATCCCTGTCCCCTTTTGCTAAGACCTCATCCAATACTTTATTGATCCTTTGCTCAGCGATCTTAATTTCCGCCCTTGTCTGCTTGTTGATTACCGAGCAGCAGCGGATCCAGATGGCCCAAAGGATGAACGGCAGCTTAACCTTTCCTTTAAGTGGAGGGGAAGGTATTTCCCGCAGCTCCTCCATCCGATGAACCGTACCTGGATAGATATGTTCGGCTGTCTTGACAGCTCTCGACATATCACTGCAATAACATTCCTGCCATTCCTCCACACCGAATAAAGTCGTACCGTAAATGATATCCGCTGCATCATAATCCTCAAACCATTGCCTCATATCATCCGCCGTAACAGGTCTCCCAGTGGGAAATTCATGTGCCACCTTAAAATGCCGTACCAAACCAATTTTCATATATTCTCCTTTTTACCTTTTAAAATATACATTTCGTTTTCTTGTAAAAGTCCTTATCAATATATTACCCTATGTAAAACCATAAAAAAATGTATGTTGCAACCATAAAAAACCTTACTGATCTCTTCTTGACATTGTGTATGTTTAAAAACTCTTACGGATTGTGTCACTATCAGCATTTGATTATAATGGCATTGAAAAAAGAGAAAGCATTTCGCCTTCTCCAGTTTTGGTTTATTCTATGAATTGAAGTTCCGTTATCGTACATCTTTTCCTGAATTTATATTTCCCGCTCAAATCACTGAATTGATAATCATTGAGGGATTTCCCCAGTTGTTCCTTTAGCTTATCCACAGTGATTGATTCCTCAATTGTCTCTTTCCAATTTTCCTTTCCTATTAACTCTTCGAACGGAATTGTAGCCAAGACTTCATCATATATCTGGATACTTTGATCGATGCCGAAGCTGCCATAGATACTGCCATTTTCATCAGCAAAGATATGCTCCGATTCCAATTCTTCCACCAATACTTCTAGATATTCCTTTGACTTAACAGGCTTGATGGCAATCTCTGCTTCCGCCGTTACAGGTCCCAATCTCTTATCGACGATCTCTATCGTCAATTTAACGTGAACGGGCGGATACCCAAACCCTTCACAAAGTTCTGCTGCCGAATTATATACCATCTATACATCCTCCTTTTGTCACTATCATTATATAATAAAAATACTCCATCTCATTACCCAAACCCCTTATTCAAGTTCACTTGGCAATGCACCTTATTATTAAATCAACTCTTCTTTTTGAATCATATGCTCCTTCATCATCTGAAGGGTCAGTCGTCACATTTCCGGAAAAAATCAGTGTAATCCTGATTTCTTCCGTACAAAGGCATAATTATCATTCATATTTCACACCTCTTTTATACGTTTATCCATAATACACCATTAACCATTTGTGAACATATCCAAAAAGTCCAATGCAACTCCATGCATTGGACTTTTTATAAGCTTAAGATTAAGGCTTTAACACCACTTTAATGCATTCATCTTCGTGATCGTTAAAGATTTGATAAGCTTCACTCGCTTTTTCGAGAGGGACTTTATGGGATATGATTTCCGTAGGGTCGAACTTTCCATCCGTGATTTCATCAAAAAGCTTTGGCATGTAGTGAATGACAGGTGCTTGCCCCATTTTCAGGTTAATGTTCCTTTCAAATAAATTGCCTAATGGGAACATGTTATATTTGGATCCATATACGCCAGTCAGTTGGATCGTACCGAATTTACGTACGGCGTTAAGTGCAATCTCCATCGCGCTTAACGTTCCGCCCTGAAGTTTCAGCTTTTGCTCAATCGCCTCGATCGTTGATTTCTTGCCATCCATACCCACACAATCGATGACCACATCGGCCCCGCCTGAAGTGATTTCCTTAATGTAGCTGCCCATATCGTTATACTCGTCGAAGTTATACGCCTCAACCTTATTCATCTGTTTTGCCTTATTGAGCCGATAAGGAAGATTGTCGATTGCAATGACCCTTTTTGCACCTTTCATCCAAGCGAACTTCTGAGCCATCAAGCCTATCGGCCCACAGCCAAGCACCGCTACCGTATCATCTTTCTTGACGCCAGCATTCTCTACACTCCAATATGCGGTTGGCAGCACATCGGACATGAACAATAGTGCTTCATCTTCAAGCTCACATGACTCTGGTATGACAAACGGCATGAAGTTTCCATATGGGACCCTTAAATATTCAGCCTGTCCGCCTGGATAGTTCCCATATCGTTCCGTAAAACCAAAGTATCCGCCTGTATCCACCGCTTCATTTGGGTTGGAATTATCACATTGGCTCTCCATATCATGTTCACAATAATAACAGTGCCCACAAGAAATGTTAAAAGGCAGGACAACCCTGTCCCCTTTTTTCACCTTCGTTACTCCCGAACCCACTTCTTCAACGATGCCCATCGGTTCATGGCCAATGACATAATCCTTATGCGTGGGCAAAGCACCCTGATATATATGGAGATCGGATCCGCAAATAGCCGTTGAAGTCACTCGGACGATGATATCATCCTTTTGCTGCAGTTTCGGATCTTCAACTTGTTTTACCTGTATCTCTTTTGCTCCTTGAAAAGTGACAGCTTTCATAATCAACCTCCTAAAATATTTTTAATACATTTGTTATACCCGTCAAAAAAGACCGCTAAGCCTAAGACCACCCAATTTCCCCACTAATCATGCCCTTCAATACAAAAAAAGCCCCGGAAAACCGGGACTCACATATGAAGCAATTATATAGTAACCTTATAAACTCCCATTTTCATCGTGATTATCATGCTTGTACTCTCTTAGTACCTCGCTGAATACATCAGGATAATTAGTGAACAGCCCCGTTGCACCCCATTCAAGAGCCTTTTTCATATCCGCTCTATCATTTACTGTATATGGATGGAATTGAAGGTCATGACTGCGAACCATCTTCACATATTGTCCGTCAACCTTATTGAAGTTCGGGCCAACGCCAATTGCATATTCCTTAACGGATTCCAATTCTTCATCGGAAATGGTTGCTGGGTTCTTATAAGAATAGAGTTGCACAAGCGGTAACTTTGGATTCATGTCATGAACCTTCATAAGGCTTTCTTTACTGAACGATTGTATTAATACATTCTTGGTACGGCCTTTTGAATCCACCATTTTATATTCTTCTAGAACCTGCAGAAGTTCTTCTTCCATTCCTGGATATACTTCAGGGGACTTTGTTTCGATATAGTAATTGGCCTGCTTTCCGAACTTCTTAAAGACTTCTTCAAGAGTGGGAACCTTTGCCCCTTCATATACCTCTTTTGCCAATTGCGGATTTTGTTCATTGAACCATGAACCGGCCTCCAGTTTCTTGATTTCTGCCAGCGTTAAATCCTTCACCAGTCCTGTACCATTCGTTGTACGATCCACCTTTTCATCATGCATGGCTATCAATCTTCCATCCTTGGTCATCTGAAGATCGATTTCTATGTAGTCACCTTTCATTTGTTCTCCCAATTGATAAGCTGGAATGGTATGTTCAGGTGCATGACCAGAAGCTCCTCGATGTGCAATATTCACGATTTTCTTCTCATAAATAGATGAATTGGAATGATTTCCATTTGCAGCTGAGACCCCCATGGAAGTAGCTTGCAATATAAAGGCCGCACTCATCATACAAAAGCCGAATTTCTTTATATTCCTTTTCATTTTCCCTCTCCCCCTCCTATTATTACCATCATTTTAGAAGGGGAATGTGAATCTACAGCTAATATAATGTAAAGAAATCATATTTTAGTAAAAATGAGTAAAATAACCTATCAAACAATTACCCACGTGCATTCATAAACCCGCTAAAAGCCTCTCTTTCTAAAAAAAATCATACATAAAAAACGTGCTAAACATGGATACTGGTGATCCAATTAGAAAATATAAAAAGTTTCTTGGCATGTACATATTGAAATAGTAGAAAAAAACAGTCACCCAAATACCAACAACCAAATATTTTCAGAATCTCATTACTTAACTCCATTCTTCGCAGTCTTTAACGATTTCTTTATCGTTCATCCCCATTAGGGCTTGTTCTTTAAGTCTTACACATCCATACTAAACCAAAAACAACCCCTATAAAACCCATATATTAGATCAGATGTGCCAATGTTGACATACTAAGTGAGCATGGATAGATATGTTCCTAACTCCTTGACCTCCCCTTCCGGTACTATATAGAAAAAATATCGATGGCAACACCTATCTTTTTCTGATTTACAAAAAACTAGTATCATATTACTATTAAACAAACAAACAGAATATTAATATTAAGGGGAATTATGTTAAAAAATTATCAATATTATCAAAACAAACACCGATTTATACTGAAAGCATTCATGGCAATGATATCCCTTTTACTATTAGTTGGGATTTCTGTATCACCTATAAGTTGGAAAGATAATCCCTACGAGATGATATTGCAGGTCATTTTAATATCGGGGATGATAATTTCTCTGTTATTTTACTTAAAAACTGAAGTCAATTTTTATAAAACCCTATTCATTTTCTTAATTACTGTTTATTTATATGGAAAATTCTTGATATTTCCAGATACCGCAATCATGTTGGCTTTATTTGCTTTAGCACCCTTGATTCCCATTTTTCTCTTTGATAAAATCGGGTTTTATATTGTCGCCACTTTAAATTTCATATTAGGTCCCGCTTCCATCTTGATCATTTCAAAAACGGATTTTCAAAACACTTATGAATATGTCGCTTTGGATAGTTTCGGCAACACGCTTAATTTTATCGCCATACAAATCATATTGGTATTCGTATTCATAGGAACCAATAATAGGGTCGAATCCACAAATGCATTTCACAAGGAAATACAGCAGGCCAAGCAACTGAACTCAATCGGACAGCTCGCTGCCACCATTGCACATGAGATACGTAATCCGATTACAGTCGTGAAAGGGTTTGCCCAGTTATTGGACCAAGAGAAGGAACTGAATGAAACGGAAAAATTTTATGTACAGACCATACTCACAGAACTCGAATATACACAAGTGATAATCAATGATTATTTGTCTTTGGCAAAACCGCAAACGGATAATGTAGAGGTCATTCCTTTAAATTTCGAGATCCAAAAGATTTCCGATCTATTAACGAGTTTCGCCAATAATCGAAACATAGGCTTTCTCTTGGATTTCCGTGACGACCTGCACATTAACATGAGTCCCATCGAGCTTAAACAGATACTGGTCAATATCATAAAAAATGGAATTGAGTCAATGAACAATCCCGGATTCATCAAAGTGGAAACAGGGCAGGAAGGCACTATGGCAAAAATACGAATAACGGATACAGGAATGGGCCTCTCCAAAAAACAGCTTGAAATACTCGGTACCCCTTTTTATTCGCTTAAAGACAGGGGAACAGGTATCGGACTGACCGTTTGTTATTCCATCGTTCAAAAATACAAAGGGAAAATCGTGGTGCAGAGCGAATTGAACAAAGGGACATCCTTCACCATTTATTTGCCCTTACATAGAGAAATAGATTAAACAAACATTACCAAACAAGAAAAAGGATGACCTCCCAAAACCGAGCGGTCATCCTTTTCAATTAGGCTTTAAAACTATCTTGCCATTTCAGTAAATGATTTTCTAAAAAGCGGACAAACGAATCGGAGATTTTGCCAGCGACGGCAAAAATGATGATGCCTACGAATACGACGTCCGTCTGCATGAATGAACGGGCATCCTGGATCATGAAGCCCACTCCTCTATCCGCACCCAACAATTCAGCTACGACCAGGCACATCCAAGCCGCACTTAAGGCTAAACGGATACCAAGCAATATGTTTGGCAAAGCTGCCGGAATCATGAGCTTCGTTATTTGTTCCAGACGGCTAAACTCTAAGATTCTGGCAACATCGTATAGTTTTTTATCCACATTCCGAAGGCCCAAAAAAGTTTGTAAATATAGAGGAAAAAAAGCACCTAAAGCAATAAGCAGCACTTTGGATAGTTCACCAAACCCGAACCACATTATGAATAAAGGGGTAATCGCAAGTAAAGGAACCGTTCGTAACATTTGAATGCTCGGATTAAGATATTCTTCGGATTTTTTTTGCATGCCCACGATGACTCCTAGCAATAAGCCTAAAAAACCACCTAATGCAAAGCCAAGAAGAGCCCGCGTTAAACTGATTTGTAAATGCATGCCCATTTCCCCTGACCGAACGAGATCAATGAAAGTCGTGACGATCAATAAAGGAGATGAGAATAATTGAGCAGGCAGGATGCCAACCGAACCTAATGATTGCCATGCAATCAACACGACAACAGGAAGGAACGAACCCCGCAATGCTGATTTGGCAAGTTTGGATTGTTTTTTCGTTTTCCTCATGACAAGCGACTTGTTTTGAGCAACGGTCTGTGTAGACATATTTTTCATCCTTCCTTTTTTCAAAAATTAATTAAATGCTCCAATCTTCCCTTTCTTCCGGATGATGATCAAGTTGGGTTAAAATGACAGTCCTGAATTCCTGGAACGCTTTGCTTGTTCGAGTTCTTGGATATGGTAAATCGATTGGAACGATAGCTTTAATCCGTCCAGGCTTTGCCTCCATGACTACCACTTTGCTCGATAAAAAGATGGATTCATCAATATCATGGGTGACAAGCACCATCGTTGTCATATTCCTCTCCCATATTTCTAGTAAAGCCTCTTGAAGATGCGTTCGCGTGAAAGCATCCAATGCACCAAATGGCTCATCCAGCAATAAAACTTCAGGATTACGTAATAAGGCCCTGGCAATGGCAACACGCTGCGACATTCCACCGGATAATTGGCGTGGATACGCCTTTTCAAATCCTTTTAGCTTAACAAGTGAAATTAAAGCGTCCACCCTTTTTCTAATGTCCGTTTTTTTTAATGGAAGGTTACCTGCAATATTTTTCTCCACATTCAGCCATGGAAATAAGCGGTGCTCCTGAAAAATGAAACCACGGTCTTTAGAAGGGGCGCTAACCGGATGATCCCCTGCTATGATCGTGCCGTCAAAGTCTGAATCAAGCCCTGCGATCAGCTTTAATAGTGTGCTTTTCCCGCAGCCGCTCGGACCAATGATGGTGACGAACTCACCATTTTTGACGTGCAGATTTAAATTATCCAAAACATGGACACTTTCATTATCATTCTTAAATGTTTTGCTTACATGATTCATTTCTAACATCGCTACCAATAACCTCACCCTTTCTCAAATAAAAAAAATAGAGATCCAGCAATAAGGCACATATTGTCCCTTTGCTGAATCTCTAGTTAACTAGTCGATTCTATATTTCATTTTATATTAACTTATCGATTATTTATAATCAACACTCAATACCAATTTATTTTATCGGATTAATTAAAAAAGGAATTGACAGATTATTCTAACACCTGATAAGATGCATTCATACACAAATCCGCTTCACAAAAAACCAATTAAATATAGGTCATGTGAATCAACTGGACTACCGGAGATTCAATGGAGAGTAACCCTGCATACTCTTCGTTGAATCTCTTTTTGTCATTAATCTGACTATCCAGATGAGGTAAGTGTAATAAAAAAGGAGGGAATTCATGAAGGGATACCGTAACAAGTTAACCGCCATATTGCTTGCCATCATTAGCATTGCTGTATTGGCAGGTTGCAATTCCGATGCCGGCAAGGCTTCCGGGAAAAGTGATCCACTTAAAGTTCATATTGCCTTAAATGGAAAGATGGGGCCATTGGTCATTGCAAAGGAAAAGGGATTGTTCGACGAAGAGTTTTCTAAACTGGATGCCCAAATCGAGTGGAGTGAATTCCCGAGTGGTCCCCCGCTTTTGGAATCCCTCGCTTCCAATCGGGTTGACCTATCTTTTTTAGGGGATGGTGCACTGATTGCCGGAATTGATAAGAATCTGCCATTTGAAGTGATTGCACAAACGGGTCGAGGTGAGTCATCTGTCCGGATCCTGGCTCAGCCAGAAGGAGACATTAAGAAGATTGAAGACTTAAAGGGAAAAACGGTCGGTGTTGCCTCCGGGACAACAGGTCATGTGTATTTAATCAAGGCATTGAAAGCACATGGTTTAACGATTGATGATATTAAACTCATCAATTTACAACCGGATGATGCTCAATCCGCTTTTGAAACCAAACAATTGGACGCCTGGGCGATATGGAACCCTTATTACCTTAATAATATTAAAAAAGGGAATGCAGTCGCACTTAAAGTAAAAGAAAAAATATTAGCTCCTGGTGCAATCATTGCACGTAACGAATTTGCAAAAGCACATCCTGAAATTGTCGAGGCCTATTTAAAGGTTTATAAAAAAGCTGCCGATTGGCAAATTGCAAATCCAGATGAAGCCTCTGAAATTTATTCTAAAGAAACTAAATTGCCTGTGAGCACAGTCAAGAAAATAATAACGGCTGAAGAACCAAATATCTACTTTACCGATGATGCCATCAAGGCACAACAAGAATCAATCGATACTTTAGCTGGTGTGGGTTATATCAAGAAATCATTTAATTTTAAAAACCAGATCCACAATGAATACATTGATGCAGCCTTTAAAAAATAAAAAAACATACTTTATAGGAGGAGATTGATTATGACGGAAACTAAAACACAACAATTAATAGTGGTACCCGTAGCAGGAAGGATTGGTGCGGAAATTCAAGGAGTCCAATTAAGCGGAGACTTGGATTTAGCTATTTTCAATGAAATCAAACAAGCGTTAAACGATCATAAAGTCGTATTCTTCAAGGGTCAAAGTCATTTGGACGATGCCAGCCAAGAGGCATTTGCCAAACTATTGGGTGAACCTTATGCGCATCCTACAGTACCGGTCAAAGACAACACTAACTATATTTTCGAACTTGATTCCGAACGGGGCGCTAAAGCAAACCATTGGCATACTGATGTCACTTTTGTTCCAGAGGTCCCCAAATACTCTGTTTTAAGAGGTGTAACCATCCCTGATGTTGGAGGCGATACAGTATGGGCAAATACGAATAAAGCATATGAGGACCTGCCTGAGGGATTGAAGAATTTAGCGGATGAACTATGGGCGATCCATACAAATGAATATGATTATGCACAATTCAAACCAGCCGAAAACATTGATGATGAGGTTAAAAAGAAATATCGTGATATATTCGAATCGACCATTTATAAAACAAGGCACCCAGTCGTTCACGTGCACGCAGAAACCGGAAAAAGACATTTATTATTAGGTGGCTTTGCCGGCAGAGTGGAAGGATATACAACAAGTGAATCTGAAAGATTATTAAGCATCTTCGATTCATACGTCACGCGCTTAGAAAATACCGTGCGTTGGCAATGGAGTGAAGGGGACGTGGTCATTTGGGATAACCTAGCCACGCAGCATTACGCTATTGCCGATTACGGGGACCAGCACCGCGTCGTTCGCAGGGTCACAGTAGGAAAAGACGTTCCCGTAAACAAGGAGAACGAGTCTAGCACACTAATTATTAAGAAATAAAACTCATGTATAGAATGAAAGGTTCCATTGCTTGACTTCCCCATAAGCGAATGACTGAGTTGAATTGTAAACACTCAAACCTCCTGAGGAACTGGCCTTATTGCAGGAGGTTTAAGTGTTTTCTTTATTGAACGGATCTTATCAACTCGCCCTTTGATATATTCAGTACTTCCCTGCAAATGGCCTCACTTAAAATTCACTTCAATGAATTCAATCTCTTCTGCCGCACTTAATGTGCCATGGGCTTTTCCAACGGTGCCTTCTTTGTCTTCCCAAAAGAAGTTATGGTCCTGAACGATCGTGCTAAAATTAAAGTCCCGCCACCTGGCAGCAATGCCGAGCAATCTATCTCTATGCTGAAAATCACTTAAATCCACTATTTTATAAACCTCTTCTATAATCTTAGGGGACATCGGTATAGCTCCCCATTTATCTTGCGATCGAACTTTTTGATGAGTCATTTTATGCATGACGTCCATGACTTCCGTTTCGGTTGAGTCTCCATCAAGTCCTGTTTCAAATTCAATCCCATCATATATGGCTGTTTTCGCTTCAAGTTCCGCCGCTTTAGCTTTCGCTTCCCTCTGGGCTTTGATTTTCACATCCTCTCTTTCTCTTTCAATTTGTTCTTTGGTTTCCCTGGCTTCGATCTCCAGTTGTGCTTTTTCGTAATCATTGGAGTTTTCAATGATTTTAAAGGAAGCAATCCCCAACCCGAATAATGCCCCAACAAAGATTCCACTAATAAGTAAAACCTTTTGCGTTTTCTTCATAGAAACTTCCTCCAAGATATTGATAATGTTAGATAATATTTATTTTAACATATTAAATGGATGGACTATCCAGAAAAGGTAGACATCCAAAATCCTTATCTCAGCCCTTTTCAAAAAGAATTTCAGTAGTTTCAGATATCAATAATCACCCTGGGCACCCTTCTATTTTTTCACACATATGGAATGGTGGTCATATCTCTTCTTCCTCCTAAAATAATATTGGCTATGCGGCCATTGAGATGAAGCTACATTAGTGGATCCAAAAAAGTATTGGAACGAGGTATGGGGATTTGAAAATAAATATATGGAGTAATGTCGAAGGTAAAAAAGAAACTGCCGATATAGATATCTACAGTTTCTTTTCGTTTTCATCCAGCTTATTTTTGAGTTTACTGATGGCCTTTTTTATCAGGATTAATTATCTTGAACGATTATTTCATCGATTATACCGTAATCCTTCGCCTCTATTGCGCTTAAGAAGTAATCACGATCGGTGTCCTTCGCCACCTTTTCGATAGGCTGCCCAGTCCTTTCCGAGATGATTTGATTGATATGATCCTTTAGTTTCAAAATCCTTCGGGCAGAAATTTCAATTTCCGTGGCTTGCCCCCTCGCCCCACCAAGCGGTTGATGAAGCATGATTTCACTATTTGGCAAAGCGCACCGTTTCCCTTTCGTACCCGCCAATAAAAGCATGGCACCGAATGATGCAGCCATCCCCGTACATACAGTCCGGATATCAGGCTTAATATATTGCATCGTATCATAAATGGCGAAACCGGCACTGGTCGATCCCCCCGGACTGTTTATGAAAATGGTAATTTCCTTCTCAGGTGCATCTGCTGCCAAGAATAACAATTGAGCAACCACACTATTGGCTAAATGATCGGTGATTTCTTCC
This sequence comes from Peribacillus sp. NPDC076916, assembly GCF_050269675.1. NCBI lineage: Bacteria > Bacillati > Bacillota > Bacilli > Caryophanales > Bacillaceae > Peribacillus > Peribacillus sp. NPDC076916. The sequence goes on from NZ_JBNNIU010000001.1 coordinate 957,734, forward strand.
CCAATCATGATGATACGGTCTTTTAGAAGTCTGGAATAAATATCATACGAGCGCTCACCCTTGCCTGATTGCTCAATTACATATGGAATTGTGGTCATATCTCTTCTTCCTCCTATCAATGATATTGGCTATGCAGCCATTGAGAGTGTGTTTGAAGGAGTGAAGCTTGATTTGGAAAGAATCGAACGATTCATCAGTTTAGGAATCATCGATTCACTGTTCAAGGATTTGAAAGATGGGATGCTTCTAATGAGGATATCAGGATTCTGGGCTTTTAAAGCCTTAGTCATCAGGGACATGAGCCGCTGTTCCTCATCACCTTGCCAATCTTCCACACAAGACAACTTACGCTCTTCAGCCTCATCGGCAAAACGCTTTTTCACACGGTTCAAGATTGCCTTTACAGCCGTTTCCGTGGTGTGCAAATATTCTGATATTTCTTTTGTCCGATAGAGGAATCCTTCCTTTAACAGGAAAACAACAGCTTGTTTCGGGGTAAGTGACTTTATTATATATTCAACCGTTTCAAAGGCATTTTCCCCAACTGATCCCTGTTGTTCGGTATCCAACAGTTCGTCTAATGATTCTTTTTTCCTTTTTCGTATCGTATCAATCCAGGAATGGCGGGCTATCGTTTTCAATAAAGCCGTTGTTATCTCGGTTTTCTTACCATAGCCCTGCATTGCCTTCAATATCGTTTCCTGTGCCAAATCATCCCCATCCCAATTATTTTGGGTTAGGAATCGGCAAAACCGAAGCAATTCAGGATAGACTTCACGCAAGATCGCACCGTTATCCTTTTCTTCAGAAATATCTTCCCTTAACTTATTTATCATTTTTCTCACTCCTTCAACACCCTCTATCCTATAAACGTTTCAGAAAGTGAAAAAGATATGGGGGTGGAAAATTTTCCTTCATTCTTCATAATATTCTATTCCATTCTATCCATTGGATTTCCTTTCATACTAAAAACCTGTTTGGTCAAGATCCAAACAGGCCATTGTCAATGTTCTATATGCAACAAATATGGCCTCCCCCCTGCGTACCCGTTCGTCACCAATCATTTCGGCGAAGCCTTATTTTCCAAAACACTTATATTCCCGTGAATTCCACTCCGTTCCATTAAGCCACCAGCTTTTGGATGTCCCCCGCTCACGGAAATGTTCGGCTATATGTCCTTACCTTTTCGCTAAACCCTGATGTCCAGAATCCTTATTGTCCTGAACTTCAAATTTACGGTTGATCCATAGGAACTCTGCTGCTATTCCAAGTGTTCCATGCATTCAACCGTATATTCGCTAGGTTCCAGAACGTCTTCTTCAATACCAAACCAACTGGAGGTGCGACTCTCATTAGCACTATCTTTACAATAGTTCACCAAAGAACCTGCAGGCTTCTCTTCTTGATCGCTCGTCTTTTCAAAATTAACGGATTGCTCGTTATGACGCCCGCCGCTGTCTGTCTTTTCCTTCTCCAAGTCTGCGAACATGAACATACAGTAAAAAACCGCAACCATTATTGCCATAGTAAACACCCTTGACATTAAAGGCTGTAACTTTTTCAATATAACTAAACCTCTCTTCATGTTGGTTACCCCAATCCTGTTAAAGCATAATAAATTCAGAATGAATTAATTCATCTATTAAATATCCATCAAAACGCCAGTTTAGAAGAATATTCCTATAGATTCATTATATCAAGTTCCAGAAGTTTTTAATGCCATTATTCTGCCTTAATACGAATAAACAACTAAAATTCTCCTAACCGTGGACAGTCCAAAAAATTTCATTATACACATCACATTGACTTCCATCCTTTTCAAGTGTTACTCTTAAATTAATAAAAAAAGTATACATTCAAAACACTGATTCCATTAGCATGAAATAAGGGTGATCTCATTTGCCAAAAGAACATTTAATTGACGTTCAACCAATCAGATCATTGGAAAAATTAGATGATATGAAATGGTCACTGAAGAGACATTGCAGCGAGAGAGACTACATATTGTTTCTGTTAGGCATTAATACCGGCTTGCGTGTGTCTGATTTATTATCGCTGAAGATAAAGGACATTAAAGGTAAGATGGAGGTCATCATCAAGGAAGGCAAAACAAAAAAGCCAAGAATAATACAGCTTAATAATGTATGTAATGAATTGGCAGCTTATATAGCGACCATCGATGGTGAATGGCTATTCCCTTCACGCAAGGGCGATAAGCCAATTAGCAAGATTCAGGCTTACAGACAGCTTAATAAAGCAGCGGATATGGTGGACATCGAGGGCGTCGGTACCCATACCATGCGGAAAACTTTCGGGTACTGGCACTATAAACGAAGTAAGGACCTTGCTGAATTACAAACGATCCTTAATCATTCACATCCTGAAATTACACTAAAGTACATTGGGATTGCTGATGAAGGAACAGAGGACAGCTTAAATGATATTATGGGAGGACGGAAGAAATGTCACTGACTGAATACAATGCAAAATATGAATCCATCATTCGAAGCAATATTTCCGATAGGCAAAAGGCATTGAAATTAGCTGATTTAATGACCGATATGGAAGGCCACCTAAGAAATGACATCGGGGAACATCGAAATAAAGAGGTACATGCATTATATAAAAAAGTATCTCTCCTATCCAACTTGTTATGATCACCTTAAGACCCTTGCCGAATGTGCAGAGGTCCTTTTTTTGCCGTGAAAGTGAGTGATTTGTTCCTTTCAGGCTTTAGACTGAACCTCAATTGATAATCCTACTGTACCAATCGTATCAGATAGGCCTTTTCCTGTAAGACCACACCAAACAAACGAAAAAGCTCTTATTCCAAGCTTTATTCTCTCTCTTCTCTGACTCTCCTTAGCCAGACAGCATCCGAATGAAAAATAATTTGATTAATATCATCGCCCCACCGCTAATGGTCAAGGTTTAAAAATTAAACATACTTAAAGAATACTTTTTCGCCATCATTTCCAAGATTTTTATCCCCGCAACGCTGTTCCCCTTCTCATCCAGCGCTGCACCATAAATTCCAATCCCACATTTTCCGGGAACGGCCCCCATGATTCCCCCTGACACACCGCTTTTTGCCGGTATGCCCACATTTATGGCAAACTCACCTGATGCGTTATACATGCCGCAAGTGACCATGAATGTCTTGCAAATACGGGCAATATCCCCGGGGATGATTTGCTTTCCCGTCAATAAATCTTTCCCATTCATGGCCAGCACACAGCCTATCCTCGCCAAATCCTGACTATCCATTTCAATGGCACACTGCTTCGAGTACAATTCGATTAAGTCCTCCACATCCTCATTTATTACATTATGCTGCTTTAAAAAATAGCTTAACGACCTATTTAAGTCTGCTGTATTGTATTCTGACCGGGCTACATCTTCATTAAAACCAATCGTGGGGTTTTGAGTCAATTCCCGGATAAAATCTAAAATACGCTGAAATCGTTCATTCACACTATCACCTGCGATCATGTGGGTCACAGTCAATGCTCCTGCATTGATCATCGGATTTAACGGTTTGGATGGCTTGTTTGTCTCTAACTTGGCAATCGAATTGAAAGGGTCGCCGGTGGGTTCCTTACCTACATAGGAAAAGACATATTCCTCCCCTTTTTCCATTAATACGAGAGCAAGTGTCAAAACTTTCGATATGCTTTGCAGTGTCATTTTCCCACTTACATCCCCTGCACAATATCCTTTTCCGTCAGGATAGTAAATAGCAACAGATAAATCCCCAGGATTCGCCTTTTCAAGAGCCGGTATATAGTCTGCCACCTTTCCCATATTTGTATATTCTTTTGCCTGATCGACCAGTTGCTGTAACTCGTCATTGGACCTGCATTGACATCCCATATTGTTCACATTTTGCCGCCCCTTAGAAAATTTGTTATTTGAAGTGTTCTTAAATAGTGGTTTTTTATTTATTACCATATTTCATTGATATTATTTAGAAAAAGTACGAAGCGGAAAATAAATAGAAGTAAGGTTAAAAGAGCTAATTTCCTGGTTGATAACGGGACTAGTGCAACATGTCTCAATATGAACATTCTAACAACACAATGCAGAACATGATTCTGCATTGCTTTGGTCGTGTTAAAGACAAAGGAAAACAACAACATATACAGGCAACAGTCAAGCAGTAAGACAGCTAAGCTAACGCCATGTAAAAAAGTCAGGAACTTTAAAGAAGATTTAATTGAAAAAAGAAGGAATTAGACGTGCTCAGACGGAAATATAGACATACGAATATTATTAAGCTTTCATATGTCTTTCACACTTGATGGAAAGTAGGAAAAGCCATGGGGAAATCGAAGAGTTTACAAGAAATTTATAACGCCCACCGTCCAGAAAATAATGAACTATTCCGAGCGATACAACAGCATCTACAAATGAAGCATCCAGACAAACGAATGACAGCTACGAGAACATTGCAAATAATTGTGGCTGATAGTGTTTCATTCGGAGAGCTGCGTAATGTGGAAGCCCGCCTTCTTCACAGTCAATAAGGATCTGTTGTTTTACAAGCCTTCGATAATTTTAAACAAAGAAAGGAAATCATCAATGAAAGAATCTCTAAAAAAATTCTAAAACATTCTTCTTAATCGTGCCACTTGTGACATTGGCTTTTTGATGCTCAACCAGACCTATTAATCTAGCTTAAATCAACATGTCACATGTAAGTTGGTTCGTTTCATAAACTCAGCAGCATTCATTCCCAATCACTTTTGCCTTTGTAATAGCCTGTTTTCGTTTTATCAATTTGAGTACGGATTTACTTTCAATTAGTGAGTTAAAATGCTCATAAGATAAAGATTGACAACATTTTTATCGTGACTCATACTAGAAATGAATTAATGACAGAATATTAAGAATAGTGGAGGGGTAAGTATGAATAAGATTTTCGTTCCTAACGCAATCACCACTTTAACAAATCTTTTCTACAATTCGACTACAATGAATGAGTATTTAGCGATGAGAACCGCTCAATTCTACATTGAAGACCTGAAGCTACTGCAAGACGTGGAAGCTGTTGCCCTGGCAATCGAAAATCAAAATGCTTTCGCTTTAATGTCTAAATTTAAATTATTTGATTATAAGGCTGCCGAAGAAATTGAAATAGCACTATCCTCTTCTGGCTATACGGAAGCGGAGCTAAATGCAATCAATATTGAAATTTAAATTTATTGTTTTGGAACGAATGGGAGAGTTAATGCTCTTTCCATTCGTTTTTTATTTTCATCATTAGAACAAACGTACTCTATACTATTGCTGATCAAATAATTTTTAAATATTTCTTATCACTCCCCACAATATCTGTGGCACCTAAATTCATGTATCGCCTCCATTCTTGAGTGATGAAAAATCAATGCACAATAATCCCGCACATTATTTGTACATATGTTATAGTGCGCCATAAACACAAAAAAGCTTCACACAATTAAGTGTGAAGCTTTTTGTAATAGCGATTCTTCGCTATTCGTGATACCGGTGGCCGGGGTCGAACCGGCACTCCAGAGGAACACGATTTTGAGTCGTGCTAAAAACGTTAAATTTTCCCCTTAAGGAAAACGTTGAATTATTAAGGATTTTCACAAGAAAAATAAACTGATTCAAAAATATACCGTACGACTATATTATTTAAAAACACTATAGCAAATTCTAAAGACTTTTTCAAGGTAAATTGAAAAAAATACCAAACTATAAGGAGCAATATTCCTCACCTTTTACGATATAAAAAAACACCCAAGAAGGATGCTTAATTCTTATGTTCACTTTTAAAATAATTTTCTAACTCACTAAAAACCTCAATAACAGGACCATTATGTTCAATAAGTTTTTCTATTCCATCGTTATTATCCATATCTGAACTGTAATAGTATGATGTCTTATAATATTTATTTACATAATTCTCATACTTAGTCCAAGCATTTGTAATTAATTGCACCTCATGAGGTTCAAAATAACTTGATAAAACTTCTTTATCGATATCTAACTTTTTTGGCCCAGCAGTTATTTTATCATGTATTTTAGTATAATTCGTATCTGCTACAGCTTTATAAGCTTGGCTTGATTTTTCTAATATACCAGGTAGTAGTTGTGTCCTCATATTTAATTTAAATTCATTTTTCATCCGTTCTTCTTGCTTCTTAATCTCTTTATTTAATTCTAGGGTCGCTTCAGATAACTTATTGGTAGCTTCAGTAGCTCTTAGTACTCTATAACTAAAGTAACCTGTTAACAATATTCCTAACAACGCTATCCAGTCTCCTATATCAGGCATATAATCTCTCCATTCATAATAAAATAAAATTCGACAAAAGGAGCTATTTCCATCCTGCCTATCATGATTTATATTAACACTTAAGCTCGGGTCGCATTTTGTTAAATTCATTCTCAAATAATTGTACTTAATTCAACCTTATAATTTTTAGATCAGAATTTAGTATCCAAATCCCTTTATCAAAAGGACTATTTTGAAAATTTATTTTACTTTTTATGAATTCAATATCATATGTCCATGGAATAGGAGAAACCTGCCTCACCACTAATGCAACATTTTTCCCATAATCTTTAGTTGACAGGTATTCACCACCTTCTGAAGAGGATAAGCACGCAGCAGTTGAAGACTTATATAAATAAGAGACAAACAGGAATCGGTCGAGCTGGCCGGTTCTTTTTTTGCCTCATATGTCGCATGTAACAAATACAGCAGGAGCAATTTTCTTCGTTTCGATATGCTTTCCCCTTTTATTTTTGCGTATCGTATATCTGACAATTAACAGAACGCGTGTGGTCGAGTCCTTTTATGCTCCCCTTCTAACGATGTCACTCTTTCTTCTCCACTTAATTTTTTCAAATAAACGTAAAAATATTTTCTAAAAACGCGCTTTTGGTAACAAATTTTCGTATTAATGAACTTAGAAGAAGGTTTTCAGCAGGCCTTCATCACGCTTGTTCAAATGTATTTCCCTATTATTAGGTTATTTTGAAGGGCCAAAAATTAACCGGCTTTCCTACACCTTCAGAATGACCTCTTTTTTATATGAATAAATTCACTCCTCCGAAAAATTAAGAACGAATAATTCATTTTTGTAACTGCTTCATTGGTTTTGGCAGTAAACAAGAATGATGCTCCGAACACATTCCGAAACACTCGGAACCGATACTCGCGAACACTCGGAAAGTAGTTATCGAGTAAACGAGCAACAAAAATCATCAATTTTTACATTATTGTAAATCAAATAAACCGATTAAAGGACTTCAGAAAGGAATGGAATGGATGATTAAAATCTTTGAAGCGACTGATATGAATAAGGCTGCAATCTTAGCTACAGTGGAAGGTATTAACATCGGATTATTAACGGTTGACCTTGTAGACGGAAAGCACCTTGTAACGTACAGAAATGAGTATCCAGAGAAATTGCAGCCACTAGTAGATCAGATGATTAAACAGTATGACAAAAAAACGTTAATGATTGATGCTAACAAACTTTGCTTTCATCTTTCATTCCTAAGATTTTTGCACAACAAAAAAGTAAAAGAATTTAAATCAAAACACTAAGGAGAGATAACTTGATATGGACACAAACGACACTTGGACCATCAGTCCTGACATGCTAGGTTACGGAAATTCAGATAACAGCTTTTACACTAATCAAATTCAATCAACTGAAGGCGCGGAAATAATCGATTACATCAGAATCACTAAAAATTATGATCCGGCTACAATAAGCCTTTTATTATACGGACATGGTTTCACTTTTACTGACGAAGATAGGCAGCGTTTTAATGAACTATTTCCAAAGTACGGTTTTGGTAAGGAGGAGCAAACAGGAAGTAATCAATCATCGGAAAAACAAGATGATTTAAGCGAATGGGATTGGGATTTGTATTCGGAAAGTCAGGAACTTTGGATCGAAGAAATTAAGGCAAAGGAAGTCGTCGAACAATCAATCGAAGTAAATAAAGGGCCGGATGCCTTGCCAGAAGAACAGGAAAATGGCAACAAAGAAGAAACTGAAGGTGTTACTTGTACCCCTAATACAAATGAAACTAAGGAAGAGTCTTATATCATCAGGAAAAATGACAATAAAAAACTATCTGTAAAAGTTCAATTAAACGATCATGCTGCTATTTTCTCAGAATGGAAAAAGAAGGGTTTGGAGGTTGGCGGATATATGCCATTTTGGACAGGTTATGCAGAATTAATCACTCAGATTAAACCGGAATTAGGGCAATTATTAACTTGGTTATGGTTAAAAGCGGATCATGAGCAGGGATATTGTTCACACTCTCGTGAAACGATGGCTGAAGCATTTGGAATTTCTCCGGCCGGTATTGATAAACGTTTAAAACAGCTCGTCAAATTAGGGTTAATCAAACGTGTTAGAAGGCACAACAGCTCCTCTTACACTTTGTTAACTCCATATGGTTACAGGACGAAAAGAAAGTAAAAAGCGATTTGTACTGGCAATACAAGTGTAAGTTGTATCCGGAATACAAGTACAATTTGTAACACCAGTACAGACTATCAAGAATCTTTATATCAACAATATTTATCAATATTAGCAATCTGCCGATTGCAACTTCTTATAAAGAATTTGAAAACAAACTAGCGAGTGATATCAAAATTAAACAAAAGGCAATTTCAATAGGACAGGACATAAAACAATAATTACCGGAGGCAATAAACAATGAAACTAAAGAAAAATATTTACTACAGTAGACAGGAGTTCGTTAAACATATTTCGACTATAACACTCGGACGTTATGCGGTTGACGGATCACCGGTTTCATTTTTAGAAGTTGCAGCTTACTTAAATGTATCAGCAGATAGTTTAAGAATGAGGAAAAAGGATGCAAAAGTAATGGCTATGTTACAAGCTGCTGGTATTCAAGTTAAGAAAATCAAGGGTATTAATCATTATTATCTAGTGGCTGAAGAAGATAAGACTCTGGAAAATAACTGAAGGTAGCCTTAGCCAGAAAAGGAAGCAAGCAAAAACACGGTAAGGATTGTATTAGTTCTTATACAACTCACTCCCCTCCCCTTTTCTCTGGTGAGGGCCAGCACTTATTAAACAAATGGAGGAACAGCAATATGAGCTTTTTAGAAGGAATAGAACGCATTGATGAACTTGACGGATATGAAACAAGTTCGACTGAAGATTATGTACTTCTTACGTTAATTCTTGTAACTCTGGATTATTCCAATTTAAACGGCGCTATTTTTACAAAGGAAGAAGTCATGAAGACAAAAGATACAATTATCGATACTCCTCTTTATGTTATTCCCGATATTTTCGAAGCACCTACAGAACACTCCCTAAGCTCGAAAAACAATCGGTAATAGTTGGACATCATACAGCTTCTAGGATTATCCAGAATGACGGTAAAGAACACTTAGAAGTTACTGCAAAGTTATATAAGTCGCGCTATCCGGAGTTAGTTGCTTCTCTTTATGAAATGCATTTAAGCGGACAGTTATTTTGTTCTATGGAATGTTCTTATAATTCTGAAGAGCAAACGATTAACGGAAGGATATTAAAAGGAATAAAATTCATCGGTAACGCGCTAGTCGAGGAACCAACCGGCCAATGTTCTAAATCGTTATCTTGGGAAGTTGCTAAAAAATCAAATACAGAATTGAATTTTCCGGAAGTAGCTTCGAATTATGAAATTAACTACCTTGAAGGAATTGAAAACTTGAACTAATACGAGGAGGCAAAAGGATTATGAAAAATTGGTTAGAAGGCATTGAGCAGCTAGACAACGATAAGGAACTTGTTTCTAATAATGATGATCTAAAGTGGTTAGCAGCCGAAAATGAAACATCTATTAATTACCTTGAAGGCATCGAAGAACTAGAAACCGCAGATATACGACTGTTAAAACAGTTCAACGATAAAGGTATATTAGAAATACTCAAGAAGAAAGCAGCAAATAAACAATTATTGCAACCAGAATTGAACATTTTAAAAGAGTTTCGACAAATTTTCCCTGATATGACTATTGAAGAATTAGAAAAGGAAGGTAAAGAATATGTTTATTAACGAAGAAAAGGCCTTAACGGATGAACAAATTGTAAAAGAATTCTCTGAACTTGTGAAGGAACACGGAGAGGTTAAATTCAATAAAGATGACCTACTTCTTTCTGATCGTAGCGTTATAAATTTTACTTATCGCCGATTTAGTGGAAGAAAGCTATTTAAGATATTAGACAGTTTTGAAAATGAAATGTACCTTGAAAAAGAAAATATTAATGTTAAAAGAAACGGCAGCTTTATGATCTACGCTTATGCTTCTGGTAAGAAACAGACTGAATTAAATATTATCAAGCAATTTATTGAATTAGTGAAGCAGAATAAGAAGATTACGCTTAACCCATCACATCCTAGTTCGTCTCCTTTAGTCGCTAATCTGATGCAGGAAAACAACTTATCTGATATTGATCTTGGATTTCTGCTTAACGAATATAACGAGTTAATAGGAGAAGACATTTTGCTTATTGAACGTGAAAACATTCGAAGATATTCTACTTTATAAGTGCTGAAGGTGTCCTTTTTTAAGGGCATCTTTTTATTTTGTTTTTAACTTTAAATACGAATATCCTTTTTGTGTATTCACCCATCTTACAAACTGTCTTTGAAATATGTCCTTTAATTCTTCCTTACCTTCTCCATTAAATTCATGTGTGAAATTAACAACTTTTTTATTTGCCATTTGAATCCCTCCAATTAACTCCCACTTGTCTGAAGTAGTAGTATTGTATTAGCTATCTCAACTTTAGCCTCTGTTTGCAAGCTACACTCTTGCTAAAGTTTATGCCAAACATATACCAAATATGCACAGGGCTAATTATTGATACTTATTAACGGTATCTTTTTACAGATCAACGGAGGGTATTGTTGATATTCTTGATGAACTAACGGGGCAGTTTAGTTTAATAAGAATTTCTTCTCTAACACCAAAATAAATAGGTAAGTTCACAGACGTTTAGTGAAGTTGAAAATATACTGAATTAGAAAGGGGTGATTATAATTACAAACAATCGATTTTTTTCATCAAAATATAGACCAGAATCTACGAAATTACGGAAACATCAATTATTAAACTCTTGTTTAGAAAAACTAACACCGCCACAAGGTTGTAACTTTTTTCCTCCAAGACCTTGTGGCAGTCTTTGTGACTGTTGTGTTTCTCCACTTCAGTCCGTCTTACAACAACTTGTTGGGCAAGAAGTAATTCTTGGCACTATTGCAGACGCACCAAATGTACCTCCTCTCTTTTTTTTATACACTATTATTGACGTGAATGATTCTTTAGTTACTGTTACAAATGGAGTGACAACTTTTGAGGTAAATATTTCTGATGTAACAGGGGTAGGATTTTTACCACCAGGACCTACTATCAACTTGTTGCCACCTGTTAATTTTGGGTGCGAATGTGATTGTCGTGAACGACCAATCAGACAATTGCTGAATACACTAATCGGTTCTACAGTGAATCTTTTAGCAAGTAATGGTTCTATTGCAGCAGATTTTAACGTGGAACAAACAGGTCTCGGCATTGTGTTAGGTACTTTACCAATAAGCCCTGAAACAATCGTTAGATTTGCAATTTCAACTTGTAAAATTACTGCTGTAGGCCAGACTAGTTGAATAAGGAATCCAAAGGATGCAATAAAGAAGACCACTTATAGGTGGTCTTTTTTATTTGTTCAAAAATCAACATTAATCTTTAACAAAGCCTTTAAAAAAATACCGCAACTGTTAAACCGCCAGTGATTAAAGTGTTAACCTTGCTCCCTCCTTTCATTCCATTCTGGTAAAGGCATCCAGAGAGCATTTGCAACGAGTTATAAAATCGAATTATCGATTGCCTTCACCACATAGAAGCAGCAAGGATACTCCTTACTAACAACTTAACAACCACTTACTAATAAGTTATCACTTACCCACTATTCTGGATACCAAGTTTAAAAAGTTCATCGTAAAATATATTGTTAAATTTCTTGTCTAAGATTCCATAGAAATAACCGAAAGCATCCCGTACCCTTGAACGTTTCATTTTACCGATTAGCTGCTTAAAGCTAACAATAGCAACGTCTAATACTTGATCCGCATTCTGTTCACATCTATTTCCGCCAAGCTGCAATTTGTACCCTGTTCCAGTAAGATTCAATCGTATTAGCATCGTCAAAGAAACACTTTGCAAGGTTCTTGAATGTTTTAGGAACTGATTAATTCGTAAATGTTGAATCAATCGGCTCCTTACGTTTTTTTAAATCTTGGTTGTTAGTTTTAGAAAGAATAGTAGTTTTTATTGCTCCTTCATTATTCTCAGGATTAACTACTTCATTTAAATACGATTCTTTTATTTCCTCTTTTTTTGAAGGATAAGGCAAGAATGTATATACGTTGTGGCCCTGAAAGTTACCACGCTTTGTATTTTGAATTTTAACTATTCCCAGTTTCTTGGCTTTGCGTAACATTCGTTCGAACGTGCTTCTTGAAATGCCGATAGTGTCCTTATGAATAGCGGCTACGATAGTTTGTATCTTAGCATTCGATACACCAGAAAACTTGCAAGCATAGCGAATAAGACGTTTCAAAGCGACTAGTTCTGACTTGGTAAACTGATCTTTAATGTCGATCATCCATTGTTCAATTTGATTATTAAAATCTTTTGTATCACGAAACTTTGATAAATGTTTAAAATCTTCTATTCTTCCTGATTTCATGCTTATTCTCTCCTTATAAGAACATTTGAACAGATTGAAAGGCACAGAGAAATAAGCATGGGATGTTTGATTTTTTACGAAAAATCCCATACAATTACAATAGGTTGAGGCTTATTGCATTCTCTGTGCAATTTGCAACAGGCTGCCGGTATGTCGAGTACCAGCAGTCTTTTTTTTGTTTAATTATTGATTCTTTTTCACCTTTTTATTTAGATTCTCAATTGGTGAAAATTCTTTATGCTTTTTAACAACGTCATCAGAAAACAAATTAACATAATGCTTAACCATTTCCATTGATGTATGTCCTAAAACTGCCTGTAGTTCAAATATGCCAGCTCCACCCTCTACAGATAAACGAGCGAAAGTATGCCTGAATTTGTGGCATGTTGCTCTCACATTAAAAGCTCGTCCATATTTTGATATTTGTGATTGCATCTGTCTTTTCGTTAATGGATCATTGTCTATATTTACAAACAGATAATCGTGTTCCAACAATCCTCTAATTGTAAGGAATCGTTGAAGTTGATTTTTCATCTTGTCTTGAATTGGTACAAAACGTTGTTTATATCCCTTAGTGTTTTGAATCAATAATCTGGATCTTGAAAAATCAATGTCTTTGATATTAATTCCTATACATTCAGATGCCCTTATACCTGTTTCAAGCAGTAGCATCATGATTGTTAAGTCTCTTATGCCAGTAAATTTCTTTTGATTAGGTTGTTTAAAGAGAAGGTTAATTTCATCGTTTGTATATGTAGGAACAGCGTACTTCCTATCCTTAAGTAATTTTACTTCACTCATAGGATTTTGTTTTTTCGTTATTAGCCGTTCCCTAACAAGGAAATTGAAGAATGCTCTTATCGCTCTTAATCGCGTATTAATGGTTACTGTTTTACAGTTTTTCCTTTTCATATAACGAATGACATTTTGTTTTATATGATCTGATACTAAACCTTTTAGATTGACCTCAATATCTTGCTCTCTAAGGATTTTATAGAAAACTGCCAACTCATTTTTATAATATTGGATGGTTTGTGAACGACAATTCCTTATTTCACAGTCATCAAGGAAGCGTTCTAGGGCGGTTTTGAAGTCTATTGCATTAGACTTTACATTTACATGGATTTTAGCAATTTCAACAGGGGTTAAATCGTTGGTACGCCTCATCAAATATTGATTCTCCTTTGACAGGTCGCACGATTATATGAATCAGATTATTTCGGAGAAAATCGTATGTAGATAACGAAAAAAGGACTCCTACATTTTCTGTAAGAATCCTTTTAACTCAACGTTCATTAACGTTTTTCATGATACCGGTGGCCGGGGTCGAACCGGCACTCCAGAGGAACACGATTTTGAGTCGTGCGCGTCTGCCAATTCCGCCACACCGGCATGTATGTTGGAGGCGGCAACCGGAATCGAACCGGTGGTAAAGGTTTTGCAGACCTCTGCCTTACCGCTTGGCTATGCCGCCAACGTTTTTGGAGCGAAAGACGGGATTCGAACCCGCGACCCCAACCTTGGCAAGGTTGTATTCTACCACTGAACTACTTTCGCATATGGCTGGGCTAGAAGGGATCGAACCTTCGCATGACGGAATCAAAATCCGTTGCCTTACCGCTTGGCTATAGCCCATTAACGTTGTAATCATTATACCATGTTTTATTAAATGGGGCGACTGATGGGAATCGAACCCACGAATGCCTGAACCACAATCAGGTGCGTTAACCACTTCGCCACAATCGCCATTATAGGATTGAAATTGGCAGGGGTAGTAGGAATCGAACCCACACTGGAGGTTTTGGAGACCTCTGTTCTACCTTTAAACTATACCCCTGTAAGAAAGATGGTGGAGGGGGGCAGATTCGAACTGCCGAACCCGAAGGAGCGGATTTACAGTCCGCCGCGTTTAGCCACTTCGCTACCCCTCCGCATATGGATGAAACATGGTGCCGGCAAGAGGACTTGAACCCCCAACCTACTGATTACAAGTCAGTTGCTCTACCAGTTGAGCTACACCGGCACTACTATGGTGGCTCAGGACGGAATCGAACCGCCGACACAAGGATTTTCAGTCCTTTGCTCTACCGACTGAGCTACTGAGCCAAACAATAAAATGGCGGTCCCGACGGGAATCGAACCCGCGATCTCCTGCGTGACAGGCAGGCATGTTAACCGCTACACCACGGGACCATAGATTGCGGGGACAGGATTTGAACCTGCGACCTTCGGGTTATGAGCCCGACGAGCTACCGGACTGCTCCACCCCGCGACGGTATTAATGTTACTATTATGAATCAAGTTTTCGTGTTGAGCGTTTCAAGGGGATGAATGATCAATCCTTTATAGAGAAACAACCTGATCTTATTGAATAATGGTGGAGGATGACGGGATCGAACCGCCGACCCTCTGCTTGTAAGGCAGATGCTCTCCCAGCTGAGCTAATCCTCCAATATGTTGTCTAAATGGTGACCCGTACGGGATTCGAACCCGTGTTACCGCCGTGAAAGGGCGGTGTCTTAACCGCTTGACCAACGGGCCAGGTATAAATGGCGGAGAGCAAGGGATTTGAACCCTTGAGACAGGGTTACCCGTCTACACGATTTCCAATCGTGCTCCTTCGGCCACTCGGACAGCTCTCCAATAATGGCTCCGCAGGTAGGACTCGAACCTACGACCGTTCGGTTAACAGCCGAATGCTCTACCACTGAGCTACTGCGGAACAATATAAGCTTGGCGACGTCCTACTCTCACAGGGGGAAACCCCCAACTACCATCGGCGCTGAAGAGCTTAACTGCCGTGTTCGGAATGGGAACGGGTGTGACCTCTTCGCTATCGTCACCAAACAATGTTAACATTGTTTCAAGACATATATTATTATAACGTCTTTTTGAGAAAATGCAAGAAGAAATTTTCATTCCTTCAAAACTAGATAATAAGAAGGTATTTCATTTTTTTTAAAGCGTTGGTTAAGTCCTCGATCTATTAGTATCAGTCAGCTCCACATGTCGCCACGCTTCCACCTCTGACCTATCAACCTGATCATCTTTCAGG